>CAZEDT010000001.1:0-209590 GCA_964510795.1 uncultured Syntrophomonas sp.
GTTGATAGGTAAGAAAACTCAGGCAGCCGACGTCCAAGGATGGACTAGTGTCGCGGTGCCAAGGATGGCAAGGAGCGACCGCTGTCGCCTAAAGGCTCGGCGTACGCCGAGTTTTCTTAAACAACGCTGAGCGAAGCCCAGGCATGGGGTAGTGCAGTGTTGCCATGGATGGAAAAGAGCTACGATACGTTTTATCTTAGATCTGACTAGCAATGATTCATCGCTGCGAGCATTAGTAAGGAAAGAGGTTCATTTTAATGAAAGTTTTGATTATCGGCGGTATGGCAGCGGGTCCTAAAACAGCTGCCCGGCTTCGTCGGCTGATGCCGGATGCTGAAATTACCATTGTCGAGCAAGGGGAGTTTATCTCATTTGGATCATGTGGGATGCCATTTTATCTGGGCAATCAGGTTCCTGAATTCGATAGCCTGTATGCTACGTCGTATGGTGTTGCGCGTGATATCGATTTTTTCCGTACCCGCAAGGATGTAAAGGTATTAACTGGTACCAAGGCTGTGGGTATTGATAGAGCCCGTAAAAAGGTAAGTGTTATTCGGTTGGCAAGTCAAGAGCAATACGAATTGGACTATGATCACTTAGTCTTAACAACTGGGGCTGAAACGGTTATCCCGCCGATACAGGGTTTAAATCTACCTGGTGTTTTCACGGTGCATAAGCCGGAGGATTCGCTCAGGCTGCAGGAATATCTGAGAAGCACGAATGCAAAACATATCACAATTATTGGCGCAGGGGTGATCGGCATGGAAGTTGCCGATGCCTTAATCGGACGCCGTCTAAATGTGACTGTCTGTGAGTCGCAGCAGCAGGTGTTACCAAAGCTGTTGGACAGTGATATGGCTCTGTTAATCGCTGGCCAAATGAGGCGACGTAAAGTCGATTTGCAGTTGGGATGTCAAGTTAAAGCTGTGAATTGCGATGAGAGTGGGAATGTCAGCAGTGTTACAACTAGTAAGGGTGAAATTAAAACTGATGTCATCGTTGTTGCTGTAGGGGTTCGCCCCCGGGTTGAGTTAGCTCAAGCGGCGGGACTGGAGATAGGAACTACCGGCGCTATAAAAGTAGATACACATCTGCGTACCAGTGATCCTTCTATTTATGCTGCTGGTGATTGTGCTACCCAATTCAACATAATTAGCGACCAGGAAGTATATATCCCATTGGCCTCTACGGCCAATAAACAGGGTAGAGTCGTAGCTGACAATATTGCCGGCTTGGATACAGAGTTTACGGCTGTGATGGGTACTACTGTGCTGCAGGCATTTGATCTAAACATAGGCAAAACAGGTTTAATAGAACGTGAGGCTGTAATCCTGGGTAATAACATTATCACAGGGATCGTATCAGGGCATGATGCGCCCCATTATTATCCTTTGCATGGTTCTGTAACCATTAAATTAATAGCGGACAGAATATCTGGACGCTTGCTGGGGGCTCAGGTCTGCGGATTTGGTGATGGGGTAAAACGTCTGGATGTATTAAGTACAGCGATAAAATTTGGTGCCTCGTTAAAAGATATTGCCAATCTGGACCTGGGATATGCACCGCCCTACTCAGAAGCAATTGATGTTGCTATCCATGCAGCCAATACGTTGGAGAACAAACGGCAAGGGTTAGCCTGTAGTTTATCCCCATTGGCATTGGAGATGTTGAAGAATGCCGGAGTTCCCGTTTGCTTTCTTGATATACGTGAGCCAGACGAGGTTCGTGTCAAGCCGCTCCAAGAAAAGGAAGTATTAGTTATTTCCGCAGGAGAGCTACGGGACCGATATCATGAAATTCCTGTGGATCGGCCAGTCATTGTCATTTGTGGACTAGGTATTCGCAGCTATGATGCCGTTTGTTATCTGCAGTCCATGGGGCTGAAAGACGCGGTATATTTGGAGGGCGGTATATCTGTATGGTTGCAATAAGGGTTCTTGATAATGCTATAAGGTTTTGATATTTTACAGGCTCGCGGTTCAATGTTAATTTAAACGAAGATAAGTGAAAAGATTTACACAGTCCATTCACGCAAAAATAATTACACAGGCAATTAGAAAATTGAATCGTTATTTAATGTTGAAAAGGAGGTGCAGGATATATGTATATGGTTTCTATTAATGAGGATAAATGCACAGGCTGCGATATGTGTGCAGAGAGCTGCCCGGCTCGTATACTGAGTTTTAATGGTGAGAAGACTGTTGTTTCCGGGGATGCAACAGAATGTATGGGTTGTGAAGCCTGTATATCCGTCTGCCCAAGTGGGGCTGTTTCGATTACGGAGATGTAAGTGCTAACAAAATCAATCAACAGGAGGATTGACTATGCCGGAAGATAAAAAAACACCACAGTTAGATGAGTTGGAGAAAGGGCCCTGGCCGAGTTTTGTTACGGAGATAAAAAGGGCTGCTGTAAAAAGCCCGGCTGCCAATGATTTATTAGGCCTTATGGAACGTTCCTATGAGGACAAGAAGGGGCATTGGAAGCATGGCGGTATTGTCGGCGTTAAAGGATACGGCGGCGGCGTTATTGGCAGGTATACCGATTTAGGGGAGGAATATCCGAATCTAAACGAGTTCCATACAATGCGTATCAATCAACCCAGTGGTTGGTTTTACACTTCAGATTCACTCCGTGAAATATGTGACATTTGGGAAAAACACGGCAGTGGTCTGACCAATTTTCATGGATCTACCGGGGACGTTATTCTGCTCGGAACAACAACAGCGGAATTACAGCCGACTTTTAATGAATATAGTGATGCTGGTTATGATTTAGGGGGTTCGGGTTCCGATTTGCGTACTCCGAGCTGTTGCGTCGGACCGGGTCGTTGTGAACATGCTTGTTACGATACACTCGATATGTGTTATGACATTACGAATGAATTTCAGGATGAGTTACATCGTCCCATGTGGCCTTATAAATTTAAAATAAAAATGTCCGGCTGTGCCAATGACTGCGTTGCATCTATCGCACGTGCTGACTGTTCAGTAATCGGAACATGGCGCGACACGATCATTATCAACCAGGACGAGGTCAAGGCCTATGTCGAAGGTGGATTGAATGTCCAACGTGATGTGTGCGATAAATGCCCGACACGGGCCCTGGAGTTTAATGCAAAAACCAACGAATTGACTGTTATTGCTGAAGATTGCTCTCGTTGCATGCACTGTATCAATATCATGCCTAAAGCAGTCCAACCGGGCAAAGAAAAAGGTGCGACGATCCTGATGGGAGGAAAATCCACTATTGTTAGATCTGCTTTCATGTCCTGGGTTATTGTTCCTTTCATGAAAATGGAAGCACCTTACACTGAATTTAAGGATTTGATGCGTAACGTTTGGGAGTATTGGGACGAAAACGGCAAAACTCGCGAGAGATTAGGAGAATTGATTTACCGCGTTGGGATGGGAGAATTTCTGCGGGGGGTAGGGCTGCCAGCGGTACCGCAAATGGTATTCCGTCCGCGTGCGAATCCCTATGTATTCTGGCAAGAAGATGAGATTATTAAATAGATCAGGGATACAACACTTAAGCCAATTAAAGTGAAAAGGTTGAATAAAACATACATGAGGTGATTTAAATGGCTAGAATTGACATTGGGCCCCCAGATTATAAAAACAATCTTCCTCCGGTAATTAAGGAGAATTACGGTAAATGGAGATACCATGAAAAAGTTAGACCGGGTGTCCTGAAGCATGTTGGGGAATCAGGAGATTTATTCAGTATTCGAGTAGGCTCCCCTCGCCTGGTTAGTATTGATTTCATTCGAGATATCTGCGCATTGGCAGATGAATATTGCGGAGGCTATTTACGTTTTACCAGCCGGAATAATATCGAGTTTTTGACCGGGGACGAATCCCAAGTTGAACCTTTGATCGAAGCTTGTCAAGCAAAAGGCTTGCCGGTTGGTGGGACAGGCAGAGCGCTCAGCAACATTGTGCATACCCAGGGATGGGTTCATTGTCACACTCCTGCAACGGATGCTTCAGGAATCGTGAAGGCCGTAATGGACGATTTATTCGAATATTTCGGACGAGATGATCTGCCCAACAAATTGAAAATTGCTATGGCTTGCTGCCTAAACATGTGTGGTGCAGTACATTGCAGTGATATTGCAATTTTGGGTGTGCATAGAACACCGCCAGTAATAAACCATGAAGTAATTCAAAAAGGTACTGAGATTCCAAGTCTGGTTGCATGCTGTCCAACGGGTGCTATTCGTCCAGATCCAAAAAACAAAAGTGTTGCCGTCAAAGATGAAAAATGCATGTATTGCGGAAACTGTTACACGATGTCTCCGGGTATGGAAATTTTGGATGCCAAAAATGATGGTATTGCTATCCTGGTGGGTGGCAAGGTATCCAATGCGCGCACTGCGCCCAGTTTCTCCCGCATGGTAATACCGTTCTTGCCCAATAATCCGCCCCGTTGGCCTGAAGTAACCGATGCCATACGTAATATTGTGGAAGTATGGTTGAGGCATGCACGTACCGGCGAACGTATGGGTGAATGGATTGAACGCATTGGTTGGGAAAAATTCTTTACCCTTACAAATATACCTTTTTCGGATAAATGTATCGATGATTATATTTTCTCTCTCGATACGTTCCGGACATCCGCAGCTTTCAAATATTAATATTACGATAAACTTAAACAATTTGACCTTTTCCAAAATACGGAAATAATAGAGAGAAGGAACGATTATGGAAAAAGGACCAGCCAACCCGGAAATTAAAGAAAAAGTATTGGCTTACCTGAATACTGTTGAAAAAGCCAAAAGCAAAGATATCGCCAAGGCTATCGGTGAAATTAAGTCTGAAGTAGACCATGCAGTGAAGGATTTGGCTATAGAGGACCTGGTAGAATATCTTTACATTACAACAACGTTTGTGGCGCTTAAAGGCAAGGTAGGAGCTCCTTAAGTGAGGGATGGGGAAGGACGGATTAAGCAGTTTAATCCGCCCTTCCCAACTCAAACGGGGATTACCCTTGCGAATTGGGGGAGTAAGTACAAATGGAATTAGAAATTTATAAATCCTTAGATGAAAACAGGCAGCCAATATTATCAAAGTGGCAGTTGGCCGCTATGCGTTCTTATGCAAATCATGATGGGTTAATAGGACAAAAACAGGCCGGCCGTTTTTCAAACCCAATTGCTTTCGTAATTGAAAAGAGCACTGAGGAAATGCTGGACTGGTTGATCAAGGTAGAGAGTAATCTGGATTTGTTTACTCCTCTTCAAGAAATTTGTCGGCTTAAGGCGATTCAGGATTTCAAGCCGGCTGAAGCATTAACCTTTATATTTGCCCTTAAAGAAATCATAAGGGAACAGTTAGAAGATGAAAACGAAACAACCTACTGGGCAGTTGAGTTATTGGATGTAGATAAGCGCATTGATGAAATAGGCTTACTTGCCTTCGATATTTATTCGGACTGTCGAGCTAAGATTTATGAATTAAGAATGAATGAAATTAAAAGGATGTATGGGAGAGATGCGGGATGAAGATCTGGTCTTCTCTGCTTGCGGTAATAGTTCTAGTTATAACGGCATGGGTTGGGGTTGAAGTCTTACATCTATCCACTCTATTTGGGATTATCGTGCCATATACGGCATTCGCTGTATTTTTAGCGGGCTTTATCTTACGAGTGGTTAAATGGGGGAAGTCGCCGGTACCATTTTGTATTACAACAACATGCGGACAACAGCAATCTTTGCCATGGATCAAGCAGGATAAAATAGAAAATCCCACGACTGCATGGGGTGTTTTCTGGCGAATGGTATTAGAGGTAACTCTTTTTAGATCTTTGTTTAGAAACACTAAAACTGAAAAAATCGGGAACAAACTGGCTTTCGGTTCTGCCAAGTGGCTTTGGTTTGGAAGTCTCGTTTTTCACTGGTCAATGTTGATTATAATAATAAGACATCTTCGCTTCTTTTTAAATCCGGTTCCAGTTCTGATAAACGGATTGGAAGCATTGGACAGTTTCCTGCAAATCGGTGTTCCCCTGTTATATATTACTGATATGTTAATTGTGTTGGCTTTAACTTACCTCTTTTTAAGACGGGTTATCATTCCGAAAATTAAATATATTTCCTTGGCTGCAGATTACTATCCTTTATTCTTGCTCCTGGGAATTGCGACAACCGGTTGTTTGATGAGGTACTTTCTAGGTGTCAATGTGGTCGGTGTAAAGGAACTAACCATGGGTTTAGTTACTTTCAGGCCAATCGTATCTACTGAAATAGGCTCTATCTTTTATATTCATGTATTTCTTGTAAGTAGTCTGGTTGCTTATTTTCCCTGGAGTAAATTAATGCATGCCGGTGGAATATTCCTGAGTCCGACAAGAAATCATGCTAACAACAGCCGGTTCATAAGGCATATTAATCCCTGGAATTATGAAGTTGAAAAACATCATTATTCAGAATATGAAGACGAGTTCAGGGAGAAGATGCGAAAAGCCGGATTGCCACTGGATAAGGAGTGAAGAGATAATGGCAAAGTTACCGAAGAAAGAAGAATTGCTTCAGTATAAATATGATATCCCTTCAACAGAGTGGATGGATACTCCAGTGGACTTCAAACCTGGAACATTTTGCTATGGAGCTAAAGGAAAGAACCTAGAAGCTGTTAATTTCCCTCATGCCCGTGACTGGTCTCCGACTGATGAAGATTGGAATTTGCCGGATGGGTGGCAAGAAATCTTTATTGAGGGAATGGCTGAGCGTCTTTCCAAGTACCGTTCTTTTAAACTTTTTATGGATGTATGCGTGCGCTGTGGAGCCTGTGCGGACAAATGCCATTTCTATATGGGAACGGGAGATCCCAAAAACATGCCAGTTTTACGGGGGGAACTCTTGCGGTCAGTTTATAGACGGTATTTTACAACCTCAGGTAAGATGTTAGGCCGGTTAGCTGGTGCTCGTGATCTTACAGAAGATGTTCTGAAAGAATTGTGGTACTATTTCTATCAATGTACAGAATGCCGGAGATGTTCAGTGTTTTGTCCTTATGGTATAGATCAGGCGGAAATCACGATTATGGGCAGAGAACTATTTAATTTATTGGGACTGAACACAGACTGGATTTCAGGACCGGTGGCAAATTGTTATATGAAGGGAAACCATGTAGGGTTGGAACCGCAAACGATTATGGGCAATATCGAGTTTATGCTTGACGATATTGAAACAATAACCGGAAAGCGAATTGAGCCATCTTTCAACCGGAAAGGAGCGGAAATTCTGTTTGTAGCTCCATCTGGTGATCTCTTTGGTGATCCAGGCATCTATACGTGTATGGGTTATTTAATGCTTTTTGAACAGTTGGGATTAGACTACACCATGAGCACGTATGCATCTGAGGGTGGAAATTTCGGTTTTTTCAGCTCAAATGAAATGGCTAAACGACTCAATGCGAAAATGTATGCTGAAGCAAAAAGACTGGGTGTCAAATGGATCCTGGGCGGTGAATGTGGTCATATGTGGCGGCTGGTAAACCAGTACATGGATACCTGGAACGGTCCGGCTGATTTTCTGGAAGTACCTGTTTCGCCAATAACCGGTACCAAATTTACCAATGCAAAATCAACCAAAATGGTTCATATTACAGAGTTTACAGCTGATCTTATTTATCATAACAAACTGAAACTAGACCCAAGCAGGAATGATCACCTGCAGGTTACCTATCATGATTCCTGCAACACGGCTAGAGGAATGGGTCTAATGGAAGAACCACGCTATATCATTAATAAAGTATGTAATCATTTTCATGAAATGCCTGAGGAAACGATTCGTGAAAAGACCTTGTGCTGTGGGAGCGGATCAGGACTTAATGCCGGTGAAAACATGGAACTGCGCCTGCGCGGAGGTTTTCCGCGGGCAAATGCCGTAAAATATGTGCATGAGAATCATGGCGTGAATGTATTGGCCAATATATGTGCTCTTGACAGAGCATCTTTTCCATCACTGATGGATTATTGGGTTCCAGGAGTGCAGGTAATGGGCGTCCATGAACTTCTCGCTAATGCCTTAGTGATGGATGGAGAAATAGAACGAACATTGGACTTGCGTACTGAACCACTACCTGAAAAAGGGGTAATGAGTGATGTATAACAGTAAAAAGATAATTACTGGTCTTGCGATTTTTATATTGTTGGTTACTTCTCCCTTTTTATTAAATATTGGCAAGGCCGATGAGCCGCCTAAACTAAGTTTGGATACACCAGTTATTAATCAGATGGACAAAAAACAGTGTATAGAATCCACTGAATTAATGCGTACTGAGCACATGCGGATGCTAAATGAATGGCGTGATCAGGTAGTCCGCGAAGGACAAACTGTCTATGTCAGCAGCTCTGGGAAAAAGTATGAAATGAGCTTGGAGAATAACTGTTTCCAATGCCATTCCAATAAGGCCCAGTTTTGTGATTCTTGTCACACGTATGCGGAAGTTAAGCCATATTGTTGGGATTGCCACAATGGGCCGAAAGGAGCTGGTCTAGAAAAATGAACAGACGAGATTTTCTTAAAGTAATTGCGGCAGCGGGCATTGGTGGAGCAGTTGTTATTGAAGGACTGGATAGTTTCGGTGTTGAGGCTGCTGAAATGAAAAAGAATAGTAATGCTCTGCAAGCGAAACACTGGGGTATGGTCATAGATGTCAACAAATTTCAAAAAGCAGAGGACTTCCAGAGAGTAGCCGAAGCATGTCATAGGTATCACAATGTACCAGATATAGGCGATGCCAATCATGAAGTAAAATGGATCTGGAAAGAAGATTTTGAGCATACTTTTGCCGAAATGGAAAACAGATATTTAAGTGAAGAAATCAAAACCATGAATTTCCCCGTTTTATGCAACCATTGTGAGGAACCGGCTTGTGTCAGGGTGTGCCCAACCAAGGCAACGTTTAAACGCCCTGATGGAATTGTGGCTATGGATTATCATCGTTGTGTTGGTTGTCGATTCTGTATGGCAGGCTGCCCTTTTGGAGCTAGAAGCTTTAACTTTGTTGATCCACGGCCGTTTATAGAACAGGTTAGTACTGAATTTCCCAACAGGACAAAAGGTGTTGTAGAAAAGTGTACTTTTTGTGTTGAACGATTAGAAAAAGGTTTGAATCCTGTCTGCGTAGAAGCCTCTCGTGGAGGCATTATATTTGGCGATTTAGAAGATCCTAACTCGGAAATCAGGAAATTTCTTAGGGATAATTTTGCAATTAGACGCAAGGTGGAATTGGGAACCGGACCAAGTGTATACTATGTGATCAGGGGGGGCGGAGAAGGTGCTTGAAAAGGCCTTATACGGAAGTAAACGTTATTATGCCTGGATTGGTTTTCTGACGATAATAATCATCTTCGGATTAACCGCTTACCTCAAACAATTTAATACCGGTTTGGGTATTACCGGCATGAGCCGGGATGTTACCTGGGGTTTATATATTTCCCAGTTTACCTTTATGGTTGGGGTAGCAGCATCTGCAGTAATGGTCGCTATACCATATTATCTGCACAATCATAAAGTATTCGGTCAAATAGTAATCTTAGGTGAATTTCTAGCGGTTGCAGCCGTAATCGTGTGTATGCTATTTATCTTTTGTGATATGGGACAGCCGACCCGTTTTCTCAATCTGATTGTACATCCAACCCCCAATTCGGTTATGTTTTGGGACATGTGTGTGCTTATGGGTTATCTGCTGCTCAACCTGGTCATAGGCTGGACAGTATTGGGTGCTGAAAAAAAAGGATTTCCACCTCCGCCGTGGGCCAAGGTACTTACTTATATAGCGATTCCCTGGGCAGTGAGTATTCATACCGTAACGGCATTTCTTTATGCCGGTCTCCCGGGAAGGTACTATTGGTTATCTGCGATTATGGCAGCGCGCTTCTTGGCTTCCGCTTTTGCAGCTGGACCAGCACTGTTAATTATACTTTGTCTGATCCTGAGAAAACTTACTACTTTTAAAACTCCGGCTGAGGCTATTCAGTCCCTGGCCAAAATCGTAACGTATGCCATGATTGCCAATGTGTTCTTCTTCCTATTAGAGGTGTTTACTGCATTTTACAGCAATATCCCCGGACATATGGCGGCGCTGAAATATCTGTTCGTAGGATTGGATGGACATAATAATTTAGTTCCATTTATGTGGACGGCGGCAGTGCTTGCTTTTGTTGGAATTACTATTCTGTTGATCCCGCGTATGCGCCGTAATGAGAAAGTGTTGTCCATTGCGCTGGTGGCTGTTTTTATAGCCGCCTGGTTGGACAAGGGAATTGGCCTGGTTCTGGGAGGTTTCGTACCCAATGCTTTTGAGCATGTTACTGAGTATATACCTACAATGACAGAAATGACCATTATTTTAGGTGTCTATGCGATTGGCTTGTTGCTTCTTACGATTCTGTATAAGATAGTAATTTCGGTTAGGGAGCAGAGTATTAATTGTGAACATTAATACCATTTATTAAAACAAAATAATAAGACTTTATTTGTGAATTGTGCTCTTGGCTTACTTAAGCGGAGGCCGGGCATAATAATATAAAGACTAATTAAGGAGGAATCATAATGGCTGAATTAAAAGTTGGCGACCGTTCATTGCTGTTGGATGAAGATGGTTTTCTTGACAATGCCGCGGACTGGGACGAAGAAGTTGCCCAAGCCCTGGCTGTCACAGAAGAAGTGGAACTCACCCAGGAACATTGGGATATCATTAACTACCTGCGTAATTATTATGCTGAGTTCAGTGTAGCCCCGATGGTAAGAAAGATGCTTAAGGATACGAAGAAAAGTAATGGTGAGATGTACGAGCTATTCCCCAGCGGCCCTGGGAAAGGTGCCTGCAAAATTGCCGGATTGCCGAAACCTACCGGTTGTGTATAGTCAGAATTACAGCGGGCTCTTCATATGAGCCCGCTGTTTTAACTAAATGGCGGGTTATCTATTCATGTAAAACACTCAACCATACTAATGGCTGTTCCCGTAAATATTGAAAATAAAACCTGTTCATAAAATGTATCGGAAACCAGGTATTGACGTAAGTTAATTAAATAATTTATATGTTACAATTAAGTAAATACAATTTATGTATTTAATCTGCTGAGGAAAAGGCGGGAAGATTAGATGTGTGAACAGGAATTTTTGGTTTTTAAAGCGGTTGCTGAAACGAAAAATATTACTCTGGCAGCGAAAAGGTTGCATATAAGCCAACCAGCGATTAGCCTACAGATCCAAAATATTGAGAATCATTACGGGACAAAGTTTTTTAACCGCAGTAATAAAGGCGTTACTTTAACTAAAGCGGGTATCATCTTTTATGATTACGTATGCAAAATGTTGGAAATGTTAAATAATGTACAGCAGGAAATAAACCAGCTTTCAGATGATCACCGCGGAGAAGTTAAAATCGGAGCAACTCTAACGATAGGTGAGTATGTTATTCCTAATATTCTTGCTTGTTTGTATAAAATACGGCCGGATATTGATTTTAAAGTAAGTATTGCCAACACGGAAACGATTGCCCGCGATGTTCTGGAAAGAAAGTGCCGTATCGGTTTAGTGGAAGGACCAGTGATTGAAAACAAGGACTTAGAGGTTGAGAACTTTTGGCATGACGAACTGGTCGTGGTTGTTCCTTATCATCACCAATGGGCTAAAAAAGGGAGTATTACTTTAAATGAACTTTCCAAAGCCAGAATGATTATGAGAGAGGTTGGCTCGGGAACGCGCAAGGTAATTGAACTTTTCCTGGAGGAAAAAGGGTTTAATTTATCGGATTTTAATATCACCATGGAGTTAGGTAGTACTCAATCGATTAAACAAGTTGTGGCAACCGGTTTGGGTGTGACAATTATTTCAGCATTAACCGTACGCAAAGAATGTGATGAGAAAATTCTAAAGGCCATTAAAATTCAAGATTTATATTTAGGGCGTCCTCTGAATATCTTAACCAATGGTAACAATACAAAAACCAAAGAGGAACGTTATTTTATCGATTTCTTGCACAACCGGGATTTGTTTGAAAGGGTCTTAAGTATGGAATGCTCTCAGGTTGATTTTGAATGTATACAAGAGGAATAACTGTTTATGAAAGATGATTGTCTGATAGCTATAGCACAAATGGCCTCAGTTATAGGTGAAATAGACAAAAATATTAATACTATATTGAATATGACAAATGAGGCTGCTAAGCTTGGTGCTGAATTTATTGTTTTCCCGGAAATGGCCTTACAAGGGTATTCTCACACGAATGTTGATACTCTTGCTGTAACATTAAGTGATCCTGCGATAAAGCTGTTGTCGAAAACTGCTTTTGATTTAAAGATTACATTACTGGTGGGCTTTGCAGAACGCTCAGATGATGCGGAAAAGCCTTATATATCTCAATTGATAGCGCTTCCTGATGGGAATGTGGAGGTATATCGTAAGGTGCATTTAGGTCGTTTTGAAAAGGATTGGTTTACAGCCGGAAAGGAATTTCCTGTATTCGATAGTCACGGGGTTAGATTTGCTGTAGGAATCTGCTGGGATTGGCATTTTCCCGAGGTAGCGGCGATTTATTCACTGAAGGGTGCGGAAGTTCTATTTGCACCGCATGCTTCACCAGATATTTCCGGTGACCGTTATGAAATTTGGAATAAATACATGCCAACTAGAGCCTATGATAATACTGTGTATATAACTGCCTGCAATATGTGCGGGGCTGACCGCACGGGCCGAAAGTACAGCGGCGGGTCGGTTGTCTGGGGTCCTAAAGGAGAGATTGTAGCCCAAGCACTTGATACTGCCGATAACATTCTATACGCAACGTTGTCGGCCCAACGACTTAATAATTTTAGAACCAGAGAACGAACTTCAATGAAAGACAGTTTCTTTTTGGCTGATCGAAGGAAAGAATTATATCGCGAACTGCTTGAGCTGGAAATTAAATCGCCCCAAGTTTCTGAACAATAATTCAGGAGATGTTTCATGAAAAGATCGAACCAAAAGCTATGGCATTTTTTCACTTCAATGAAAACAGGATTAATTCTGCTGGGACTAATCGTACTGATATCGGGTGTGGGCACATTCGTATCGCAAAATGTGTACACTACAGTTTGGTTCAAGTTGTTATTGGGCCTCCTTTGTATTAATTTAATTACCTGCAGTGTCAGTCGATTTAATAGCCTCCGTAAACGAACATTTCATCCCCAAATCCCACGAAATATACATGCTGTTCCTCGCAAAATCTGTTATTCAATGACGGGTACATCCGTTGATTTGCGCAATAACATCGAAAAAGTTCTGAGATCTCATGGATATAGCATCAGCAGCACGGAAACAATGGATGACTGGGCCTTTGTGGCCCTAAAACACCGCTGGGGATATTGGGGGGCCTACATCGTTCATATAGCCTTTGTTATTATTATCATCGGTGCCGTGATGGGAGCTCTTGGATTTTCCGGAAGTTTTATGACACTAAACGGCGACTCGGTAAGTTTTAACAAAATACCTTTAAATAAAGGTTCAGTGACTAAAGATTATAGTATAAAAATTAATTCGGTTGAAGATCGTTATTTAGCAAATGGTGAGAGGGATAATTGGTATACAAATATTAGCATTATAAGCGATGGCAAGGAGCTAGCCCGGGGTACAACTTCAGTTAACCATCCATTCACCTACGATAGGGTTAACTATTATCAAAGCCAATATGCTGATTATGCCCGGATCATTATAGAGGATAATAACACCAAGTATGAAGAATTGGTCCAGCTTGATCTGACATCAAACGAAAATAGGGTAACCGATGATTTTCGGTATCGCTTTGGGCAGAAGGTTGAAGATAGTAATCTATATGTTAAAGGTTTGAAATTAAAGAATAAACCGATCGTGTATCTACAGGCATATATAACCGGCCAAAAGGAACGGGTTGTGTTAAAACTAGCTCCGGGGCAGAACCGATTGGTATTTGATGAATATAAAATAACCCTGACAGAGTTAACTAATGCTACTGGATTGGAAGTTAAAGCTGATCCGGGGGTTCCAGTAGTTTGGCTCGGATCTGGGATACTGTTATTGGGATTAATGCTTTCATTCTATTGGCGGCCTTTATTGGTTTCCGGTGTATTTACTCAAAATGACCAAACCGGAACATTATCTATAGGAATGTCAGTTGGCAAGATGATTAAACAAAATGAAGTTGAGTTCAATAACATTATCAAGGAAATGTAAGCGATCTAATAAGTGCACGACAATTCGATAGGAGAATGGTTTAATGAATCAAACATTACAAAACCTAGGGAGTATTGGCCTTTATATAACCATTACCGCCTATTTTTTGGCGATGGTTTTCTACTGGTTCTCGCTAGTAACCAAAAATAATCTTAACGCCCAACTAGCCACAGCCTTAACCGTTATTGGCTGGACAGGCAATACTACTGTATTGGTTACCCGAACGATATTAGCTCATAGACTGCCTCTGGCCAATGGGTATGAATTCATACTGACCTTCTGTTGGGGAACCGTTTTAATATATCTATTTTCCCAATTTCGATATAGACTCAAAGCACTAGGTGCATTCGTAATGCCGGTTCCTTTTTTACTTATGAGCTTCGTAGTAATGACCATGGGTTCGAATGAAATGATTGTGCAAGCAATTCCGCCAGCCTTGAAAAGTCACTGGTTAACTTTTCATGTGCTTACGGCCATATTATCTTATGGCGCTTTTGCAGTTTCCTTTGGTTTGGCAGTAATGTATCTTTGTAAGACTCATTCTGGCGAAGGTCATAGTATGACTGCATTGGTATCACGTTTTCCAGATGCTGATGTTTTGGACGAAATATCTTATAAGTTAATTGTTTTCGCCTTCTCATTTTTAACCCTGGTAATCATAACCGGAGCAATCTGGGCAGAATATGCCTGGGGAACCTATTGGTCGTGGGACCCCAAAGAAACATGGTCTCTGATTACCTGGATTATCTATGCTGGATATTTACATGCTCGGTTAATGTATGACTGGAAAGGAAAACGAGCTGCCTGGCTGGCTGTATTCGGATTTGCAGCCGTCCTCTTTACCTTCTTTGGGGTAAACTATTTCCTTCCCGGCTTACATTCTTATGCATAAGTGTATTATTTGTTGTTTTTTGGGGAGTAATACTCAGCTAACAGTATGGAATCGGCAAAACAAAAACTTTGGAGGCTGGTAAATAAATGCGTTTAGAACAACTATATTACCTGGTTGAAGTAGCTAAGACCGGTTCCATATCTCTTACCGCTGAACGTATCTATGTTTCCCAACCAAGCATTACCGATGCAATCAAAAAATTGGAACAAGAGTTAGGAGCAACCCTGCTTTTACGTTCTCACCGGGGTGTATGTCTTACCGATGCTGGAGAAAAGGTGTTGAAAACCTCCACGGCAATCTTGGGGATGGTTGATGATTTGAAATCGGAATTAGAATTAAATAATGATAAAAAACCTGCCACAATAACCGGGAGTCTTTCAATTTATGCTTCGCCCGATATAACCAGTGTTATATTACCAAATGTTCTGGAAGTTTTCTGCCAGCGTTATCCTAATGTTAATACCTTTGTAAAAGAGAGCGACATCTTTACTACAGTTGAGGGCATACAGGATGGGGATGCTGACCTGGGTATAATTTTAATGATAGAAAGTATTATGGGAAATGATATATGTAAAATAGCATTAGAAAATACCCATTTTGAAAAATTGTTTTTTAGCCAGATATATGCTCTAGTCGGCGAATCTTCACCACTTGCCTCAAGAAGGTCCATTTCTATGATAGAATTAATGAAATATCCTCTCGTCATTTTTAGTACACATACATCAGATTGTTGGATTGATAGGTTTGAAGCCTTTGGTAATCCCAATATATATATTAGATCAAGCAGCCTTGAAGTATATGTAAATGCAATTATTAACAATCAAGCTATTGGTTTTATGCCAGATTATTTTATTAAATATATGCAAAACAAATATAACTTTGTTCCTATACCTATTGAAGGAGAATTAACAGGAGTTGTTGGCTGGTTACGACCAAATAAGGACGAGTTTATGCCAGCGGCTCAAGAATTCATTAAAATATTAAAGTCTCAGTGTTAAAAATGCAAAGATAAAAATACAAGATTAACCCCGGCGTTAAAAATGTCCGGGGTTAATCTTTTTTACATGCAAGTTGTAGTATACAAGATTCATTCCGTTTGGTTGTACCAACAAAATTTTATACAAAACACCATAGATAATAGCTATGGAAACCATAAGATAATCTATTGGTCGAAAAAAGTATCGTAATATACAATCGACTTAACTAATAAAAATAAGGGAGAATGTAAAACAAAGAAATTGGATTCGATCTATATAACAAAGAGGGACAAGATGAAATGATAGATATTTTTGTTCGGGATTTTATTCATTTTTCAGAAAGTTATGAATATTAATGAAAATTCAGATATCAGGAGGATTTAAGATGGGAGTAATTACTGAAACTTTATCAAAAGAAATTATCGTAAAAAAGCTTCGCGAAACAGGTGCGAATAATGATATAAAAAGGATTAAGATTATTGGATGCGGCATATGTGCCAATTTATCCTGCAGTATTTCTCAAGGACAAAATCAACCGATGACAGATTTGCTCCAGCGTCCAATTGCGCTAAAAAAAGAAATGGATAAATTAAGCATCCATTTGAAAGAAGAATTTCCAGATGTCACAAATGATTATGTTAATGGCTTATGTGTATACACAAAGAAATCGGATGATAAAATACAAAAAATGGCTCAAGATGCCGATGCAATTGTCGTTATGAGTTGCCCTGGCGGTTTAAAAACAGTTGAAAATATAGTAACAAAAGATAAAGTCGTTGTCAGCGGGATGAAGGTTAAAGGATTTGAATCCGTTGCCATAAAAAGAATTGGATTTGAAATGTATCCTATTTTGCATTATAAATAAGCAAAATATACCAATTTACGATCAAGCTATTGGTTTTATGACAGATTTTTTTATTAATATGCGCAAAACAAATATAACTTTGTTTATACCTATTAAAGAAGAATTGACAGGAGTTGTTGGCTGGTTACGGCCAAATAAGGTCGAGTTTATGCCAGCGGCTCAAGAATTCATTAAAATATTAAAGTCTCAGTGTTAAAAATGCAAAGATAAAAATACAAGATTAACCCCGGCGTTAAAAATGTCCGGGGTTAATCTTTTTTACATGCAAGTTGTAGTATACAAGATTCATTCCGTTTGGTTGTACCAACAAAATTTTATACAAAACACCATAGGTAATAGCTATGGAAACCATAAGATAATCTATTGGTCGAAAAAATTATCGTAATATACAATTCTCTTATTACTTTGTAATAAAAAAATAGAGGAGATGTAATATGAAAATTAACCCCTGTCTCGAACACAACAACAAGATTAATGTCAAGAACACCCGCGACACCCTGTTTTGCGGCTGCGCAGTATTGGTCGGCAAGGGACCGAATCAAAGAGCGCACATGCATGCTACGGCGGGAATTTCCATTGCCACCCCCGAAACCCCGGACATGATAGATCCCGATAGACTGGCCCGCGAACTTGAAGTAGATATGTGCGCGGTCAACCGCGGACGCATCTGGACCATTGACGAGATGGACATAACTGTCGGTGAGATCGTCAACTTCCATGGCGTAAAATTGGCTAATATTGGACATATGATCGCAAGAGATCTTTTTGCCCAGTTTCAGAATGCTTACGTTCCTGCATTGATTTACCGCAAAACCAACTGGATCTTTTATGCGGGCAAGCCGGTTCACATACTGCGTCAGCCGGATGGGCCGACCTGGGTAATGCAGGAATACACGAAGGCCATGGACCCGACCCTTACCATTGACAACCTCGACCAAGTGGGCAGCAAGCTCAAGCAACTGCCGGAAGGCTGGACGTTTGAGACCAAGATACTCACAGAGAATCTTTCACTGGATACTTGCCGCTCCGACTGCTGGGCTTCTATTATCCGCGACGAATTGGGCTGCACCTATCAGGCCTGCGGCTACGATACAGACACCTGCTCCAATTACGTGCCGTAAGATGCAGCAGCCGGAAAACCGGAAAGCATCACTAGGAATTTCATTGACTGCTAGTAGTCGTCAATAGAAAACAAACCAATTTATTAAAGGAGAATGATGCTTCATGAAAGATAATAATGGTGTAAGCAAATTACAGGCGTGGGTGCTCTTCACCATGATATGCCTCTTGTATCTTTCGGACTATGCTTCTCGACAGTGTATTACTCCGATGTTACAAATGATCAAGACTGATTGGTTGTTGACGGACTCTCAGTTGGGCCTGCTGATCAGCGCGGTAACAATTTCTGTTGGCATATCAACGATTCCTATTGCACTGCTTGCCGACCGCTGGGGCCGGGTCAAGAGCATTACCCTGATGGCCTTTGTCTGGTGTTTTGCTGTTATTGGTTGCGGTCTTGCTCAAAACTTTGAACAGATGATGCTGGCGCGTTTTATTATGGGTTTTGGTGAAGGCGCTTATGCTGCTGGTGCCGCCGCCCTGCTATGCAATGCTTTTTCTGTAGAGAAGCGGGCGGCCATCTTGGGCATCAGCCAATCGTTCGGTATGTTCGGCTCGGTTCTGGGCATTGCGACGGGCGGGGTGTTAGCCGCCAATTACGGATGGCACATGACTTTCATCGCCATCGGCGTTCCCGGATTGCTGATTGCCGTCTTGTTTCCTTTTCTCGTCAAAGACTACAAAACAGTTAAGCTTCAAGATAACACAGAGAAAGCTGAAAAAGCCTCCACCGGCAAGCTTTTTATGCAGATTGTGCGCGAGATATTTGGTTC
Source organism: uncultured Syntrophomonas sp. (assembly GCA_964510795.1). Classification (GTDB taxonomy): domain Bacteria; phylum Bacillota; class Syntrophomonadia; order Syntrophomonadales; family Syntrophomonadaceae; genus Syntrophomonas_B. Next base: position 18,833 of record CAZEDT010000001.1, read on the forward strand.
GCGCACCGGCAACTGGATCTATGCCGGTTTTGCCCTTCAGATGAGTTTGCCCATAGTTCTTGTTGCATGGACGTCAGTCTTTTTGAACCGCTATTATGGAATGGATGTTAAGCAAGCCGCCAGCATGACGGCTATAGTTGTTCTAATCGCAGCGATTGGGATGGCTTTGGGCGGCAACATTGCCGACTGGTTGAGCCGCAAAAACCCAAAAGCAAGGATCATTTGGCCGGCATGCTCTGCCGCTCTTACCGGCATTTGCCTTCTTGCCGCTTTTTCCATGCCGCCGGGTCCGCTTGGTCTGGGACTTATTTTTCTGGGTGCCTTCTTTTCAAATGGCCATACCGGTGCGTCCAGTGCCGCGGTACTTGATGTTACACATCCGGCTGTACGTGCGACCGTTGCGGGCGTGCTGGTTACAGTCGGCAATTTGGTGGGCCAGACATGTGGGCCACTTCTGGTTGGTGTCATGTCGGATACAATCGGTCTGAAGACGGCATTGACCATTATTCCGGTAGCTGGGTTCCTCGCCTCACTTTGTTACATCTTTGGCAAGAGCACTTATTTGACCGACATGGCGAAGTGGAAAGACATGTCCGTTGATAAGCACTGTTCTCAGTCTGCCGCCTCTTAAAGAGAGACTGCCGGGCTCAAAGCGAATCTCTCAGGGCAAAATTACCCGCCGCTACCGGCGGGTAATTTTGCCGAAATGGCTGCGGCAGATGACGGCCCAAGTTGTGAAAAATTAGCTAATCAACATTTATGAAAAATATACCGCGTAGGGGATATTTAGCAACGCAGTTCCCATTAGTGATTTCACGCAGAAAAATTCTAGGGGGTATTATTGATGAGCGGGAACTTAAAACATGTTCAAGTGATACTAAAGTCAAGATTCGAACAACGGGTAAATTTCGAGGAGTTAGAACGTAAAATCTACGCTCATGACATGGGGGTTATGCCTTCCATGGTTAAGCCCCTGGTCGGAAATCCTGTTCCGGACGGTATCGTCCAACCGATTTCTGAAGACGAACTGGTCGACATTGTGCAATTGGCTAGACAACATGATATCAAACTAACTCCCCGAGGAAGGGCAACTTCCGGTTATGGGGGGGTATTACCGGTTAAGGGTGGTTTAGTGGTTGAATTTTATCGAATGAATAAGATAATCAACATCGATGAAGTAAACTTAACCGCTACCACTGAACCAGGTGTGGTTTGGAGGGAGCTGGAGTACCATCTGAATGGTAAAGGCCTTACGCTGGCTTTATATCCCACTAGCTTCCCTTCGTCCACGGTGGGCGGTTGGTTGGCCCAGGGCGGAGCGGGTATTGGCAGTTACGAATACGGTTACTTCAGGGATAATGTAGTGGCTGCTAGAATGGTTCAACCGGACGGAACAATTCGTGAACTTTCAGGCTCGGACCTTAATCTGATTTCAGATGCTAACGGGATTACAGGCTTAATTAGTCAGGTAACATTCAGTGTAAAACCTATAAAACCTATGCATGTCAAGGCCATCGCTTTTGATAATTCAAGTGACCTGGCTGGTTTTATGACCGGGTTATATGACCAGCAAATACCTTTATGGTCAGTTACCTTTGTTAATCCTGAGGTGGCACGCATGAGAAACCAGTTGCCCTCGCATCTTCACCACGGGCATTCGGTTCATGACGATAACCATGTAGTTTTGCCCGAAAAGTTTACTGCCGTACTTGCCTGTACGGATGACCACTGCGACCTGGTTGAGCAAAAATTCATGAAACTGATCCGTCAATACCATGGAGAGGTTCTTTCCGAAGAAATCGCCCGGCATGAGTGGGATGCCCGCTTTGAGCCCATGCGAGCCAAGCGTATCGCCCCATCGCTGATCCCCAGTGAAGTGGTGGTACCGGTTGAAAATCTGAATAAAGTAATCGACGAGATTGCTAAAAACATTGATCACCCCTTCATCCTAGAAGGCTTTGCCACCAATCAACGCGAATTTGTTTTGCTCGGATTCATTCTGCATGACGAAAGAAAGTTCAATTTTGGGATAGCTTTTGGACTTTCCTTGACCGTTTTGAATACTGCTCAGAAGTATGGTGGACGTCCATATGCCACGGGCCTTTATTTCACCGGCTTCGCCGAGGAGGTTTTGGGCAAGGAACGGGTTAAAGCCCTAAGGGAGTACAAGTCTCAATACGACAATGGTCACATTATGAATCCAGGCAAGGTTTTTGAGACCAGTCTGGTAGCTGCGGGCATCGGTGCAGCCAGCAAATTCGAACCTCTGGTAAGGATCTTCGGTAATTTAGCCAAAGCTAAGGCACCAGGAGAGGTTTTCAAGGAGAAAGCCGGTATCCCAGGTGATGTGGCCTGGTACGCCTATGCCTGTTCACAATGCGGATACTGTGTGGACCAGTGTGCCCAGTATAGCGGCCGAGGTTGGGAATCCCAGTCACCGCGCGGTAAGTGGACCTTTATGAAGATGGTTCTGGAAGGTGAAGCTGAGTTTGATGCGAATTCCGTTGCCAATTTTATGTCATGCACAACCTGCGAAATGTGCGACAATACATGTCAATTGGATCTGCCCAACGAGTCCTCCTGGTTTAAGCTTCGAGGGCTCTTGATTGATGAGCGTGGTCATCATACCTTTCCCCCGTTCGAGATCATGGTAAATACCTTGCGGCAGCAGAACAATATATGGGGCAGCTACGCAAAGGATCGTGATGGATGGATGACCGATGAGATTCGCAGTGGTCTCAAGGAAAATGCGGAGTACGCCTTTTTCGCGGGTTGCACTACGTCCTTTGTACAACAAGATTGTGCTCAGTCGGTGGCTCTTTTGCTTAAAGGAGCCGGAATTGATTACGCTTACCTGGGTAAGGACGAGGTTTGCTGCGGTATCCCCATGCTGCTCGCTGGACGCTGGGAGGTATTTGATGAAATTGCCGCCAAGAATATTGGAAATATGAAAAAGATCGGCGTCAAAACAGTAGTAACTGCCTGCCCCTCCTGTTGGCTGACGTGGGAGATTTTTTACCGGAAATGGGCTGAAGAGCACAATGTGGATTACCCTATTCAAGCCAAACACTATGCGGTTGTTTTAGCCGATCGGATCAATGCGGGCGAACTAACGCTTAAAAATGATGTCGGGCGTAAGGTGACCTATCATGATTCGTGCCATATGGGTCGAGCTGGCGGCATCTATGAAGAACCGCGTACTCTGATCAAAGCGATTCCCGGTTCCAATTTCAGAGAAATGCGCTATAACAAGGAAAACACCCACTGCTGCGGGTCGGTTGTGACCCTGCTGACCGATCCGGAGGTGGCCACTAAAATCGGAGCGGTAAGACTGCAGGAGGCAGTGGACGCGGGAGCTGATACCATCATCACCTCATGTACTGGCTGCCGCACCCAATTAAAGATCGCCGCCGACGCTAAAAACATCCCGGTTGAAGTCCGGGACTTAGCCACATTGGCTGCCGAAGCAATGGGTTATGATATCCCTGATTCCACCCCGCTTATGGATGGAAAATGGGGAGTTTTCGAGGCCATGATCCAGATGTTGACCCCCTGGGGTATGGCTGATATGATGGCGGACATGCTCCCTGATATGATAGAAGCCATGCCTGAAGCATACAAAGGGATGATACGCATGGTGATGGGTATGCCCAAAGTCGCTCGGGGACCGATAATCGGCATGATGAAGGCGGCTATGCCTTCCTTATTCGCCAGCCTGCTGCCCGGGATGATGCCCAAAATCATGCCTAAGATGCTGGAAAAAGTAGCGACGGACATTCCCCTGCCTCCAGAACTCCTGGAGCAGATGCCTGACTTGATGCCCAAAACCATGGAAGCCCTGATGCCTAAAATGCTCCCGGAGATTCTTCCCTACTTCATGCCAAAGATGGAAGCGTATTTAAACCAATAGAACTTATTGAGGTGACAAAGGGACGGCAGAATGTGCGAGAAATACCTTCAATTAATAACCAGTCACCCTATCCGTAACCCCAAATAATGTTTCAAATACCCAATTTCACAATAGGCTACAGTTTGCTGCTCAGCGCAGGCTGTAGTCTTCTTATCATTTCCTTAACTCCCAGGATGTTTATCACCCTTCTTAAGTTATATGCCAGAAAGGCTAGACAGGTTTCTATTCGCACCGATTCAAAACCACGGGTTAGAAAATATCCATAACCCCAACTACGTTTTATGGCACCATAGAGATGCCATTATATGGCTATTTAAGTTTGCTTTTTCGCACAGTCTGACGGTTCTCTTAGTCATTCGGGGAAATATGCAACCGCTTGGGCCTTTATTGGTTGGGCTAGTAATACTATTACATTACTTACCCGAGCGATGATGGCTCAGCGATTGCCATTATCAAACGGCTATGAATTCATTTTGACTTTATGTTGGGGAACTGTTTTAATTTTTTTAATTTCAGAATTCAGATTTAAACTTAAAGCACTTGGTTCTTTCGTAATGCCAGTTCCTTTTTTCCTTTTGCTTTTCGTAGTATTAACAATGGGACCGAATGAGAAAATTATTCATACGATTCCTCCGGCCTTAAAAAGCCCCTGGCTGGCTTTCCATGTAACTACAGCCATATTTTCCTATGGGGGTTTCGCAGTTTCATTTGGTTTAGGATTAATGTATCTCTTAAAGACTTATTTTGCTGAAAATTATAATACGAACGGGCTGGTATCACGATTCCGGATGTAGAAGTTTTGGATGAATTGTCTTACAAATTGATAGTTTTTGCCTTCACCTTATTAACCCTGGTTATTATAACCGGAGCTATATGGGCGAATTATGCCTGAGGTACCTATTGGTCATGGGATCCCAAGGGAACATGGTCGCTCATCACTTGGATTATCTATGCTGGATATTTACATGCTCGTTTAATGTATGACTGGAAAGGGAAACGAGCTGCCTGGCTAGCCGTCTTTGGATTTGTAGCCGTGCTTTTTACCTTCTTAGGTGTGAACTATTTGCTGCCTGGTTTGCATTCCTATGCTTAGGAGAATTATTTGGAGGACTTAAAAAGGAGTTAAGCACAACTTGAAAATAATAAATACAAATGCCGATTACTTTTATTAAGATAATCGGCATTTATGTTATTAAAGGGCTAAGGATTTTCTGGATACACATATGCTTATGATAGGCTAGCAATGGCGATTTAATAACAAATTTGTCTAATATCAACTATTTTACTCGATTACATTGTAAATACCTAATATTACCTTTATTCTTAAAAAAGCACTATTGGGGTTTATATTAAATGAAGAAGCACAGGAGTTATCGTTACAATTATAATACGTAATCAAAAGCAATAACTATTTAAATTTAATACCAACCTAAAAATAACTTGAAAGGATGTGTAAGTATGAAACTAAAAAAATTATTAATTGTTACGATTATAATAATTTCTTGTTCAGTAAATATTATGGGTTGTGGCAGTAGTTCCACAACTTTTGGTGAAAAAGAAAACAAACCTATTAAGCAGAGTCAGGAAAAAGAAAAACCACAGGGTAAAATAGATGATGGAGAACGTATGTTAGAGCTTCTTAAGCAATATCCCAATATTTATGATAAATCGTCTCAATATTTGACTTCTGAAGAGTTAAAGGCAAGGGAAGAAGTGGTGGATATACTGGTGAAAAATCCGGATTATCTACAATATATAAGAAAATAAGTAAGTGCGATTATCTGCCGTACAGATGTCAGTTATTCAAAATTTATTTGAAACGAAGTATGTTGTTTGAAGACCTTGATGAACTCTTGAGCAGGCCTTGAAAGAAGATTATAATCTAAACATACTAAAGCAACTACAAGTTTGAAATTATTACTTATCGGTATATATACGAGATCGTTAGTACACCGTTCAGTGTTTTTAAATACTAAATCAGTTGTAAAACCAATGGCTAGCCCTTCGGCAACAGTTTTATAGTATATCTCGCCGCAATTAGTATTAAGCAATATGTTTGGCTCTCCGAACTGTTTCAGAAGGCTTGTAAAGTGGTGATCTCCAGAAGGAAAATAAAAAGCCAGAGGATAAGTCAAAATTTCTTTTACGGATATACTTTTTTTCCTGGCTAGAGGCGAGTATTTACTGGCTGCAACATACCATTTTCCATAGGCAATTTTTTCGAAATAAATATCTTTCTCTAAAGTTAATTTATTAAGAATCTTATTTGTTAAGGCAATTACAGCAAAGTCGACTTTTCCAGCTTTTACATTGTCTAAAATTTCTAAAGAACCTTTTTCACTAATATCCAGGTGAACGTTAGGAAATAACTTAGCGTAGACAGGAAGCGCCTTGGGAAGAATTGATTGACTTATACAAACTGGAATATTAATAGTTAGGTTTCCCGAAATCTCCTCAGTGTCTTCAGTATTAGAAACGAGATCACTATTTTCGCAGAAATTTCTTATGTCAGCTATATCGTCTAAGACCTTTTTGGCTTTATCCACTACGACTGCACCAGTTTCGGTTAGAAATACCCCTTGGTGAGTACGATGCAAAAGCTTGACACCTAATTCATTTTCAAGTTTTTGAATTGCTTCACTTATTCCTTGTTGGGTCACATAGACGTGCTCAGCAGCAATATTGATTGAGTTTGTCTTGGCAACTTCTACAAGAAAATGTAATTGTTCCAAACGCATAAGGTTAACCAACTTTCTACTATGACATACAATAATCTACAACTTCAACTCTTATAATATGATGGTTAGACTCAACAGTAGGGTAACATTATTGAAGGTAACTTTCAAGAGAGTAGTGATTATTTTAGAACCACGTATCACTTGATCTCATAGATCAAGTGTTTCATATTCATGGCTCTTTCATGTAGAAGGGGGTCAAAAACATAAACACACGGCAAGTTATCCATAAATTTCTCTTATGTTTATGCCAATAAGTTTTTAAGGCAATTATTGTACCTGCTAAAATAAAAAACACTAAGGTTACAGGAAACACCGGTAACGTTTTTGGTATAGACTTTAATTTACTTGTTGGACGATTTATAGTTTTACAGATAATATTTTTTACAAGGATTACATTCTATTATTCAGTAATAGAGTGTAATTCTTTTTATTATTTAAGGAGGTCTATATCTTGGACGAGAAAATGACCGCGGGTAAAGCATTATTAATGGTATCGGCAGTAATTGTTGTTATTGGAGCTTTCATAGCACTCCTTATTGCCTTGGGTTTTAAAGAAATATGGATGGCTTGTATTTTTCTATGGTATTTCAGTTCTGAGAAAAACTTCAATATGAAGGAAGCAGTGAATGTTGTATTAGGGGGACTAGTTGGTATCCTAACGGCATACCTGCTAACGTTTGGTACTATAGGTGCTATAGCATTTGGGCTTACCTTATTGGTAGAGGTATACTGTCTCTTAATGGGCTGGTGTAAACCATTGTTTAACAATGCCACTTTTCTATTCTTAACAGTGGCAACCATTCCTAGTGTTATTAAAGGTGGGAATTACGCAGAACACATAAGTGTATTTTTGATCGGTGCTATCTGTTTTGCGGGCATACCCTGGATTTTATCAAAAATTAAAAGTGGAAAAGAAGTGTCGGATTAAGATGATGGGGGTTCCAATTAGATATTAGAAAACTGCATAACGAGAAAGTTGTTAAGAAGCTAAGCAATGAACAAACATAACCCCTCAGAGCCAAAGGACGGGCACTGAGGGGGTTTGCTTTTGAATCCTCGTGGGGAGTATTGAGTTATTGAGCTATGTCTGAATCGCTACTGGTTGATAAGATAATTCTGGCGTGGTCCCACCTAGAGTTATGAAGTTAGATTTCATTTTTTATCTGAAAGGAAGTCTGCAAATGATCATTAAAGCAACTGAACTAGGATATAAGGCAGGACATAAATTCATTATTAAAGATATCAATTTGGAAATAAAACCTAAGGAACATTGGGTTGTTTTTGGACTTAATGGATGCGGGAAAACTACATTGCTAAGTATGATTGCTGGCTATAAAACCAATAGTAATGGCCTCTTGGAAATATTTGACGCAGAACTAACCGATCAAAATATGCTGGATATCAGAAGCAAAATTGGTTTTGTCAGTAGTTCTTTTCTAGATAATTATTATACCTGTGAAGTTGTACTCGATATAGTGCTCAGTGGTAAGTTCGGTACTTTAGGCTTACAGAATAATATTACCGATGCAGATGTAATTAGAGCATTAGAATTTTTGACCCAATTAGGCCTAAGGAGTAAAACCGGCTTTCCTTATGATTTACTTTCTAAAGGTGAACGTCAAAAAGTACTAATTGCCAGGGCGTTAATAGCTGAACCAAAGCTATTGATTTTAGACGAGCCATGCTCGGGTATGGATATTTTATCCAGAGAGTATATCTTGAATACAATTACTGATTTGGCTGCTGATAGTGACGTTACGATTATTTTTGTTACGCATTATACTGAGGAAATATTACCAATTTTCACCAAGGGATTACTTTTGAAAAATGGGCAAATACATTCTCAGGGAGTAATTGAAGAGGTTTTTAGTGAAGCTAATATGACCGACTTCTTTAATTGTTCAACCAAAGTTACATGGCATGATAAACGAGTTCATATCAGTATTGGATGTTAAATTGCATTCTCAATTAAATGTATTGATCAAAACTACTAGATGATGAAAGGGATGTAGATATGGATATAACCTATGATGATTACATGAAAAGAAGGAACCGGAGATGTTGCTGTAAGATGTGTGGTGGACTTATAGAACAAAGAGTTATTATTTACAATAAATATGGTGGATCGGGACTAGAACTCTTCTGTCCTTCATGTAAAAAAATTGAGTATGGGACTGAACCAGAAATATATCAGATGGCTAAATATTTCGTAGATACCTTCGATTTTAATCACTTTAGTGACGTGGAAGCGGACCGAGCGTACATGCTCAGTATTGCTAAAGTATGCGAGATATTGATGTGGGGTTTTAAAAATACTGGATTGCTAGGTGAATCAGGTTTTAAGGTCAACTTAGATATGCAGGAAATGGATGACTAAAACATCGTCGCCGATGAGACTGAAACAGAATCTGATTGATTATGTTACAAATTGCAATTGTAATGTGATTTTTTTGTACAGCGCATAACTGTTAGACAAGGCATCTTTGGACCGGTATCCTTTTCATAGGTGCAGAAATGAAAGGACTCGCTGCAGGAATATACAGTGTTAGAGCAATAATAATATAGCATTATTTTAGCCTAAAACAGGATTGAATGAGGAAAAAGCTATTGGAAAATAAGCTCGTCTGGCACATTAGTTTACTTAAATAAAAGGCAAGCATGAAGAAGAGTCCATATGAAAAGAATAAAAGACGAGATTAGTAACTATTTAATAGGTTTGCAATATTAAGAGGTACTTTTTTTTATCGCGTTATAAATCCCTTAAAATGGTAAAAACGGATGAACTTTGTCTGCCAAGGATGATACTACCTAAAGTATTTCCAAGGTACAGGTGTTCGTTATTTTACACTACGGTTCATAAATGCTGACATTCGATATGTAGGCAAATAACTAATTTGGAGGTGTAAGCTATTTTCTTTAATAATGAATCAGTTTCATAGAACGGCGAGGGGATCTACCAAATATGACAGATAATAACGAGGAGGAAAAACGATGCAGAAAAGACAGAAAAGACTATCCTTAGCCACACTACTTTGCTTTGCTTTGACTATGCTAGCTCCACTCTTTATACATACGCCATCGGTACAGGCAGCTACATATAGTACATCTAACGTTTCAACCGTAAGCAAAGCCCCTGGCCAGACGCTCGGACCTGTAATAATTGAATTTACTGTTCTAAATGCCGGGTACCATAGTACGATGATAGGTTTACCCCAAGATTTCATTATTGGGGTTACCGGTGCGACGGAAAACGCTAGGCTTAACGATTTAAGTGAAATTGCCGTTATTCCTGTTGCTGACCAGTTTGTAGGGGTAGCAGCCAAGCCGGACGGAGTTGCCAATAATTCCCAATACCGCTTAACCCGATTAGGGACGAAATCACTGCAAATTGAATTATACAATAAGAATTTAGTTCAAAAGGTTAAGTTTGCTATCATACTTAATAATGTTACTGTTCCCAACAGTGCTCCGGATACTATTAACGCAGGTTTTATGAAACTAGCGGGTGATTTTTCCGATGGTCTGATCGTAGTAGGAAAAACTACTTCGGGTGCATTAGATGTACTCCGTTCAGATCCGCCCACAATGACTGCAGGAGTATCTGCACCAATTACATTCACAGTTAGAGAAGATGTTGCCGGAGCCATGGCTCAAGGCGCAGCTACATTAAAATTGAAACTCCCCAAAGGTGTTACCTGGAATGCAGGTTCTGCCGTAACCCTATTCCCTAATGTTGCTCTGCCAGTTGGTGTTGCAGAGTCCGAAGTAATCACTACCAGCATTGCAGACCCTTCAATTCTGAGCATTACCCGTAATACTCAGGACCAGACTGCGGTTGGCAACCCGGCAGTCGCTCCAACCATCAAGCGTACATTTACTATCGTTGCCACCGTTACCATTGATGCAGATGCAGCCGCTTTTGGCGATATTGTTGCAACCGTATCTGGTGCATCAACCAGTAACGCATCTTCAGTAAAATTAGGCGCCTACAAAGACTTTGGTTATACCCTGACTGCTGCCAAAGCTGAAACCCAATTGACCGCAGGTATGGTAGCCGAAGCCATTTCCGACATCAACATTAAAGAAGGCATCGCTGGCAGCTTGCTGAATGGCAGAACCGTAACCATGAAGCTGCCTGAAGGTGTAGAGTGGACCAATGCCAACTTCAATGGAACTACCAAAGCAGGAACCTTTGCGATAGCATTTGCAAGATCCGCAAACGATCTTACCAAAGCTACAGGTACAATCGTTCAGGGTGCAGCCAAGGGCGAAATTGCTTTCGAAAAATTCGAAGTAACTCCTGCTGTTGACTTTACTGGTTCTGTTGAAATCCAATTCAGCGGCAGCGCTGGAATAAATGACAAAGTTGTAGTTGGCAAGGTTGCTGCTCCTGTAACCGCTACTGCAGAAACCAAAGACGTTATAATCGGTGTTCAAGGTCAGGCTGCTGGCAAGATCACCATTACTGAAACCAAAGCTGAAGGAATCAAATCAAGATTCGGCGTTGCTCCCGCTTCCTTAACGTTGACTGCTCCTGCTGGTGTAAGCATCGATAAGGTTCCTACCGTAAAAGTAGTAGAAGGCGATCTGAGCATTGGTACAGTAACCAAAGCTGGTGGAGTAATCACCATTCCAGTTAGAACCGTAAGCAGTAAAGCATCCAAATTAGAAATCTCTGATATAGTTTACAATCTGGACCGTACAGTTCCTGAAGGCGATCTGAAGATCAACATCGGTGGAACCGCACTGGATCAGGCTGCCATCGTAAACAGAACTATTGCCGCAACTGTAGTTGCAGCCAAAGTTGTAACTCCTGCACCTAACCAGGGAACCGCAGGCGCAGTAGCTGGTCAGTTCAAAATCAACTCCAATATCTATGAAGTAAACGGCGTTGCTAAAGTTATGGATGCTGCTCCTTATGTTAAGAGTGGCAGAACCTATGTGCCTGTAAGATACATCGGTCTGGCACTGGGTGTAGCAGAAGCTGACATCGTTTGGGATGCAGCCAGCCAGAAGGTTACCCTGACCAAGGGCGACAAAAAGGTTGAGATGACCATCGGCAGCAAAACCATTACTGTAAATGGTGAAGCTAAAACCATGGATGTAGCTCCTGAAATAACCTCCAGCAGAACCATGCTGCCAGCTCGCTATGTAGCAGAAGGCCTGGGATATGCAGTTGGTTGGGATCCTGCAACCGGAACCGTATTAATATCCAAATAGTTAATATTTAAACTTAATATAAAAAACCGAACCCTACGGGGTTCGGTTTTTTTGGTGGTGTGCCACGCATGGCGATTAACTAGGTGGTGAAAGTTCACTATGGGGGTTTGTAGGGCCCTCAGCAATAACCAGCAGGTAGCGGCAACAACTGAAGAAGTCAATGTCACTCTTGAAGAAATGAGCTCTTTAGCCGTGCAGCTAGATACAACAATCGCACAGCTGTATTTTTTAGCGGGAAAACGAGAGGACGACCCTGTGAGAAATAACTTCAGTCTGATAGCTATCGTTCCCAATTATACCTAATGAGATTTATAAAAGGCTCAGTTTACTGCTTATGCAGGCTGTAGCCTTCTTACTTTTCCTTAATTAATGATACACACCATCTAGTTATCTGCAAAAAGTTCCTCTAACCCTTGCGTAACAAGGGTTTGAGGAACTTCTTGTGCCTACTGTCTCAAGTTATTTTTTGCCAAGTTTAATCTTTAGTCAATACTTATCTGAGTACCAACCTCATCATCCCTGGCTTTTTGTTCGTCCTGTATAAAATATTTTCCAGCCCAAATGAATCCGATTGAAGAAATTACAAAGATGATTTGAATAACAGTCAATGCAAATTGCACACCCATCTTCTCAGACAATGCCCCAACCAGAGTAGGACCAGCCATACTAAACAACTGTACGCCGAAGATCACAACACCATACGATACGGCCTTATAGCTCATAGGCACCAGTTCCTGGGAACTTGCAGCTACACAAGTCACAAACAACGGGAACATTGCACTCGCAAGGATGAAAAGAGGTATACTCTTCAACATAAAACACGCTACAAACAAAATACTTGCTAAGAAACAACAGATAGCTGGAATCCACATATGGCTTCTAACATCTTTTTTGCCCCACCTATCAAGCCAAGCGCCGCCTATTGGAAACAATAAGGTTGAAACGAGTCCGCTGATCCCCAATACTACGCCGGCTTTAGCAACGTCAAAGTTCATAACACGAACAAAGTACATCGCGGTCCAGGAGGATATGCCTGTATTAACTAGCATCGCCAGGCTGTAAGCAAGAGTCATGATCACCATTGTCTTGCTCTTTAAAACTACAGACAATGTAGTTTTAAACGATATTTTCTTTTCCTCTTCTTCAGCCGCACCTTCCTTTTTGCTCTTAATCTCAGGTATTGATAAAGCTAAAAGTCCGAGGATGAGACTGGGGATACCAAAAGCGATTAAGGTTGTCCTCCAACCAAATTTAACCGCTAGTACACCCGCTAATATGGAACCAACAAACCCACCTAGAGGCATAGAAGTGTTGAATATTCCAAGCACTTTTCCCCACGAGGATTTCTTGTACCAGGAAGTGATAAGCGATATCGACGTGGGCGCAAAACTGGCTTCTCCAACACCCAAGCCCAACCGGGTAACAAACATACTGTTGAAGCCATTAGCAAAACCTGACAGTATATTACTAATGCTCCAAAAAAGGGCCATTATCGAGACTGTCTTGCTTCTGGACCATTTATCTGCTAAATAAGTTATCGGCAGAACGAAAATAGCCATTCCCAATAATGTGGCGCTCCCAAGGAGTCCGATCTGAGTATCTGTCAGGTTAAGACTCTTTTGGATCAGTGGATACAGGGGGTTAATGCCGAGTCTCGCTGCGAAATCCATGAAATAGAGCAGGTAGAGGATCAACATATAGTAAAACACTTTCCCCTTGGGCATCTTCACCAGTGGCTCGTCATTAATCAAGGTTGTGTTAGGTTCTTTTTCTAAATTTTTTGCCACAAATATAAACCTCCATTAATAAATTTATTAATAAAAAATTGATTGAAATTAATGGTTTATCGGAGGAATTACCTTATCTGCTGTTAATTTGATGGAATAAATTACTCTTTTATTGTTTCCTTGAAATTACAAATTTAGTAATTAAATCATTACATTAAGATGGTCAGATATTTGATTATTTGATTAAATATCTGACCATCTTGGCATGATCTATGAAAATTATTTATTTCGTTAGGACTCAAATCCTTCTAATGCTTGCCATATTACGCCACCTTCAACGTTCTTAGGCATTCTGTTACCCACAACCTGACAAATGGTTGGAACAATATCTACGTTTCTGATAGGACGCTTAATAGTATGACTAGATTTCAGGCCACTTCCTACCATCATGCACAAACAACCTACAGAATAACCGTGGTTTGATACATGGTTAGGGGTATTGGCATGTTCAAAACCAAAGTTTCTGGTTAACTGGAAGAAGATATCTCCGCAGTGTTCCCCACCCATACCGACACATTCCATTTCTTCTCTGGTCATAGCAAAGGATACAACTCTATCACCGGATTTTGGGTCTCTGTAAGCATATAGATCGCTGATGATTTGTTGTACTAAAGTGTCATACTCTTCAGGTTCAACGATACCCTCAGGATCTCTCCCTTTTAAGTTGATGTAAATGTGAGATGTTCTGTGGTTAATAGCCCTTGTGTTAGCCCAGTCAATCATGTAGAAACCTTCATAACCAGGAACTGGGAGTATATTGGTGTAGCCTAATTCTTTCATTACACCCGCGTTAATACCGGATAATTCACCGATACCAGGGTTGTTGTAACCTGGGGAACGTGGAATAGCAGCATGGTCAGAACAAATGAAGATCGTCGTGTCACCATCTAAATACTCTAACATAGCGCCAATGTATTTATCGTTGATCTCATATATTCTGTCGATATTGTCAGCAATTCTTTCCCACTCTTCATGGGCACCTTCAACTGCTTGGTTAATATACCAATGGTTCATTAAGTCGATCGAGTGTAAGTGGATATAGAATAATTGCCAATCTGGGTTAGTTTTAAACAAGTATTGCGTAGCTCTGACGTGCCAATCATGTAATTGTTCCCAAGATTCTAACGAAATTTCGTCTCCTAATTTAGTGTAACGATTGATATTTGCGAAGTATAACATAGGACCAACGTTATCCATTAATTCTTGGTGTATTCCAGCTGGGCTGCAATAAGTACTGTCTTCTAATTTTGCTGCGTGGGATAGATAGAATTCTGCTTTGGAACCATCTTTGGCTACATCCATTACTCTTATTTTATAAGCAACTTTTTGTTTATCATTGCCAATATTGAATATATCGTAAATCCATTCGCTCCACTCACCAACTTTAGCCACCCCTATTGGATTTGCATCTTTTTTATTAGCATAAATGGATACTGTATCAAAATCTGTACCATTAGAAGCAGTTAACACGGCATATCTTCTGGCCAACCCTTTGTTTAAAGGAACAGCAGCTTCCTTAGCATTTTCCGGTAATGCGCTAGTCCATCCTTTTAACTCTTTTACCGGGCTGTATATTAAGTCGCAAACGTCAGCGTTGGCCTCTTCTTCACAACTCATTCCGTAGATAACGAATGCATCAGATTCTAAAGGTGGAGTTCTAAAGTGCGCACCCATTGCGGTTAAGTTACCATCACCAGCTTTACCAAATGTTTCAACCTGGTCGCCGTAAACAACACAGTCACCAGAGTTTTGATCAACGAAGTGGGGAATTTCTCTTAATCTTTCTTCATTAGTATCCAGGTGAACTAATTTTTGGAAGTCTGCAGAGGAACGTAAGAATGGAACAACGCCTGTACCATCAACAAAGATGTTGTTACTGCTTTCTACACGATTTGGCCAAGCTTCACAGTAATTAAGCATGATGGACTTTTTACCTTCTGCTTCGAATGCTTCCCATACCAACTCGGATTCAATTCTGCGGGAATCCCAGTTCATTTCAGTTATTCCTAAGCTTTTTCCTAGAGTGTGGTTTAAGAAGCACGTAACACCATGAGTTCTTGGGTAATTACCTGTAGCTAAAGTTGCCCAGTTGGGGGGGGTAACAGTTGGGAATACACCTAACATATCAAGATTATCTGTGGAAACACCCATCTCTAAGACTTTTTTTAAGTTAGGAAGTCTGCCATCTGCGATTAGCTTTTTTACTCTCACTGGGTCAGCACCATCTAACCCTAACATCATTGCTCTTTTTTTGGTCATTATTTCATCTCCCTTTAAAATTACATTGTAGTTGCTCGCATATTGTAATTTTAAGAGTTAATAAAAAATTAAACTAACAGGACTTTATTGGGAGAAAAGTTTCACTACCAAGTGCTATTTGTAACTCAGTGACTAAAACCAAATAGGAATATTTTCAGTGGGATGTTGGTGGGTAAGATGGTTTTCAAAATGAAGCCGAGTTTAAGAGTCTTAAATATTAGAATTATCAAAGGTATAGTATATTGGAAAAACATTTTCCTTCCTATTAATATGTTCTGTCTTATAATTATGTATATTTGTCAAATATAGCATCAGGTTATGCGCCCCGACACCTTGCTCGGATGCTCTTATAATGTTTTTCGCACAAAATCACGGCTAACTTTATAAATATCCAAACTACCAATCTTTACAGCATATATTTTAAACCATCATTTGAATACTGAGACGATTACTGACCATGCCTTATCAACACAACCAACATAACTGAAAGCTTATGAGAACCATAAATTACTCATAGTGTTATTATGATCTTTCCTGTGTTATATTTCATACTAAGAAGAAGGTTGCATGTATATAAGTAAGAAGTCTGACTGCTGAAAAGATCAATATATCGATGAAAGGTGAGTATTATGAGACTAGCAATAGGCGCACCTCATGGGCGTTCAGGCAAAACCACCATAACACTGGGTCTAATTGCTGCTTTTAAACGGATGGGGCTTGTGGTCCAACCTTTTAAGAAAGGTCCGGATTTTATTGATCCGGGTTGGCTCAGCTTGGCTGCAGGAAGGACCTGTCGCAGTCTCGACTTATATTTTGTTGATAAGGATCGCCTGGTAGAACAGTTCGTTACGGGATCTAAGGCCGCAGATATTGCAGTTATTGAAGGTGCTATGGGACTTTACGACGGTCTTGATCTAGAGGGGAGTGACAGTACCGCAGCGGTAGCACGTGCTGTCAAAGCACCCATACTCATGGTGATTGATACTACCCGGATGACTCGCAGTGCCGCAGCTATGATCAAAGGATTTCAAAATTTTGAGCCTGGTACAGAGATAGCAGGTGTAATTTTAAATAAGGTAGCAAGGTCCAGGCACGAGGATATGCTTCGCAATTCAATTGAGCACTACACCGGAATACCAGTGTTAGGGGCGATACCCAAACAAAAAACACCTTTGATTGCGGAGCGTCACCTGGGGTTGGTTACAGTCAATGAATGGGAAAGGGTAAATGAGCTGCTGGAGAACCTCGGACGACAGATGGATCAATATACTGATTTAAAGGCTATATTGGAAATCGCGGGAGCGGCGGAACCATTACCTGAGTATGCAGTTAACCCGACGAAAACGGATCGTAAGGCTCGTATTGGGATAATTAAAGATAATGTTTTTAGCTTTTATTACCCGGAAAACCTTGAGGCATTAGAGCAAGCCGGGGCCGAGCTAGTTTTTATTAATAGTCTAAAAGATGCCAACTTGCCCGATATACAGGGACTGTATATCGGGGGTGGGTTCCCAGAGGTGTTTGGACAGGAACTGGAACAAAATGTATCTCTGAGAGCATCAATTCGTAAATCTGTTTTAAATGGTTTGCCAGTTTATGCTGAGTGTGGTGGATTAATGTACCTTTCAAGGCGAATTCATCACGGGGGGGGGAGCTTCGAAATGTGCGGCGTTTTGCCCTGCGATACCCAAATGTCGTCCCGGCCCAAAGGTCATGGATATACAGGGATGATGACTACAAGTCCAAACTATCTGTTTGAAATCGGTTCAGAGATTAGAGGCCACGAATTTCATCATTCTCAAGTTTGTAATGTTGATGCAAATGAGATGCAGTGCATTTATAAGGTTAACCGCGGTTATGGTATTGATGGACGAGCAGATGGACTTATCGTCCAAAACGTAATTGCATCGTATAACCATTTATATGCCCCGTCACATCCAGAGTGGGCCAAAAATTTTGTGACGAAAGCCGGAAACCTAAATATTCAAACCCTAGGAAAAACAAATTAGGAACAATAATATAGATAAATCGATAATCATTCTATTTGATGGATATGCAGGACATTTGGTGCTTAATCGATGTAGTAAAGGGCGGTTGGAAATGGAAATAGTAGTTACCAAACACGCGATAAACAGATACCGTCAGAGGATGTTCGATTATATAACTCCAGATAAGAAAATTGACACTCTGTTAAAGAATGTTGCTCGAAATGGCAAACAAGTTTATTTGCGTCCGAGTTCTCATGGTCACTGCATTGAAGTCCAATATAATGATATATCTGTAGTAATTCTGAATGAGTCTACCGGGATTACCGTAATGACTTGTCTAGGTGACCACACCTATCGCAAGTGGGTAAAGAACAAGGAGAACCAGAACATTTATGGTAGGCTAATGTATCCAGAGCGCAATAAACCAGATAGTAGAATACGTCAGTCCATGTTGGCTGACACTAAATAGAAGAAATTAACATCTAATCCCAATATCCGGATGAAAATACCGCAAGGTGCTTTTGTCCGGAACCTTTTTAGTTTTAATGATATATATCTGTTAATAATATAAATCCATAGTTAATAAACGTAGGTAGGCTGAATTTGGCCAATCAGGGAGGTGTCATTGGCAAATACTTCAATAGATATAACTATGTACAGATACTAATAGGTTTACAAAATGGCAATTGGGAGTGGTGATGTGCAAGTTCAGAGAGATTTTGTTTTAGGTTACTCTAACTACCAATCAAGTATCCAATCAAAAGCTGCAAGAACAGTAAAAATTGGCGTATTACCGATTGAGGATAATATTCCATTTTTGGTTGCCCAAAAAGATGGCCTTTTTAGACAGGCAGGGGTCAATGTAGAGCTAATTGACTTTGCAAGTCCTGCTGAAATGGATAATGCGTTGCAAGCCGGTCAAGTTGATGGCGGCATAGTTGATCTTGTGAGTGCAGCACTTTTAAATAAAGGGGGTACTGATGTAAAGGTATGTTCGGTAGGCATGAGGGTTAATCAGCAAGAAGCAAGATTTGCGGTTTTATCCTCTCCAATTTCCGAAATACGGAATGCAGAGCAGCTGAAAAATGCTGGGTTAGCTGTAATTGTGGACTCAATTATTGAATTTGCAGTTGATAAAATGCTTCAAGACAAGGGTGTAGAACCAATTGAGGTAAGAAAAGTGCCAATTGCGGAAGCACGGCTAGTACTTGACATGCTGCTCTCCAATAAAATAGATGCGGCCTGTTTGCCATTTCCCTTAGCTAACCTGGCCCAGACGCAAGGTGCTCATTTGATAGTGGATGATGCTGGCCTAAACGTCAGTCGATTAGTACTGGTAATCAGAAGTCAGAGCTTTGGCGAAAATCAAAGGGCAATTTGGTCGGCTATCTGTGCTTATGAGGATGCAGGACAGGCAGTGACGGAAAGCCCTGGTAAGTATCGTAGTTTTTGCATGCAAAAAACTCAAATAGCAGATTCAATCCAAGAGACATATAGAACGCCCGTATTTACCAAGCTGACGTTGCCAAGTCAAGATGAAGTAAAAACAGTAGTGGAATGGATGGTCAACAAGAATTTGTTGCCAACAGCATACACCTATTATGATTTAGTAGACGAAAACTTTCTGCCAATACGAATGGAAAGGTAAGTGCGTCGGGTAGCTAGTAATAGGTGTACATTAATGTGTTAAGGTACAAGATAAAATAAAATGACTGGGGGAAATTTTTAATGATGCTGAAATCTTTAAATGCTATATCTTTTGAAGAAGTAATCTACGATAACGGTGAAGCCTGTGTTGTTGTCTTTTCCAGAAAAAGCTGCCATGTTTGCCAGGAAGTGGTTCCTATCGTAGAAGAATTGTCCGAAAAGTATACCGATAAATGTGGTTTTTATTATGTTGATGTAGAAGAGGAAAAGGATTTATTCAAAAGATTTTCTCTAAAAGGTGTTCCTCAAATCCTGCTGTTCAATGATGGTGAATTTCATGGTAAAATGGCCGGCTTGGTAGAAGAAGATGCATTGGTGGATAAAATCGCCAAAATGCTATAGTCGGGGGTGACAAAATGTCAGAACTCTACGATATTGTAATTATTGGAGGCGGCCCGGCTGGACTGGCCGCCGGGATATATGGCGGTCGTGCCAAACTGAAAACAGCTATTTTAGAAAAAGGATCAGTTGGCGGGATGGCTTTTACTACCAGAGAAATGGTGAATTATCCTGGTTTTAAGAATTCGACAGGACCGGATTTAAGCGAGGCCATGGCAGATCATGCCAGGGAATTTGGAGCGGAAATAATTAGAGAAGAAGTAGTAGAAATCGACCTTGCTGAAGATATCAAGACCATAAAGACGAAAAAAGGTAAAGAATATCAGGCTAAGGCCGTTATAATTGCGGTTGGATCACAACCGCGGCTTCTTAATATACCAGGGGAAAAAGAAATGCGGGGCAGCGGGGTATCATATTGCGCTACATGTGATGCAGATTTCTATCAAGACTTACATGTAGTTGTGGTTGGTAATGGAGATTCGGCTATCGAAGAAGCCATGTATATCACCAAGTTTGCTGATAAGGTAACAATCATAGTAATTCATGACGAAGGTAATTTGGATTGTAATAAAATAAGTTGCGATAAAGCGTTTAATAACCAAAAAATAGAATTTATATGGAATTCTACCGCAACAGAAATATCGGGTGAGGACGAGGTTACAGGAGTAGTTGTTAAGAACCTGAAAACTGGTGAATTAACAGATCTACAGGCCGATGGGGTATTTATATATGTAGGAATGGTACCGGGAACTGATTTCCTGGAAGGCAAACTGGAGATGGATGAAAGAGGGTTTATCCTGGCCAATGATATGATGGAGACTTCAGTTAGTGGAGTCTATGTTGCCGGTGATTCCAGAGTGAAATATCTGCGTCAGGTCGTTACAGCGGCCGGAGACGGGGCAACAGCAGCAGTAGCAGCAGAACGGTATATTGCCGAAAAAGAAGCGCTTCGGGAAGCTGAATCCGATACAGACAGACCTTTGCTGATGGCATTTTGGAGTCCGGTTGCCGAGGGGAGTTTGGAGTTAATTTCGGGGCTGGAGAAAGCCGTTACAGAAACAGGGGACAAGTTCAGATTGCTAAAGGTTGATATGTCCTGTAAGAAAAACATTGCCAAAAAGTACAATGTTACCAACGTTCCCAGCGTTTATCTAGTTAAGGACGGAAATCCGCCTGTGGAGTTGGATAATAGATCAACTGCTTCTGATTTGGAGAGACTGCTGGAAGACTAGAAAACAAGCTGAAAAAGTCCAAACCTGCCCTGATAAAGATTGTCTGCAGCCGGGTGAAATTTACTGATGAATGCACCTGCAACACTTTTAAAGGGTGTTATAGAAGGGTGGGGTATATATTGCTTAATAAAGAGAATGCACTTGCCTTTAAGGATATATCGCCTTTATTATTCCAGTTATGTCCGGATGGGGTTGGCTTTGCCCTAATAGAAGAAGACAAAATTGTATGGCAATCATCTTCGAATGGGTTTAGCATGGGTAATTTAAAAGTGGGTACTCAAATCAAGCCGGAGGGCGGAGCTGGTAGAGCCATTAGAGAAAAGAAAACCATTACTGTTAATGTACCTAAAAGCGTATATGGGGCACGGATTAGTATCAGTTCTACTCCTATATGGGATGGTGAGCAGGTATCCGGGGCTTTATCAATCTGCCTGCCCCAGGTGCATCCAGTAATTCGCGCCTTCAATATTTTTGCTCCTATTATGGTTAATATGTTCCCCGAAGGCGCTATCATTTTTGTTACTGACCTGGAATCAATAGTCTGCTATCAAGCTTCCAGCCAATTAGATATTGCCGAGGGAAAAACGGGTGCGGATGTGACGCAAATGCCAGTAATTGCTGAAGCAGTCAGGACTAAAACCTTTGCGGCTAGAGAACATGAAGCCAGCTTGATCGGTGTACCAATCCTCATTATGAGCTATCCACTTTTTGATGAGGTTGATACCAACCAAGTAATAGGAACACTTACGATTATTCTGCCTAAGAAGGCAGCCCTGCAGCTGCGTGAGGCTTCGTCTAAATTGGAAGCGGGTACAACGGAAATATCAGCTGTTATGGAGGAACTAGCTGCTTCAGCAAGTCAGATTAACAGCAATGAATTACAACTAAACAGGAATATACAAGAGGTACATAAATTATCCGAAGATATCAACGGAATCCTTGCATTTATCAAACAGATTGCCGACCAAACCAAAATGCTGGGCTTGAATGCAGCCATAGAAGCAGCACGTGCGGGAGAAATTGGTCGGGGATTCGGAGTAGTAGCTGAGGAAATAAGGAAACTATCTGATGAATCCAAAGATACTGTAGCAAGTATCCGTAATCTAACGGACCGTATTAATGTTAGAATCACTGAAACTATTAATTCCAGTGATTCCAATATGCACGCCAGCGAGGAACAAGCAGCAGGAATTCAGGAGGTTACCGCCAGTATACAGGAAATTACCAGTCTGGCAGCAGAGCTGGACCAAATGGCAAAGAATATGTAAGTATTTACTTCAATTGTAACTTAAGGGTATGTAAAGCCTGTCGACAAATCCAGTCGGCAGGCTATTTTATACTATCAGAGAGTATAACCTTTTTAAGGTGGATAGTATAAGTGCAACCTGACTTCCACCGTCGCCAAAGGCTCGGCGTAAGCCGGGTTTTCTTATTCTTCACCATTAAAGGCCAACTATATTAGTCCTCAAAATACTTATAAATGCTTCTGCTGCAGGTGAATAAGGACGTCTGGATGGTTTCATTAAAAAAGCGTTCACCATCGGAAAATCACGAATGGGAATAGCGACAATTTCATCTTTTTTAAACATGTATTGCCTTTGAAAAGTTGCGCCCAAAATAAATCCTACCGCATGTCCTTCCATAATTGTTTTTTTATATACATGTAAACTGTTTACTATGAAAAGATTTTTTTGATAATCCAAATTACCAGGCATTAGTAACTCGACTTCTCTAAGAATTATATTTTTACTGGTATTCAATAATACGATAGGTTGTTCCATAATTGTAGATAAGGAGATTGACTTTCTTGACGCCAGGGAGGAAGATTTACCCGCACACGCCAGTACTTTATCAGTGAAAAGATGTTCATATTCGATTTCATCGTCATTTTCCAAGGAAACATGATTCATAGAATATCCAATAGCAAAATCTATTTCTTTATCCTTAATGATCTCAGATGAAATATCTTCTAGATCCACTTTTTCAATATGTATGGCTATTTTAGGATGTTGCCGTTTAAGTTCGATTACTATATCAGGTAATATGGAGTTATAAAAAAAAGGAGTAACAATAATGGATAAATTGCCCTCCAAACTAGGTTTATTATTGGCTTTAACTTGAAATTCAGTTATTAGGTCATCCAGCTGCTGTAAAATACCTTCGGCTTTGTCTGCAAATTTTTCGCCTTCTTCAGTTAGCGTTACTCCACGTGAAGACCGATACAAAATATCAAAACCCAGCTCTTCTTCCAACTTATGGATTGCTACGCTAATGTTTTGTTGGGAAACATGTATTCTTTTTGAAGTAAGCGTAATTGAATTAGTCTTTTTAATTTCACTTAAATAATATAATTGTTCTATCCGCATAACTGTCTCCCCACAATACTTTTATCAAGAGTTGATTATTGGGAATTCTAGCTCCTGCCGTCTAATTGGATTTCCTGTTTTTTTATCCTCTAGCTTATGGTTATTTAACTTTATTCATAAATTATACCATTAAATCCATGGAATATTATTACTGAAACTATGCCTTATCTATTTAGTTTGACGATTAAAGCATGCTTTATACTACTGAAACGACAATTTGGTGATAGGCTTTATGTTTGCCAATCAGATGGATTACCGGTAAATTGCAATATATATAAGCATTTATTATTGCAGGCAACAAATATTGTTTGTTGCGGATGCTAATAGAAACATTCTATTTGTTTTTCTTAATATTTAAAAGCAATTAAAATAAAAACGAAAGTCGTTATGATAACATATCATAACTTGGTTCGGTAGGCATGGGATTCAATTTAATTATAGCAGAGAGGAGAATGAAGATGGAAACCACTGGTAAACAACCGTATCGCTGGGCAATGTTGTCATTTCTATTTCTAGCCAAATCCATTAGTAATGGTCTGGCATTGTCGGGAATTTCCGTAGTCTTTCCGATGATAGCAAAGGACATTAACCTGAACTATTCTCAAATAGGTTCAGTATGGGGGGCTTTGCCGCTAGGTATATTGGTGACTTCTTTAATTGGTGGAGTTGCCGCAGACCGTTTTGGTCTTAAGAAGGTTATAACCTGGGCGCTTTTCTTTACTACAGTATTTGCGGCGTTAAGAGGTACATCCACAAGTTATTGGCAACTTTGGGCGTATATGTTTGCTATGGGTCTGGCATCAGGTTTTCTGATTCCTAATTTATTTAAAGGTGTTGCCATGTGGTTCGATAAAAGTGAACTTGGTATGGCCAATGGGGTTTTAGGTCTGGGCGGAACGATAGGACAGGCCACAGGATTTCTACTGGGTGTTCCATTATCAAATGCACTTGGCAGCTGGCAACATTTTTTACTGTTCATTGGTGCCCTGAACCTAGTGGTTGCGATTTTATGGGTTCTTGCAGCACGGGAGAGAGAGCAAGCTGCAGAGACTGCAGTGTCCGAAAAAACTAGTATGGGGCGCGAAAGTTTCAAGAAAGTATTTACTGTCAGGGATATATGGCTTATTTGTTTCATTGAGTTCTTTTTCATAGGTGTTCAATTGACCATAACAGGCGTTTTACCGACAGTTCTGGTAGCCAAAGGAATACCTCAGGCACAAGCGGGTGGGCTTGCCTCCATTGTTAACTTTGCTTCCATTATAGGTTTAATTATCGGACCGATTGTTTCGGACAAAATCGGTTTAAGAAAGATTTGCCTTTGGCCATTGATACTTATAGGTGTCATTGGACTTGTGGGTATAGCTTTCCTTAACGGCAAGGCATTATTGGTGTCTATTGCATTATATGGATTTGTTAATGGTTGGGCTTTCCCGATAATCAGAGCAATTGTACCGGAGCTCAAGGAGATAGGGCCGAGTTTATCAGGTACGGCATATGGTGGGATATTAACTTTTAACCGCATTGGCAGTTGGTTATTGCCTGTAGTAACGGGTGCACTAATGACCTCAACCGGTAATCCCAAGGCAGGTATGTTATTCTGTGCCGGCGCCTGTATTGTAGCTGTAGTCTTGACTCTCTTTCTTAGAGAGACAGGTTCCAGAGTTAGCAGTATACAAAATTAGTATGGACATAATTTCCAGGCAGTAAGCCAGCCATTATAGCCGAAAAGCCGTCTCTAACCTCGTAGGAGGAATGAGACGGCTTTTGTCGTTACGGAGTGATCGGATTGGGCAGGATACCTCTGATAATAGAGCTTGATATATTCAAGGTGCAATAATGTGAAAACTGAACTTTACAGCTGTATCTCACCACTCAACTGAACATCGCTTACCCACAACGTATAATTGTGGGTAAGCGATAAATACAAAAAGATTGTGTTATATTTACCAAATATTAAGAGTTAACATTAAAAATATAGTCAAAGATTATTAATTAGGAGGAATAACATGAGCTGTAACAAAAAAGTAAGCCGAGCAATGGTTATAGGCCTTGATGGCGCAGATCCACTATTTATGAAGACCTTATTAGCAGAGGGAAAATTGCCTAATGTTAAAAAGCTATTAGAAATGGGCACTACGACTCCGGACATGGGCATGATTGGCGCATTGCCGACTGTTACTCCCCCGAACTGGGCATCATTGGCAACTGGCGCGTGGCCTAATACTCATGGCATCACTTGTTTCTGGAACCATACGCTAGGTAATCCATTGGAGCAACTGGACTATGGATTTTCATCCGATCAATGTAAATCGGAATTTATCTGGGATGCTTACGCCCAAGCCGGGAAAAAGAGCATTGTGTTCAATTATCCAACCTCATGGCCTCCTACCAGCCAGGAAAATGTGATTTATGTAGATGGATCAAAAGTAATCCCGCTAATGGATAGTGTAGCCGATTTCGAAAAAATCTATATGTGCGAAGAAGGGGATTTCCCTATAGAAGTAATTCCCCATCATGTTGATCAAACTGGTGCAGACTGTTTAGTAGAAGGAGAAGTAAAAAACAGAAAGTCTGAAGTAGACGCGGGTAATTCCGAACGTAATGGAGGCGACGCCAACCTGGAAATGAAAAAACCGGGTGTTAGTACTGACGATTCTGGCAGACAAGAAAATCATAAACCGAAGTGTGATAGAATTTATAGCCCGATTAAACCAGCTAATGGATGGGCGAGCACTCCAGCTGGTTCCAAAGAAGTTGTACTGCCTGTAAATACTGGTCTCACCAGACGTATGGGCTTACTGATCAGCGAAGATGGTAAGATTTTTACCAAGCTGCAAATATTTAAGAGTAAACAAGATGCCGCTCCCATTGGTGAAGTAAGCGTGGGAGAGTGGAGTGACTTTATTTATGATAATTTCAAAATCAATGATAACTCTATAAATGTAGCGTATAAAGTAAAACTTATTTCCCTGGAAGCGGATGGCAGTAAATTGAAGTTATACTACAATTTTGCTTCCAATCTGAATGCAATTAATCGCTTTTATCCGACTGCAATCGGAGCTGAATTATTTGAAAAAATAGGTCCTCAGCTAATGATTTCCAACGCATCCAAATATAATCCTGAAGGAGATCAAGTAGTACTCGATTCTATTGATGGAATGTATGATTGGGGTGCAAAAGCACTTAATTACTTGATGGATACCAGAGAATGGGAGCTCACGTATTGTCATATGCATGCTATTGATCTAATAAACCACTGGTATATTAACCACCTTCATGAGGATCCGCGTTATCGTGAAATTATGGTTAAGGCCTATGAAATTACTGATAAGTTCGTTGGCGAGATGATGAAGCAGCTGGATGGCAACACAGTTATGTTTGTAACTTCAGATCATGCGGCCATCCCGAAAGGCACTGACTGCAACGTTCCTTCTTTAGGGGATGCTCAGGGCTTGGCGGCCGGGGTATTACGTGAATTGGGTTATTGTAACCTTAAAGAGGTTAATGGTGTCATGGAGGTTGATTGGGAAAACACCAAAGCCATCTCACAACGCTTGACCAATATCTATATTAACCTTAAAGGCAGAGAACCCCATGGAAGTGTTGACCCGGAAGAGTATCATGAGTTAGTTGACCAGATCATTAGTGATCTTTACAATTACCGCGATCCTAAAACCGGAAAAAGAATTGTTAGCTTTGCTTTAAAACAAGATGAAATGGAATTGGTTAATCTAGATGGAGAGCACTCGGGGGATATTTTCTTCCAGCTCCTACCTGAATTTAACCGAGAACATGGTAATGGACTCAGCAACGCTTGCCGGGAAGGCTTCTCCTTAAGATGCTTATTTATTGCTGCCGGAGCTGGGATAAAGAAGGGCGAGATTATTCAGCGTAGAGTTAGAATTGTAGATATAGTTCCAACCATATCTCATATGCAAGGTAATCCAGTGCCTGGTGATACCGAAGGCAGCATAATCTATCAAGCCATGGAATAGGAGGAATAAGTAAGCTGTCGGATTCATGGAAGCTTAAAGCGGTTAGTTATCATAACTGAATCCCACGAAAGTATCCCGTATCACCAAATCAAAAAGTGATACGGGATTGCTGCTTTTATAGACATTAGAGGCCAATTATATGAGATCTTAATACATTTATAAATTCTTCTGCTAAAGGGGAAAGGGGACGTTGGGATGGTTTTATTAAAGTAATATTTACGGTAATATTTTCTCGAATTGGTATAGCAATAATTTCATCCTTTTTAAATAGGTTTTCTTTATTCAGGGTGGTACCCATAATAAATGTGAGTGCATGACCTTCAATAATTGTTTTCCTGTAGAGCTGGTAATTGCTTGCTATGAAGAGCTCATTATGATGCCCAATTTTTAAAAGTTGTTCTATAGGTAAATCCTTGTTGCATTCCATTAATGCTATCGGTTGTTTAATAATTGCAGATGTGGATATTGATTTTCTGGACGCTAATGGAGAATAATTCCCGACACATGCAAACACCTTATCAATGTAAAGTTCTTCATATTCGATTTCAGGATTATCTTTTAAGGTATCATGTTTCATAAAACATCCTAGACCAAAGTCTATTTGGTTATCTTTAATAATCTCAGAAGATATGCTGTCAAGATCCATCTCCTTAATATGTATGTGTATTTTCGGATATAGCTTTTTAAATTCTATTACTATATCAGGCAATAACGAATTGTTAAAAAAAGGAGTAACGACAATGGATAAACTTCCCTCTAATGAAAGCTGCTTATTGGCTACAAATTGAAATTCAGTTTTTAAGTTTTCAAGTTCCAGTAAAATATGATCGGCTTTTTTTACAAATCTTTTACCTTCTTTGGTAAAAGTAACTCCCCGAGGTAAACGATTTATTATTTGAATTCCGAGCTCTTCTTCCAATTTGCGAATTGCCACGCTGATGTTTTGCTGAGAAACATGTATCCTCTTGGCAGCCAGTGTAATTGAGTTTGTTTTACTGACTTCACTCAAATAATATAATTGTTCTATCCGCATAATGGTCTCCCCATCATAATGTATTTGAAGAATTTGGGCATCTGCTCCTACCGCTCTTCAATACCAAATATTCTTGATTTGCCAACACGTACCAGACGATGTGACCATAGATATGCCAGGATACATTTCAAGGGCTACATTAGTTGAGATGATATTTAAATAGAAATTTTAGAGCTATATCTGTATTATTATAACATTTAACCTACCGAATGATATTGCTTTAAGCAAGCAAGGCATCTCACCCTTAGTGTATCTCTTACAACAGGGCTTATACTAGTAGGACGGGATTGCCTTACGGGGATTACGTCAATATTTTGAGCAAGGCAAGATCCCTCTCACTCCTTGCAAATAATTCCAGAGAGGCTTAAGGAAGAACGCTATAAATAGGAGAAGCTACCGCAATTTACATAGCGGTAGCTTCTCACAATGCCTAAGTATATACCTGGCAAAATTATATTATGGATAATATGACGACTAAGATACTTGATATCTTTGCCAGTGCCTTTTATGCTTCTTCGGTTAAGATCTGATAAACTGGTGCACCTTCGCACTGGGCTGGCATCCGTACGCCGCCTAACACTGCCATGGTAGGTGCTACGTCAACCTGACGGATTACCCGCTCTGTGCTGAAGCCTGCCTTGATTCCTTTACCAGCTGCTACAAAGATGGGTGATACCGAGGTATCAAAATAGCCGCGCTGGGTGGATAGGGAATCTGCATGAATGATATTAAATCCTTCATTGGCGAAGAAAATTATATCACCGCATCTTGGGCCGTTCATACCTAAAAGGATAGCATCTTTGTTTCTGAGAGCTATCGAAACCACCCGGCGGCCGGTTCTAGGATCACGATAATTGTAGAGAGCGCTGATGATTTCTTCTTCCAATTCATATTGATCCTGAGGATCAACAATACCGTGAGGGTTACGTCCGATCAGATTTAAATATATGTGGTTACAGCGGACAGCAACGGCTTTGGTCTTGGACCAATCTATTTCGGGTAATTCGTTCCCATTAGCATCAACTTCTAATGTGGTATAGCCCAATTCTTTCATTACTGGTACATTTAGTGTGGCTTCAGTAAGAACAGGCGGAATGTTCTCTTGAGTAATTAAGCCATGATCAGAGGTAATAATTATTGTCCAGTCTTGATCTAAGAAGGGGACAAATCTCTCCAGATAACGATCAGTTTGTTCATAAATATACTCAATAAAACCTTGGTAAACCTTTTCCTCATTGCCCCATTCATTTTGGTGTTTACCAAAATGCCAGAATTGGTGACCAACCAGATCGACATTGTGCAGGTGAGAGAAGATTACATCATACTTATTGTTCTTCATAAAATAGGTTAAACAGTCGGCTTGCCATTGGCTATAATGATCCCAGGAGGGGAGCAGTAATTTTTCTGCGTTTGCGGGAACTTTGCCGCTAGCTGTGCTGACTGGGGGAATACAACCTACCTTTTCGGTAACTTCTTGCAGCAAGGCCTTGGGATGGAAGACTGCATCGTTGGTAAAATCAATAGCCATACTCATCCAGTATTTAACATAGGTACCGTCTGGTGCTAACTCTAAAATGCGCATAGAGCGGTTACCGAGTTTGGTTTCTTCGTTGACTTTAATTTCATCAACTACATTGGGAGTGAAAACATCATTTTCTAAGACTACGATCGGAGTGGTTTCTTTTTTAGATTTATATATGGCTACACGGTCATATATGCCTTGCTCATTTTTTAAGATGAGGCAAGGTCTTCTTACCAAACCTGCCGAAGTGATCATGGTAAATTCTTTGGAATCAGCAGGGGCGGCAGCCCAACCTTCGGCATCTTTGATGGGAGAATTGATAATATCCAGACGCATGTTGCCCAAGGTCTCGATTTCAGTCTGTTCTTCAGACATAATTAAGCTTTTGACTTCAGAACAACTTATGATATCAGCGGCCAAATCGGCACTTTTCTTATTTTTAGCTTGTTCAGCGATAGTATCCTCCAAGCCAGTAATGACACAACCAGCACCAGCATGTTGATCGGCATCATGTCCTTGAAAGAGTACTTTCTTAAATTCTATGCTGGCTATCCCTGTTTTTTCCCAATCGATGAGTCCAACCCCCATATTCACAGCGCCAGGTTGTGTGCCATCAACCACTGCCAGGTTCGGGCTATCAGAAGTTGGCGGCCATGAACTGCCCGGCCAGTGCCATACCAGGGTCGGCTTACCTGCTTCGGCAAAGACATTCCATAGTTGTTCTGCCTGACACATTCTTGAATCCAGCGCATAAGTCAAGGTATCAAGTTTTTCCGGGTGTTGATTAAAGAAATGAGTAATACCATGGGTGCTTGCATTAGCACCGGTGGCCAAAGTAGTCCACATGGGTGGTGTTACCGTAGGCATGCCACCCAGTAATACCAGGTCTTCCCGAGCCGAGCCTTTCTCAACGAATTTTTTCAAATTAGGCATTTTCCCTTGATCCATAAACTTTTTGGCTAAGCTGGGGTCAAAGCCATCTACACCTAGTACCAGTAATTTTTCTGCCATTGCTTTCATTATATAAGTCACCTTCCATACTATATTTCCTTTAATAATTATGGATGTCAGCTGTTAATCAGAGTATATCTTGTTCCCCGAATTACCGGTAGTAATGCTTTTTTTTCACAACCTAGCTGTAGAAACTTTTAGTTTTAACCAGATTGAGGCTGCGTGGATGGCAAAAAGCTAGAATTGTTGGGGCATCTCATGGGTGTACAAGGTATTTATAGAAAAGTATAATAAAAATACAGCTTATGCAGAACATAAGCAAAATAACGGTCACAAAACGGCAACGATAGTTATGGCAGTCATATTCGTCGATCCCATAACTATTGGGAGGTATCTTCTATGCGTATCGAACAATTGTATTATCTGGTTGAGCTGAGTAAAAATAAGTCAATAAATCATTTTGCCGAACGTAAATTTATATCTCCCCAAAGTATTGGTAAATCCATTCGCCAACTGGAAGCAGAATTCGGGATTCAGTTATTAGATCGTTCCAATAAAGGGATATCGCTTACGACAACGGGCAAGGCATTTGTTAAAGCAGCCGAGGTAGTATTAGAAAAAGTTGAGGAATTGAATCAATTCAAGTGCCAGGGAATTAAAGAAAACACTTCATTAAGCGGTTCTTTATCAATCTCAACTTATACAGGGTTTAATTTATATATGGTAACTGATGTTTCCACTCATTTTTGTAAAAAGCATCCCGCAGTTAAGGTGCAAATCAATGAACAGTGCAAAGAAGAGATTATTAATAATGTTGAAGCTGGCAAATCAGATTTTGGACTTGTTGTAAGGATACAGAATGATGAAGATACATGCTACAATCAAGATAATATTGTTTTTGAAAAGATTTATGAAGATAAATTATTGTTCGTTGTTGGCAAAACCCATCCCCTGGCGGGGAAAAAATCGCTTTCCATAAAAACAGCCATAAAATACCCCTTGGTCTTATTCGAACCGGGAGATTATCTTAGTAATTTGTTTCATACTTACGGGGAGCCTAATATTTATCATACAACCAACTCATTGGAAGTTTTAAAGAAATTCATTTCTGAAGGATTAGCTGTGAGTTATTGTGTAGGATCAATGCTAAGCAGCCCGCTAGCACCTATAAAGGACAGCGAAAATTATGTTGTTATTCCAGTTCGCGAAAAGCTCCGGGTGGTCAACGGTTTGTTGTATTCAACCAAGCATCCGCTTTCACTGGCAGCGCAAGAATTTATTAGTATGCTCAAGTTTTACTATATGTAGCAATTATATTTGAGGTAGGATATAAGGAGAACCAAGACATGTGTT
This sequence comes from uncultured Syntrophomonas sp., assembly GCA_964510795.1. Taxonomy (GTDB): domain Bacteria; phylum Bacillota; class Syntrophomonadia; order Syntrophomonadales; family Syntrophomonadaceae; genus Syntrophomonas_B. The sequence continues at coordinate 51,233 of CAZEDT010000001.1, forward strand.
TATGGTGTTTTGGGAGTCAGGTTGCCGATGGAAGTTCTAAACAGTTATATTTGAGAACTTAGTGTAAAACTAAAGAAATAGAATATTTATATTCAATCATATACAATTAAGCCGACCAGACCTATGCCTGATCGGCTATTATTATTGCTGCACCAAAGTGGGGTGAAAACCTATTTACATTTCTTCGGACAAGATCTGATAAACTGGTGCCCCTTCACATTGTGCCGGCATCCGTACGCCGCCTAAGACAGCCACGGTTGGCGCAACGTCAACCTGACGGATGACCCGATCGGTGGTGAAGCCAGCCTTAATCCCTTTACCAGCTGCGACGAAAATGGGTGATACAGAGGTATCAAAGTATCCGCGTTGGGTGGATAGGGAATCACAATGGATAATATTAAAGCCTTCGTTAATGAAGTAATAGATATCGCCGCATCTTGGCCCTCCTATGCCTAAAAGGACGGCATCTCTGTTTCTCAGGGCCATCGCAACAACCCGGCGGCCGGTTTTGGGGTCGCGGTAATTGTACAGAGCACTGATGATTTCTTCTTCCAAAGCGTATTGATCTTTGGGATCAACAATACCGTCAGGTGTACGTCCAATCAGGTTCAAATAAATGTGGCCCGCGCGAATCGCCACGGCTTTGGTCTGGGACCAATCGATTTCGGCTATTTCTTTGCCCTTGGCATCCTTTTGTAATACGGTATAACCTAATTCTTTCATAACCGGTACGTTGAGACCAGTTTCACCGAGCATCGGGGGATGGTTTTCTTCCGTAATCAGGCCGTGGTCCGAGGTGATAATGATGGTCCAGTCTTGATCCAGGAAGGGTAAAAACCTCTCTAAATACCGATCGGTTTGCTCATAAGTATACTCAATAAATCCCTGGTAGACCTTTTCATCGTTGCCCCATTCCTCACGGTGCTTAGCAAAATGCCAGAATTGATGACCAACCAGATCTACATTGTGTACATGCGAGAAGATCACTTCGTATTTATTGTTCTCCATGAAATAGGTCAAACAGTCGGCTTGCCACTGGGTGTAATAATCCCAGGAAGGGAGCATTATTTTTTCTACGTGTTCAGGGTTTTTGCCTGAAACCTGGGCGATTGGCAGAGCAGGTCCAACCTTAGCGTTTACTTCTTGCAGTAAAGACTTGGGATGGAAGACGGCATCCTGGTTAACATCAATGGCCATACTCAACCAGTACCGAACATAAGAACCGTCTGGTGCTAATTCCAAGATACGCATGCAGCGGTTGGCGGTTTTAGTTTCTTCACCCACGAGAATTTCGTCAATAATATTGGGGGTGTAAACATCGTTTCCTAAAATGACGATGGGAATAGTTTCTTTTTTTGATTTGTATACAGCCACCCGGTCATAGATACCTGCAGCATTTTTTAATATCAGGCATGGTCGTCTTACAAAACCTGCCGAAGTTACCATAGTGAATTCTCTGGCATCAGCCGGGGCATCTGCCCAGCCTTCAGCGGCTTTGATGGGTGAATTGATAATATCCAGATTGACGTTCCCTAAGAGATTAATCTCGGTCATATCCTCCGTTACCTGGATAATTTTAAATTCTGAGCCGCCTCCTAAAACAGCTTTAAACGCATCAGAACCGCTCATTTCGGCGTTCTCATCTGCAATGGTATCCTCCAGGTCGGTAATGACACAACCTATACCAGTTTGTTGATCGGCATCATGACTTGCAAATCGTACTTCAGTAAACTCGGTGCTGGCTACCCCGAGTTTTTCCCAGTCGACAACTCCAACCCCCATATTTACAGCTGGTGGTTGGGTGCCATCAACGACAGATAGTTTCGGGCTATCAGAGGTCGGAGGCCAGGAACTGCCGGGCCAATGCCAAACCAGCGTTTCCTTGCCAGCTTCTGCGAAGACATTCCACAGTTGTTCTGCCTGACACAGTCTGGAGTCCAATGCATAAATAAGCGTGTCCAGTTTTTCAGGATGCTGGTTGAAGAATGCAGTTATACCATGGGTTGCGGGATAAGCACCGGTCGATAAAGTGGTCCACATGGGCGGCGTTACCGTAGGCATAGCACCCAGTAAGACCAGGTCTTCCCGAGCTGAGCCTTTTTCCACGAATTTTTTCAGATTAGGCATTTTGCCTTGATCCATATACTTTTTGGCTAAACTGGGGTCAAAACCATCTACGCCTAGAACTAATAATTTGTCTGCACTTGCTTTCATTTTAATAGTCACTCCTTACTATATTCCTTTGATAATTGTAGATGCCACCTATTACCCAGAGTATATCTTGTTCCAATAAATTACTGGTAGTAATGGTTTCTTTCACACGGCAACGTGTGCAACTTTTAACTTCACCTAAATGCAATCTGATAAACTGATAAATTATAAGCATCTAGGTATATAAGTTATTCATTACGAAAGTATAATAAAATAAAGTATAATAAAGAAGCATTTGGTTACAGGTATATTGTCGAAATAAAACGGCCACGATAGTTTTAGCAATCACATTTGTGAACCCTAGGGAGGGAATTCTTATGCGTATCGAACAATTGTATTATCTGGTTGAGCTGAGTAAAACCAGGTCAATAAATCGTGTTGCCGAACATAAATTTATCTCTCGCCAGAGTATTGGCAAATCCATTTACCAACTAGAAGCAGAATATGGGGTTCAGTTATTAGACCGTTCCAATAAAGGCATATCGCTTACATCAACGGGTAAGGCTTTTGTCAAAGCAGCCGAGGAGGTCCTGGAAAAAGTTGAAAATCTCGAGAAATTCAAATGCCACGAGCTGAAAGATAAAGATACCTCACTTAGCGGGTCCTTATCGATTTCAACTGTTTCAGGTTCAATTTTACAGATGTTAACTGACGTTACCACTCATTTTTGTAAAAAGCATCCTGCTGTAAAGGTGAAGATAATAGAGCAACAGCACTCCGACATAATTCTTGATGTTGAGAACGGTAGATCCGATTTTGGTTTAATTTTTAATATTAATAATGGTTTAGGAGACGATGAAGATACTATAGTAAACGCTAATGCTGAAAGAAGTTTTATTTTTGAAAAAATATTTGATGATAAACTCGTGTTCGTTGCAGGGAAAACACATCCCCTGGCGAAAAAAAGGTCAATTTCAATGAAACAAGCGATAAAACAGCCCTTAGTCTTTCATGAACCGGCTGATTTTATCAATAAGCTTTTTTATTCTTACGGAGATCCCAAAATATATCATATGTCCAACTCTACAGAAGTTATAAAGAAAATTATTTCAGAAGGATTAGCGATAGGTTATTGTATGGAATCACTGCTAACCAGCTCCATAACCCCAATATATGATAAGGAAGAATTTGTTTTGATTCCCATTCGAGAAAAACCAAAAGTGGTCACTGGCTTGTTGCTTTCAAAAAACCATCCTATTTCGCCGGTAGCTCAAGAATTTATCAGCATGTTAAAGTCCTATTATAAATGAAGATATGTATTTAAAAATATTAGAGGAGGGATACAATGGAGCTTAAGCAATTAAAACCAGACCGTTTTGATGAAGTAATTTATGATAAATCCGAAGCATGTTTAGTCATATTTTCGAGGAAAAGCTGCCATGTATGTCAAGAGGTGGTTCCAATGCTAGCGGAAATATCTGAAAAATATGAGGGCAAATTTAGTTTTTATCGTGTTGATGTAGAAGAAGATAAGGATTTATTTACAAGATTTTCCCTGAAAGGAGTTCCTCAAATACTGTTCTTTAGAAATGGTGAATACATCGGAAAATTAGCTGGCAAAGTGAAAGAAAATGAAGTTGAGAACAAGATTGATGAGCTGCTTGCAACAACCATAAAGGTCGTTGACAAACATCCCTCAACGCGGAAGAAGGGTTTGATGAGATGGCTTAATAGAAATAAATAATATGCGACTATATCCCACGACAACCTTCTTCAGAAATTTATAATGAAAAGTGCTTATTAAACGATGAATAACGATAGATGAACTCAGGAGAAACTCTCTTATTCGTCGTTAAGATCATCGTAATCAAAGACAATTTCACCTTTTTCATTTTTCTTTAATTCTAGTTCAGCTAGCTTTTTTTTCATTTCTTCATTAGTTTTTTTATCTTTATCCGTTGAGATCATTTCCGCAAATTTGGCATCTCTCCACATATAAATATTCCCCCTTAAAAAATAATTCTTCTTAATATAATATTATATATTTATCAAATAAATAAAAAATGAGTCTATACCTAAAAAATATAAAATTGTTACTCACTATGTTAAAATGTTAGCAATGTTGAGGCAGGTGACATGGTAGGTATTTTACTATTGGATTAGTACATTCTTACTATTAGGTGGTGTGAATATGGATAATAAATACCGGGTACCAATTGTTGGGGAAGATAATATCTATAATGATATACAATTCCTTAAACACAGAATTAAAAAGGTTAAAAAGGGAACAGTTTTATATCCTGATGATTTAGAAGATACGATACTTTGTATTATAAAAGGCAAATTGAAATTCGTTATAGGCAACGATATAGGTGAAGAAAAAATAGTACATTATATCGATGAAAAATCATTTTGTGCACCATTCTTGCCAGAAGTAGTTGACGTTTTGAGTGTTAGATTAATTGCTGAGGAGGATAGTGAACTAGCATATTATAATAAAATTGAAATGTTTGATTATGTAAATTCAAATAAGGGTATGTTTGAAAAATTTTTAAAAGATTTAGGGAAAAGACAGGCAGTAATGTACTGTAATGTATTAGATATATTATATGAAACCAGTAGGAATCGGGTATATTGTTTGATATACCAGATGGCATTGAATAATAAAAAAGAGGATGGAGTAAATATTCAGATAGATAATTTTCCCTCCAAAAGTGATATATCCTTAATTACAGGAGTGCATAGAAGCAATGTATACAAATATATAACGGATTTGGAAAACAAGGGAATTATTGAGAAGGTGAAACATAGCATACTGGTCAAAGATATTAGAGAGCTTGAGATTTTAATCAGGGAAGGATCCAAGAACAAGGAGATTTGTTGTAATTAAATTCAACATAATAATGGGAAAAATGTTTAACCTCGACCTTTCATTGCTGTTTACAAAGGAAAGTAATACAGTGATGGAAGGTCTTTCTATTTTAGCTAAAGCTAAATAAGAACAAAAATAATATGTTTAACCGCTAGTGTAATACTATCTTATGTGAATTGTGCAAAATATGAAAATATTACAAAAATGTACCAGTTAATATGTCAAATTATGAAGAATTATTTTCAAATATGAGGCGCAGGCAACAACTTAGTTGGCCAATACAATTAAACTATACATAAGCAGAATCTATCAAGATTATAAGGAGGAAAAAATATGACAGGTGGAAGCGGGCCCACATACTTTGATGGGCTCAAAATGTCGAAAAAGCAGAAAACTTTTATGATCCTATTGATTGCTGGTACACTTTTTGAGCAGATGGATTTGTACATTTTTTCAATGCTAGCCCCAGCGCTTATGAAGCTCTGGCATCTAACGGTAACCCAGGTTGGACAAGTACAAGGTGCATTTGCTGTTGGTGCGGTGTTGGGCGCTTTAGTCTTTGGCTGGATGGCAGATAAAAAAGGTCGCAAGCTGGCGATGGGAATTGCTATCTTACTTGGTGGTGTGGGAGCAGTCTGTGCGGCTTTTGCACCTAATTTTATTTTCTTAATTGCTGCCAGAGTTCTCTGCGGTTTCGGCATAACTGGCGGTTTGCTTATTGAACCAAACTTCCTGGTGGAAATGGTTCCCTCAGATAAGAGATCAAGATATCAAGGGATATTAGGATTAGTAGCCCTACTGGGGATCCCCCTATCGGCCTTTGCTGCCAAGTCACTATTGGCGATCAACCTGGAATACTGGAGATATGTAGCCGCCATACCAAGTTTGGCTCTAATAATCGGTATTTTATTCCTGGTTTTGGTATATGAGTCTCCGAGATGGTTGGTAACCAACGGCAGAGCCGAGGAAGGGAAAAGAGTATTCAAAGAAATTACCGGTCAGGAATTAAATATTGATACCGATTTCCAATGTATTGTTGATAAAGTAACTTATGGTGAAGCATTTAAAATTATGTTTAGCAAGGCATACATGAAGCGAACCGTGTTGTTTTTTGTGATCTTTATGGTGTTATACAATGCAGGTTTTATGTTTATGCAGTGGCTGCCTACTTTATTGACTAAAGAAGGCATGGACATTGCTCAGGCAATGAAGTATCAGCAGTGGGTAACACTGGCATTACTGGCATCACCTTTTTATGTAATATTCTTTGGCGACAAAGGTGGAAGAAAATATCCTTATGCAATTGCTTTATCGTTTATCGCGCTAGGTTTGTTAGGTATTTCGCTGGCAGGTGTAGCCAACACAGGACTACTAACTGCTGCTGTATTGCTGGTAGGAGCTTTTTATATCACTAACCAGGGATTTTCCAGTGTTTATTTATCAGAATGTTTCCCGACCAGAGTGAGAGTAATCATTTATTCGATATTTTTGATATCTCAAAGAGGTGTAAATATTTTCACCAACAGCTATGTTGCTCCCAAATTATATGAGGCTGTTGGGTTTAGCGGATACTTTCAGGTTTTGACGGCGGTTTATATTGCGGTAATTCTATTAATACTTTGGATAGGTCCGAAAACTGCCGGGAAGAGTTTGGAGGAAATAACCGAAGGTCTATAAGTCAAGCCCTAGCAGGTAGGATATAAGCCGAAGGGGTAAGGAATTGTCTCCGCTCGCCAGGCAAGCCTGCGGTGTTAATCAGGACAGATTGGATAGATATATACAAGGTATCTGGGATAATTTTAAAAGTTGTTTTAGAGAAAAGAGGGAACCTAGCTGTCAGGTGTAGCAGGTTTCCTCTTTTTCACTTACCATCCTTCTTCTTGAAGGTGGGTTTTACCGCAACCGATTAGCATTATTTCAAATTGCTGCCATCTTTAGGGAGAGGTGGGCGGTTTTGAACATCCTGGTCATAATATGTTATACTGTTGCATTGAGCGATGATTGAGTATAATAACACTATATTCTCGATACCTTAAAAAATGATGCAGCATAAATGCATATTGTGATATTCAAATGCCTTGTGTTTTTCGTTAAATGCGGACAACTAAAGTTGTTGCCGTGGAGTATTATTAAACGTTAAAAGGTGGAACAGTTTATGCCTAAAAAAACCCGTACCCCTGAGGAAGTTGAAGAGGTAAGACAGAAAATACTTAATATGGCCCTTGAGCTCATTAGTAAGGATGGTTTTGATAACTTCAGCATGAGAAAGTTGGCTGCCAGGCTGCACATTACGGCCACAACCATCTACCAGTACTTTTCGAGCAAAGATGAACTTTACCTGGCGGTTTTGACTGAAGGATTTGGGGAACTCCATACCAGAATGTATGAAGCCTATCGTTTGGGTAGCACGCCGATGGAGAAACTCAAAGGTGCGCTGCGGGAGTATATCAGGTTTGGAATTGACCAGGCCAATTTCTATAACATTATGACCGGTTGGAATATCCCCAAGTTTAACGATTATGTAGGAACTCAAGTCGAGCCGGTTGCCCTTACCGAATTGAACACAGCCATGCGGGTATGGGAACTATTTAAAATGATTGTGGATGAATCCCCGCTATTAAGCAATAAGTCTCTGAAAGATAAAGAAATTATGACTTTTCAGTTGCTTTGCAACATTCACGGTTTAGTGTCCTTAAATAATAGTACAATCATTGACTATGTATTCAAACCATCCCAAGCAGAACTTGATGATGAGTACATAAATCATTTTATTGACCTCGTAATATATAGTATTAGCCAACCAGGCGAGAATACCTACAGTGATATACGCTAAGAGTTATCTTCCTGAAAAAAGCAATGAATGAAATTGCCGTATGTCCCTCCTCACATTTCCTTGCTGAGCAACTAGTTTTCAATAACTGAAAATCATGCTGCATTAACTATGAAAACGTTGATGTATATGTCAACTGCCACATCTGATTGCTGCAGCTATTCGTTGTGCCGAGAGACGAGTCACGCCGAATAGCACCTTCCGTTATAGGGTGGTTATCCCTATGATCTTTCCTGAAACTTCTATCTATTATTGCCCAATACTTTATAAATACGATTATTGACCGCGGGTGAATAACGATGTTAAAATAACATTGTAATAATAACGAAATTAACGTTAGAGCTATAGAACGGAAATAATATGGTACTAATCATAGGAGAAATATGAGCCGCAAACGGGTAGTGGCTCATAGCTGTTGAAGACAGCTTCTTTTATGAGATTGGGGGTGCTGATCAGTAATACTCTGCCAGTTAAGTTTAGGCTAATTTATATTTATTTGAGGAGGATTAATCATGGCGATTGAGAGTAAAAACACCTTCAATGATCCCTGTGGTATTGAGCCTTACGATAAAGAATGGGGCATTGGCGTTTCTGCAATGAATGATGAACCGTCGCCCTATTCGAGAGTCAACCGTCTGCTGGAATATTTCCATAATACTGATTTCACAGTAGACCATGAAAGAGCCTGTCTGGTAACGGAGACCTACAAAGAACATTTCGACAAACCACAAAGTATTAAATGTGCACTGGCTCTCGCAAATGTGTTGGGCAATGTAACCATCAGAATCTATCCGGATGAATTAATTGTAGGCGAAATCGCAGCTCCTATGAAATCGGCTCCGATATTTCCTGAGTTTTCATATAGTTGGATTACCGATGAAATGAAAAATTTCCCCTGGAAAGACCGTGAACTCGACCCTTACCATATTTCCGAAGAATCCGAACAGCGACTGCTGGAATTGGAGGAATTCTGGAAAGGGAAAACGGTTGCTGATCATATAATAAGCATGTCTTCGCCTGACGAACTGAAGGGCACTGGGTTAGGACGCGGGCTCTACCTCTTAAACCTTTATCTGTTTGGTGGGGTTGGTCATACTTGCGCCAACTATGAGAAGCTCCTGGCCAATGGTTTTGGCGGTCAGCAAAAGCGGGTTCAGGAAAAACTGGCCAAGCTAGATCCAGCACTTCCCGAAGATTTGACGAAGAGAGAATTTTACCAGGCCCAGTTAATAGTCCTTGATGCTGTCGCGTATTATATTAGAAGGTATGCGGCTTTGGCACAGGAGATGGCAGAGGGTGAACCTGATGCCAAGAGAAAGGATGAATTGCTCCAAATAGCGGCTAACTGTGAATGGGTGGCTGAAAATCCCCCTCGTAACTTCTTTGAAGCCTTACAGTTAGTTCATTTGATTACATGCATTATTTTGATAGAATCAAGCGGACATTCAATTTCCTATGGGCGTTTTGATCAGTATATGTATCCGTTTTACCAGCAAGACCTGGAAAACGGAACCGCAAGCCAAGAATTTATGCAGGAATTGATAGAATGCTTCTATATCAAGGTTGGTACACCTACTAAGCTAAGAGACCAAATGACCGTTATATCCAATACTGGACGAGGTATGGGGGGAGAGAGTCTAACCATAGGTGGGGTTGACCGCAAAGGTCATGATGCAACCAACGATTTAAGTTTCATGTGTCTGGATGCACATGCCCACACCCGATTATCGTGTCCGTGGATATGTGTCAGGTGGAATGCCAATACTTCCCGGGAGTTTAAGATAAAGACCGCCAATATTATCAGAATGGGTACCGGCCAGCCCAAAGTATATAATGATGAGTCCGCCATTCCGGTGCAGTTGGCTAAAGGTGTTCCTACTGAAGATGCCAGAGATTACGCGGTAGTCGGCTGTGTGGAAATTGACGCCCCCGGTAAGGAGTACGGCTGGCATGATTCAGCTTACTTTAATATGGCTAAAGTAATGGAACTGGCCATAAACAACGGCCGATGTCTGGGATGCGCTTCATATTGTCCGCGTTGGGCAGTTTGCGGTGGAGCCGGTCAGCGCTTAGGACCGGAGACTGGTAGTCTGGCTGACTTTAAATCATTTGAAGAGGTTTTGGAATCCTTTGACCAACAGATGAAATATTGGTGTGACCAGATGGTGGCCGGCATCAATATTATGGATATTACTCACCAGAAGTTAAAACCACTGCCCTACCTGTCGCTATTAATTGATGATTGTATCGAAGCAGGCGTCGATGTAACTGCTGGAGGGGCCAGATACAACTTTAACGGACCACAGGGAGTTGGGGTTGGTACCGTAGCCGACGGTCTAGCGGCGATAAAACAACTGGTATTCGAAGAGAATAAGGTTATTGGTAAGGACTACCTGGACGCTCTCGAAAAGAACTGGGAAGGCTATGAGCCCCTGTATGCTCTGGTTAACAGCGATAAGGTGCATCATTATGGCAATGACGATGATTATGCAGATGAGCTGGCCCAACTCGGCTTTAACACCTACTGTCAATACGTGGAGAACCGTCCTGCTTGCCGCGGTGGCAAGTTTACTCCCGGTGTATATTCGGTTTCCGCTAATGTTGGATTGGGACTTATTCAGTGGGCTGCCCCTGATGGTAAAAAAGCCGGCGAACCAATCTCGGACTGTCTGGGGCCGGTTCACAATGCCAGCGGATCGCACGATGTTACCGGTCCTACAGCCATACTCAAATCCGTAACCAAACTTGATCATGTTAGGGCAACCAATGGAACCCTGATGAACTGGAAGTTCTCCCCCGGTGCCGTCACCGGAGAGAGCGGACGGGATAACCTGATATCCCTGCTGGAAGTGTACTTCCAGAACAAAGGGCATCACAGCCAGTTCAATATTATCAGTCGGGAGACATTGGAAGACGCTCTGGTGAACCCGGACCAATATAAACACCTCCTGGTAAGAGTAGCTGGCTATAGTGCTTACTTTGTAGAACTGAGCAAGCCACTGCAAATGGATATACTGGGGAGAACCGAGCTGTCATTTGATTAATTAGGAACTATAAGGATCTTACCGAGGCTGAAGCAGAGATGTCAATCTGCTTCAGCCATTATTAAATGGGTTAAAACTATATCGGCCCGATAAAAAGAATGTGGCTGTTAAGTGGTTGATAATAAAACTTAAAAGGGGGTGATGGGATGTTTACACATCTTATTAAAGATAGTGGTCTTAGTTGCCTAAGTTGCTTAAGCTGTCTGAGCAAAGACCCTGAAGGTACTATCTTCAATATACAAAGGTTTACCATTCATGATGGACCAGGTATCAGGACCGAAGTGTTTTTTAAAGGATGTCCTCTAAGGTGCAAATGGTGCAGCAACCCGGAGAGTTTTAAGGTGAAACAGGAAGTCGGAATAACAGCCAGCCGTTGTATAGGTGTTGATAAGTGCGGTTACTGTATCAAAGCATGTTCTGCAGCGCAGGAGGCCTTAGTGGTAGAGGATAACCAGGTAATTGCTATTAACCGGGAAGCGTGTACGGATTGTCTTAAATGTGTTGAGGCATGTCCTTCCAATGCGCTGAAGCTCTGGGGCCAAAAGATGACGGTAAAAGAAGTAATGAAAGTGATTTTATCAGACCGTGAGTTTTATGAGAAATCCGGGGGCGGAGTGACTCTTTCAGGTGGTGAAGTACTAAATCAGTGGCAATTTGTCCTAGAGCTCCTGAAGGAATGCAAAAAGGCACGCCTGCATACCTGCGTGGAGACGGCCCTGCACTGCAAGACCGAGATTCTTGATCAGATTTTTCCGTATGTTGATCTGGTTATTACCGATATAAAGCATATGAATGAGGAAAAACACCGGGAATATACCGGTGTGAGCAATGAGCTTACCATGCAAAATATCAAGAAAACAGCGGATATGGGGATGCCCCTGGTGATTCGCATACCGATTGTACCGGGTCATAATAACGATGAGGAAAACATCAGAGCCACCGCCCGGTTTATAGCCGATGAACTGAAGAACCGGGTAAAACAGGTTCAGCTTCTTCCCTACCGGCCGCTGGGGGAAGAAAAATACAAGTCTCTGGGGATAGATTACCCTATGGGGGATTTCAAGGTTCCCGAGCGGAAGGTATGGGAAGAGAATATCCTACATCTGGTTGAAGTAATGAAAGAATACGATGTTCGAGCTGTAGCCGGTTCTACAGAGAAAATCCAATAAGGTTTACAAGCTCGATAGAGTTATATTATTACAAAGATATTGGTTTTAAATGATTGCCAACCAAGAAATTAACTTGGCCCATTTTACTGCGCGTACTTCCATTGAACTTTGACGAGCTGTAGTGGGCCTTCATTTTTATAGCAGGGAACTTATAACTGGATGGAGTGATTTAAGCAATGATTGAAAAAATACTTCAAAAAGTAAACAGCCTTGCCACGTGGAAGAGTGTTATCTTCTTCGGGGTTATTTTTGTTGTGGCAATAACTATCTTTATGGGTAAGCCATTCGGTGTCTGGCAATTAGGGAGTATTACCAATGGGGTGGGAATACTGGACCTTCAGAATTTCTATACATCTGATCAGGCATATCATGTTCTGGAGCAGCAGGGGGAAATCGGCAGGCAGTTCTACGTCCGGCTTTTGACCAATGTTGATTCCTTTTTCCCGCTAGTCACCGCCTTGTTTGCTATGTTTTTGATAACATTTTTATTTAAGCAATGGTTGTCAACCGATAGCAAATGGCGATATCTTAGTCTGGTTCCGGTTGTGGCTGCGATATTTGATTATATGGAAAACATCTGCATCTTAAAAATGATTGCCAGATATCCTGATAAATTAACCGGGTTTGCATCACTGGCAGGAATCATGACCGGGGCTAAAACCCTGCTCCTGTTGGTAGTTATTGTGACAATTTTGGTAGCTCTGGTGGGCTTGTTTTGTAAAAAACTCGCGATGAGTAAACAGGTTAGTAATAAATGAAGACAAAGTTTTAGGTCTATACCTAATTATGATTATTTCTACTGTATTAAACTTGGATATATATATGTAATTTATGGATGATGGTAAATTGTTAGCGACAATGGGAGGTGCGGCGAGAAAACTCCAAAATGAATGAATTAGTAAAGAATAGATTCCGGGTCTGAGAGCTGGTCATGAAAAGCAGGTTTTAACATACAGGTTATGTTAGCCAAGCTGGCCAAACAATGTAGCAGCACTTGAAGTAAGGGGAGCAAAGCGATGCATGAAGACAACTATAATTTACAAAGAGTACATAAAGTCAACCTTTTAACTATCATAATGCTTGCTTGCATGATGGCAGTTCAGGCATTTCTTATGCAAGGAGCAGCCAAGGGTGTAAATAATCTAATGCAAGGTTCATTAATTGTAGTATTGGCAGTTATTAATTTTTATCTACCAATAAAAGGATATACCAAGGGTCTAATATTCGGGCTTATTCCTTTAGTGGTAATAACCGTTCTATTCTATTTGAAGGGTTATCAATTAAATAATCACTACATATTATTCCTAACAGTTCCCATGGTAGCTATGTATTTGAAAAAGAATCTGGTTATAACTCATAGTATTGCAGCCAGTATATTGCTCATAGCTCTTTACATATTAAAGCCTGCCAATTTAATGGGGCCAGATTATAATAATGGTAAGTTTATTGGCATGCTAATTATACTGAATGGTATATCATTTCTATTATACTTTTTGACCAAATGGGGCAGAGATCTGGTTGATGAAGCGATGCAAAAAGAGCTGGACGCCAAGCTGCTGCTTGACAAATTAGAAGGTACCTTTGGCAAGATACAGGATAGTGCAGATGTTCTAGATGGCAGTATTCAAGAGTTTCGTACCAAAATAGGTTCTGTGTCCGAAGGAAGTCAAAGCATCGCCATTACCATGAACGAAATGGCCAGAGCAATACAGGAAGAAGCCTCCAGCATCTACCAGGTAAACGGTACAATGGCTGGTTCTATAGAAAAAGTATGTGAGACCAGGGAGATATCTAAAGGGATCGCCAGCAGAACAGATGAAATGAGTAAGATGGTCGGCGATGGTTGGAATAAAATCGGACAAATCAATAATCAAATGACTATTATTGGTGATGCGGTTGGAACAGCTACTGTGACTGTATCTCAACTCCAATTAAGCATGCAGAAGGTAAATGATTTACTTAGTAATATTAAACAGATAGCCGACCAGACTAACTTATTGGCTTTAAATGCAGCCATAGAATCGGCCCGTGCCGGAGAACATGGTAAAGGGTTTGCGGTGGTGGCCGAAGAAGTAAGGAGACTAGCTGAACAAAGTGCCATAATTGTAGATGATATAAATGGTGTTACCAAAGGAGTATTTCAACAGGCCACAGAATCTTACGAAAAGGTAAATAAGGGTGAAATAGCAACCCAAGCAGGGAAAAGCCTGGTTGAGGAAATTTCTGTATATTTCAATACCTTGAAAAATGTATTTACTGAAACCAACCTGCAAACAAGCAAGGGAATGAATGAGATTGACACTGTTACTACGCAGTTTATGAGTATTCAAAAACAAATTGAGAACCTGGCCAGTATTTCCGAAGAAAATGCCGCCTCCATCCAGGAAGTATTGGCCACAACTGAAAACGGGAATAACGAATTATTGCAGGTTAGTAGGGCTATAAAAGAAATTTATGAATTAAGTAGTAAATTAAAAAGCATTGTAGAGGAAAAGTAAGAGGTGATAACAAGGACGGTTCTGATGGGGGGCAATCTGCAAAACGAATGGCGATCAAATGGAGTAGCGGAATTGCTTGCGGATGATTGCCCCAGCAGAACAATATTGCGCTGGATAAGACTATAACCCTTTCTAAACCAAAGAAGCTGAATATATTTGTAATATAAGCGATTGTACGGAGTATAATAAAACCTCGAATATGTTCTTTCACAGGTTAATAGTTGTCATTTCCATATCTAACAAGTTGATGAACATCACTCTTCGATGGAGCAATTCACCTCTGTTTAAAAGCAGTTTAAGCACCTCGGCAACCTGCAAGCTGGCAACTACTGCCGGGGTGCAGGCCATATTGCCCTGACTGCTTTCAATGCCCTGGCTCTGCTGGTGAGGGCCATATAGTTGTTCAAGGGTGTCATCCCCAGGTAATTGAGTACAAACCTGACCATACCATCCGCCAATAGCTCCGTGGACGAGCGGTAAATTAAGGCGACGGCAGGTGTCTGAAAGGATTAAGCGGGAAGAAACGCTATCTAAGGCGTCGATAACTACCTGCTGGTTCGTTAGTAACTCCAACCCCTTGGGGTCTTCAAAGCGCATATTCAAACCCAGGAAATTAACAACCGGATTGATTTCTTTTACTCGGGTGGCAGCTATATCTACTTTGTTACGCCCCAGGACGGAAATATTGGATAGAACCTGACGGTTCAAATTGTGTTCTTCAAAAACGTCATAATCCCAGGCAGTTATTGAACCAACGCCCATCCGGGCAAGTTCCTCGATAATATACCCACCCAGTCCTCCGCAACCAATTACAGAAACCCTGGCATTAAACAAGGTATACTGATCATTTACATTGATGGCATGAAAATTACGCCTGTATCTAGCAGGAAGCATGCCCTTAACCAGAATTGCAGCTTCAATTTCCCGTAAGCTAAGACCGCTTTTTTCAGCTAGTTCATTTTGTGCTGCCCAGGAGAGAAAACCGTCCCGGCTTGCCAGCTGTATTAAGACATCAAGTTCATCATTCAATTTTTAACACCTCCATGCGAATTCATATTGCTATGTCAAACTTTCATCTACAAGTAAGAGTGCTGGTCGCAAGAAATTTGAGAAGACTGAAACTGACCACAGGTTTCTTAAAGTGAGTTTGATCATAGTATTCAGATGAAGTGGCCCTAGTGTTCCTCATGTAGAGATAATAGCATTACTGTACTGATCCCCCAGGGTATTAGTATAGCTTTGGATTACTTTAATCTTAACATACCAGCCGATAAAATAGCGGCGTAATAATAGCGCGGTTAACTCAACAACTGGATTGGACTTGCTAGATTTGGCGCTGCATATAGTTAGTGTTCCGGAGAGTTGGAATTGTATTGACTTGATAAAATAACAATGTTATATTAACGGTGAAATAGTAACTTAATTGAATTAGAGAAGAGGTATTGGGGTGGCTCACTTAATTACTGAGGATTGTATAGGCTGTACTTTGTGTGCTAAGCTATGCCCGGTTTCAGCAATTTCAGGGGAAGTGAAAGCAGTTCACCAGGTGAATCCCAAACGATGTATTGACTGTGGTGTATGTGGCAAAGTGTGTAGCAAGGGCGCAGTGCAAGATGCTAATGGTCAGGTCGTAAGCAAGGTTCCACGTAATGAGTGGCCTAAACCTGTTGTTAATATAAGTATTTGTTCGGCTTGCGCTATTTGTGTTGACAACTGTGGAAGAAAGTCGCTGGCAATTTCACTGCCCAAGGAACCTGGAGACTTAAGGGTCTATGCCATTATTCAAGACCAAAAATCCTGTGTTGGTTGTGGAATTTGTGCTCAAGAGTGTCCGCTGCAAGCAATTCATATGGAGGTGATGGAGTGATAAAGCCGCGTTATGCAGAAATAAATCTGACTACCGGGACGATAACGGATTATCCGATGTCTGATCTCAACTATGAACAGTATTTAGGCGGCAAAGGTCTGGCTGCCAAAATCCTTTATGATGAACTCAAACCAGGTATTGATGCCTTATCTCCGGAAAATATTTTTATAGTCAATACTGGCCCTATGACGGGAACGGGAGCTCCATCTTCGAGCCGATTTAACATAAGCAGCAGGAATGTTCTAACCGGGGGGATAGTCTCTTCCAACTGTGGAGGTAATTTTGGCTACAAACTACGTAAGGCTGGTTTTGAGGGTCTTATTATCAGAGGGCAGGCGGCTAAGCCTTCATATATCGAAGTTCTTGATGAAGAGATTTGTATAAAAGATGCTTCCGAACTGATGGGTCTAAATACTGAAGAAACCCAGCACAAGTTTGATCGGCGTTTCGGTTGTTTGGTGATTGGACCAGCCGGAGAGAATCTGGTGCGCTATGCATGTGTGGTTTCTGGGGAAAGGGTAGCCGGTCGTGGCGGGGTAGGAACTGTTATGGGATCAAAAAACTTGAAAGCAATAGTAGCCTACGGTACCAGGGAAATCCCCATACACAATCCGGCGGGTTTGAAGGATCATACCATGAAATGGGTGGATATATTGCGGAGCCACCCTTTGACCGGGCGTGACCTTGGGTTATATGGGACAGCTGGTTTTGTACCTAAATGCAACGCATCAGGAATTATGCCTACCCACAATTTTCGTGATGGTTCCTGGGACCAGGCTGATCAAATATCGGGTCAACAGATGACCGAAACCCATTTGACTAGAAATTCGGGCTGTGTGAGCTGCCCTATTAGATGTGAACGCAGGGTTATGGTTGAGGGCAAGGAAGTCAAAGGGCCCGAGTTTGAGACGGTAGGACTATTTGGCCCCAATATAGAAAACTCCGACCTTGGTTTGATTAATATATGGAACTATCATGCCGATTTACTGGGTATGGACACCATATCATTGGCTGGTACAATGTCATTTGCCATGGAGTTGCAGGAGCATGGAATCAAAGACTTTGGATTATCGTTTGGAAATACCGCTAATATTTTGGATGCGATGTATAAGATAGCACATCGTGATGGAGAATTAAGCGAGCTTGCCGACGGAAGCAAGATACTAAGTGGAAAATACGGGGGTCAGGAATTTGCTATTCATTCCAAGGGTTTGGAACTGGCGGCTTATGAACCGCGGAAATCGACAGCGCAGGGGCTAGGTTATGCCACCTCCAACCGCGGGGGGTGCCACCTGGGAGGGGGATATGGCGCATTGCTGGAGGCTATTGCTTTTATTCCTGTAGACCCGGTTACTA
Organism: uncultured Syntrophomonas sp.; assembly: GCA_964510795.1. Lineage (GTDB taxonomy): Bacteria > Bacillota > Syntrophomonadia > Syntrophomonadales > Syntrophomonadaceae > Syntrophomonas_B. The sequence goes on from CAZEDT010000001.1 coordinate 69,020, forward strand.
CCAAAGGCAAGCCTGAATTAACGGTAATGTTTCAGAACGCCTGTGACGTTATATCAACAGCTGGTTTCTGCCTATTTACCGCACATATCATGGTGCCAGGTGTTGCCTATCGTTTAAAGCCATCCGGCCGGGTAGTAGGAATGATAGGAAAAACGATACTGAACTCACGCTGGGCTCTAAGAAAAATGTGGGGATTAATGCCATGGATTATGCCATTTAATTCAATGTTCCCGTTTCCGCATGCGGAGGCTATTCAATTGGCAACGGGCTTGGATATGACACTGGGGAAGTTCCTGCAAATTGGTGACCGGGTGTTTAACATTGAACGCCTGTTTAATTACCGTGAAGGGTTGGATGCCAAGGATGACAGTTTGCCTAAGCGATTAACCAACGTACCCTCTGATCCAGATGATCCGAATACCGTAGTGAATCTTAAGGAAATGCTGCCTATTTACTACAAAACCAGGGGCTGGACAGCCGATGGAGTTCCCACCAAGCGAAAACTAAGAAAGCTGGGGATTACAGTATGATAATGGTTAAGTATTACGGACCGATGCAGGAGTTGACTGGAATGGCCGCAGAAGAACTAGAGGCATCACAGGTGACAGAAGTAATAAATCAAATCAGAAAAAAATATGGCAAGAAGGTTGCTGAGGATGCTGAGCAATGCTTCATTATGGTGAACGGAAAAAATGCAGCTCTGCTCAAGGGCTTCCGTACCAGGTTGAAATCCGGTGATACCGTACAGATTCTACCCGTGACCGGGGGAGGGTAGACATGGAAGGACACAAAAACATATTAAGTATATGGAATGGTAAAAATTTTCTGAATTGATCAATAAAAACGAGAAACAGCTTCTCCAGAAAGTTCACTGGCGAAGCTGTTTCTTTCGTTCTTAATATTCCTCTGCTAATATTTGATAAGCTGGAGCACCTTCACATTGGGCTGGCATTCTAACTCCACCTAGTACCGCAATAGTTGGAGCTACGTCCACTTCACGAATTACCCGGTCGGTAGTAAACCCTTGCTTCAATCCATCTCCTGCTGCGATAAAAATTGGAGATACTGATGTATCTGCGTACCCAACAGCCGTTGCTAAGGATTCAGCATGGATATGAGCAAAGTCTTCTTCTGGCCAGAATAAGATGTCCCCACATTCAGGACCGCTAACCCCTAGTATAGCAGCATCCTTATTTCTTAATGCTATAGCGACCGTTCTGCGTCCTGTTTTAGGATCTCTATAATTATATAGAGCATTGATGATTTCGTCTTCCGTCTTATATTTATCTTCTGGCTCAATAATTCCGCTAGCATTGCGGCCCTTTAAATTTACCCAAATATGATTTGCTCTAGTATTAACTGCTTTGGTTTTGGTCCAGTCAATCTCAGCAATTTCCTTGCCTTCTTCATCAGTCTTCAATACCGTACAACCAATACTCTTCATGAGTTCAACGTTACATCCACCAGGCTCACCAACCATTTCGCCATGATACTCGGAAGTAATCAAGCCATGGTCAGAAGTAATAATAATGGTCCAACCTTGATCAAGTAAATGAAGGAATCTACCTAAGTAGTCATCGGTTTGTTTATAAGTAGCTTCCAAGAAACCCTGATAAACCGCTTCATCATTGCCCCATTCTTCCTGGTGCTTAGCAAAGTGCCAAATTTGATGACCGATACCATCAATATTGTGCAGGTGACTGAAAATTACATCAAATTTATCGTTATCAATTACATAGTTTAAACTATCTGCCTGCCATTGAGAGTAGTTTTCCCAGGTGGGCAAAGTGAATCGCTCTACAGAAGACGGATCCTTACCACTCATTAAACTAATTGGCTTTACATAGCCTACATTTTCTGTAACTTCGTGATATAAACTCTTTGGCTGCCATAACATATTATTGTGGATATCCAAAGCAATACTTATCCATAATCTCACGCTAGAACCATCTTCCGCCAGCTCTAATAATCTCATGCTGCGAATGCTATCTTTCGTCTCTTCCGCGACTTTAATCTCATCCATAATATCTGGAGTAAATACATCTAACGCTAACGTTACAATAGGAGTCGCCTCTTTTTTGGATTTATATATGGCAACTTTATCATAGACACCTTGCTCATTCTGAAGAATTAGAGATGGTCTGCGTACAAATCCAGCAGAAGTTATAACCGTAAACTCTTTTGCTCCTTCTGGAGCGTTAGCCCAACCTTTTGCTGCCTGAATTGGAGAACTAACTAAGTCACAGGCAACCTTACCTAAGGTTTCAATTTCCGAGTCTGCTTCAGATAAAATCAAATTCTGTTTTACTTTTGCTCCGCCTAATAATCCTTTTACCCGTTCATTTCCTCCAGTTTCAGCTACAGCATCTCCTAAATCAGCAATAATACATCCTGCACCAGCATCACTGGCACCATGGGGCTTATATTGTATTTGCTGTACTTCTTCCGAAGCAACTACGATTTTTTCCCAGTCAATGATGCTCACACCCATATTAACACCACCTGGCTGTGCCCCATCAACTACACTTAAGTTGGGATTGTCCGAAGTGGGTGGCCAAGAACTACCTGGCCAGTGCCATACTAATGTACGTTTACCGGCTTCAGCAAAGACATTCCATAATTGCTCTGCAGTACAATTTCTTGAATCTAAGTTATAAAGCACAGTATCTAAAGCGTCGGGGGATTGTTTCCAGAAACACGTGATTCCATGAGTCATTGGGTAAGCACCCGTAGATAATGTCGTCCACATTGGCGGGGTAACAGTCGGATGTGCTCCCTGCAATGCTAAATCCTTTCTTTGTGCACCTCTATCTACAAATTTTTTCACATTCGGCATTTTCCCCTGATCCATATATTTTTTAGTTAATAATGGATCCATTCCATCTACACCCAGAACTAAAATTTTGTTAGTTAATGCTGATCTCATTTCATTGCCTCCTCTAGTGAATTATCCAAATTTGAACAGTTAGGAACAGGTTCATTATAATTCCAAGTAATGAAATCGTCTATTTGGTAGTTATAATCCAAAATTAATTTTGTATCGGCGTTACCTATATAAGTTCTGATGTGCCCTCGCAGTGTTTTTATTTGTGTTGTCTTATTCTATAATTAGGTTATATTTAGATTTAATCTCTGTTCTATTATATGGAGGGATAATTATGCGCATTGAGCAATTGAAATATTTAGTTGAAATTGCTAAAACGCACTCAATTACTGTAGCTGCTGAAAACTTACACGTTACCCAACCAACAATTAGTGAAGCCATTAAAAAGCTTGAACAGGAATTAAATGTAAATTTATTTTCTCGATCAAAAACTGGTGTTCATCCAACCAATATAGGAAGAGAAATTTTACAAGCAGCGATCATTATTACTGAACAAGTTGAAAAGATTACGGGAATTTCCCATAATTATAATTACCAAGGCAATACCGTACTTGGCGGCAACCTATCCATTAGTATGCTGCCTTCGGTAAGCAATAGCATTATGCCAACCATGCTCCCTGAATTTACCGCTAATTATCCTAATATTAAATTGTCGCTGTTAGAAAGAAATAGTTCTGATATCATTCAAGTGGTACAAAGCCAACAATGTGATTTGGGAATTTTTCATACAATAGAGGAAAAACCACCTGTTCAGGTTAAACCACCTTTGGAATTACAGCATCTTTTTTCGGAAAAAATCTATATCATTGTGAGCAAACATTCCAACCTGGCACATAAAAAATCCTTATCGATGAAAGAAGCCTGCCAGTATCCTATTTCCTTGTTATCTTACCACCCTCAAGATAACATACTGGATAGTCTGTATGACAATGGAATAAATCCTAATATTGTGCTAAAAACCAATAATCGAAGTTTAGTTCGTATGCAAGTTGCTGAAGGGAATTCCATTAGTATTCTTGTTAACTCCTCAATGAATAGCATGGATTTGTTGAGTAAAGATATTGTAGCTATACCAGTTAGCGATAGCATCCATTTAAAGGTCTTCTGTGTATATAACCAGCAGAACCCGCAGTTGGATTTAATTCGACTCTTTATCGCTAAGTTAAAAGACTATTGTTAATGACCAGCTTATTTTAAACAACTCCTTTTCTTTAACTGATAATAGTTTTCAAAAGTGGAATTCTAATGCATATGTTTGCTATAATTTCTATACAATATTTTTATTGATTACAGAAATGAGCGTGTGTTATGCGATTTGAGCAGTTAGAATATTTGTTGGAAATCAGCAAGGTTAATTCCATTAACTCGGCCAGCAAAAATCTGCATATATCCCAACAAAGCCTGAGTAAGGCTATTCAAAACCTGGAAGAAGAATTAGAAGTCACTCTTTTGGAGCGAACCAACAAAGGTGTTATTCTCACCAATGAAGGTAAACGGGTTGTTAAAATCGCCAAGAAAATCACGTTCGAATTGGAAGAATTAAAAATCAGGCTAAAACTTGCTAACAAACCTGTTCAAACGATGCATGGAAATCTTAGTATCATGTATACCAATTCATTCGATTTAGATAAAATTACATCTTCAGTCAATGCTTTTTCAGCCGCCTATCCTAATATAAAAATAGGTATCTATCAAAAGGATATTCACAAACTAACGAATGCTATTTTAACTAATGAAGTTGATTTAGGATTGATTTCGTTGCCAAATGAGTATAACCTCAATAAAATACTTATCGGTGATAACTTGGAAGATTTGCTTATATTTCCTCTTTTTGAAGACAAGCTGATCGCTGCTGTCAGCAGCATTTCTCCTTTGGCAATACATAAATCCATTTCCATTAACAGCTTATTAAAACATCCGTTGGTTTTGCTACAACATGATTATAAGGATGACCCGGAAAAATACTGGTTGGGTGGTATACTGCGACAGTATGGCACGCCTAACTTTGTATTAACCACCGATAATATTCAGCTATACCTCAAAGCCATTGCGGATAACACGGGTATCGGCTTTATTACACAATCAACCAAGAAAAGTTTACGTTTTTCAGTTGCCGATGATATTGTAACCCTGCCTATTAGTCCACCCATCCGCTTATTTTATAGTTATGTTCTTAGCCGTAATCGCCCGTTAACTTTGGAAACCAAAGCTTATCTTCCTTTTTTAAGCACAAATTAAAAACAATAAATACAAAATGCCGATCATCAATAAAGATAATCGGCATTTTGGTTATTAATCGGTTAAGGGTTATTCAGGCGTCATACTATAAGTGCATAGGCCCTGTACTTGAAAAAATTGCCCTATTTATCTAATGCCTGATAAATTACGCCGCCTTCAACGGTTTTCGGCATTCTGTTGCCTACGATCTCACAGATTGTTGGCACAATATCCACATTGCGAATCGGTCTGGCAATCGTTTCACCTTTCTTGATGCCAGCACCAACCATCATGCACAGACATCCTATGGAATAACCAAGGTTGGTCGTATGATTTGGACAGTTGGCATGCTCATACTGGAAGTTTTTATTGAGCTGGAAGAAAATATCACCGCAGTGCGCTCCGCCCATACCAACACATTCCATTTCTTCTCTGTTCATCGCGAAGGAAACAACCCGCTCACCATGTACCGGATCACGGTACGCGTACAAATCACTGATGATTTGCTGTACTAAAGCATCATATTCTTCAGGCTCTACAATACCCTCAGGTTCTCTGCCTTTAAGATTTATATAAATGTGAGAAGTTCTATGATTGATAGCTCTTGTCTTAGTCCAGTCAATTCCCCAAAAGCCTTTTTCTGGATCAATTGGAATAACAGATGTATAGCCCAAATCTGACAGTACTTTTGCATTGATACCGGATAACTCTCCAATACCAGGATTGTCATAGCCCACCGCTCTTGGAGTTGCAGCATGGTCAGACACAACAAATATAGTGGTATCCCCATCCAAATATTCCAGCATAGCACCAATATATTCGTCATTGATTTCATATAATTTATCAATGACCTCACGATGTCTTTGCCAATCAGGATGAGAGCCAGGAATAGCCTGATTAATATACCAGTGATTCGTCAAATCAATGCTGTGCAGATGAATATAGAATAACTGCCAATCACCATATTTTTCAAACAGGTATTTGGTTGCTGCGATATGCCAATCATTCAACTGTTTCCAGCTTTCCACCGTTATCTGGTCGCCTAAATCAGTATGACGGTCAAATGTAGCGAAATATAGCATCGGACCTACAGCTTCAAATAATTCCTGACCTAACTCTCGGGGATAAAAATAGGTGTCATTATCCAAATTGACCACGTGAGAAACATAGAAGTTAGCTTTACTGCCATCCTCACTGATATCCAGCACCCGAACCTTATAAGCTACCTTACAGTCTTTGTCCTGAATATTAAATGTATCATATAGCCAATCACTCCATTCTCCAGCTTTGGCCGTACCCATTGGAGTTGAGGATTTCTTATTGGCGTAGAAAGTGATCGTGTCATATTTCTTGCCATCAGTCGCTGTTAATAGGGCAAGCCTTCTAACCAGTCCCTTATTCATCGGAAAAGCAGCTTCTTTAGCTTCATCAGCTATTTCAAATCCCCAGTTTTTAGGTTCGTCTTTTAGCGGACAATAGACGCGGTCAACTGCATCGCCGTTTGCCTTTTCCTCAACACTTTCCCCCATCATTACGAAGGCTGGTGCTTCTAGTAACGGTGTATCAGCATGGAATTCACCGGCTTGTTTAAAATGATAACCCGCTGCCAGTCCATCTATATTATCCGCCTCTGGCCTGCTGAATTCCTCCACCTGATCCCCATAAACGACACAATCACTGCTGCTTTGGGAAACAAAATGGGGCACTTCTTTTATTTGGGTTATAGAATCATCTAAATGGACAATCTTTTGGAATTCGGCCGATGATCTTAAAAATGGAATAACCCCTGTGCCATCGACAAAAATATTGTTACTGCCCTGTACCCGGTTTGGCCATGCCTGACAGTAATTCAGCATAATGCATCTTTTGCTCTCATCTTCAAAAGCTTCCCAAATCAATTCCGACTCTATCCTGCGGGAATCCCAATTAACTTCAGAAATGCCTAAGCTTTTACCCAGAGTATGATTACCAAAGCAAGTTACGCCGTGGGTTCTGGGATAATTACCGGTAGCCAGGGTTGTCCAGTTGGGGGGTGTTACCGTAGGAAATACACCCATCATATCCAAATTGGCGGTAGCAGCACCTTGCTCCAGGACTTTTTTCATATTAGGTAAACGCCCTTCGCCGATTAAACGTTTGACCACCATCGGGTCAGCTCCATCAAGACCTAACAGCATGGCTCTTTTCTTCGTCACAAACATAACCTCCTAAATAGAATTCATAGATTTTCTTTAATCGCATTGTTTTCAACAGCTTCAGTTTATCTATTAAATTTATTTCTGAACATCATTTATTACCTGTTTCAACTGCGTTGCTACAGTTGCACGTTGTAACTGGCCGAGGTTTTTCGTGCTATGATTCGATATATTTGACATATATCCTTCGAGTTTCTGGATTTTACTTTATGTATCGTCTAAAGGCTTTATTTGACGAATGAGTATTTACTTAATACAATCACTAGAGCTATTCGGAGTGAGAAAATAATTTTTTGGAATTTATTGAGTAGAAAGTAAGAATGCGCAAACGGCAAGGTATTGGATCACTGATATGGTCACAAGTCTTATATTTGTAAAGAAAATGGAGTAATTATATATGAAATTTAAATTTCAAACGAATGAGCAAGACATCGTTATCTTCAAAAATGAAATTCTATGTGGCCTTACAGTGGCATTAGCTATGGTTCCCGAAGTAATAGCTTTTGCTTTTGTAGCTGGAGTTGAACCTTTAGTTGGACTATATTCTGCATGCATTATCGGGTTCTTTACATCAGTATTTGGAGGAAGACCAGGCATGATTTCTGGTGCCGCCGGTTCACTAGCTGTTGTCATAGTAGCCCTTGTGGCTAAAAATGGGGTAGAATATTTGTTTTTAGCGATAATTATAATGGGGATTATTCAAATTTTAATAGGGTTGCTTGGCTTAGGTATATTTGTTAGATTCATACCTAAATCAGTAATGTATGGATTTCTCAATGGATTGGCAATTATTATTTTTATGGCACAGTTAGGTCAATTTAAAGTACAAGGTGTGGATGGGAGTTTGCATTGGATGGTGGGAAGTGAACTTCTCACTATGCTTGGATTAGTGATAGTCACTATGCTGATAATCAAGATATTGCCTAAATTCACCAACGCCATCCCGTCATCTCTGGGAGCTATTATATTTGTATACTTATTAGTCAATATCTTGGGGATAGATACAAAAATGGTTGGCGATGTAGCTGAAGTTGCTGGAGGCATACCCAAATTTGGGCTGCCTAATGTGCCCATAAATCTGGAAAGCATTAAAATAGTATTACCTTACTCAATAATACTTGTAGGAGTTGGGTTGATTGAATCTCTAATGACATTAACCTGCATCGATGAAATTACTGAGACAAAAGGACAAGAGAATAAAGAATGTATAGGTCAAGGATTGGCTAACATAGTTGCTGGTTTTTTCGGTGGAATGGGTGGCTGTGCAATGATAGGGCAGAGTATGATTAACATTAATTCTGGAGGTCGCAGAAGATTATCGGGGATATCGGAAGCTATATCCTTGCTTTTATTAATATTATTTGGCTCCAGTCTTATAGAAAAGATTCCCTTGGCAGCGTTAACAGGTGTAATGTTTATGGTAGTTATAGCAACTTTTGAATGGTCTAGCCTTAAAATCATGAAAAAAGTCCCTGCTTCTGATGCTTTTGTGATAGCCTTGGTTTCAGTTGTTACAGTATTTACAGATTTAGCTACCGCAGTAGGTATTGGAATAATAGTATCAGCGCTTGTTTTCGCATGGAAAAAGGGACAAAGCATAGATATAAATTCTGTTATTAATAGTACCGGAATGAAAGAGTACTATATACGGGGAGTGGTATTTTTTGCTTCAACCAGAAATTTTTTAGATGCTTTTGATATTAAAAATGATCCGGATGAAGTTATTATTGATTTTAAGAATGCTCAGATATTCGATTATTCGGGGCTGGAAGCAATAAACTTGTTAACTGAAAAATATGAAAATGCAGATAAAATACTCAGCTTAAGGAATTTGAGCTTGGACTCTTATCAATTAATAAAAGATGCAGAGTTAATCATAAAAGTAAATATAATTGAGGACTCCAAATATAGATTGGGGAATGATTTATCAGCATAATAGGCGTCTTGATTTGGCAGATTAGTTTTATCTGAAAGGAAGTCAGTTAATGATCGTAAAAGCAAATGAACTAGGATATAAAGCAGGCAATAAATTCATTGTTAAAGATATTAATTGGGAAATTAACCCGAGAGAACATTGGGTCGTTTTTGGACTTAATGGCTGTGGGAAAACTACATTGTTGAGTATGATTTCCGGCTATAAAACCCATAGTCATGGTAATTTAGAAATATTTGATACGGAATTATCAGATCAAAATGTGCTGGGTATTAGAAAGAAGATTGGGTTCGTAAGTAGTTCTTTTCTGGATAATTATTATTCCAGTGAAGTTGTACTCGATATAGTTCTAAGTGGTAAGTTTGGTACTTTGGGGTTACAAGGAAATATTTCCGATGCAGATGTAGTTAGGGCATTAGAACTTTTAACCCAATTAGGCCTAAAGAGTAAAACCGGCTTTCCTTATGATTTATTATCTAAAGGAGAACGTCAAAAAGTACTAATTGCCAGGGCGCTAATAGCTGAACCAAAACTTTTGATTTTAGACGAACCATGCTCGGGGATGGACATATTTTCCAGGGAGTATATTTTAAATACAATTACTTGTATGGCTGCTGATAATGACGTTACAATTATCTTTGTTACGCATCATACGGAGGAAATATTGCCTATTTTCACTAAGGGATTGCTTGTGAAAAATGGGCGAATTCATTCTCAAGGAGCAATTGAAGAGGTCTTTAGTGAAAGTAATATGACAGATTTCTTTAATTGTTTAACTAGGGTGACATGGCATGATAAGCGAGTTAATATCAGTATTGGTTGTCAATTTGGTTCTTAAGCTGAATGTATTTGATTAAACTACAAGCTGTATAGAGAGGAATGTAGATATGGATATAACATATGCTGAAGACATGAAAAGAAGGAGTCAGAGATGCTGCTGTAAGATGTGTGGTGGACCAATAGAGCCAAGAGTTATTATTTACAATAAATATGGCGGATCGGGATTAGAACTTTTCTGCCCGGCATGTAATAGAATTGAGTTTGGGACTGAACCAGAACTTTATCAGGTGGCAAAAAAATTCGTTGATACTTTCGATTTTAATCACTTCAGTGATATGGAAGCTGACCGAGGGTATATGCACAATATTGCTAAAGTATGTGAAATATTGATGTGGAGTTATAAAAATACTGGATTATTGGATGAATCAGGTTTTAAGGTCAAGTTGGAGATGCAGGAAATGGATGATTAGTTGGTGTAATAGCCCCCCTTGAGAATGAGCTGAACTCTGGAATTAGACATCGAAGTTGAATCCCCCTGTGGTTGTATTTATAAAAATACCATAGGGGGATTTTTATGGCAGATGATATGCCACAACTAATAATTGTAACCGAGTGCAATTGACTCAAAAGCTGTGTTACCCCATGCCATTAAGAATATTATATAGTTCTATTATAAAACATAAAATTCTTAGCAGGAGGTAATAAATATGAAACGTCAATCTATGACAGACAAAATGATTGTTGTTGGTGTAGACGGTTTTGAGCCGTCTTTAGCCAAAAAATTTATGGATCAAGGAAAAATGCCTAATCTAAAGGCTTTTGTAGACAAAGGATCAGCCCGAGAAGACTTAGTTCTCTTAGGAAATATGCCTACAGTTACTCCGCCCATGTGGACTACCTTGTCTACTGGGGCAACGGCAGCCACTCATGGAATTACCGGATTCTTCAATCAGCATCCTGAAAAGCTGGACACAGTTATTTATGCCTTGGATTCCAGAATGTGCAAAGCAGAACAATTATGGAATGTATTCGCCGAAGCAGGTAAGAAAACCTTGGTATGGCACTGGCCCGGCAGTTCCTGGCCTCCTACATCTGACAACCCCAACCTGGCAGTTGTTGATGGAACTCAGCCCAACAACCTGGGAATGGGGACCGCGATGGTTGACTGGGATAAAATTTTATTAGCATCTGAAGACATTAAAGAGTTACAGTTTGCTGCTCACGATGGCAGTGATAAAGGTGTAGCTGGTTGTGTAATCACTGACCTTGAGGATGTTGTTGCTGATGCCAGCGAGAAAAAAATAACCAGTGCTGATGCCCGTAAATTGGTTTTAGGTGGGTCTAAGGAAATTAATTTCTTAATATTAAACCATGATGAAACCGAGGTAAACTTGTTAGGCGGAAGCAATTCAGATATTATTAACTCTCCTATTAAGCCTGCCACCGGATGGGCAAATGCTCCCGAAGGTGCCAAGGAGTTTACCTTACTGACCTCGGCTGGTTATACCAGAAGACCCTGTTTGATCTTAAAGAACGAAGTAGGCATTTATGACCGGGTAGCAATTTACAAGTCCAAGAAAGAAACTGAACCAATCAAAGTTATCATGAACGATGAGTATGTACCAGATTATGTGGACGAAGTAAATAAAAACGGTGAAATTAAAATTGCTGGCAGATGCTTACGTATCTTTGAAATAGCTGAAGATGGTTCTAAACTTAGAATGTGGTTTGGCCATGCTTCCGATATGAATAATGACCTGGTATGGCACCCCAAATCTCTGCACAAAGAGATTATGCAAAACGTAGGCGGCACCCCGCTGGTATGTCAATTAGCTGCCAATGTTCAAGAAAACGTAATAAAGGGATTATTACCAAGCTGGGATGTATACTGCCAATGGCAAGCTGATTGCTTAACCTACCTGATGGATAGAGATCAGTATGAAATCATCTTCTCTCATATTCATAACGTAGATGCATTAGGACACAAGTTCTGGCACTATGCTAAATACAGAGAGTGCTGGAATAACGATCCGGAATTCTATCAGAATGCAATGGAATCTGTTTATGAGATGACTGACCGTTATCTAGAACGCTTCCTACCGTATGTGGATCAGGGCTGGACAGTTATCGTTACCTCTGACCACGGCTTAATTACCGAAGAAAATGAACCACCTGTTTTAACTGAAGGGGTTGTAAGTGTTCCTGTTATGAAGGAGTTAGGCTACACTGTACTTAAGAAAGATGATGACGGTGATGATATCCGTGCAATCGACTGGGAAAAAACCAGAGCAGTAGTTGCCCGCGGTGGTCAAATTTATATTAATCTAAAAGGACGTAATCCTCAGGGTATTGTCGATCCGGCTGATAAGTATGAATTAGAACATCAAATTATAAGCGACCTGTACAACTATAGAGATCCCAAAACCGGCAAGCGGGTAGTGGCTGTAGCAGTAAGAAACAAAGATGCTATCCTTTTAGGTGAAGGTGGCCCTGAATGTGGGGACATCGTTCTCTTTATGGAAGAAGGATTTAACGTTATTCATATGGACTCCTTGTCTACCCAAAAAGGTTTCTTTGATACTTCTGTATCCCCACTGTTTGTCGCAGCTGGCCCTGGAATCAAGGAAGGCTTCAAGACTGATCGCGTAATCCGTCAAGTGGACGTTGCTCCAACTATGGCTGTTTTAGGTGGGGTGAGAATGCCTGCCCAGTGTGAAGGTGCTCCAGTTTACCAGATCTTTAGCGAAGAATTTTAATTGTAAGTATAGCCATCTCAATTATATATAAAGCTATATAAACGTATATCAAGCTATATCAATCGGAGTCCATCCGATTGATATAGCTTCTCTTATTAGGAAAGAAAGGCTGGATACATTACTATGGAAAACACCTACCAATCCAAACATCGAGTGGAAGAACTAAGAGGCAGGGCTAAGCGCTGTCGCTGCAAATATTGCGGAGGCCCATTAGAAGTACGCCGCATTGTATTCAGTGATTATGAAGACGCCCGCATTGAGATTTTTTGTGTTGATTGTGATCGCATTGAATACGGTGTAGAACCTGAGATATATAAGAGTGCCGAGTATTTTGTGGAGGAACTGGAGTTTAATTGTTATCCTCAGTTGGATGATAATGAAAAGACCAGACAGATGAACATTTCCAAGGTTTGCGAGATTATGACCTGGGCAACCAAAAATCTAGGTTTCCTGGAGCGGGATGGATTTACTGTACCAGTTATACCCAATCAAGAAATTCTAGGGGAAACCATTATTATTGAAGGTGAGCTCCTTACCCCTGAAAACTAGGAGGATACTATGCAAGATACAATTATCCGGTTAAATAAATTATCCTGTAAATCAGGGTATAGATATTTGCTTAATGAAATCAACTGGGAAGTAAAACGAGGTGAACACTGGGTAGTGTTTGGAATGAACGGCAGCGGTAAAACAACATTACTAAGCACTATTGCCGGGTTTAAGAAATACACCCATGGATCGTTGGAGGTTTTCGGTCAGCCCTATAGCCAGGAAAATATTTTAGAATTTCGGAAAAGATTCGGTTGGGTGAGCAGTTCTTTTTTTGATAAATATCTTTCCCGTGAATCTGCTATGGATATTGTGTTATCGGGCAAGTTTGGGACATTAGGAATTGATTTTGATATTACTGACCAGGATGTGATCAAGGCTAGAGCACTCTTAAAAGAATTACACTTAGGGGATAAGATGAGCTATACCTTTGACATGATGTCTAAGGGAGAACGACAGAATGTATTGATTGCGCGGGCATTAATATCAGAGCCCGAGGTGCTGGTATTTGATGAACCGGGGACCGGTTTGGATATATTGGCACGGGAACATTTGTTAAGTACAGTCCGAGATTTAGCCGGGAACACCGATGTAACGATCATTTATGTTACTCACTATACTGAAGAAATTCTAGATATATTTGATAACTGTTTACTGCTGAAAAATGGAAGGGTTTACGCCCAGGGAAAAACTGATGACTTGTTTACGGAAGAAAAAATCTCCGCCTTTTTGGACTGGCCCCTTAACCTATACCGGGACCAGGGACAGTATATCAAGGTTAACATGGAGGTTGAGTCAAGGATTCAGGATATTATTTTTAGGTATTAGATTGATTATTAAAGCTCAGGAGATGATCATATGGGCATGCGGGATATGCAGTGCGGCGGCGATGTGGCTAAAATGGCGGAACTGAACCGTTGGGAAAATGAGTACATAGCCCATGGATGCGGCTATGTAGACGAGGGTCAAATCAAATATATGGTGAGCGGTAAGTTTAATGATATTGCCAAGTTTGTAGAAAACAGTGCCGGCCAGGGTATTTATCCGACTCCCATCATGAGCCGGTTGGAGCGGCGCCTTAAACCTGCTGGGACAGAGTACGATATCAGGCAAGAGGTAAAGATTAAGCTGGCCCAGGATATACAAGAGACTTACGGGAAACAGTATTTTGAGGCCATTGAGGCAGTTTGTCATCAGCCTGCCAATAATAGTGGGTACTCATTGCTATTTGACCAGCAAGAGCAACTGGATGGCATTTTTGATGAAGAAAAGCTGCACATGTTTGAAGGTTTAGTCCAATTGGCTTATGAAGCCAAGGTGCTGGATGATAGTTCTTATAACGATATACATAAATGGTTAAGAAAAAACAGAGCCCAGATGCAAGATGATGTGATCGTTAAAGCCAGTTATGAGCGAACTTTTTGCGGATTTGTATATGAAAAAGCAAATGGACAGCTAGGTTATTTCTGCGATGCCGATCGAGAAGTGACAGATAATAAGAGGGCCCGCTTACAATTAGAGGAGTTGTTGGTAGGGCCGATTTTCCGTAAAACCTATTGGTTTGACACTTTTTCTATGATGAAGGATGTGCGGCGGGATTATGAAGAAAAAATGTACCATATGTTGAAGGGAAGTTATATAGATATCGTTAGAGCAATCAAAAGGCTGCCTTCAGCTATTGATGAAACTCTATTTACTAAACAGCTGGCCAAAGTCGAGCAATGTTGTACCGCCGAGGCAATTAAGGCTTTTAAAGGCTATGGATATCGGTGGAATCTACTAAAGTGGAAAGTTTAAAGAGCCTATCGCCATATAGAATTCTTCTTTCCAAAAATGCTTGCAGGAAATGTACTTTAGACAATACCATCCAAACCCCAAAATATTTAAGACCAATGGTTTTACTGTTAGGGAGCGTAAGAAGTTATTTTGATATAAGCTGAAAAAATAATTTAGAAAAATGAGTCTGAATTTCGGTCTGCGCTTAATTGTTATCTTTTCTAAAGTACTAGAATTGAATCATAGAAACACCATATTAAAAGAAGGGGGACAAACTGTCGTGTTAAAAAGTGACTTAGCCAACAAAATCCTTGTACTTGGTGTAGACGGTATGGATCCGAGGCTTACCAAGAAGTTTATGGATGAAGGTAAATTGCCCAATATAAAAAAATATGTAGAAGCTGGGGCTGCCAGAGAAGATTTGGTAATGCTGGGTGCTATGCCTACCATTACTCCTCCGCTGTGGACTACTCTGGCAACTGGCGCATACCCAATGACACATGGTATTACCTGCTTTTGGAATCAGCATCCGGAAAAACTTGATACTCTCATTTATGCACTGGATTCCAGAATGTGCAAGGCCGAGCAGCTTTGGAACGTTTTTGCTGAAGAGGGTAATAAGACCCTGGTATGGCACTGGCCGGGCAGCTCATGGCCACCCAGCACACAAAATGAGAATTTACATGTAGTAGACGGTACTCAGCCAGCAGCTGTCAATTGGGGTATTGCTGTAGTTGACTGGGAAAAATTCATGGTTGCTACAACTGACACCACCAAAGTAACCTATAAGCCGAAGGCTACCAGCGATACTGGTGCAGGCTGTATTTTAAACGATGTTGAGGCTGCTGATGAATTAGGTACTGGTATGCTCGACAATCTGGATAATAACATCATGGAATCTACCAATATCATGTTTACTCATGAAGATGGAGATCTAGCCATTGACTCTGTACCCTTTGATATTGTAAATTCCCCATTAAAACCTGCCGAAGGTTGGGCTAACGCTCCCGAAGGAGCTATGGAGTTTGTGGTAATCACATCTAATGGTTTAATGCGCAGACCGGCTCTGCTTTTGAAAAACGACCAGGGAATATTTGATCAGGTAGCCCTGTATAAGAGCAAAAAAGACAGTGAACCCCTGATGGTTTTAAAAGAAGGCGAGCTCGTCTTGGATGTGATCGATGATGTCATCGTTGGCGAAGAACATAAAAAAGCTATTAGAAATGTTAAGGTCAGAGAGATCGCTCCTGATGGAACCAGTGTCAAATTATGGATGAGCTGTGCTTTCGACACCAGCAGAGATGATTTGTTCCACCCGAAGAGCTTGTTTAAGAGCATAGTTGACAATGTTGGCTTGTATGGACCTCCGTCCCTGGCTGGTGGGAAAAATGCTGATGTTTGTGCTGAATTAGTAATACCTATATGGGACCATTACGTAGATTGGCAAGCTAAATGCATTAATCATTTAATTAAGGAACAAGGCTATGATGTAGTATTCTCGCATATTCACAATGTTGATGCTATGGGTCATATGTTCTGGTATTTTGCTAAGGAAAGAGCAGAACTAGGCAATGACGCTGCTAGATATCAACAATTCTTAGAAGATGTTTATGTACAAACAGATAGATATCTGGGCGCATTCTTACCATTGCTGGATGAAGATTGGACTATTCTCATTGTCTCTGACCATGGATTAGTAACCTCAGAATCATCCCATCACGGTATTCCCTTGATCGGTGATCCTTTTGGCTGCAACGCTATGATGTTGAAAGAGTTAGGTTATACAGCTCTGAAGAAGGATGCCAATGGTAATGACTTGAAAGAAATAGACTGGGAAAATACCAAGGCGGTTGCAACCCGTGGCAACCATATCATAATCAACGTAAAAGGCAGAAATATTAATGGTATTGTTGAACCAGAGGATAAGTATGCCTTAGAAGCAGAAATCATAAGCGCGCTTTATAATTATAGATTAGATGGAAACCGGGTTATTGCCATGGCATTAAGAAATAAAGATGCCGCTATCATAGGCATGGGTGGAGATGACTGCGGAGACATCATTTATTTCTTAGAGGAAGGTTTCAATAGAGTTCATGGTGACAGTCTGTCCACTACCTATGGGCACTTTGAGACATCTGTATCACCTATCTTTATCGGCACTGGCAAAGGCATTAAACCTGGTACTACCAAGAGAGTTATTCGCCAGGTAGATTTTGCTGCTACTTTGGCTGTATTAGGCGGAGTAAGAATGCCGGCTGAATGTGAGGGTGCACCTATATATCAGATTCTTGAAAAATAACCCAATAGCCAATGTGTAATTCGATAAAAAGAAAACCGCTTTTAGATCATCCGATCTAGAAGCGGTTATTTTTTTCTTTATTTAAAGGAATGGCAAAAGAAATGTAAAAATCTGGGTAGAATTTGTTCTTGGCAATTATAATTCCTAGGTAGATGGTGGTATGCTCATGAATGGAGCCATAGGCCTGGGAGATGCTATTTTAAGGGCTAACTTACCCCGAATTCTATCAAACATTCAGATTAATTTATAAGCATAGCCCAGTTGCCGATACCTGGCTGTCCAGTGTTCAAACATTCTTAATTAATTGTAATAATAAGCATTCTCTGCTTTGGCCATATCATTTGCAAAAAGGAACAATGGGTAAATACACTTGTATTAATTATATAAAATAGGACTTTAATATTTTAATAAATTCTTGAGATGCCGGCGATAGAGGCTGGTTCGTAGAAAACAGCAAGCCAGCTACCACTTTCGGTTTTTCTCGAATAGGAATTAACACAAATTCTTCCTTGTCATATTTTAAAGGTATTGGAGTGTTTCGCAGTGATTCCAGACAATAACCTAGGGCTAATCCTTGGGAGATGATATTTTGCATTACCTCAGTGGAGTTTGTTATGTGATATATTTTGGGATTTCCGTAAGAATAAAAAAGTTTATTCAAAAAATCAGCTGGTTCATAAATGACCAGGGGCTGCTTTATAGCTTGTTTTATAGAAACGGACTTTTTTTTAGCCAGGGGATGGGATCGCGATGCAAGTAACAATAATCCATCATCAAAGAGTTTTTCAAACGTTAGACATCTTTGTGTATCGAATATGGTATCTTCATCGCCCAAAAAATTATTGATATTTAATATTAAACCAAAATCAGATTTTCCATTCTCAACATCAGGGATTATATCGGAATGCTGTTGGTTGATAATCTTCACCTGTACATCAGGGTGCTTTTTGCAGAAATGATTGGTAACGTCAGATAATATCTGAAGATATATTCCCGAAACGGACGATATCGATATAGATCCGGTCAATGAGGCAACTCTTTCTTTCGGAGCATGGTACCTAAACCTGTCCAAATTCTCAATCTTTTCTAATATTTCCTCGGCCGCTTTGACAAACTCCCCCCCGGTTGTTGTAAGTGATACCCCTGTATGAGAGCGGTCTAGTAGCTGAACTCCAAATTCAGCTTCCAGTTGGCGGATGGATTTGCCAATACCTTGGCGAGAGATGTAATTGCGTTCGGCTGCGCGATTGATTGACCTGGTTTTACTCAGCTCAACCAGATAATATAATTGTTCAATACGCATAAAGAACCCCTCCCTAGGGTTTAATAATGTCTTGGCGAGGCTATCGTGGTCGTTTCTATTGCGATTAGAATGGCAATTTATTGTTTCATCATTGTACTTTCTTGTATTATAGCTTATATCCTATGATGATTAACAATCTCTGGATCATATTAGGGTGAAACTCAAAGTTGTCAGAGTTGGCATGTGAAAAAAACCATTACTACCTGTGATCTAATTGAAAAACATATACTCTAGATGGCATCGATGCTTATCCCAAAAATATAGTAAAGAGAGTGGGGAAAAAATGAAAGCAAGTACAGACAAATTATTAGTGTTAGGAGTAGATGGCTTTGACCCAAGTTTAGCCAAAAAGTATATGGATCAAGGTAAAATGCCTAATCTTAAGAAATTCGTGGAGAAAGGTTCAGCCCGGGAGGATTTGGTATTACTAGGGGCCATGCCTACGGTAACACCGCCTATGTGGACAACTCTTTCCACTGGTGCCTATCCCAAGACCCATGGAATTACTGCTTTCTTTAACCAACACCCTGAAAAATTGGACACTGTTATTTATGCATTGGACTCCAGACTGTGTCAGGCTGAACAGCTGTGGAATGTTTTTGCTGAAGCGGGCAAAGAAACCCTGGTATGGCATTGGCCTGGCAGTTCCTGGCCGCCAACCTCCAATAGCCCAAAATTATCAGTAGTTGATGGTACCCAACCTGGTGCAGTGAATATGGGGGTTGGGATTATTGACTGGGAAAAGATGGGGGTGGCCAGCGCGGAATTTACCGAAGTACGATTCGCAGGTCATGATACTGATCAAAAAGCTGGTGCTGGATGTATCATTACTGGCTTGGAGGAAGCCGTGGCTAATGAAGTTGAGGGGGCTTGGAGTGGTGCCGATGCTATTAAATCAGTTTTAGGTGGTGGCACCGAATACCTGATGATAGCAGCAACAGAGGATGAAACCGAAATTAATCTACTCGGCAACATCAATCTGGATATTATCAATTCGCCCATTAAAGAGCCTGAAGGTTGGGCTGATGCACCTGCCTATGCCAAAGAATTTACCATGATAACTTCTTCTGGTTATGTAAGAAGACCTTGTTTGATTTTAAGAAATGATCAAGGTATCTATGATCGGGTGGCCGTTTATAAATCTAAAAAGGAAACCGCTCCAATTGCTATTTTGGAAAACGATGTATATACACCTAATATTGTTGATGAAATTAAAGTCGGTGACGAAACCAAAATCGGCAACCGCTGTATGCGCATTTTAGAATTGGCGCCAGATGGATCATTCCTTAGATACTGGATGAGCACGGCTATCGATTTTAACCAGGATGCTGTCTTCCATCCCAAAGCATTGCTGTCAGAGGTAATAGCCAATGTCGGCCCGGTTTTACCAATAGCACAGGTATCCGGGAAAAATCCTGAACATGTAGAAAAAATAATGCTTCCCTCCTGGGACGCTTATACGCAGTGGCAAGCTGATTGTTTAACGTATTTCATGGAGAACAATAAATATGATGTAATCTTCTCTCATGTTCACAATGTGGATTTGGTAGGTCACCAATTTTGGCATTTTGCTAAACATCGTGAAGAATGGAATAACGATGAAAAGGTTTACCAGAATTTTATCCAGTACACATATGAGCAAACCGATCGGTATTTGGAGAGATTCCTGCCTTTCTTGGATCAGGATTGGACTGTGATTATAACCTCGGATCATGGCCTGATTACAGAAGAGAACCATCCCCCAGTGCTGGGTGAAACCAGTGTTAACGTACCAGTTATGAAAGAATTGGGCTATACGTTCCTGAAGCAAGATGCTAATGGTAATGATATACGAGAAATTGATTGGACCCGGACCAAAGCCGTGGCTATTCGTGCTGGTCACATATACTTGAATCTTATTGGACGTACTCCTTATGGTATCGTTGATCCCAAAGATCAATGCGCCCTGGAAGAAGAAATCATCAGTGCCCTATATAACTACCGTGACCCCAAAACCGGCCGCCGGGTGGTTTCCATAGCTCTGAGAAATAGAGATGCTGTTATTCTGGGTATGGGTGGTCCAAGATCCGGAGACATAATCTATTTTATAGAAGAAGGATTTAATATTATTCACTGTGACTCCTTATCCACTCAACGCGGCTACTTTGATACTTCGGTTTCGCCAATTTTCGTGGCAGCGGGCAAAGGAATAAAAGATGGCTATATAATCGAACGCGATATCCGGCAAGTAGACGTAGCCCCCACCCTGGCGGTCTTAGGAGGAGTCAGGATGCCTGCCCAGTGCGAAGGCGCACCAATCCATCAGATATTGACAGAAGAGTTATAATGCTATCCACCACATACTGAACCACTCAAAGTCATGGCTAGTCAATCACTATCTAGCCATGGCTTGGTCACAATAACATTTATAGCATTTTAAGGAGGAACAGATATGACAGGTGGAAACGAGCCTACATACTTTGACGGGTTCAGAATGTCAGCAAAACAGAAAATCTTTATGATCTTAATGATAGCGGGCACCTTTATGGAGCAGATGGATCTCTACAACTTTGCAGTGTTAGCCCCAGCTATTGTAAAAACATGGGGTTTATCATTAAAGCAGGTTGGATACATGCACGGTTCCTTTGCTGTTGGAGCGGTATTTGGCTGCTTGGCTTTTGGGTGGCTGGCAGATCATAAAGGCAGAAAATTAGCGATGGGTCTCGCCTGTATAGTTGGTGGAGTTGGAAGCCTGCTGTCAGCTCTTTCACCAGTATATTCTCTCCTGATCATGGCGAGAACACTAGCTGGTTTCGGGATTACGGGTGCATTGACCTGTGAAGCGTCATTCTTGGTGGAAATGGTTCCATCTGATAAACGCCAGAGATACCAGGGAGTATTAGGCCTGATAGCACTAACCGGTATACCGCTGTCATCTATTATTGCTGGGAAACTATTAGCCATTAGCCCGGAAAACTGGCGCTATGTGGCTGCTATCCCATCTATTGGCATATTGATCGGGGTTCTATTCCTCCTCTGTGTAACCGAGTCGCCCCGCTGGTTGGTCAGTCAAGATAGGGTTGAGGAAGCAAAAAAAGCCTTTAAACATATTACTGGCAGGGGTTTGGATATTGATCCTGATTTCGTGTGTATTGTTGATAATCCCAGTTATCGTGAAGCATTTAGAATAATGTTCAGTAAGAAATACCTGCGACGGACAACCCTGTTTTTGCTGATATACATGATACTGTACAATGCAGGTTTCATGTTTATGCAGTGGCTGCCAACATTATTATCAAAAGAAGGTATGACGATTGTTCAGGCGGCAGGATTTCAAAAGATGGTAGCACTGGCTATGGTGGTGGGATCTTTTTATACGATAATATTTGGCGATATGGGTGGCAGAAAGATTCCCTATGCAACAGCTATGGGTATTGTTGCCATAAGCTTATTGATTGTTGCAGGTGCAGGTACAGCAAATATACAGATGCTAACTATAGGATTGATATCGGTTGGTTTGTTCTATCTTTCAAATCAGGGATTTTCCTCTATTTATGTATCTGAATCTTATCCCACCAAAGTAAGAGTAATCATTTATTCAATATTCGTAGTAGTTCAAAGGGGTACTAACATATTTACCAACGGTGTTGTTGCACCGAAGGTATATGCTATGGCTGGTTTCTCTGGATACATGGCAACCCTGGCCAGTGTATATGTTGTCTTTGTTGTATTAATTCTCTGGTTAGGACATAGGAGTGCTGGCAAGTCGCTGGAGGAATTAAATACACTGTAATTCTGCTAATAAGGAGACGGTATTTCCGAAGAAAATGCCGCATCCATCCAGGAAGTATTGGCCACAAATGAAAACGGGAATAATGCATTATTTGGAGGCTAGTAGGGCTGTAAAAGAAGTTTATGAATTAAGAAATAAACTTAAAAACATCGTAGTGGAAAAAAAGCGGAGAACACACATCAGGTAATAATTCAATAGGTTAATAGCTATAACACTTTCTAATCCTTATATAAGAACCCGCATCACAAGCAAAAGTGGTGCGGGTTCTATGCGTTCATGGCAGGTTTTATAGATTAAGGAAGACAGAAACTTAGCTTTTAAAAATGCGTGTCTTGATAATGGAACCCACCTTAAGTCAGCTGCATTTCTCGATATATTTTTCAACAGTGAGTCTCTGCCTAAAAATTGATAATTATGTAGCTTTAAACTATGAACATAATCATAATCTATAAACATTATAAGGAGGAACAGATATGACAGGTGGAAACGAGCCCACCTACTTTGATGGGCTCAAGATGTCGGGTAAGCAGAAAATCTTTATGATCTTATTGATTTCGGGCACCTTTTTAGAGCAAATGGACTTGTATAATTTTGCTATCCTGGCTCCGGGTCTCATGAAGGTTTGGAATTTATCAGTTAGCCAGATTGGACGTATTCATGGTGCATTTGCTCTTGGTGCGGTATTGGGCTGTATTGTTTTTGGGTGGTGTGCGGATAAAAAGGGCAGAAAGACAGCGATGGCCGTTGCTTGTATTAGCGGTGGTACAGGAGCACTTTTATCATCTATCGCTCCCAACCTTGGTTTATTAACTATTGCCAGAGTTATATCTGGTTTCGGAATTACTGGAGCCTTAGTGATTGAAGCTCCATTCTTGGTCGAGATGGTTCCTTCTGATAAACGTTCAAAATATCAGGGGATCTTAGGAATGATAGCGATAACCGGGGTACCAATTACAGCTACTCTGGCTAAGAAATTATTATTAATCAATCCGGAAAACTGGAGATTTGTAGCGGCAATACCAAGTATAGGCATACTGGTGGGGATTTTATTCTGGTTTTTCGTACCTGAATCTCCCAGGTGGTTAATAAGTAACAACCGAACTGAGGAAGGCAAAAAGGTATTCAAAGATATTACCGGTCAAGAATTAAGTATTGATCCGGATTTCGAATGTATTGTTGATAAGCCATCTTATAAGGAAGCATTCAGAATAATGTTTAGCAAAGATTTTATAAAGAGAACCATGTTGTTTGCTGTAATCTTTCTAGTGGTGTACAATGCAGGTTTCATGTTTTCGCAGTGGTTGCCAACTTTATTAACTAAAGAAGGCATGTCACTCGGTCAAGCTATGAAATATCAGCAGATAGTAACAATAGCATTAATTTTTGGACCTCTTTATGTAGCATTATTTGGTGACAAAGGCGGAAGAAAGTATCCTTATGCCATAGCAATGGCTTTGGTTGGAATTGGTCTATTTGGTATTTACAAAGTAGGTCTAGCCAATACCGGGTTATTAACCCTGGCGGTGATCATAGCAGGGGCTTTTGTTGGTACTAACCAGATATTTTCAACTGTTTATACATCTGAATGTTATCCGACCAGAGTAAGGGTAATCGTTCTTAGTTTATTTTTATTATGTCAAAGAGGTGTTAGCATTTTATCCAATACTTTTGTTGCGCCAAAATTATATGAAGGTGCAGGCTTTTCTGGATACTTCGCATTTCTAGCAGTTATTTATTTTGTGTTAGCTGTGCTAATACTATGGATAGGGCCCAAAACTGCCGGTAAGAGTTTGGAGGAATTAACAGGTAGAATCTAATCTAATAAGGAGGTCGTCAAGGATGCAAGATTTACAGTATTTCCGGGAATTAAAGTATCCCAAAACAATAATCCCCTTAACCACGGGCAGATACCGGGTTACATATATCAATTTGCCCGTAGTTATGGGTGAAGGTGATACACTGGCGGATGCAGAAGAAAATGCTGAAATTAAAAGGCTGGAATTTACCAAAATGATGTTGGAAAAAGGATTGCCTGTTCCTGGACCTGAGCTGGTAACAAAATTCACTTGATAACAGAAGCTTTTTGGTTTTTATAATTCATCAGCTATTGCTTTCGGTACAAAAGCAATATCAAACGTTTGTATACTGCCCTTTGAAGCACTGCAAACATATGACTATAGAACCTAAACAGATATATATATACCATATCTTGCCGTCAATTCATGTGGAAAGATTCCTAATTCGATGGTCATGAAACAGTTGGGATGGATAATTTGTTTTTAGCCGTTTTTTTTTAATAGCAGTGAGTCAACGCCTAAAAAACAAAGCAAATGCAGTTTTATAATAAGCACATTAGATCCACCAAATATAACATTTAGGAGGAGATTTTAATCGTGAAAAGTGAAAAGATTATGATTCTCGGTGTCGATGGCTTAGACCCCAGATTAACAAAAAAATTCGTTGATATGGGTAATATGCCAAATGTCAAAAAGCTTATTGATATGGGAGCTCAGAGAGAAGACCTGGTAATGCTGGGTGCCCATCCGACAATTACACCACCATTATGGGCAACTCTACAAAACGGTGCCTATCCAGCGACTCATGGAGTTACCTGCTTCTGGAATCAAAGGCCTGGAAACGAACTGGATACCTTTGAGTACGGCTTGGATTCAAGAGATTTTCATGCAGAGCCTCTTTGGAACGTTTTTGCTGAAGATGCTAACAAAAAAACCTTAGTATGGCACTGGCCAGGTGGATCATGGCCTCCTACTTCTGCTAGTGAGAATTTGCTGGTTGTTGACGGTCTCACCCCGGGAGCAGTTGGTATGGGTACTGATATTAGAGACTGGGAGATAATGACTGTTGCGGATGAAAAGTTTGACAAATTACTTTTTAAAGCACATGCTGCCAACGATTCTGGGGCTGGTTGTATTATCACTGATTTAGATGTACCTGATGAAGAAAATACTAAAATGGGTGGGATGGAAATTGCCGGTGGCGGCGGCAAAACCATGAGAAACCTGATCCTGTCATTTGAGGATGGCGAGGATGCGGTTGAGAGCATGGCTTTAGACCTGGTCAATTCACCGATTATTGAACCTAAAGCATGGTCCTTTGAGGTGCCTGAAGGAGCTAAAGAATTTACGATAATAATTTGTAATGGCTTGGAAAGAAGACCTTGTTTAATTTTGAAGGATGGACAAGGAAAGTACTCTAAAGTTGCAATATACAAATCTAAAAAGGAATCTGAACCATTGGTAGTTGTTGCCGCTGGTGAAATGACCAAAGGGATTGCAGATGTTCTCACTGTGGGGGAAGAAAAGTTTAATGCTGCTAGAACTTTCAAACTGATTGAGATTGCTGAAGATGGCAGCAGAGTAAAATTATGGGCTTCATGTGCGGATGATATAGATAATCCTATCGTATTCCATCCCCAGACTCTAAAGAAAAAAATCTTGGATAATGCTGGTTACATCACTCCTGCGTCGGTATCTGGCGGAGATAAAGCGGACTTTGTTAGAGATGTTAATCTTCATGCCTGGAGATCATATGTGCGCTGGCAGGCCAGAGCTCTGAATTATGTAATTAACGAAGAAAAATGCGAAGTTGTTTTCTCACATATTCATAATGTAGATGCTCAAGGTCATATGTTCTGGAAATACATGAAAGCCAGAGAAGGTTTTGACACTGATCCAATTGAATACCAGGGATTCATCGAACAGATTTATAAGGACACCGATGAGTATATAGGAGAATTTCTGCACTTCTTGGATGAAGGGTGGACAATATTTATTACTTCTGACCATGGCTTATTATGTACTGAAGAATTTCCGCCTATGCTTGGTGATGCTTTTGGGGTTAACACACGGGTTATGCAGACATTAGGTTATACTGTCCTGAAAACAGATGCTAACGGTAATGATATCTATGAGATGGATTGGGAAAAAACTACTGCTGTAGCATCTCGCGGTAACCATATTTATGTTAACTTAAAGGGCAGAGACCCACAGGGTATTGTAGACCCGGCTGACAAGTATGACCTGGAGAGAAAAATCATTGATGATCTTTATAATTACAGGGATCCTAAAACTGGCAGAAGAATCGTGGCCATGGCGATTAGAAACAAAGAGGCAGCGATTTTAGGTATGGGTGGTCCAAACTGCGGAGATATTCTTTACTGGTTGGAAGAAGGTCATAACAGACTACATGGGGATTCTTTATCAACCTACTATGGTTATGCTGATACTTCGGTTTCTCCTATTTTTATTGCAGCGGGACCTGGACTTAAGAAATCATTCCAGACTGATCGTGTGATCAGACAAATCGATTTTGCTCCTACTGTAGCAGCGGTTGGCGGCGTGAGAATGCCAGCCCAATGTGAGGGTGGAGTTATGCATCAGATTTTAGAATAAAAGATATTAATTAACTAACTAATACCATAAGAAGCATAGTCGATTTTGACTATGCTTCTTATACATTTCTATAACTTTCGGCAGAGTTCAGATATCCGACACATTACTGATGTTACTAAGAATTATTAGGAATATTTATGCAGTAAATGACCGCATACTACCAACTGACTTAACATTTAATTTATGGTCAAAGGAAAAGTGTAAGGTATAGGATATAATTACATGTACAACAGCTTGTATCATTATTACAATAACCTTACACGGCAATTAAATATAACAATATTCTTATATTGAGTGGTGGTGTGAATATGGATAATAAATATCAGGTTCCGTACATTGAAAAACAAGAAAATAATGATTCAATATATGCTGAATTAAAGAACTTTGAATTCAAGGTGGAAAGGCTAAAAAAAGCCGAAGTCATAAATATTAATAGCTTAAAAGACTCGGCACTTTTTATTATCAAGGGAAAAATTAAATTAGTTATCTCCAATGATTTAGGTGCAGAAAAAGTTGTGTTTTACTTCCATGAAAAAACCTTTTGTGGATCATATTTGCCAGAATTGGTTGATGTTATGAGTATTATGCTGATTGTAGAAGAAGAATGTGAAGTAGCATATTTACCAGGATATGAATTTATGCAATATATGACCTCCAACCAGAGCAAGTATCAAGAACTTATAGCGGGTATGGGGAAAAGATTTGCGATCATTTACTCTAATATGTTAGATATGCAATCTGAAACGAGTAAAAATAGAATATATAATCTTATTTACCAGATGGCATTGAATAATATAAAAGAAATTGAAAGGGAAAACATTTTGATAAATAACTTCCCATCCACAAGAGATATGTCATTAATAACCGGAGTACACACCCGCAATATTTACAAATATATAGCTGACTTAGAAAATATGAATATTATCGAGAAGGTGAAAAGTGGCATAGTGGTTAAGAATATTGGGAAGTTGGAGATTTTAATCAAAGAAGGACACAAGAGCTAACCCAAGGAAGCAGGGTTGTAAGCGTTCAAGTGTTTTGGAGGAATTTTAGCCAATATTTATTACATATGACCATTAGAATTACTGGAAGGAGGACAAAGCATAAAACGACTATAGGCGTCTTAGTTGGCGTAAGGTTGCCTGCCAAATGTGAGGGCGCACCTTAATATATAAGTCTAGAATAATAAGCCTGGTAGCCTGTTTTGATTTAAGAAGACCCGCATCACAAGCCGAGTGGTGCGGGTCTTCTCTGTTCATGCCAGGTATATCTGCTGGTTTAACACCTTCCACCTTTCGACAGTTTTTTCAAAATGAGAGTCTCTGCCTATATAACAAAAATTCCTGCAATTATAAACTATGAACATAAGCAAAACCTATAACAAATATAAGGAGGTGGAAAAATGACAGGTGGGAACGAGCCTACTTACTTTGATGGGCTCAAGATGTCGGGAAAACAGAAAGTATTCATGATCTTAATGATCGCGGGTACATTTTAGAACAGATAGACTTGTATAATTTTGCCATTCTAGCTCCGGGACTCATGAAAGTTTGGAACTTATCAATTGGCCAGATTGGGCAGATCCACGGTGCGTTTGCTATTGGTGCAGTATTTGGGTGTATGGGTTTTGGATGGTATGCTGACAAACACGGTAGAAAGACGGCGATGGCAGTAGCCTGCATTATCGGTGGAGCAGGGGCACTTTTATCATCTATTGCTGCTAACCATGGGCTTTTAGTTATGGCCAGGGTTATATCTGGTTTCGGTATTACTGGTGCCTTATTGATTGAAGCTCCGTTTCTAGTGGAAATGGTTCCCTCTGATAAACGGTCGAAATTCCAGGGGATATTAGCGATGATAGCAATAGCCGGTATACCGCTTACAGCGACAGTGGCCAAGAAACTTTTATTAATCAGTCCGGAAAACTGGAGATATGTAGCGGCCATTCCGAGCGTAGGTATTCTGGTCGGCAATCTGTTCTGGTTTTTCGTACCTGAGTCTCCTAGGTGGTTAATAAGTAACAACCGGGTAGATATGCGGCTGTCGGTTTTGCCGGTTATTTTAGAATTTTGGCGATTGTATATGTTGTAGCAGTAGCTCTAATACTCTGGCTGGGTCCTAAAACCGCCGGTAAGAGCTTGGAGCAGTTGAACAGCTAGTAATATTGACTCAGAAGGCAACTATCCACCGACCTTTGAGTGAGCCCCTAATATTGTTTCATCAGTACCATGAATTCATTTGTGTAGCTAAAGAAAGGGATCTGAGATGAAAGATTTAGAGTATTACCAGGGTTTAAAGTACCCAAGAACAGCAATTCCCTTAGCTTCAGGTAGATACAGGGTTACTTATATAAACCTGCCTGGTGTTATGGGAGAAGGTGATAGCCTGGCAGAAGCAGAAAAAAATGCTGAAAGCAAAAGGTTGGAATTTACCGGAATAATGCTTAAAAAAGGTTTGCCAATTTCCGGACCAGAGATGGTAACGAAAATCACCTGATAAGTAATCTTTTTGTTCACTTGTTAGCTCTGTTTGCCTGCAGTAATACACTCTTGTAGCGCTCATTAAGGGTATTTTTACTGGAAGTACCTTTAGTAACAGGGGTGATCTGGAATAGGGCAGATCAGAGTAACACATTTCTAATAGTAGTGAGTCTAAGCCTATATCACAATAATTTTTGCAGTTCTAAGCTAATTATAGTCTGCACATATTAACTAAAGAGGAGGAAAAATAATGCCAAAAAGTGAGAAAATACTAGTTCTCGGAATCGACGGATTAGACCCTAGTTTGACCAAAAAATATCTTGATAAGGGTGTTCTGCCGAACTTTAAAAAGATTGTTGATAAAGGAGCTCAAAGGGAAGACCTCGTTATGTTAGGCGCTCACCCAACTATTACTCCTCCCTTATGGGGAACATTAGCCAATGGAGCATATCCGGGTACTCACGGTGTTACTTGTTTCTGGCTGCAAAAACCTGGAATGGAATTGGATACCGTTACTTATGGTTTAGACTCAAGAGATTTTAAAGCAGAGCCTCTTTGGAATGTATTTGCCGAAGATGCTGGTAAAAAAACATTAGTATGGCATTGGCCAGGCGGTTCATGGCCTGCAACTTCCGATAGTGAAAACCTATTAGTTGTTGATGGTACTCAACCGGCAATGTTTGGTATGGGCACTGATATTAGAGATTGGGAGAAAGTTATTGTTGCAGATGAGAAATTTGAAAAGTTAATATATAAGGCACATGCTTCAAATGAATCGGGTGCTGGTTGTGTAATCACGGATATAGACGATAAAGCTGATAATAAAGGCTTAGAAATGACTGGCTCCACCAGTAAAACCATGAGAAACTTAATTTTATCCCATGAAGATGGTGAAGAAGCAGTTGAAACTATGGCTTTTGATTTAATTAATTCACCAATTGTAGAGCCCAAAGCATGGTCTATTGAAGTACCAGCAGGTGCTAAGGAGTTTACCCTGATATTTTCTAGCGGTTTAGACAGAAGACCTTGTTTAATCTTAAAAGACGCTGCAGGTAAATATTCTAAAGTTGCAATGTACAAATCTAAAAAAGAAAGTGAACCGCTTGCAGTTTTTGAAGTTGGTGAATTCAGCAAACCAATCGTAGACGTTACCATTGTTGGTAATGATAAGTTTAATACCGCCAGAGTGTTTAAGATTGTTGAAATTTCAGAAGATGGAAACAAAGTCAGAATGTGGACCTCTTTTGCTTATGATATCGATAGTACCGCAATGTTCCATCCAACATCCTTACAAAAAAAGGTTATGGACAACGCTGGTTATGTATCCCCTCCAGCAACAGGCGGTGGAGATAATGCCGATATTGTTAGAAACATTCTTGTTCCATCCTGGAGAGAGTATGCAATGTGGCAGGCTAGAGCTATAAATACGTTGATTAACGAGGAAAAATGTGAAATTGTTTTCTCGCACATTCATAATGTTGATGCTCAGGGTCATATATTCTGGAAGTATGCTAAAAAAAGAGATTGGGCAGACACTAACCCAGATGATTATATAGGATTTATTGAACAGGTTTATAAAGATACCGATGAATATGTAGGGAAATTTTTACATTTGATGGATGAAGGTTGGACCGTGTTTATAACTTCTGACCATGGATTATTATGTACAGAGGAACATCCACCTCTGTTGGGTGATGCATTTGGTACCAACATTAGAGTTATGGAAGCACTTGGATTTACCACTTTAGTTAAAGACGCTGAAGGTAACGATACTTATGAAGTAGATTGGGAAAAGACAACTGCTATAGCACCTCGCGGTAACCATATTTATATCAACTTAAAAGGTAGAGACCCACAGGGTATTGTAGACCCGGCTGATAAGTATGATTTAGAAACAAAAATTATTGATGGCTTATATAACTACAGAGATCCCCAGACTAGTAATAGAATAGTATCTATGGCATTAAGAAATAAAGATGCTGCTGTTATGGGTGTAACTGGTCCGAACTGTGGAGATATTATTTACTGGTTGATCGAAGGTCAAAACAGACTTCATGGAGATTCTTTATCAACATATTTTGGTCATGCTGATACGTCTGTTTCTCCTATTTTCATTGCAGCGGGAGCTGGACTGAAAAAATCATTCAAAACGGATCGTATTATCAGACAGGTTGACTTTGCTGCCACCGTAGCGGCTGTTGGTGGAGTAAGAATGCCAGCCCAATGTGAGGGCGGAGTTGTTCATCAAATATTAGAATAAACCAGATTAATAAATGCCTTATGGTTAAATGAATATATAGAAAGCATAGTCGATTCTGACTATGCTTTCTTGTTCAATATGATAGTAGCTTAGGGCAGAGTTCATATGTTCAGGCGCATTGCATTTTTTTGTATGTTTTTTAAGGAATATGTAAATAAACGTTTCCAAGTGACTTATAGCTAAACACGTCAAAAATTGAGCAAAATTATCTGGGTATATGGTTACAATAACCTTATAGCGAAATTAATCAAAATAATAGTGAGTGGCGGTGTGTATATGGATAATAAATACCAGGTTCCTTATATTAATAAAGAAAACTTCAATGATTCAATATACGATGATTTGAAAATCCATGAACACAAGGTGGAAAAGCTAAAAAAAGGGAAATACTTGGATATTAATAGTTTAAATAATATAGTACTTTTTATTATTAAGGGAAGGCTGAAACTAGTTATATCCAATTCTGTAGGGGCAGAAAAAATTGTGTTTTATTTTCAAGAAAGAACCTTTTGTTCGCCATATTTGCCAGAATTAGTTAATACTGTAAATATTAAAATGGCTGTTGATGAAGAATGTGAAATAGCATATCTTCCAAGACCTGAATTTATTAATTACATGATTTCCAACCGGGAAAAGTTGGAAGAACTCCTAATTGCTATAGGGAAAAGATTTGCTATACTTTACTCGAATATGTTAGATTTGCAATCTGAAACGAGTAGAAATAGGATATATAGTTTTATTTACCAGATAGCATTGATTAATAATAAAGAAGCTGAAGGGGGAAATATTATGATAAATAACTTTCCCTCCAAAAGAGATGTCTCATTAATAACCGGAGTACACACCCGCAACATCTACAAATATATTACCGATTTAGAAAACCTGAACATTGCTGAGAAGGTAAAAGAGGGCTTAGTGGTAAAGGATATTAGGAAGTTAGAGCTTTTAATAGAAGAAGGGTATAAGAGCTAATCAAGGGAAGCAGGATAAGATCTGCTTCCTTATATTATTGATATTAATAGTAGGAAAATAACAAGCGTATAATTCGTGAACCTTGCCAATACAAAAGACATTCCCTCAATTTCACCGGTGGTTATATCCTCCGGGTATGAGGGGTTAAATGATTATGTACACCTCCGATCAGTGCCGAATGTGAGGACGCACCTCTTTAATAAGCCTGATAGCCTGGTATGAACAGAGGAGACCCGCATCACAAGCCAAAGTGGTGCGGGTCTTCTCTGTTCATAAGTAAGCGTCAAAGATTTAGCACATATGAACTAAACAATAAAGTTGTTGGAGCAAATATCGAAAAAGTTAGTAGTCAAGCCTACCTAAAATACGACATTAAAACTGTGAGTCTGCACCTATATAATACTTATTTACGAAAATATAAACTATAAGCATAAGCAAAAGCCTATAAAACATATAAGGAGGAACACATATGTCAGGTGGAGGAGAGCCAACTTATTTTGATGGTCTTAAAATGTCAAGAAAACAAAAGACCTTTATGCTCCTATTAATTACGGGTACATTTTTGGAACAGATGGATTTGTACTTATTCGCTATGTTAGCTCCAGCGCTAATGAAGATCTGGAATTTAACGGTGGGCCAGGTTGGACAGATACATGGAGCGTTTGCCGTCGGTGCGGTATTGGGTGGCTTATTTTTTGGTTGGTTAGCAGACAAAAAAGGACGTAAGTTGGCTATGGGTACTGCTATTTTAGTCGGTGGTTTTGGAGCTGTTTGCGCGGCTGTTGCACCTAGTTATAGTTTTCTAATTATGGCTAGGGTTCTATGTGGATTTGGTATAACTGGTGGTTTGGTAATTGAACCCAACTTCCTGGTGGAAATGGTTCCTTCGGATACTAGACAAAAATGGCAAGGTATATTAGGGCTAATAGCCCTGACAGGGATTCCTTTATCAGCCTTTATTGCCAAAACCATGTTAGGGCTAAACCTGGAAAACTGGAGATACGTAGCTGCTATACCAAGTATAGGTCTTGTGATAGGTGTTTTATTCATTTTATTGGTTCATGAGTCTCCACGTTGGTTGGTAATCAATGGCAGGGCTGAGGAAGGGAAAAGAGTCTTTAAAGAGATTACCGGCCAGGAATTAAATATTGATCCTGATTTCCAATGTATTGTTGAAAAAGTGAGTTATGGAGAAGCATTTAGAATTTTATTTAGTAAAACTTATGCCAAGCGAACTGTTTTATTCTTTACTATCTTTATGGTTTTGTATAATGCCGGGTTTATGTTTATGCAGTGGCTGCCTACTTTATTGACTAAAGAAGGTATGGAGATGGCTCAGGCCATGCAGTATCAGCAGTGGGTAACCTTGGCATTACTGGCGGGACCTCTTTATATAATACTCTTTGGTGACAAAGGCGGGAGAAAATATCCGTATGCAATTGCCTTGTCTTTTATAGCCTTAGGATTATTGGGCATTTCGCTGGCAGGTACTGTAAATACAAGTTTGTTAACTGCGTCGGTATTGCTGGTGGGTGCATTCTATATTTGTAATCAGGGATTTTCAAGTGTTTATGCATCGGAATGTTTCCCTACCCGAGTAAGAGTAATCATTTTTTCAATATTCTTAGTATCTCAGAGATGTGTAAATATTATTACCAACAGTGTTATAGCGCCTAAATTATATAAATCTGCTGGCTTTAGCGGGTACTTCCTGGCTTTGACGGCTGTTTATATTGCGGTAATCATATTAATCCTTTGGATAGGGCCCAAAACTGCCGGTAAGAGTTTGGAGGAAATAACTCAGGGAGTATAATATATAAATAAATTAAAGCAAGAACAAAACGGTTGTTCCAATTTTAACATATTCGAGCTGACACCATTTTCTATACGGTGTCAGCTTTGTTTTTAACGCCTTCAATATTTTTATTGCACTAATAATTTATACTTTGCCTGCAATTTCGTATCTTTCATCAAATGTGAGTCTACACCTATATAATACTGATTTTACAATACTATAAACTATGAGCATAAGCAGAAACCTATAAAACATATAAGGAACACATATGGCAGATAAAACTGAGCCGACCTATTATGATGGGGCCAATATCGTGGAAATATAGTTTGGAGGAATTGAACAGCTCTGATTATGGTGATTAATTAGAAGATATAAAACGTTGGTATGGATAAGGAGGTTGTTTAACGTGAAAGAACTCCAATATTATCAGGGATTAAAATATCCCAAGACAATAGTACCTTTAACTAACGGCAGATACATGGTTACCTATATAAACCTGCCAGGTGTTATGGCTGAAGGTAACACCAAGGCTGAAGCAGAAGATAATGCCGAAATTAAAAGGCTGGAATTTACTAAAATGATGTTGGAAAAAGGTTTGCCTGTTCCTGAAGCAGATCTAGTGGTCAAGTTTACGTAATAAACACTGATTTTGGCTGTGTGCCTGATTTGGAACTGACCTAAATCTGCAAATGAACAATTTCAATAATGAGTATAAACCCATATAACGGTGATCATTACAATTAGAGAAAATTAACCCCAGCATTTTTATAACGTCTGGGGTTAATTTTTATCCTGGTGTTCTGGAGATAGAACTCATGAACTAACTTCAGTATTTCGACAATTAGTTTTGACAGTGAGTCTTCACCTATAATAATTTTGCTAATGAAAGAAAAAGGTTTGCCTGTTCCAGAACCGGATCTAGCGGTGAAGTTTACATGAGTTAAACTTCATATAGCAGCCAACAAAATTTATAAACAGAAATATTGATATTGAGTATGCACCTATATAATAGTCACCTTAACAGTTCTAAACTTATTTATATAGTAAATCCATACTATTTTCTAACATTATAAGGGAGGAAGAGAAAATGGCAAGTAAAAAAATACTTATTCTCGGTGTAGATGGTCTGGATCCAAGCTTAACCAAAAAATACGTCGACATGGGCAATATGCCAAATTTCAAGAAAATCATTGCTATGGGAGCTCAGCGAGAAGACCTGGTAATGCTGGGCGCTCATCCTACAATTACCCCGCCGCTGTGGGCAACACTACAAAACGGAGCTTACCCGGGAACTCATGGAGTTACCTGTTTCTGGAACCAAAGGCCGGGAAATGAACTGGATACCTTTGAGTATGCCCTTGATTCCAGAGAGTTCCACGCAGAACCGCTTTGGAATGTTTTCGCTGAAGAAGCTAATAAGAAAACCTTGGTATGGCACTGGCCCGGCGGATCATGGCCTCCTACTTCTGACAGTGAAAATTTATTAGTTGTCGATGGAACTCAGCCTGCATTTGTTGGTATGGGTACTGACATCAGAGACTGGGAGAAAATTATTGTTGCTGATGAAAAGTTTGAAAAATTAGTATTTAGAGCACATGCTTCCAACGATTCTGGTGCCGGTTGTATTATCACCGATATAGATGCAGCAGAAGAAGATGAAGGAATGGGTGTTACTGCTATGGTTGGCGGCGGCGGCAAAACCATGAGAAACCTAATCTTATCTTTTGAAGATGGTGAAGATGCTGTTGAAAGTGCTGCTATAGATGTAGTTAATTCGCCGATTGCAGAGCCTAAAGCCTGGTCTTTTGAATTACCTGAAGGTGCTAAAGAATTTACGATTGTAATTGCTAATGGCTTGGACAGAAGACCTTGTTTAATTTTGAAAGATGAACAAGGGAAGTATTCGAAAGTTGCAATATACAAATCTAAAAAAGAATCTGAACCATTAGTAGTTCTTATACCTGGAGAGATGACCAGAGCGATACCAGATGTTATCTCTATTGGTGAAGAAAAGTGTAATGCTGCCAGAACCTTCAAACTTGTGGAAATTGCTGAAGATGGCAGCGGACTTAGAATATGGACTTCTATGGCTATGGATATGGATAGTGATGCAATGTTCCACCCCCATTCTTTACAGAAAAAAGTTATGGAGAATGCTGGTTATATCTGTCCTCCGTCAGTACAAGGTGGAGATAAAGCAGACTTTGTTAGAGAGTGTAATGTTCCGGCTTGGCGGAATTATGTACGGTGGCAGGCTAGAGCTTTAAACAGTGTGATTAATGAAGAAAAATGCGAAATTGTTTTCTCGCATATTCATAATGTGGATGCTCAAGGGCATATGTTCTGGAAATTCATGAAAGCCAGAGAAGGGTTTGACACAGATCCAATTGAGTACCAGGGATTTATTGAACAAATCTATAAGGATACAGATGAGTATCTCGGAGAATTCCTGCATTTCTTGGATGAAGGTTGGACCATATTTATTACTTCTGACCATGGATTATTATGCACACAGGAGTTTCCTCCCATGCTTGGTGATGCCTTTGGGACTAACGTACGTGTTATGCAAGAATTAGGTTATACTACCCTTAAAACAGATGCAAACGGCCAAGATATATATGAGATTGATTGGAAAAAAACTACTGCTGTAGCACCACGCGGTAACCATATTTATATTAACTTAAAGGGCAGAGACCCACAGGGTATTGTAGACCCAGCCGAAAAGTATGAGTTAGAAAGAAAAATTATTGATGACTTGTACAACTACAGAGATCCTAAAACCGGCAGAAGAATTGTGGCAATGGCAATTAGAAACAAAGAAGCACGGATTATAGGTATGGGTGGTCCAAATTGTGGGGATATCCAATACTGGTTGGAAGAAGGTCACAACAGACTGCATGGTGATTCTTTATCAACCTACTATGGCTATGCTGATACCTCGGTTTCACCGATCTTTATTGCGGCGGGACCCGGACTCAAAAAATCATTCCAAACTGATCGTGTGATCAGACAGATCGACTTTGCTCCTACTGTAGCAACGGTTGGGGGCGTGAGAATGCCCGCCCAATGTGAAGGTGGAGTTATGCATCAGATTTTAGAATAAAAGATATTAATAAAAACACCCATTTTCAATATTTTGACCAAGAAGCATAGTCAACTCTGACTATGCTTCTTATACATGTTTATAGCTTACGACCGAGTTAAGATATCTGGCAAATTACTGATGCTGCTAAGCATTTCATGAAATATTTGTTAAGTAAATGAACGTTATAATACTGACTGGGCCTAGTATTTATTTATACTCATAAGGTAAGGATAAGCTAAGCATTGAACATATGCAAAGCTTGGATTATTGGTTACAATAAACTTATACAACAATTTATCAAAAACAATATTCATTACTAATGAGTGGTGGTGTGTATATGTATAATAAATACCAGGTTCCCTATATTAATAAAGAAAATTATGCCGATTCAATTTATGCTTATGTAGAGAAATACGAATACAAGGTGGAAAAACTAAAAAAAGGAAACATTTTATATGTTGATAATTTAAAAAATACAGTGCTTTTTATTATTAAGGGAAGACTGAAATCAGTTATGTCTAATTCTTTAGGTGCAGAAAAAATTGTGTTTTACCATACTGAAAAAACCTTTTGTTCACCATATTTGCCAGAATTGGATGGTGTTGTAACTCTTAAACTGATTGTTGACGAAGAATGTGAAATAGCATATTTTCCAAGACCTGCATTTCTAAATTATATAATTTCCAACCCGGATAGTTTGGAAGGATTTCTAACAGCTATCAGGAAAAGAATTGCGATACTTTACTCGAATATGTTAGATATACAATCTGAAACGAGTAGAAACAGGGTATATAATCTTATTTACCAGATAGCATTGAGTAATAAAAAAGAAGCTGCAGGGGGAAATATTCTGATAAATAACTTTCCCTCCAAAAGAGATGTCTCATTAATAACCGGAGTACACACCCGCAACATCTACAAATATATAACCGATTTAGAAAACCTGGACATTATTGAGAAGGTGAAAGAGGGG
Source organism: uncultured Syntrophomonas sp. (assembly GCA_964510795.1). Classification (GTDB taxonomy): domain Bacteria; phylum Bacillota; class Syntrophomonadia; order Syntrophomonadales; family Syntrophomonadaceae; genus Syntrophomonas_B. The sequence goes on from CAZEDT010000001.1 coordinate 107,461, forward strand.
TTAGCGGTAAAGGATATTGGAAGGTTAGAGATTTTAATCGAAGAAGGATATAAGAGCTAATAATTAAGGGAAGCAGGATAAGACCTGCTTCCTTATATTATTGATAGGAAGCAGGAAAATAGCAAGCGGACATTTCGTGAATTGCCAATACAAAGGACATTCTCTCAATATCACCGGTGGTTATATCCTCCGGGTATGAGGGTTAAATGATTATGTACACCTCTCTAAAGAAGCAGTGTTTCCTGCAAATTTAGTTTGACGTTGGTTAGATTTGTCCTTGAAAAGCCATAATACCGAAATATAACAGGTGATAGTTAAGAGAAGCTACTGATAAAAAATCGGTAGCTTCTCTTTATATTATATCTTGACGGTTTACCAGTTAATATTATTAGATCTAATAGACAGTATCTTGCAGTTCATTTTAATATTCTTCGGTTAGAATTTGATATACTGGTGCGCCTTCACACTGGGCTGGCATCCGGACACCGCCCAGGGCTGCCATGGTTGGCGCAACGTCTACCTCACGAATAACCCGATCAGTTGTAAAGCCAGCCTTAATTCCTTTACCGGCTGCGACGAAAATAGGTGATACGGAGGTATCAAAGTAGCCGACTTGGGTGGAGAGGGAGTCATTATGGATTATATTAAACCCTTCGTCAACAAAGTACAGAATATCCCCATATAATGGGCCGCTTACACCCAAGATGATTCCATCTTTGTTTCGGAGAGCAATCGCAACCGAACGGCGGCCAGTTCTGGGATCGCGGTAATTGTAGAGGGCACTGATGATTTCTTCTTCTAAAGCATATTGATCTTTAGGATCAACAATGCCGTAAGGGGTGCGTCCAATTAAGTTCAAATAAATGTTGCCATCGCGGGCCACAGCTTTCGTTCTGGACCAATCGATGACGGGCATTTCGTTGCCATTGGCATCCTTTTGCAGGGCTGTATAGCCTAATTCTTTCATAACCGGGACATTGACACCTACTTCACCTAGCATCGGCGGATGGTTTTCTTCAGTAATCAGACCATGATCGGAGGTTATAATTATTGTCCAGTCTTGATCCAGGAACGGTAAAAATCTCCCCAAATACCGGTCGGTTTGCTCATAGACGTACTGAATAAATCCCTGGTAAGCATTTTCATCATTGCCCCATTCATCACGATGTTTAGCGAAATGCCAAAATTGATGACCGAGCAGATCAACATTGTGCAGATGAGAGAAAATCACTTCGTATTTATTATTCTCCATGAAATACGTTAAACAGCTTGCTTGCCACTGGCTATAATAGTCCCAGGCTGGCAGCAGCAGCTTTTCTGCATGTTCAGCATTTTTGCCGGAAAGCTGGCCGATTGGTAAAACCGGGCCAACCTTTGAACTTACTTCCTGCAGTAGTTCCTTGGGATGGAAGACGGCATCCTGGTTAACATCAATAGCCAAACTTAACCAGTATCTCACATATGAACCATCAGGTGCCAATTCCAGAATACGCATGCAGCGGTTGCCGATTTTGGTTTCATCACCTACTATAATTTCGTCAATGATATTAGGGGTGTAAACATCGTTTTCTAATATAACAATTGGAGTGGTTTCCTTTTTTGACCTGTACACTGCTACACGGTCATAGATGCCTTCAGGATTTATTAGAATCAAGCAAGGTCTTCTTACAAAACCAGCAGAAGTGATCATGGTAAATTCTTTTGCATCGGCAGGTGCATCAGCCCAACCTTCAGCGGGTTTGATTGGTGAATTGATAATATCTGTATTGATGTTGCCGAGGAGATTGATTTCAGTTTGACTGTCATTTACCGTGATGAAAGTGTATTCCAGGGCACCCCCTAAAGCTGTTTTTAAAGCATCAGCACCAGACAAATCCCCATCCGCTTTAGCAATGGTATCTTCTAAGTCGGTAATAACGCATCCAGCCCCTGCATGTTGGTCGGAATCATGACCGGCGAATTTTACTGTTTCAAATCCTGTGCTGGCAACACCCAGCTTTTCCCAGTCAATAACGCCAACACCCATATTAATTGCAGGTGGTTGGGTACCATCAACTACTGCCAGATTAGGGCTATCAGAAGAAGGAGGCCAGGAACTGCCCGGCCAGTGCCAGACCAGAGTCTGTTTACCTGATTCGGCAAAGACATTCCACAATTGTTCTGCTTTACACATTCTGGAGTCAAGTGCATAAATACAACTGTCAAGTTTTTCAGGATGCTGGTTAAAGAAACCAGTAATACCATGGGTCATAGGATAGGCACCGGTGGCCAAAGTAGTCCACATGGGCGGTGTTACAGTAGGCAGGGCACCAAGCAAGACCAGATCTTCACGGGCCGAGCCTTTCTCCACAAATTTCTTTAAATTAGGCATCTTACCTTGATTCATAAATTTTTTCGCCAGGCTTGGGTCAAAACCATCTACGCCCAGCACTATCATTTTGTCAGTACTTGCCTTCATTTTTCGTTTAACCTCCCTAGTATTTAATGATTATCTTTATTTTTTGATTCTATCAGAATGGTTTAGAAGGATTGGTTGCTTATACTACACTTTAAAAAACTTAATTAATCACTCAAACCTAATGCCTGCAGGGTACAACCCATGCAAAAAATGTGTTCTGGGTAGAAATGAGAAGAACAGGCATAATCATTGGTAATATGCCTGTTCTTCGCTCTTTATGCAAATTATTACAAAATCCAGAAATTATCGATACTATAGAAAATTATATTTAAACATGGCTAAGGATATGCTATATTCAAGCCATAAGGCTGGACACAGCAGATCTAGTTAATATTCTTACATTAAACTTAATTTTAAAGGTAAATATTGTTAGAAATTTTGGACAGAGCAGTTTTAAATGGAGAATTAGGATTTAAATTCTTAATAATGAATGGAATGTGGATATATGGATAATAAATACCGAGTACCTTATGTAACTTGCCAGGATTCTAACTATTCATTTTATGCCAGTATAAAACATCTTGCGTACAAAGTTGAAAAGCTAAAAAAGGGTAAAATCATATGTGTTGATGATCCTAACCAGATAATATTTATTAATAAAGGAAGGTTAAAGCTAGTTATATCTAATTATTTGGGTGGAGAAGGAATTGTATATTACTTTACTGAAAATAACTTCTGTATGCCATATGGCCCGGAATTATTAGATATTTTGAGTTTGATTGTAGATGAAAACTGTGAACTGACGTATTTTAACAAAAATGACATTATAGATGTTGCTTCCGATGATTTTATAGTTACTATTGAACAACGAGTAATTATTATGTTATCTAATATTTTCGCTATGCAATGTGAATCGAGTAGAAATCGAATATATCAGCTTATATACCACATGGCTTTAAACAATCAAAAGGTAAATGAGGAAGGGGCTATTGAAATTAGTGATTTTCCCTCTAATAGTGATATATCATTATTTACTGGAGTACACCGAACTAATGTTTCAAAATATATAACTGAGTTAGATAATATGAGTATTATCGAAAAGAAAAGACATGGCATATTAGTGAAAAATATGGGAAAATTAGAGTCTTTGATTGAAGCAGAATATGAGAATTAATGACTCTTCCTTATTCTGAAAAAGCCTGCCGATCAGATATGGTGGGATAGCCTTTTGACAGCAAATAAAAATCAGATGTTAATGCTCGCTTAAATTCACCTTAATCATCAAATTCATCATAATCAAAAACAATTTCACCTTTCTCATTAAACCTTAAGCATAAGTAAAGATTATCGATAACATAATAAAATAATATTTAAGGTCGTGGCTAGGTATATGTTATATTCAAGTTAATACCAATAAATGACTTTTATCATCTACTAGGAGGTAAGTTATTAGTTTCTCATCCGAATACAATAAAACATTCCTGTATTCCAGATAATTGTATTAGGGGGAATAATATGCAAAAGGAATTTTTGAACGTAAATGGCGAACGTATAGGAAATAAATATAGGATCCCTTATATTGCTGATTCAAGTAATTCGCTTTATACCAACATAAAACACCTGGAGTACAAAGTTGAAAAACTTAGAAAAGGAAATGTCTTATGTGCTGATAGTCTGCAACAAGTGGTGTTTTTTCTTATAAAAGGAAGATTAAAGGTGTGTTTATCCAATAATGCTGGTGCGGAAAGAATGCTCTTTTACTTAACTGAACACTCCTTTGGTTTTCCATATTTACCAGAATTAGCAGATGCTTTTGATGCGAGATTTATTGCCGATGAAGACTGTGAACTGGCATATTTTAGAGAAAATGATTTTAAAAAGAATACCGTTGCATACAGCGATATGATCATAAGTATTATTCAGAAAAGAATGGTTATTCTAGCCGCCAATATGTTAGCTATGCAATCTGAAACGGGTAGAAATAGAGTATACCAGCTTATATACCAAATGGCTTTGAATAATAAAAATACCAGTGACGGTCCTGATATTGCGATTATTAGTTTTCTCCCCAACAAGGATATATCACTATTTACCGGAGTACACAGAAGCAATGTTTTTAAGTATATAACCGAGTTAGAGGATAGGGGCATTATTGAGAAAACAAAACACAAGCTATTGGTAAAAGACATTAAAAAGTTAGAGCAGTTAATTAAACATGAATACCAAGATATGTAGAATATGTCCGTTTAATAGCAATTCGGCAGAATATTCGAAAGTGATATATGCTGCCTCCCCTGACCAACCTGGGTCAGTTCAACTTTTAAATTAGGCACCATAATGCCTTCTGTGGGGATATAATTCACAAAAAAATAAATTTCGTTTCTTTTGCCATTGTCTGATACTAAAAATTTGACAATGGCTTATTTTATAATGTTCAATATGATGCTAAGTTAAGTTGAATAATATGTAGAAAAGTGTAGTAAAAGCAACCGAATTCCTCTGATCATTTTGATAGCATGATAAGCAGAATCAATAAACGTTATAAGGAGGTAAACAATGATTAGTGGAAGCGAGCCTACCTACTTTGATGGGTTCAAGATGTCAGGAAAACAGAAAATCTTTATGATCTTAATGATCGCGGGTACATTTATGGAGCAGATGGATCTCTACAATTTCGCCGTGTTAGCCCCAGCTATTATAAAAACATGGGGCTTATCATTAAAGCAGATTGGATACATGCACGGTTCATTTGCTGTCGGAGCGGTATTTGGCTGCTTGGCTTTTGGGTGGTTGGCAGATCATAAAGGCAGAAAGTATGCGATGGGACTGGCCTGTATCATTGGTGGAATCGGAAGTCTGCTGTCATCTCTAGCACCAGGTTTTAATTTCCTTATCATGGCAAGGATTATTGCTGGTCTTGGGATTACGGGTGCATTGACCTGTGAAGCGTCATTTTTAGTAGAAATGGTTCCATCTGATAAGCGTCAGAGATATCAGGGGGTATTAGGGCTAATAGCACTAACTGGTATACCGCTGTCATCTATTATTGCTGGAAAACTATTAGCGATTAATCCGGAAAATTGGCGCTATGTGGCTGGTATACCGTCTATCGGAATACTGATCGGGATTTTATTCTACCTTTTAGTAACCGAGTCGCCCCGCTGGTTGGTCAGTCAGGATAGGGTTGAGGAAGGAAAAAAAGCATTTAAACATATTACCGGTAGGGATTTGGATATTGATCCAGATTTCGTGTGTATTGTTGACAATCCAAGTTACCGTGAAGCATTTAGAATAATGTTTGATAAGAAATACCTGAAGAGGACAACGTTATTTTTATTGATATACTTAGTGCTCTACAACGCAGGCTTCATGTTTATGCAGTGGCTGCCAACTTTATTATCTAATGAAGGAATGAGCATCGCTCAGGCGGCAGGGTTTCAAAAGATGGTAGCTCTGGCTATGGTAGTGGGATCTTTGTACACCATAATATTTGGTGATATGGGCGGAAGAAAAATTCCCTATGCAATAGCTATGGGTATTGTTGCCATAAGCTTATTGATTGTTGCAGGAGCAGGTACAGCAAATATACAGTTGCTAACTATAGGCTTGATATTGGTTGGTTTGTTTTATCTTTCAAATCAGGGATTTTCCTCTATTTATGTATCTGAATCTTATCCCACCAAAGTAAGAGTAATCATTGTTTCTTTATTTGCAGTAGTTCAGAGGGGAACTAACATTTTTACTAATGGTGTTGTTGCACCGAAGCTATATGCTGCGGCTGGTTTCTCAGGCTACATGGCAACCCTGGCCAGCGTATATGTAATCTTTTTTGTATTAATTCTCTGGTTAGGACATAGGAGTGCCGGCAAGTCGCTGGAGGAATTAAACTCACTGTAACTCTGCTAATAGGATACGATTTGATCTAAATTATTACACATAATCAGAAAGATATATCATAGATCCATAATGCCGAATGGATCCTCTAACGGGCGGCTCCTAAATTATTAATTGAGGAGCCGCCCGTTAACTAGGGTATACTTGATATTCACAAACCTCAAGCAATTATTAATTAACACAGCAAGTTGAAAGTATCCAATATGATCAATTGTATTGAGAGGAGTTTTATCATGGAACAAATAAAGATGTATTGGAATGACCTTGAGCAATTAAAACAGACGTACAGTTTGCTGGTAAATACTTACGAAGAAGGCGCAATCTTCTTAATTAGCGACCTGGAAAAATTAGTTTACAAGATAGCTTCTCAAAAATTTGATTATCCAGATATCAGAGCAGGAATTCCCAACAAAGCTGGCGGAATTACGGAACAGGTTTTGGAAAAAAAACAGATAATTGAATCATATATTGATCAGCAAATATATGGCGTACACGGTAAGATGGTAGCTGGTCCACTCTGGTCCGATGATGATTCAGATATACTTGGAGCATGGATACTGTTTCTGCCCAAAGTTCATAAGATGATAGGAACCTTTGATATTTTTGCACCGATAATGATTGAAATGCTTCCTGGAGGAGGCGCAATGTATGTAACAGATAGAGAAAAAATGATCAAGGTTCAGTCGTCAAAGGACTTTGTTTATAAAGACCTAATAAAGCCAGGTGCTCCAGTAGGAGAAGTAATCATTGAATGCTTGCGCCAAAAAAGCCATGTTAGCAGAGAACTTAATAAGGAGACATATGGGGCTTCAGGTTTGGTTAGCGCTTACCCTCTGATCGATTACGAAACCCAGGAAGTTGTGGGGGCATTTACTTTGCTTGTGTCCCGGGAAATACAGGTGACACTAAAAGAAATGTCTAATAAATTGGAAAGAGGGCTGTCAGAAATATCTGCAGCCATGGAAGAAATGGCCGCTGCAGCCAATGAAATGAACACCAGCCAAGAAACCCTGCGTGATGAGATTGAAAAAGTGAAAAAGAATGCTAACGAGATAAGCATGGTTCTGGTATTTATTAAGGAAATAGCTGATGAAACCAAGATGTTAGGATTGAATGCAGCCATTGAAGCAGCTCGAGCCGGAGAGGCCGGACGAGGATTTGGTGTGGTTGCTGAAGAGATCAGGAAACTTTCTGACCAGTCTAAACAAACTGTAATTCAAATTAAGGAACTGCTTAAAAAGGCCGACCTTTCGATTGCTAATACCAGAAAATTATCCGACTCAACCCTCAGCAATACACAGCAGGTAGCAGCAACAACTGAAGAAGTAACTGCCAGTCTCGAAGAAATGAGTTCTTTATCCGAGCAATTAGATAATACTGCTGCTCAGTTGTAGTTGAGGAGTGGATAACACGGAGCTTATATAATTCTATTAGCAGTATAGTATATCATAGCTGACTAACCCTTGTACTCGCCAATAAACGAGTCCAAGGGCTTTTTTTCTGAGATGTTAGATAGTAATCAGTATACCTTTCTTGTCTGATTATTAAGCTAGTCCACTCTTACGGAGCTTCCAGGTTTATATGAACATAACCGGATAGTTATTAAAAACATAAAATAAATATAGTGTTCTTATGGCTTGGCCTATGTTAAATTCCCAATAAGGAGCAGACTAAGCAAAGGGCTATTAGTTCTGGGTAAGGGTTTTAAATCTCTGCCAGCGTATATTAGCTTGAGTTGAATTTAAATTGATTTAAGATTTATAATAATAAGAATTATAAATCTTTATTAAGGAGGTGCATATATGTTGGCTGACTATGGCAGTATAGGTATTTTTCTTTTATTAACCATAGCTTTTCCACTGGCAGCCATGGGAATGGCCTGGATGGTACGTCCTAAGCCACAGCAGGATGAGGAGAAGTTGAAAACCTATGAATGCGGGGTGGATACCAAGGGGAGGACCTGGATTCGTTTCCGGGTAAACTATTTTCTCTATGCGCTGGTTTTTCTGGCTTTCGACGTAGAAACGGTTTTCCTCTTTCCCTGGGCGGTCAGATTTAAGAGCTTAGGCCTCTTTGCCTTCGCCGAAATGTTAGTGTTTATTGCCATACTGGTAGTGGGACTGTGGTATGCCTGGAAAGAAGGTGCTTTAGAATGGTACTAAATACAGAGCCGGAAAAAGATGTAGAAATATTACAGAAGAACAATATCATTGTAACCACTCTGGAAAAGATGTGGAATTGGGGCAGAGCCCACTCCTTTTGGCCGCTTTCCTATGGCTGCAACTGTTGCCCCATTGAAATGATGGCAGCTGGTGCAGCCCGGTTTGATATTGCGCGCTATGGTTATGAAGTATTTAGAGCTTCACCGCGTCAGGCTGATTTACTGATAGTGGCTGGACCTATTACATTAAAGATGAAACCTGTAATACAGAGGGTATATGCCCAGATGCCTGAGCCCAAATGGGTACTGGCCATGGGCAACTGTGCTACCAGTGGTGGCCCTTTCCGGGATGGGTACAGCGTATTACCAGGAGCTGATTCTATCTTTAAGGTAGATGTTTTTGTTCCAGGCTGCCCACCACGACCGGAAGCTTTATTCCATGGCTTACTGGAGCTAAAAAAGAAAGTAGAAGACAGTAAATAGTCTTGGAGGGTTTTTATGAATTTGGATCAGATGTCAATAGATTTACAAACCTTACTGGGTGAAAAGCTGCAGGTCAGTTCCGATCCCTTTTTTACCTGGTTGAATATTAGTCCAGATAGTCTGCTTGACCTGATGAAAAAATTGAAAAATGATTATAGCTTTAATTATCTGGCTAATTTAACTTCAGTGGATTATGGTGAGACCTTTGAAATGGTTTATCATATATATTCCATTCCCGGGAATCATAAAGTTGGTGTGAAAACCCGGGTGCCCAGAAATCAAGCCCAGGTAGATTCGGTAATGTCCGTCTGGCCTACCGCCGACTGGCAGGAGCGGGAGGTATATGATTTGATGGGGATTAGCTTCAAGGGCCATCCCAACTTGGTGCGGGTACTTTTACCGGATGATTTTGTGGGCCATCCACTACGTAAAGACTTTAAGAGGGAGGGGTGAGCAATTTGTTGCAGACCGATCAATTTACCGTTAATATTGGACCACAACACCCCAGTACCCATGGTGGCCTTCACATAGAAGCAGTTATGGATGGGGAATTTATCGTTGATTCCATTGTCCATTTGGGCTATGTTCACCGCTCTGTGGAAAAGATAGCTGAGATCCGGACGTATCCCCAGTTTGTACCATATACTTCACGATTGGATTACCTGGCCAGCCATTTACCTACCTTGGGTTACTGCCAGGCAGTAGAGAAAATGCTGGGGGTTGAAATACCTGAGCGAGCCCAATACATACGGGTAATCATGGCTGAGTTTTCTCGTATAGCTTCGCATCTACTGTTTGTAGGCAGCTGTGCCATTGATCTTGGAGCTACTACAGGCTTGATATACTGCTTTCGGGACAGGGAACGAATAATGGATATGTTTGAAATGAGCAGCGGGCAGCGGCTAATAGCCTCATATATGCGTATCGGCGGTATCGGTGAAGATCTCCCCGATACTTTTATTCCTGCGGCCCGCAGCTTCATAGCTGATTTCCCTAAGATGCTGGAAGAGTATGAAGGCCTCATTACCGGTAATGAGATCTTGCAGGCTCGGTTAAAGGGAGTAGGGGTTTTATCAGCCGAAGATGCGATTGCTTATGGAGTCAGCGGTCCCAACCTGCGAGCCAGCGGTGTAGCTTATGATATTCGGAAAGCTGATCCGTATGGGATATATGATCGTTTTAATTTTGAACTGCCCCTGGGCAAAAAAGGCGATAGCTGGGATCGGCTGATAGTGAGACTGGAAGAGATTGTGCAGAGTATTAGTATTATTGAGCAGGCCTTAAATCAACTGCCTGAGGGTGAGATCAAAGCCAAGGTTCCCCGGATAATCAAGCCAGCCCAGGGAACAGAGGTTTATCACCGGATTGAATCTTCGAAAGGAGAACTGGGCTTTTATATTGTAGCTGATGGCGGCGAGAAGCCTTATCGTCTGCATGTAAGGGCACCTTCCTTCGTTAATCTAATGATCTTGCCGATGATTTCAAAAGGAGGCAAGCTGCAGGACATAATCGCCAACATCGCCACTCTGGACCCGGTGTTAGGCGAATCAGACCGATAAGAGGAGCGGATTAGTATGGAACACTGGTTTATTAACATAGCCAACGCACTGACCGCCTGGTTGGTGCGTATCGGTTTATCTGTAGGATGGGCTGATTTTATATTTTTGATAGTGCAGTGGATCTGCATTGTTACTATTGTAACCCTCAATGTTATAGTACTTATCTGGCTGGAGCGCAAGGTGGCCGGGTTCATGCAGCAACGTCTGGGACCCAACCGCTTAGGTCCATTCGGCATATTTCAGACTATTGCCGATGCCATAAAACTATTGACCAAGGAAGATATCATTCCCAGTGCCACGGACAAATTAATATTTAGAACCGCCCCCATGTTCTTCATTATCATAGCTGTGATGCTGTATGTAGTAATTCCTATGGGTGAAGGCATGGAAATCGTTGACCTTAATGTAGGCGTCTTCTATTTTATTTCCGTAGGTTCACTAAGTACCATCTGCCTTTTAATGGCCGGGTGGGGTTCCAATAACAAATGGTCTTTGTTGGGGGCCATGCGTTCCGTGGCCCAAATGATAAGCTACGAAATACCGCTGGCATTTTCATTGTTGGGCATCATTATGATAGCCGGTTCGCTGCGTTTATCAGATATTGTAGCTGCGCAGAACAATATCTGGTTTATCATATTACAGCCCATAGCCTTTATTACTTACTTCATAGCAGCTACTGCCGAGTTAAACCGAGGACCTTTTGATATGCCCGAAGCAGAGCAGGAACTTACGGCTGGAGCATATACGGAATATACCGGGATGCGCTGGGCCTTGTTCTTCCTGGCCGAGTATACCAATCTGGTAGCTGTATCGGCTCTGGCTTCTACTATGTTCCTGGGTGGATGGCATGGACCGTGGCTGCCTTCCTGGATCTGGATAATAGTTAAAACCTATCTGGTCATGCTGGTCTTTATGTGGTTTAAATGGACCTTCCCAAGGATACGTATGGATCATCTCATGTCTTTTAGCTGGAAGGTGCTCATACCGGTTACCCTGGCAAACATCCTGCTTACCGGGGCTGGGATTCAGTTCTTCCAAGGAATGAGGTGGTGATAAGATGAAGGGTCAAGGATTATTAAAAGGGTTATGGATTACCTTGAAACACACCTTTGAAAAAGACATTACTGTCCAATATCCGGAACAGATGCCTTATTTACAGGATCGTTTCCGGGGTTGTTTGGATTTTGAACATACAAAATGTATCGTTTGTGGGTTGTGTACTAAAGCCTGTCCCAATAATGTTTTGAGTTTTGAGAGCAGGCAGGATGAGAATACCAAAAAGAAAAAACTGGTTAGTTACACAATTGATCTACAGTACTGCATGTTCTGTAATCTATGCGTTGAAACGTGTCCGGCGAATTGTCTTAAATTTACCCATAATTTTGAGCTGTCCCAGTATCAGCGTGATGATATTAAAATTGTTTATCAGATACCACAGGAAGTGTCATCAGCTGCACCGGTTAACGAAGCATTGGCAGAGCCAGCCGAAGATGAGGCAAAAAAGCAAAAACTGCTTGCTGCTATGGTAACCGCTTTGCAGAATAATCCCCAGAAGGTCATTAGCAAAATTATGGAGACTGAAGCCCAGACTGAAATTCTGGCCGGTTTATTGAAAGCTGATGAGAACAGGCTAAGCAAGATGGCTGCTCTAATAATAGAGGATAAAGAAAAAGCCAAAAAAGTAGCCGTGGCTTTAGTTAATAAAGAATTGAAAGACCGCCAGAAGGAAGGGGGAGTAGATGGTGAATCTAAATGATGCAGTATTCATCCTGATCGCAGCGGTCACAGTATTTTCTGCTCTGGGAGTAATAATTTCTAAAAACATTGTTCACAGTGCCCTGTTGTTGGTACTTACTTTTCTGGGAGTGGCTGGCATCTATTTCCAGATGAATGCTGGATTTATCGGTCTTGTACAGATTCTCATCTATGGCGGGGCAATATCAGTACTAATTATCTTTGCAATTATGCTGATTATGGATACCGAAGTAGAAAAAACCAATCTGCCCAGTTCCAATATCCCGCGTCGCCTAATGGGGATTTATACCAGCATCTTACTCACCATAGCACTGGGGGCCTCGGTATGGTTTACCCGGTGGCCTCTGGCGGGAACCGGAGGCAGGGGAGATGAAATAGTAATACTGGCCGACTTAATGCTGGGCAAGTATGTGGTGGCCTTTGAGGTGGCAGCCATTCTGCTTCTGGTGGCCGTGGTGGGAGCTATTATCCTGGCGAAAGGAGCGGATGAGAAATGATCGGATTTACACATTATTTAATTTTAAGTACCATACTTTTCGGCATTGGTATGTATGGAGTTTTATCCAAACGCAATGCGGTAGCAGTTCTAATGTCAGTGGAGATAATGCTTAATGCCGTAAATATTAACTTTGTAGCTATTAGCAAATTCATTCGTTCTGAAGCCGGAATAGGAGAACTATTCGCTATTTTTGTAATCGTGGTGGCAGCAGCTGAAGTAGCTGTTGGTTTGGCCTTGATTATTGCAATCTATAAACAGAAGAAATCAGTCAATCTGAATGATTTCAACTTATTAAAATGGTAAGGCAGGTGATATAACAATGCAAAATATATTAAGCTCATCCTGGATGATTCCCTGCTTACCGTTTTTAGCTTTCGCGCTGATTGGACTTGTCCTGCACCGCTGGCCCAAAATTTCGGCTGCGGTATCTATACTGGCAATTGGTGCTGCCTTGTTGTTATCAGTAATGGTAGGCATGACTGTTTTTTCGGGGGGAGCAGGAACGGTTTATGAGACTTCCGCCCGCTGGTTAAACATGCCGGGGCTGCAGGTAGATATGGGGCTTTTGATTGATCCGCTGACTGCCCTTATGCTCCTTATAGTAACTCTGGTTGCTCTGTTGGTACAGGTATATTCCCTGGCCTATATGCATGATGATCCTGGTTTTGCCAGTTATTACGCTTATCAGAGTATATTTGCAGGTTCCATGCTGGGGCTCGTAGTAGCGAATAACTTCGGACAAATATTTGTTTTCTGGGAACTGGTGGGGCTTTCATCTTACTTGTTGATTGGCTTCTGGTTTGGTAAGAACTCAGCCAAGGAAGCTGCCAAAAAGGCTTTCATAACCAACCGGGTAGGGGATTTTGGTTTCCTCTTGGGTATCCTGTTCCTGCAAATACTATTCGGTACCATGAACTTTGGTGAACTGGCAGGAGCAGTAGCCAACTACAGCAATACCGCGGTTTTGATTACTGTTTCCATACTGCTGTTGGCTGGACCGGTTGGCAAGTCAGCTCAGTTTCCATTACATGTCTGGTTACCTGATGCCATGGAGGGTCCGACTCCGGTTAGTGCTTTAATCCATGCAGCTACAATGGTAGCTGCCGGGGTATACCTGATTGCCCGGGCCTTTTTCATATTCAATACGTCTGCTGAGACTATGCTGGTAATAGCAGTACTGGGTGGATTTACGGCGCTCTTTGCGGCTAGTATTGCTCTGGTGCAAAATGACATCAAACGCATTCTGGCTTACTCCACACTCTCTCAATTAGGTTACATGATAATGGCCATGGGGATTGGAGCCATGACTGCGGGAATGTTTCACCTTATGACTCATGCGTTTTTCAAGAGCTTGCTCTTCCTGGGCGCCGGTTCAGTAATACATGCTATGGCCAATGAGCAGGATATCTGGAAGATGGGTGGATTGCGTAAAAAAATGCCCATAACGACCTGGACCTTTGTTATTGGTGCTCTGGCATTGAGTGGTATACCACCCTTGTCCGGGTTCTGGAGCAAGGATGAAATACTGCTCGGAGCCTTCGCTTCCGGTCATACCGGCTTATATATTCTTGGTTCAGTGGTAGCCTTTATGACGGCTTTCTATATGTTTCGATTAATATTTGTAGCTTTCTTCGGTGATAACCATGGGGGAGATCATGCGCATGAATCACCCGCAGTAATGACCGTACCCTTGATTATACTGGCGGTGCTCGCGGTAGTAGCCGGTTTTGTAGGCTCACCCTTGATGGACAATGCCTTTGCTCACTACATCACATATCCTGGTGCTGAGCATCATACGCCTAATTCGGGTATTATGATTATCTCTTCTATACTGGCGGTCTCAGGAATATTTCTGGCCTGGGCGGTTTACCAGAAGAAGTGGCTAGACCATGAGAGCCTGAAAAATAAAATGGGTGGCCTCTATAAACTGCTGTATAACAAATACTATATCGATGAATTTTATGCCTGGCTGATAAAGTATCTGGTGGATGGGACCGCCAAAGTCATGGAGTGGTTTGATCTTAAGCTAATTAATGGAATGGTTAACGGTATTGCCTTTTTAACCGAACACTTAGGGTTAGCCCTGCGTTATACCGAGGATGGTCAGGTGCAGAGCTATGCTCTATATATGTATGCGGGGATTGTGGTTCTCTTGATTTCAGCGTTGTGTGCCGTCTTTACGGCTTTGGCTTAAGGAGGTGGGAATAATGAATAATTTACCAATATTATCACTTGCCCTGTTCATGCCCATCCTCGGAGCCATAATGATTATGGGTTTGCCAGAGGATAGAAAAAAGACGATTAAGTATATAGCGGCTGTCAGCACTTTCCTTAGTCTGATCTTATCCCTGTGGGTAGCAATTAATTATGACCGCACGGCTGCGGGGATGCAGTTTATTGAGAATATTCCCTGGATAGCCGACCTGGGAGTTACTTATGCCCTGGGGGTAGATGGAATAAGTATTCCTTTATTGCTCTTAACTAATCTGATTGGGTTCAGTGCTGTTTATGCATCCTGGAATATTAACAACCGGGTTAAAGAGTTTTTTGCACTCTTGCTCATCTTGGTTACCGGGGTAATGGGTACGTTTGTTACTACAGATCTATTTATATTCTTCCTTTTCTATGAAGTGGTGGTTATCCCGATTTATCTTATGGTCATTATGTTTGGTTCTTCCAAACGGGTCACCAAGGAATATGCAGGTATGAAACTGACTATTTACCTTTTGATAGGAAGTGCTTTTCTATTGGTAGGGTTGATAGCTCTCTTTGTTAAATCAAAAGGCATATTAGGGTTCCCGAGTATGGACATTATGACCCTGGCGACAATAGACTATCCGGTGAGCTTCCAGGTTTTTGCCTATGCTTTGATGGCAGTAGGCTTTGGAACGCTGTTATCGATGTTTCCTTTCCATGCCTGGTCACCTGATGGTTATGCGGGAGCTCCTACGGCGGTTAGTATGATTCATGCCGGAGTATTAAAGAAGATCGGTGGTTACGGCTTAATTCGCATTGGCCTGTTTATATTACCCATGGGGGCTAAATACATTGCCCCGATTATTGCGGTGCTGGCGATAGGTAATGTTGTGTATGCGGCATTTATCTGTCTCAGTCAAAAAGATCTCAAATATATTGTGGGATATTCCAGTGTCAGTCATATGGGTTATGTTTTAATCGGTATTGCAGCTCTGAATGTGGTTAGTCTCAATGGAGCGGTAATGATGATGTTTGCCCACGGGGTTATGGCCGCGCTATTCTTCGCTATGATCGGTAATCTTTATGAGAAAAGTCATACCCGCAATGTCAGCGATTTTGGCGGACTGGCTCATCAGATGCCCAGGCTGGCTTTTGGTTTTATGCTGGCAGGTCTGGCTTCGCTGGGACTGCCGGGTACAGTCAACTTCATAGGGGAGTTTACTATATTCGTGGGTGCTTTTGGAGTTTATCGGGTGATCAGCATAATTGCCATTACCGGAATTATCCTTACCGCCGTTTATATTCTGCGTACTCTGGGAGACGTACTGTTCGGACCGCGGCGGGAGGAATGGGACCAGTTGGAGGATTTGAAGGGTCCGGAAATGGTACCTTTGATAGTTCTGGGTACAGCTATCCTGATTGGTGGTATCCTGCCCTTTACGGTGATGGACTTTATTAACAGTGGGGTAGGGGAGATTGTAGCCCATATTGGAGCTATACAGATAGGGGGGATATTCTAATGAATTACAGCTTACTCGGTCCGGAAATCCTCGCTGCTGTAGTCGGCTTGCTGGTTTTGCTGATGGGACTACTCTTTAAGGGCAGGGCTCAAAAAACGGTGGGGGCGGTTTCGCTTTTATCCTTACTGGCGATACTGATTCTGATTATTATGCGCTTTACAGAAGCTCAGGTGTTCTTTAATGGTATTTATCAGGTGGATGCCTATGCTAACTTTTTTAAAGCTCTTTTCCTGTTAGCAGCTATATTAGTTATTCTTAGTTCCGGCCAATATATGGAACGTTTAGGGCAAAAGAAAAGTGAATTTTATGCCTTGATGATATTTGCTACCCTGGGCATGATGGTAATGGCAGCAGCCGGGGACCTTTTAACAATCTATATCGGCTTGGAATTGATGACCATCAGTTTCTATATATTAACGGCTTATTTGCTGAATGATGAAGCTTCATCTGAAGCTGGGTTGAAATACCTGATTATGGGAGCCATATCATCAGCCGTGTTGCTCTTTGGTATGAGTCTGGTTTATGCACTGAGTGGAACTACCGTTATTACTGAGATAGCCGACCAAATTACGCGTCAGCCGGCTTTAGTAGCTGGGGTTATTCTCATGATAGCGGGCTTTGCGTTTAAGATAGCGGCGGTTCCTTTCCATATGTGGGCCCCGGATATTTACCAGGGTGCTCCTATTCCAATCACCACTTATCTGGCAGTAGGTTCTAAAGCAGCTGGTTTTGCTGCATTGCTTAGAGTATTTATGATAGCTATACCCCTCAGCCAGTTTAACTGGTCTCTGGTTCTGGCTATTTTGGCGGCTTTGACCATGGTGGTGGGAAACTTAATTGCCTTGACTCAGACTAATGTTAAACGTATGCTGGCTTATTCGAGTATTGCTCAGGCTGGTTATATATTGGCCGGTTTAGTGGCTGCTAATGCTTTTGGCTTAAAAGGTGTGCTCTTCTATGCCATGCTCTATGTATTTTCAAATACCGGGGCTTTTGCGGTAGCTACTGCGGTAGAAGTGGATACCGGCAGTACCGAACGGGATGCCTTTGGAGCGCTAAGCAAACGTTCCCCTATGCTGGCAGCCGTGATGACGGTTTGCTTGCTGTCCCTGGCAGGTATTCCTCCGCTGGCTGGTTTTGCTGGCAAGTTTTATCTCTTTTCCGGAGCTATTCAATCTGGATATCTTTGGCTGGCCTTTGTCGGTCTAATAATGAGTATGGTATCAGTTTATTACTATCTTCTGGTAGCTAAAGCCATGTATATAGGGGAAAGCAGCTATGAGAAGGCTGTGGAAGTTAAAGCACCGGCTCGATTGGCTCTGTGGGTATGTCTTCTAGGAACCATTTTGATTGGTCTTTATCCTGCACCTTTGTCCAATTTAGCGCAAATTGCGATTCAAATATTTATGTAGGAGTACGGATAATATTAAAAAGAGGCTAGTGTAAATAAGTTACATTTCTTTTACATCATTGTGTTGTCTAAAACCAGTAGTCCCGTGTCACTTATTGGTGCTACGAATTGTTTACAGGTTATATAAGTAAGTAGTTCCGATGAGTAAAATACTTCAATTGTACGGAGTATATAAAAGATGAATGAAGTAATTTATTTTGTTAATTATGCATTTTGAAAGGGGAATGACGAGTGGAGAAGAAGAGAGTAATAGTAAGCGAGAGAATAGCTGAGGAAGGACTGGCGATGCTTAGAACAGAGCTGGATGTCGACTTTAGAGATGGCATCTCCAGGGAGGAGCTGTTGTCTATTATTGATCAATATGATGCACTTATAGTTAGAAGTGTTACCAAGGTTGATGAGGAACTGATAAAAAGAGGTACCCGGCTCAAGGTTATTGGACGGGCTGGAAACGGTATAGATAATATTGCAGTTGACGTATGTACTCGTTATGGCATTGTTGTTGCCAACACTCCGGACAGCAATACAATTTCAGCAGCGGAGCAGACCATCAGCCTATTGCTTTCATCTGTTCGTAATACTGCCTGGGCCAATGATGTACTGAAAGGCGGTACCTGGGATCGCAAGCCTTTCCGGGGAACTGAAATATTTGGTAAAACGGTTGGTATTATAGGACTGGGACGTATCGGCTCAATGGTAGCTACTCGGTTAAAGGCTTTCAACTTAAATGTTATTGCCTATGATCCCTATATAGCAGATGAACGTTTTGAAAGGTTTGGAGCTGAGAAAAAGGGGACGTTGGAAGAGCTGCTTAGAGAAGCAGATATCGTTACTGTTCATACTCCTAAGACCAAAGAAACTGTGCATATGATCGATGAGAAAGCGATTGATCTTGCCAAAAAAGGCGTAATTCTGGTTAATTGCGCCCGGGGTGGAATTTTCAAAGAAAAGGCTATAATTGAAGGAATCGAGAACGGAAAAATTGGGAGCGTGGGTCTGGATGTTTTTGAAAAGGAACCGGCGATAGACAACGCGCTGTTCAAATATTCAAACGTAGTTTGCACTCCGCATTTAGGTGCTGATACGTATGAAGCACAAAAAAGAGTTGGTGAGAACATTGCTGAACAGGTAATTTTGGCACTTAGGGGTGAGATAGTTCCCAATGTGGTCAACCTGCCTACCGTTCTAACGGAGGAATTAAACTATCTGCGTCCCTATATTACTCTGGCTGAAAAAATGGGGAATATATATTATCAGGTAGAAAAATCACCAATAACACGTGTAGAAATCACATATAGCGGGCCAATCACTATTAATGAAACTGAGATGTTGACCATTGGCTTTTTGAAAGGCCTATTAGAACCAGTTTTATGGGAGAAAGTGAATTATGTAAATGCTCGTCTAATGGCTGAAGAGAGAGGTATAAAAATATATGAGCGCAAGGAAGACCAGAGTACCAAAAGGTATAAAAACCTATTAAATATCAAAATATTTAACAATGATCAAGAGATGGATATTAGCGGAACCCTTTCCCGGGCCAGAAATCCTCTCCTGGTGGAGATCAACGGCTATGAAACTGAGGCTGATCTGAATGGCTATGTGCTTATGCTGCAAAATGAAGATCGCCCTGGAGTGATCGGACCATTGACTACTGCGCTGGGTGAAGCCGGGGTTAATATTGCCTCCATGAAAGTAGTTCGCAAAACCAAAGGCGAAACAGCCATAATGATTCTTAATGTGGACAACAAAGTGGAAGACGAAGTTTTGCAGAGACTAGCGCAAATTGATGGCCTTTTAGGGACCCCCAAACTGCTTCGCTTTTAAAGTGAATGCCAAAAAGCAAGAATAGAAGTAATTACGCAGCCTTTCGTTCAAAGGTTTACCAAGTATTTTAGACACCAAATTCTATGCAAAAATAAATTGAGTTACTGCGTTAATTGCTTCTCTTGTATATCTTTAGGGCGTGAGAATTGGTGAAGTTTCAGAGTTGTATATAATTATAATCTATATGTTATAATTGTTGTTGACGTTATAATCTGTGAGGTATGCTACATGAATTTAAGACAACTTGAATTATTCACCAAGGTTGCCGAAATTGGCAGTGTTACCAAGACGGCCAAACAAGTTTACATGAGTCAGCCAGCAGTAAGTCAGGCCATAACCGAGTTGGAAGATAAATTGCAATTGCGCCTTTTTGAACGCATAAATCACAAGATGTTGTTAACCAGTGCCGGAGAAACTCTGTATCAGTACAGCAGGAGAATACTCAGTCTGCTGGAAGAGGCGGAAAATAGTATGAAAGACATAGCCAATATCCGTATGGGAAAACTGCGTATAGGTGCAAGTACCACTATTGGTATCTACTTACTTCCGCATCTTCTGGGGGATTTTCAGATTGAATATGATAACATTGAAACCCAGTTTTTTATCGACAATTCTTCTGTAATTGAAGAAATGATCATGGATAATACGATCGATGTAGGATTAGTGGAAGGTCCTATCCACTCCAAAGATATTACCGTTAAGCATCTGGTAGCTGATGAATTATTCTTGATTTGCTCCCCAAAACATAAGTGGGCTAGTGAGAATAAGAGAAGTATTAAACCAGCTGAATTGGCAGAGGAAGTACTGATTTTTCGTGAATCTGGCAGTGGTACCCGTGAAGTTATAGAGCATGCTCTAAACCAACAAAAGGTTAAATACAAACCTACGCATGTTCTCAATAACACAGAGGCTATTAAAAATGCTGTAATCGCCAATATTGGTGTCGCTTTTCTTCCGCAGGTGGCAGTGGAATATGATATAAAAGCGGGGCATTTGCTACATGTTGATGTCGAGGATATTGTTTTCACTCGTGATTTTAACCTGATTTTTCACAAGGATAAGTATCATTCGGTCTTATTGAACGCTTTCATAGATTTTAGTTGTACCTATATGGCAAATAGAATAAGAACTCGTTACTAAATTATAGTAGTAAACAGTAAATGATTAAAAAAACTTAGGAGCTGGCATGCCGGTAAAAATTATCTCATAATTGATGCTTATGGATATCATAAATAATCTATATTATTCTTATGACCTTGTCTGTGTTATATTACAGCTAACAGATAGGTTGGGTGTGAAAAAACTTCTGAATTGAATAAACAAGAAAAATAGGTCTGATATCAGACCTATTTTTTGATTAGACTTAAGCTCGTGTATTGTGGCTTAAAAAAACATCAGCAGGAGTAAGGGCATTATGCAAACTTGCCAGGAGGCTTACACGAGCAAGTAATAAGCTTTGTTTTTAACATATATTAAGAAAATGTTTGGAAAACTAGTTGACTCAGATCCACTGGAATTGCTCCAGTCAGGTCTGGATGATAAGGTAGAGGAGCGGATGAAGAAATGTATGTTCTCCTTGCAGGATTAAGTCATCATACAGCTCCAGTAGAAATCAGGGAGAAGTTTGTACTTACTGACCTGGAACTGCAAGATGCTTACAACCAATTGAAAACCTATGGGGTTATTGAAGGAATAGTAATTGTTAATACCTGTAATCGTACCGAGTTATATGCCACGACAAGGGATATACAGGATGGTCAGGAGTTGCTGAAGTCCTTTCTAATTAAGTATTCAGGTTTACCGGAAGAGGATATTAAACAATATTGCTATCAGCAAAACGGTTATGAAGCTATTGCCCATCTGTTCAAAGTGAGTTGTGGTCTGGATTCTATGATTTTGGGAGAGACCCAGATACTAGGACAGGTCAAGGAGGCTTACCAAAAGGCTCAGGAGTACAATGCCACAGATTCAGTATTGAATGCCCTGTTTCAGAAGGCCATCTATGTAGGAAAAAAGGTTAGGACAGAAACCAAGATAGATCAGCATTCTGTATCAGTTAGCTTTGCAGCGGTAGATTTGGCTCAGAATCGGCTTGGTTCACTTCAGGATAAAACCGTACTGGTGGTAGGGGCTGGGGAAACAGGGGAACTCACCACCCGTTACCTGATGCAAAAAGGGGTCAAGTCAGTTATTGTGTCCAACCGGTCTTATGGCAAAGCAGTTGAAATGGCGGAACTTTTTAATGGGCGAGCGGTACGTTTTGATGACCTGGCCCTGGAAATGCTGAATGCTGATATTGTAATAAGCTGTACAGCAGCCAATCATTGTGTTATCCGTGATGATAACTGTGGGAATATACTCCGTAAAAGGAACGGACGCAGTATTATTTTTATTGATATAGCGGTACCACGCGACGTAGAAGTCAGCTTGAACGATATTGACGGGGTTTATGTATACGATATAGATGATCTCCAGGATATAGTTAATGCCAGTTACAAGGAAAGACGACAGGCTGCTCGCCTAGCGGAAGATATAATATTTGACCAATTAGAAGAATTTAACCAGTGGTTGGCAGCACTCTATGTTGTTCCTGTGATTGCTGGTTTAAAGAACTTTGGCGAGATAATAAAACAAAATGAATTGAAAAGAGCTTTCAACCGTCTGGGTAAGGTATCTGAACGAGAACAGGAAGTTATACAAAGCATGGCAAACTCCATAGTCAATCAGCTATTACACTTTCCCGTGGTAAAAATGAAAGAAATGGCGGTTAGAAACGAGGGTCACCTGTATACCGAGGTAGTACAGAATCTTTTCGGACTACATTTGGATGACGAGAAAGAGGAATACTATGAGTGTTGTGAGATTAGGAACACGGGGAAGTAAACTGGCTATATGGCAGGCTGAGCATGTAGCCAGTCAATTGAAGGCCCGGGTACCAGGAGTAGAAATTAAGATTATTATAATTAAGACTAAAGGTGATAAGATACTGGATGTACCCCTGGCCAAGATTGGTGATAAAGGTCTATTCACCAGAGAAATAGAAAACGAGCTGTTAGCTGAGAATATCGATATGGCTGTACACAGCCTGAAAGACCTTCCCTCGTTACTGGGTGAAGGTTTATCTCTGGGAGCGGTTCTGAAAAGGGAAGATCCTCAGGATGTATTGATTTCAACTCAGAGCTACACTCTAGAAACCTTACCGGCCAAGGCAGTAATCGGAACCTCCAGCCTGCGCCGAATTTCTCAGCTCAGGGCACTGCGTCCTGATTTGGTTCTGGTTAATATGAGAGGTAATGTGGAAACTCGTATCCGGAAGCTGGAAGAAGAACAACTGGATGGAATTATCCTGGCCTATGCTGGTGTAAAACGTCTCGGTTTTGAGGATCATATAAGTCAAATAATACCAATGGATCTAATCCTGCCGGCTGTCGGCCAGGGTGCCATTGCTGTAGAAATACGCCAGAATGATGAGCCAACCAGTAAACTGGTAAGGCAGATTAATGATGATAATACCTGGTTGGAAATCACTGCAGAAAGAGCCTTTCTATATGAACTAGAAGGAGGCTGTCAGGTACCAGTGGCCTGTTTAGCCAGGGTTGCAGATCAACAGCTGATAATGGAGGGGCAGGTTTCATCTCTAGATGGAAGCCTGGTTTACAAGAATTCAGCTAAATGCGAATTGACGTCCAAGGATAGCAGGTGTCGCGATGTCCACGGATGGCAAGGAGCGACGGGCCAGGTTGCGGCTACGGGCAGAAATTTAGCCAGGCAGCTATTAGCTGCTGGTGCAGGAAAAATTCTACAAGAAATTAAACTGCTGGGAGATTAGGTTATGGATAAAAGAGGATTTGTTTACCTGGTGGGGGCAGGCCCGGGTGATCCCGGTTTATTCACGATAAAAGGCAAGGAAGTGTTAGAACGGGCAGAAGTGGTGGTATACGATCATTTGGTTAGTCATGAGATTATAGACTTCGCTGACCCGCATGCTGAATTAATATATGTGGGTAAGGAATCCAACCGGCATACCCTTAGTCAGGATGAAATAAATGTTTTGTTAGTAAAGAAGGCGGCAGAAGGGAAACTGGTAGTTCGGCTAAAAGGCGGTGATCCGTTTGTATTTGGGCGGGGGGCCGAGGAGGCACTGTATATTCGAGAACATGGTTTCAGTTATGCGATAGTACCTGGTATTACCTCGGCTATAGCAGTGCCTGCCTATGCGGGTATTCCGGTAACCCATCGGGAAGCCACATCAAGCTTTGCCGTAATTACAGGTCACGAGCAACCGGGCAAGGAGACCAGTTCAATTGATTGGTCCAAAATTGCTACCGGTATTGGCACCCTGGTTTTTCTAATGGGGGTGGAGAACCTTCCATATATTGTTTCCAGTCTAATTGAACATGGACGTAGCCCACAAACTCCGGTAGCCTTGATTAGAAGGGGCACCTTGCCGGATCAGGAAGTTGTGTCGGGTACGTTGGCAGATATCGTTGAACGGGTACAGATGGCTGCATTAAAACCGCCAGCAGTAATCGTGGTAGGTGAAACGGTCAGCTTAAGACCAGAGCTAATATGGTTGGTTGAACCAGCCTCTCTGAGGTAACCGGGTCCAGGAGTCAGACCAGTATCCTGGCAAGGTAATCAGGGAATTGGATGGAGAGCTATGGAACTGCGCGATATTGAAATTGAGCTAAATATATTGTAAACCACTAAAAAATGCATTTTATGGGATTAATTTGCTATGCCCATTACTGAATAATGAAAAATGGCCTCACATATAATAACGTAAGCATGGTTTAGGAGGCCCATTATGATTTACGAAATGCAGATAGCCACAAGCGCGGAGGAAAACCTACTGATGGAGGAGTTTACTCAGCGGTTTTATTGGCTAAAGGAACGGGGATATTTTCTTGGAGTCAAGCGAGATGCCTATGAGAATACCAATACTCTACTGGTAAATCTTAGTCTTCAGGGTAGTAATAATGATCTATTTCTTAAGGAAGAAGATATCATATATATCTTCAAGCACCAAATTTCAGAGTTTCTGGCTGAACACATTTTACGTGACTGGGAAGAGAAAATGCTCTGGAAAGAAATTAATAAAAAATATCGCCACATAGCTTCCGAGGATCAGGAAATTATTCTGGGTAAAGCTGCTGATTTCTTAAAACGCAGTAATGTTAATGAAAGTCTTAATCTATTACTAAATTATGGTCGCAAGAATAAAATTTCGCACAAAATAATGGATTATGTATACTCCAATAATAATGTCGTTATAGAAGGTCTTATCAATTTTTGTATGCCAGACTATTTGAATGAATTGAGATTCGCGGTTGACCTGGCGTGTGAGGAATTGCGTAACGAGAAAGAGTATAATGATTTCGTTAAGTTGCTTAGATATTTTGTTGATACCCAGCCCTCGCGTATTCAGGAGGTTAACCTTTTGATGGATAAGGCTGGTCAATTTTGGCTGTGGGATGGGCAAGGTATAAATATTGAAGAAAAATTTTTGAACTATTATTGCAGTGACCTGCTACTTGACGATATTGGATTGGATGATCTACTGGTAAGTATTCTCATTACCGTATCTCCCCGGCGTATTATTTTACATAATGCCGAACAACAGAATAACGAACCGGTAATGATGATCAGAAAAGTATTTGGCGAAAGGATCAGAGATTGTCGCGGCTGCGAACGCTGTTTAATTAATGAGCAAGAGAGCGACAAGAGACGCCATTAGATAGTCATTTCAGTGACTTAAGCTGTGTGGTAGAGTGAAGCTGCTGACATGATATATGCTATTATTAGGAAATAATATAGAATTAGGTGACTCGAAAGAGCCAAAAACTGAAGAAAAAAAGAAAAAGCGAATTCGTATCCTATACGGATCGCTAATAAATAGAAAGTAACACCGGGGTTTACGAGCCCCGGCATTTTTGTGAGCAGATTTATTTTAATCAATTGTCTATGTTTTTGTCCATAAGCAGGGTAATATTGAGTGACTATATATTACTGGCAGTTTAGAATTACCTAGTATGGAAATTTAAAGGGTCTGGTGTTTGAAGTATAACCATCCTATTATTCGGGGCTGTTTCCTACGCTTTACGGCTTAATTAGCAGCGGGCATTGAGCCTTAATTTCTTTTGCTGCAGGAATTGTCCATATTTATGTAGTATTACGTTTATGTACAAATTAAGAGGTCTAAAATCCTGAAAAAGATTGGAATATGGCGCATCCCGAAACTGAAACTAAAATATACTGTAATTTGCTCGGTAAATTAGTTTAATAAAAGCAAGCCTCCCAGCTAAACTGGGAAATAGTTCCTTTTAAGATCCTCTATGATCTTAGCAGGGACGGTAGGAGATAGTGAATATGATAATGAAAAAAATGTCCCCTCTAGCCACTGTAACAATAATATTGGCGTTGGTAATAGCGATATGTTTGTTTAACCCTAGTTATGTTTCCTTCTGCATATCCCTATTTGCACTACTGGCAGCATCAACCCTTATGTTATTACATCTACTACTTGCATGGACCAGGATTACAACAACCAACCGACTCAGCATAGTGCTCAGCATTCTAGCATGGATGGGCATATTTTATGGCATGGTTCATGCGAATGGGCTGAGCATACCAAGGTTTTTCTCATGATGGGAGTCAATGAGGAGTAAGCATCCTTTTGAAATAGAATAGCCAGACATAATGAGCGTGGGTTCCATTACTAATTAAATTAAAATACCTAATAAAGTAGAAGGCTGTTGCGATCTAAACATATAATATTAATAAAATAAAAACCCTGAAAGGGGACATATGGTACGATATCACCTTTCAGGGTTTATGATGTTTGAGATCTACCGACTTAAGCTTACTGCATAAGTTCTTCGAGGCGGTTCTTAATATAATCCTTGAGCTCAACACCATCTATATAAGCAATATCTTTGAAATCATCGGGTTTAACTCTGAAAAAATTAATAACTATTTTGTTTCCCTTAATGATGTATTCGTCAAAATGCAAAGGAGAGAAAATAACCTCCAGTTCGTCATATTTATCACTTCCTGTTGAATCCTTGAATACATCTACGAGAGAGTCCAAATTTAGAATTTTTAATGGTTTGACCATCATATCGGTGAATTCCAGGTCTTCCAACATCCACATATTGTTGTTCCAGAAGCGACCTTCTTTTTGGGTCTTTTGAGAGAGTAATTCCCGGTTGGTAATTGCACTCAATACTTTACGAACCGATTCGGCATTAAACTCCTCATCGTAACAGAGACTTAAACCAGGCATAGTTGCAATGTTATTAAGATATACTTCCGAAACCTTTTCTTTGTCATTGCAAGCATGCCAAAAATAGAGCATTGATTCGATTTCCTGCATATTAAGTTTAATATTGGTTAGCATTGTTAAGACTCCTTTCATTTTCCGGGAAAACTAATCATTTATTATTTTACCCCTATTTGGGCAGCAATAAAAATACATATACTATTCTAAAAAGAAGTTGAACTAATTTATGGCTAAAGCTTTATTAATTTACTACTCTCAAAGTGGAACAACAGCTAAAATAGCACAGTATATAGCTGCTGGAATCTCGGCACAGGATAATTGGGATGTAGATCAATGTAATATTAACAAGCAAACCTGCCCAAATGTACAAGATTTTGATCTGATTGGTATAGGTTCGCCTGTATATTATTTCAATCCAGTTCCTGATATTCGTCGTTTTTTGAGCAGATTACCAGATCTTAAAGAAAAACCAGTCTTTATATTTCTTGCATACGGAACTAACCCTGGTAATGCAATTGTTAGGTTACATAAGATTATAGCAGAAAAAGGTGCTATAGATGCTGGTGCTATAATCTGTAGGAATGCTAACTTTATACTCGGTTATCATAAATCTGAAAAACCATTAACACTTGATCAAGTCAGTTCTGAAGAACTTAGTGTAGCTATAAATTTTGGAAAAAAATTGGCCGATCAGTTCAAACAACAACCAAAATAATGAACCATTTAATATGCTCATTTATACACATCCAATAAATTGGGAGCAGCCAGAATTGCTGAATTTGTCCGCCAAGCTTTCAGAAAACCCGGAAACCATCCTCAAGTTTATTCTTTGGTGCCCATAATTTCTAAAATGCGTTACGGTAATATTATAGGTCAACACGACTGGGACTTGTTCCTGTCAATTTCTTTTGCCTTCCAGCATATGTGCAGCCAGGGCTCCGACGTCCAAGGATGGACTAGTGTCGCGATGCCATGGATAGCAAGAAGCGACGAACTGCACCTTCAGCTTGCTGCAATCCCGTTTTCTTTTGGCTTGCAGCATAAGTGCAACCAGGGCTTGTATCTGCGCCTTCGGCTTGATACAAGCCCGGTTTTCTTTATTGCTTAGGCTATAGAAATCTGCTATTCTTTGAGAGGAATACAGCTTATAGGGTGATTGAATGTTAATTAAAATATTGTCAACGCTATTAATAAGTACTTTAATTGGATATGTAACCAATGTTGTAGCCGTAAAAATGCTGTTTTGGCCACGTCGCCCCATAAACTTAGGTTTTTATATCGTGCAGGGTGTGCTCCCGAAAAGGCAGGCGCAAATTGCGACCAGCTTGGGTGAACTGGTAGATAAAGAACTTCTATCTATGGATGATGTGCTGGAACGAATTAACACTCCGGAGGTACAGGAAAAGCTGGTTACCAAGCTTTCTGAGATGATGAAGGACAGGCTGGGTGATCTGTTGCCTCGTATTATACCTGGCAAATTGATTCAGATTATCGTAGATGCCCTGGACAAGATTCTGCTTCAGGAATCCAGCCAGCTTATTGACCAGCTTTTTAATTCAGGTCGAGAATTCTTAACTCAGGAGATTCAGATAAGCAAGATGGTTGAGGAAAAGGTCAATGCCTATGACTTGCAGCAACTGGAGGACATGATTAAGGGTATTTCTGCGCCGGAGCTTACCTTTATTGAAGTTCTGGGCGGAGTAATGGGTTTTATTATTGGACTGGTCCAGGTGGCTATAATTTTGTTGGTGCCTGGCAGTTGAGCTTAAATGCAGGAGGTTTTCATGATGGTATCTATCTCTTTGAAAGACGGAAGTAAGCGAGAATTTGCAGAGGGCATAAGCCTGCTGGAAGTTGCCGATAAGATCAGCTCCAAGCTAGCCAAGAATGCAGTAGCCGCTGTTTTTAATGGCCGAGTATCAGATTTGACTGCTACGATCAACGAAAGCGGAGAACTGGAAATTCTGGATTTTGAGGATGAGCGTGCTCGCGAGGTATATCGGCATTCATCATCCCATGTAATGGCTCAGGCCGTGAAACGGTTGTGGCCTGACACCCGACTGGCGATTGGACCGGCTATAGATAAGGGCTTTTACTATGATTTTGACACTGAGCATGTATTTACTCCAGAAGATTTTCAACTGATTGAGAAGGAAATGACGGCCATTATTAAGGCTGACTATCCTATCGTTAGGAAGGAAATGCCGCGTGAAGAGGCGATGCAATTTTTTGCAGATCGCGACGAGAGTTATAAGGTTGAGCTAATTCGGGATTTACCAGTAGATGCTATTATCAGCTTCTATGAGCAAGGGGATTTTATTGATCTCTGTGCTGGACCCCATGTGCCTTCCACAGGTAGATTGAAGGCCATGAAAATCATGAGTCTGGCCGGGGCCTACTGGCGTGGTAATGAAAAGAACAAGATGCTGCAGAGGATATATGCTACATCTTTTCCTAAGCAAGCCCAGTTGGATGATTATCTTAACAAACTTGAGGAAGCTAAAAAACGTGACCACCGCAAATTGGGTAAAGAACTGGGGCTTTTTGTGCTTCTGGATGAAGGACCGGGTTTCCCGTTTTTCCTGCCCAAAGGTATGATATTAAGAAACGAATTAGAAAATTTTTGGCGTTTGGAACATGAAAAAGCGGGTTACCAGGAAATCAAATCTCCTATAATGCTTGATCAGGAATTATGGGAACGCTCCGGCCATTGGGATAAATACAAGGATAACATGTATTTTACCAAAATCGATGAACAGGATTATTCGCTTAAACCTATGAACTGTCCGGGAGGCATCTTGGTTTATAAACAGAATCTGCATTCCTACCGGGAACTGCCTTTGCGGATCGGTGAATTGGGACTGGTACACCGCCATGAAATGTCGGGTGTGCTGCACGGCTTGATGAGAGTCCGGGCATTTACCCAGGATGATGCTCATATATTTATGCTGCCGGAACAGATCATCACCGAGATTAAAGGAGTTATAGACCTGATTGACAGCTTTTACAGCCGGTTTGGGTTCAGCTACCATGTAGAGCTTTCCACCAGACCCGATAATTTCATAGGTTCCCCGGAAATATGGGATATAGCTACTGATACTCTTAAACAGGCTTTACAGGAAAAAGGAATGGATTTTAAGATTAATGAGGGTGACGGTGCTTTTTATGGTCCCAAGATAGATTTTCACCTTCAGGACTCTCTGGATCGTACCTGGCAGTGCGGAACCATCCAGTTGGATTTCCAGATGCCGGAGAGATTCGATCTGACCTATGTCGGCGAGGATGGAGAAAAACATCGACCGGTTATGATTCATAGGGTTATCTACGGTAGCATAGAGAGATTCATTGGTATTTTAACCGAACATTTTGCAGGAGCATTTCCTACCTGGCTGGCTCCTGTACAGGTTAGAGTACTACCGATCACTGACCGTCAGCATGGCTATGCCGAGGAAGTAGTAGGGGAATTAAAAGCCCAGGGGATTAGAGTGGAAATAGACAGTCGCAATGAGAAAATTGGCTATAAGATTAGGGAAGGTCAACTGCAAAAGATTCCTTATCTGCTGGTAGTAGGTGAAAAAGAAATGGAAGCTGGTGCAGTAGCTGTTCGTCACCGCAAGCAAGGTGATCTGGGTAGTCAGGCAACGGATGAATTTGTGAAAATGATCAAGCAAGAGATAAAATTGAGGAGTGTCTAGGAGATCTTGGTGGTCAGAAAAAAATTGATCTGTAAAGGATGATTCTAGCATTGATTGATATTGTACTTGCAATGTCTATTTTAACTATGCTATACTCATATAGATATTTTAAGCAGGAGCCATGCTTCTCACCTTACAACTATGGTTCGTAAGGTTACCACAAACAAGTAGAAATATTCTATCTGCTGTATAGCTAGGCATATGGAATACCACTTGATTATGGCACTTTGGAAGCGGGTTTTTGTAACCCGCTTTTTTTATATTATTTTAAAGTATAAAAGCCAAGGTGGATATTTATGTAACCACGACCTCCGACGTCTAAGACCGTGACGACGTACAAAGGATGGACTAGCGTAGCGGTTTATGTAAGAGCTGCCTACGCCAAGGAGCGACTAAGGTCGCCCGATTGGCTCCAGCGGAGGTTTTCTTTTTAATTAAATTTGGAGGTGAATATCTTATCAGCAAAGATTGGAGAGTTAACGAGGATATCCGGGTCAAAGAGGTCAGGCTGGTCAGTGAAGATGGCGAACAATTAGGTATTGTCCCGATTCGAGAAGCGCTGCAGATAGCACTGGAGAAAGGTGTGGATTTGGTGGAAGTAGCTCCATCAGCCAAACCTCCGGTATGCCGTCTGATGGATTATGGAAAGTTCAAGTTTGAGCAGAGCAAGAGAGATAAGGAAGCTCGCAAAAAACAGAAGATTATTTCCATAAAAGAGGTAAAAATGCGTCCTAATATTGAGGATCATGATTTCGATGTTAAGACCAAGAATGCCCGCAAGTTCTTAAGTGCCGGGGACAAAGTGAAGTTTACCATTATGTTCAGAGGTAGGGAGATTACCCATCCGGAACTTGGGCAAAGGCTTTGCCAAAAGTTTGCCGCTGATCTTGCGGATATTTCTGCAGTTGAAAAAGCTCCTAAAGTTGAAGGTAAAAATATGGTTATGATTCTTTTACCAAAAATAGAAAACAACGATTAAAAGGAGGAACAAATCATGCCCAAAATGAAGACCCATAGAGCTGCCGCTAAAAGATTCAAAAAAACCGGCAGTGGAAAAATAAAGAGATCCAAAGCCTATGCCAGCCATATACTCGGTTCAAAAACCCCCAAGAGAAAGAGAAATTTGCGCAAGGCAGGTTTGGTAAGTACTGTAGAACAAAAGAGAATCTCCAAACTGATTCCTTATAAATAGATAGAGGAGGACCTTAGTTATGGCAAGAGTAAAACGTGGTGTTACCACCCATAGAAGACATAAAAAAATCTTAAAGTTAGCCAAAGGTTATCGGGGGAGCAAATCCAAGCTCTATCGCGTAGCCAATCAGCAGGTAATGAAATCAGGCAACTATGCCTATGCACATAGAAAACTCAAAAAGAGAGAGTTCCGTCAATTGTGGATAGCTCGTATAAATGCCGCCGCCCGTGACAATGGCACTACCTATAGCCGCATGGTTCATGGTCTAAAGGTAAATGGAGTCGATATAAACCGTAAGGTATTGGCTGATTTAGCTATCACTGACCCTCAGGGTTTCTCTGATTTGGCTGAGCTGTCCAAAAAGAGTGTTTAATTATCTACTTAAATAGTTTACAAAAAAGTATGGCTACAAACGCCATGCTTTTTTTGTAACTAAGGCTTTATAAATCACTCATTGCACAGTTGACTAATAATGCGACGTAAGGGGTAACCGGGTTTTGCTGTTGCATGGAAGCTGGGTGGACAAATTCAGCAATTCTGCCTGCTCCAGACTCCGGAAGCTCGGGCTGTCAACTGCTTGCCAGGCGAGTTCCGGGGGGTGCCCGGCCAACCGCCCGTCCG
The DNA here is from genome assembly GCA_964510795.1 of uncultured Syntrophomonas sp. GTDB lineage: Bacteria > Bacillota > Syntrophomonadia > Syntrophomonadales > Syntrophomonadaceae > Syntrophomonas_B. The sequence goes on from CAZEDT010000001.1 coordinate 139,951, forward strand.
TGGGCGGTGACCGGCGAGGAACGTCCTGTTCCTCGCCCCCCTCCACTCACCTGTCTTCACAGGACAGCACGGCTTCCTGCGCAACGTCGCCTGCATAATTACTGAATTTGTCCTGCATATCCTGAAAATCTTGTACAGAATCGTTTTCATCGGAACCGTTATTATTTAACACGGAAGGGGGGCCAATGGGGACCAACTGGGCCAACAGAGGGACGTTATTTTTGTTGGACACCCAAAAAGCACAAGTCAAACAAAAAGAATGTCCCTCTGTTGGCTCCTTCGCCCAGCTCTCAGAAAAACGAGAAAAACAGCTTTCGGATTAATGTAATAAATCGTGCTAAATAACAAACTTTTAAATATTCCTTAATGCGCATAATCTATAAACTGCGTAACTTGGAAAAACTAAATAAAATTGCAGGTGAAAAAAATGAAAGTTATTTCATCTCCGGACAATCCGGTTATTAAGTTAGCCCGCAAACTACATAACAAAAAATATCGAGATCAAGAGCGCTTGTTTTTGGTGGAAGGTCGGCGTTCAGTGCAGGAAGCCCTGGTTAAGCCAGAGCTTGTACATTCGTTATTTCTGGAGAATACTCTGGCAGATGAGTATGTGGATATACAGGGTACAGATTATTATTTGCTGGATGCCAAGCTGCTCAAACAGATATGTACGACCGAAACGCCACAGGGGATGGCGGCCATCTTAAAAAAAACCGACTGGTCATTTCGGGATTTGATTGCTGGTGAAGGTTTGATTGTGCTGCTGGACCGCATTTCTGACCCAGGCAATATGGGAAGTATTATTAGAACATGTTGGGCTTTAGGAGTGGAAGGAGTCTTGTTATCCTCAGGTTGTGTTGATCCGTTTAGCCCGAAGGTTGTAAGATCCACTATGGGTGGCATTTTAAATCTGCCTGTGCTTGAAATATCTGATTTGGAGCTGAATCTTTTACAGGAACGGGGCTATGAATTTATTGGCACCGGCATGAAGAACGCCCAGGAATACTACAACGTTGATCTAACTGGGCCTAAAATACTGATATTGGGTAATGAAGCTAGCGGAATCAGCCTGGAATTAGAAAATAAATGCAACTTCATGGCCAAAATCCCAATGAATCCCAAAATTGATTCTTTGAATGTAGCCGCGGCCTGTGCTATAATAGTTGCAGAAGCGTGGAGACAGCGAAACGGGAGATCATCTTAAATAGTTAAACTCTGAGAATGATGGTGTGAATTATTATTCTACCTTTGACAGAATCGGAGGATGGCCCATATATGTACGATCAAACCGATAGCTTATGGAATCTTTTTGAAACTTCAGGTTGTATTATCTACTACCTTTTGTATAAAATGTTTATTACCCAATAAAATAAATGTTATGAACAGGATAAGTAAACTGCTGTCAACCATTTCAGGGAGGCCGTATCGTGGACTGCAAGTATGGTCAGGGGAAAGCAGTGGAATTCACCTGGGAACAGTAGACTGAATTAGCAGTAGGTCTAACCGCTGGCCAGCGTTAATGGCATCGAGTGAACCGGTTGTTAATAACTTCCGGTTAATAAGGGTGGTACCGCGGAAGAAGCTTTCGTCCCTAGGGACGAAAGCTATTTTTATGGAAAAAAGCAGGTGCTAGAATACGGAACAGCAGATTAAAGAAAGATCAAGAGACTATACATTGTGCATTAAGGAGGCTTAGAGATGATTGATAGACTTTTACAGCTTAAGCAGATCACTGAGGACACCATTAAGGGCATAAACGATATGGAATCTCTCAATGAGATTAAGGTCAAGACCCTGGGGAGAAAAGGCGAAATAACCATGCTTTTACGGGGATTGAAAGATTTGGTCGGAGAAGAAAAGGTTGAGGCAGGCAAGACGGCCAATGAAGTGAAGAATCGTTTGGAACACCTGATTGATGAAAAAACCGAGCAGATTAAGAAAAAAGAAATGGAATACCGATTACTTAATGAGAAAATTGATATAAGCCTGCCAGGTTTACCTCTGCAGAGCGGTGGTCTGCATCCCATTACTCTGGTTACAAATGAAATTAAGAATATTTTTATAGGCATGGGGTTTACCATTGCGGAAGGGCCGGAGATTGAAACTGATTATTATAATTTTGAAGCATTAAATGTACCGAAAGATCATCCAGCTCGTGATATGCAGGACACATTTTACATAAGCGAAGAAATCCTGCTTAGAACGCATACTTCACCGGTACAAGTCAGGACCATGGAAAAAGTCGCTCCCCAAATACCGATCAAAATAATCATACCTGGAAAAGTTTACCGTAAAGATGATGATGCTACCCATTCACCTATGTTTAATCAGGTGGAGGGACTGGTCATCGATGAGAGAATTACTTTTGGTGACCTTAAGGGAACCTTGATGCTGTTTGCTCAGAAGATATTTTCTGAGGATGTCAGGGTTCGTTATCGCCCCAGTTTCTTTCCCTTTACTGAACCTAGTGCGGAAATGGATATTTCATGCGTTAATTGCAAGGGTAAGGGTTGTCGAGTTTGCTCCCATACTGGATGGTTAGAAATATTGGGAGCAGGAATGGTTAATCCCCGTGTATTGCAGCATGGCGGTTATGATCCCGAGAAGGTGACTGGTTTTGCCTTTGGTATGGGCATCGAGAGAATAGCTATGCTGAAATATGGTATCAACGATTTACGACTTTTCTTTGATAACGATAAAAGATTTCTTACTCAGTTTTAAGGAGGTGACATCATGGCTGTTTCAATAAATTGGATGAAAGAATATGTTGATTTTACCTGGACTCCCCAGGAATTGGCCCACTTGCTCACAATGGCAGGTATAGCCATTGAAGGTGTGGAGGAAAAAACCGGAGACTATACCCTGGAATTAGATCTGACTCCCAATCGGGGAGACTGTCTGGGGATGATCAACCTGGCCCGGGAAATTGCCGCCCTGAATAATAGCGAGGTTAAGATCCCGGCTTTGAATATTAAGGAAAACCAGGAAAGTATCCATGATTTTATAAAGGTAGACATTAAGGATACTGATTTGTGCCCCCGCTATACGGCGCGTCTAATTAAGAATGTGCAAATTAAGCCTTCCCCCGAATGGATGCAGACCAGACTCCTAAACAGTGGTATACGCCCGATTAATAATATCGTTGATATTACCAATTACGTTATGCTGGAGAGTAATCAGCCCCTGCATGCTTTTGATTATGATTTGCTGAGTCCGGCTAAAAAGATAGTGGTACGCCGTGCCGAACCGGGTGAAAAAATAACCACCCTGGATGACGTGGAGCGGGAATTAGAGTCAGAAATGCTGCTGATTACTGATAATGGCATACCGGTAGCGCTAGCCGGAGTTATGGGTGGTCAGAATACGGAGATAAATGATAAGACCGTCAACGTACTTTTGGAATCAGCCTGTTTCCATGGAGTAGGAGTCAGGAGAACTGCTCGCAAGCTGGCTCTCAGGACTGATTCGTCGATGCGTTTTGAAAAAGGGGCCGATGTTAATGGGGTAATTTACGCTGTTAATCGGGCCGCGGCATTAATGCAGGAATTAGCTGAGGGTGAGATAGTAGCCGGAATCTGTGATCAGTATCCGGAACCAGAAATTCCCCGGCAGATTATACTGCGTCCAAAACGGGTTAATTACTTACTGGGAACCAGCCTGAGCTTCGGCGAGGTAAAAAGCTATATTGATAAGCTGGCTTTTAAATCTTCAGAAGAAGACCAGGGAATCTTGGTCTATGTGCCCTCTTATCGTCCCGATATTGAACTCGAGGTTGACTTGATTGAAGAGGTAGCCAGGCTTTATGGCTACGATAATATAGAGGCTAGCTTACCAGGTGGAAATAATACTCAGGGGGGGCTTAATCCCTTTCAGAACTTCAAGGATAAGCTGAAATATTTAATGGCCCGTAGTTTTAATGAGATAATAAACTATAGTTTTGTTACTCCACGTTATTTTGATATGCTGGGCTTGCCCGAAGACAGTAGCCTGCGCGCAGTTGTCCGGGTGGCTAACCCCTTATCCGAAGAGCAAAGTGTCATGCGTACAGTACTTTTGCCGGGAATGCTGGATACGATCAGCCGTAACCTGGCCAGAAAGAATGATAGCCTGGCATTTTTTGAGATGGGTTCAGTGTTTTACCCGCAGTCGATTTTGCCGGATGAAGTGCTGAAACTATCAGCCGTGGTAGCCGGCAAACAGGAGCTTAACTGGCTAAAAAATAGTGTGGAGATGGATTTCTATTATCTTAAAGGGATATTGGAGAACTTCCTTTCCCAACTGGGTATTGATAATCTGAACTTCCTGGAAGCTTCAGATCCGAGTTATCATCCGGGACGTAGTGCTATAGTAAAATGCCAAGGTATTGAGTTAGGTATCATCGGGGAGATCCACCCTCTGGTGAGGCAGAACTTCAGTATTAAACCGCGGGCTTGCGGATTTGAACTAGATGTAGACAGCCTATTTAAGCTGGCCAGCCAGAGAGTGATGATGGATAGTATAACCAGATACCCGGCAGTAGAGCGGGACCTCGCCATCCTGGTGCGTGATGAGGTGCCGGCAGTGGCGGTTCTGGATATCATTAAAACCTGCGGCAGTGAACTTCTGCAAAACACAGTAGTTTTTGACATCTATTCTGGTGATCAGGTAGCATCTGGATTTAAGAGTATTGCCCTACGGATGACATTCCAATCCAAAGAGCGGACCTTAACCGAAGCTGAAGTGAGTACCATCACGGAGCAGATGCTGAGCCAGCTGCAGAGCCAGCTGCAGGCCAGCCTGAGGTAAGCAGCTTACGTTAAAGTAATAAGCAATAATAGACACCACTTGAGTCCTGATTAAGGGAACCTCAGGTGGTGTTTTTTCTTAGCAAATATCAGAAGGTCACATATGTTTAAATGGTATATAATATTCTCAAGGAGAGGAGGCATTAACCTTTATGGAAGTATCTGGTGCAGAGATTAATTATATTCATGTTGCCGTTAATGGAAAAGGTTCATATAAGGTTGCTTCGGGAACGTCGTTAGGAGCTTTTTTTGAGCAATTGCAGGGAGACTTGGAGTATCCTGCTGTGGCTGGTATTATTGATAATCATTTAAGGGATGTTTATTATCCTTTGGATCGGGATTGCGAAGTAGAATTAGTGGATTTGTCATCGGAAGCGGGTTTGAAGATTTATCGCCGCAGTACAACTTTTCTTTTGCTTAAAGCCTGTAAGGATTTATTTCCCGCCCGTAAACTAATGATTAAGCATACCCTATCCAATGGTTTGTATTGCGAGTTTTTGGACATGGCCAGCAACAGTACGGAAATAGAGCAGATTGCTCAACGTATGTCAGACTTGGTGCTGCAAGACCGCCCGATAAAAAGAAGTTTGCTAAAAAGGGAAATGGCTAATAAATTATTTGCTGATCAGGCACAGGATGATACGATCAAAATTTTAGAATACCGAGATAAAGCCAAAGTACATGTCTATGAATTAGATGGTTATTATGAATACTTCTATGGTTATATGGTAAGTCACACCGGATTACTCAATAAATTTAAATTGATTAACTATTCTCCTGGGCTGGTATTGCAGACCCCAGAAAAGAACGATATAGACCTTAAGCTACCGTTCCATGAGCTGCCCCAGCTATTTCAGGTCTACCAGGAAACCAAGGCTTGGGCAGGAATGCTGGATACTCCGCATCTGGCTGCCATGAATACGATAATCGAAGCGGGCCAAATTGATGACCTTATTAGGGTTAACGAGGCTCTGCAGGAGAAAAAGATCGCCCAGATTGCTGATGTAATTTGTAATAATCCTGAAACTCGTCTGGTCTTAATTGCCGGGCCATCATCTTCAGGCAAAACATCATTTGCTCAGCGACTTTTAATTCAGTTAAGGGTAAACGGACGTCGCCCTGTATCGATATCATTGGATAATTATTTTATAGACAAGAACCTAACCCCACGTGACGAAGACGGAGACTATGATTTTGAAGCCTTGGAAGCTCTTAAACTGGATCTTTTCAATGATCATTTGAGCCGTTTAATCAAAGGGGAAGAGGTTGAGGTGCCAGTTTATGATTTTAAACAAGGTACTTGCCTGCCGCATGGGATTATGATGACTGTTCCCCCCGGTGAGCCTATTATTATTGAAGGAATTCATGGTCTTAACGACCGGCTTACCTGGAGTATTCCAAAAGAACAAAAGTTTAAAATATACGTTAGTGCGCTGACCCAGTTAAATATAGACTACACCAATCGTATACCCACCACCGACTGCCGTTTGATACGTCGAATAGTGCGTGATAGCAGGACCAGGGGCTACTCGGCACTGAATACCATTAAACGCTGGCCATCGGTGCGGAGGGGAGAAGAAAAGAACATTTTCCCCTTCCAGGAAAATGCCGATATTATGTTTAATACCTCACTGGTATATGAACTGGCTGCTTTAAAACCATTTATAGAACCATTACTCCAGGAGATAGGACCGGAAAACCATGAACACGTGGAAGCTCGGCGTTTGCTCAAATTCTTGAGCTATTTTCGTCCCATCCCATCGACCAATATTCCCCCAAATTCAATTTTGCGTGAATTTGTAGGTGGCAGTTGGTTCAAGGTGTAGAAAAAATTTAGTTATTTTTAATGATAGATTACCCATTAGCAGGCAGGATACCCTTCAAAGCTTCTGCCTGCTTTTATGTGTCAAAAATTAGATGATAAACCGTGTTTTGCCAAGGTGAATTTATTTTTTGTTAACGGAGAAACTAATGGCGAAGTTAGTTTTTGAGAATTTACAATTTATGAGGAGGTGAGCACGTTGACAAAGGATAAAAACAAAAAGAAAGAAATACCAAAACCTTCATTTGAGCAGCTCAGCAATTCTGTTCAATCAGAGCCTGAACTAAACAACAGCACGGAAAAGATTATGGGTTGGATACCATAAATAAGCAGCTTAGATTAATATGCTCCCCTTAAAGCAGACAAGTAAAATAATAAATTTACTGCTGAAAGGGGAGTTTTTTATGCCTGAAATTAAGCTGCCAAAGCCCAATCGGATACCTAGATATAGCGGTTTAGATAGTTTTTTATAGTGCCAAAATTGATACGAGATTATTCATGTTGAAGCTCTTGAATTTTACTCGAAATGCTAACCGATAATAATTGCATCAGTATATTTTCTAGCTGGTGGTTACATCATAAATGTATAACGAGGTAACGTAATGGAGGTATCGTATGGCAAAAGCACGCAGAGCAGAACCTTTCAGGATTAAAATGGTGGAACCAATCAAGATGATTTCCCGACAGGAAAGAGAGGCAGCCTTGGAAAGGGCCGGGTATAATTTATTTGCTCTTAAAGGCGAAGAATGTTATATCGATCTTTTAACAGATAGTGGAACCGGTGCTATGAGTGATAATCAATGGGCGGGATTAATGCTGGGAGACGAGTCTTATTCGGGCAGCAAAAACTTCTATCATTTAAAAGACGCTGTAAAAGATGTTTTCAACTATGATTATGTTATTCCGACCCATCAAGGACGTGGTGCTGAACAGGTTCTATTTTACTGCTTAATTAAGAAACCCGGTATGTATTCAATTAGTAACATGCATTTTGACACCACTAAAGCCCATGTTGAGATTGCTGGTGGGAGAGCCGTAAATCTGGTACATGAAAAGGCATTTGATACGGCTACTTATGATCCTTTCAAGGGAGACTTTGACCTGGAACGCTTAGAGGCTTTTATAAAAGAACATGGACCGGAGCAAATAGCTATGACTATCATCACTGTTACCAACAACAGTGCCGGTGGCCAACCCGTTTCTATGGAAAATATCAAAGGGGTTAGTGATATCTGTAAGAAGTACGGTGTCAGGGTCTTTATGGATGCAGCCCGATTTGCAGAAAATGCCTACTTCATTAAGATGCGAGAAGCGGGTTATGCCAACAAGAGCATAAAGGAAATAGTTAAGGAAATGTTTAGTTATACTGAAGGTTATACTATGAGTGCCAAAAAAGATTGTATTGTAAATATGGGTGGTATGATTGGTATCAAAAACGATGCCGACCTGTATACTCGGGCCAGCGCCCGAACCGTCCCCATGGAGGGGTTTATAACTTATGGGGGCATGAACGGAAGGGATATGGAAGCTATGGCTCGGGGACTCTATGAAGGTATGGACTTCGATTATTTGGATTATAGGATTGCCCAGATAGAATATCTGGGTGAACGTCTGACAGAAGCCGGCATTCCTTTTCAGTCTCCGGTAGGCGGTCATGCTGTTTTTGTTGATGCTGCCAAAATTCTTCCTCACATACCATTCTACCAATTCCCTGCTCAAGCACTTTGTAATGCCCTTTATTTGGAATCAGGGGTACGGGCAGTAGAAATTGGATCTTTCTTGTTGGGCAGAGATCCCGAAACCAATCAACAGATCCAATCACCGCTGGAATTAATGCGTTTGACGATTCCACGGCGTACCTATACCAACAATCATATGGATGTTGTAGCAGACGGCCTGATAGCTGTGAAAGAACAGGCTTCCCAGCTAGTAGGATTGGATTTTACCTATGAGCCAGCTATTTTAAGACATTTTACAGCTCGTTTGAAGCCTGTTAGTAAATAAGTTAAGGTGCCGGACAGCTAGCTAGCCTGCTGCCCGGCACCAATAAGTATTACCTATACTTTTAAGCTCGTGAAGTTAATTAAGACGAGTAGTATTTATATATGGGCTAAAATAATAAAAAAAGGAGGGAAAATATGTCAGAACCGCAGAGAAAAGATATACAAGAACCCCAGGAACTACACCGGGGTTTGAAAAACCGGCATATTCAAATGATCGCCCTGGGTGGAGCCATTGGTACCGGCTTATTTTACGGTTCGGCCCAGACTATCAAATTGGTAGGACCAGGTATTATGGTCTCTTACCTTATTGGTGGATTGGCCATTTTTCTAATTGTTCGTGCCCTTGGTGAGATGTCCGTAGACCAACCCGTTTCAGGTTCGTTTAGTTATTTTGCTTTTAAATACTGGGGCGAATTTCCCGGTTTCTTTTCCGGCTGGAATTACTGGTTTAACTATATTGTGGTTAGTATGGCTGAGTTAACTGCCGTGGGAGCCTACATTAACTACTGGTGGCCGGGTGTCCCAACCTGGATATCAGCGCTGGCATTTATGATAATAATAACCCTGGTCAACCTTATTAATGTTAAAGCTTTCGGAGAATTTGAATTCTGGTTTGCGATTATCAAGGTGGTAGCTATAGTTGCCATGATTATTTTCGGATTCGCTTTAATACTATTCGGAATAGGTAATAATGGTCATCCAATTGGCTTCAGCAATCTGTGGGTTCACGGAGGATTCTTTCCTAATGGTATAAAAGGATTACTCTTCTCACTGGTAATTGTTATGTTTGCTTTTGGTGGTATTGAACTTATCGGTATTACTGCTGGAGAAGCTGATAATCCACAGAAATCGATCCCTAAAGCAATAAATCAGGTAATCTGGAGAATCTTGATTTTCTATGTTGGTGCGTTGGCGGTAATAACCACCCTCTATCCATGGAACCAGATTGGTACTCAGGGAAGTCCTTTTGTTGAGATATTTTCTAAAATTGGTATAACTGCAGCGGCTGGCATTTTGAATATAGTAGTATTAACTGCTGCTTTGTCCACTTATAATAGTGGTCTTTATAGCAATGGGCGTATGCTGTATTCCCTGGCACAGCAGGGTAATGGCCCCAGCATGTTTGCCAGATTGAGTAAAACAGGCATACCTGTAAATGGTGTTCTTTTTTCATCGGGACTGACATTAATCGCGGTTATACTAAACTACCTGATTCCAGGAAAAGTATTTCTCTATCTCATATCAGTAGCAACTATAGCAGGGATCATTAATTGGACCATGATTGTAATCACCCATCTTAAGTTCCGAGCCGCCAAAAATAAAGAGGAAACGGAAAAACTACTTTTTAAAATGCCGTTTTTCCCTTATTCTAATTATATAACTCTTGCATTTATGGCGATGGTTGTATTATTAATGGCGTTTATGCCTGATATGCGCTATTCGCTGTATATATTGCCGATCTGGGCAATAATTCTATGGATCGGTTTTAAACTACGCAGGGTTGAAACTGGGGTAAAATAAAAATTATAGGAGGATGATGGCTATCATGGGAAAAAGGGTGGTAAATACGGACCAAGCACCAGCTGCTATCGGACCGTATTCGCAGGCTATTCAGATTGGCAAATTGATTTTTACCAGTGGTCAACTGCCCCTCAATGTTGCCGGGCAAATGGCAGATGATATACAGGAACAAACCCGCCAGAGTTTGACTAATATTAAAAGCATTCTTGAAACCGCGGGAAGCGGTATGGAGAAAGTTATAAAAACAACCGTCTTTCTTAGTGATATGAATAATTTCGCACAGATGAACGAGGTTTATGCTAGTTTCTTTGCTGCTCCCTATCCGGCCCGCAGTGCTTTTCAGGTGGCCCGGCTGCCCAAGGATGCACTGGTTGAAATCGAGGCGATAGCAGCGCTGGATTGAGAAAGAGCCTAAAATCAAACAGAGCGAGCAAAAAAGGCGAAGAGCAAGGCTTGCAAAAATACCGTGATTGAGGCGTACATAGGTACGCTGATTGAACGGTATTTTTGTATAACGCAGCTATTCGCCCTTTTTGACGCTCTGGGGTGATGATTTTATCATAACCCTGTAACATTATCTATTACTTGATTTAGCTGTTAAGTAACTTGTATACCAGGAAGGCGACTGGTCAAAAATTGTATGGAATATTGCATTTCCTGAGCATTAGGTGAGGGTATATCAAGTAATTTATATTTAAGGCCAAGGCTCTGCCATTTGCTTATTCCCATTGTATTATATGGAAGTAGTTCAATCTTTTGCACATTGGACATTTTAATAATCATCTCAGCCAGCAATTCCAAATCCCTTGAGCTGTTCGTCACTCCCGGGATAATAACATAGCGTATCCACACTGGCATGTTTATCCTGGTAAGATAACGGGCAAAGGCCATGGGTCGGTCATTGGATTGCCCAGTAATCTCACGGTGACGTTCAGGATTTGGATGTTTAATTGATAACATGACCAAATCTGTCAAGGACAATAATTCTTTAATCCTTTCAACTTCCGCAAATCCACTCGTGTCTACTGTTTTATGTATATTTAATTTTTTTAGCCGGGAAAATAGTAAGCTTAAAAAGGCTGCCTGCAGCAAAGGCTCTCCGCCGGAGGCCGTCAAACCTCCTCCCGAAGATCGAAAATAAGGAATATATTGGCTAATATCTTGTACTAACCAGTCGACTGTTTTTTTCTGACCATAAACCATGCTCCAAGTATCAGGATTATGACAGAATGAACAGCGGAGTGGACAGCCCTGCATAAAAATAACATATCTTAAACCAGGACCATCCAGGGTTCCAAAGGTCTCAATGGAATGAATGTATCCTTCAGTTTGCATTTACAATCCTCCTTTACTGTGTCATGGGGATGGTTCTTTTGACACGCCCAATTATACATAAGCGTGTCAAAAGAACCGTCCCCATGACACGCTTGGAGCTATACTACCGTATGGAAGGTTCTATTAATTACATCCAGCTGCTGTTCTCTGGTTAATTTAATGAAATTTACTGCATAACCTGAAACCCGGATAGTTAACTGGGGATACTTTTCCGGATGTTCCATAGCATCTTCCAGGGTTTCGCGTTCCAGAACATTGACATTAATATGGTGTCCTCCAGTACCGAAATAGCCATCCAGAAGAGAACAAAGATTTTTGGGGCGCTCATTTTTTTCTCTGCCGAGGGCACCAGGAATGACAGAAAAAGTATAAGATGTACCATCCAGAGCATGACGATAGGGCAGTTTGGCAACCGAAGTCATTGAGGCCAGGGCTCCACGCTTGTCACGCCCATGCATGGGGTTGGCTCCGGGAGCAAAAGGTTCTCCTGATTTTCTTCCATCTGGTGTACTGCCAGTCTTTTTACCATAAACAACATTAGAAGTTATGGTTAGAATAGACATGGTTGCATCTGAACCACGATAAGTAGGATGTCTTCTTAACTTGGCCATAAAGGTTTTTTGAACCATAACCGCTAATTCATCTACGCGAGGATCGTTGTTACCAAACGCTGGATATTCCCCTTCGATTTCAAAATCAGTAGCCAGCCCGTGGCTATTACGAATTACTTTAACCTTGGCAAACTTGACTGCCGCCAGCGAATCAGCGACTACAGAGAGACCAGCAATACCGAAGGCCATGGTACGGTAAATTTTATGGTCATGCAGAGCAAATTCCAGCCTTTCGTAGGAGTATTTGTCGTGCATGTAATGGATTATATTCATTGTATTTACATAGGTTTTTGCCAGCCATTCCAGAACCAGATCATACCGTTCCCATAATTCATCGAAAACCAGTACATCACTGGTAATAGGATTCAGGTTAGGTGCTACCTGCAGGCCGAGAAGTTCGTCTACACCTCCGTTTATGGCGTAAAGCAAAGCTTTGGCGAGGTTAGCCCGGGCTCCAAAAAATTGCATCTGTTTTCCGACTCGCATAGCCGATACACAACAGGCGATGGCATAATCATCACCCCAGAAAGGCCGCATAAGATCATCGTTTTCATACTGAATCGAGCTGGTATCGATTGAAACCTGGGTACAAAATTCCTTGAAAGCCTGCGGCAGGTTCTGCGACCAGAGAACAGTCAGATTCGGTTCTGGAGCGGGTCCCAGGTTTTTGAGAGTATGCAAAAAGCGATATGAGGTTTGGGTGACCAGAGTACGCCCGTCAATTCCCATACCACCTATAGCTTCAGTTACCCAAACCGGATCGCCAGAGAAAAGTTCATTATAATCAGCGGTACGAAGGAAGCGTACCATGCGAAGTTTAATGCAGAACTGGTCTATTAATTCCTGCGCTCCTTCCTCAGTAATATCTCCCTGTTCAAGGTCGCGCTGAATATAAATGTCCAGAAAGGTAGAGACCCGGCCAAGACTCATCGCCGCCCCATTTTGTTCTCTGATAGAGCCAAGATAACCAAAATAAACAAACTGAACGGCTTCCCTGGCATTGCGGGCTGGTTTTGATATATCATACCCATAAGACTGAGCCATTTCCTTAAGCTCTTTAAGAGCCTCAATCTGCTCGCTAATCTCTTCCCTTTGGCGAATCAAATCTTCATCAAACACATCAAACTCTAGAAAGTCTAAAGTAGCTAGTTTATCCTTCATAAGAAAATCTGTTCCATAAAGTGCAATCCGCCTATAGTCTCCAATAATCCGTCCTCGTCCATAGGCATCGGGTAAACCCGTTATTATACCTGCTTTGCGGGCATTCCTGATTTCCTGAGTATAAGCGTCAAATACTCCCTGATTGTGAGTTTTACGATAATGGGTAAATATCAGATTGATCTCTGGATCCATTTCGTAACCATAAGCATCCAGGGCTGAATGAACCATTCTGATGCCACCCATGGGCATTACTGCTCTTTTTAAAGGTTCATCAGTCTGAAGACCAACTATTACTTCCTGATCACGATCAATATAGCCGGGTTTATGGGCAGTAATTGAGGAGACGGTGTGGGTATCTATATCGTAAACACCTTTACGCTGATGTTCATCCCATAACAGATTTTTTACTTTATCCCATAATTTTAATGTCTTTTGCGTAGCTGGCTTGAGAAAAGAACCGTCACCTATATAAGGCGTATAATTGTGTTCAATGAAATCACGAACACTTATTTCATCCTTCCACTCACTGCCTTTAAAGCCTTCCCAGGCTGTGTTCTGCATATTAAAGCCCCTTTCGTAATTTAAACTTTTCCATAACCCGGCCATAATGATGTAAACGATCCTAGGTTATATATTTGCTATCCTGGAGCAAAGTATACGTTTAGCCAAAAATCAAAAGGATATAAAGAACTAGAATAGTATAGCTATTTTATGCCTATCAATCATACTGGTTATGTAAAAGTTATCTATACGTATTGTAAAAATTCTTTCCAGCTGTGACTTGCTATTCCAAATTATGATGTTTGAGTATAGGATTAGTTTAAGTAGGAGAGTTTTTTAGAAAATTGGTGACATTACCGAGTCTGGTTATAAAAGTATTCAGCAGATAATTGTTAGCTAGAGGAGTGATAATATGAACGGTAAAATTCTGGTGGTTGATGATGAAGAAGCTCTGGTACGATTAATTAGCTATAATCTGGCCAAGGAAGGCTTCAGTATCCTGACTTCCTTTGATGGGAATGAAGCTTGGCAAATAATCAAGGCGGAAAAACCGGATCTGTTGGTGTTGGACCTGATGTTGCCCGGCAAAGACGGTTTGGAGATATGCCGGGATTTACGTAAAGATAATATCGATATACCGATAATTATGGTGACTGCTCGTGATGAAGAGATTGATAAAATTCTGGGCTTAGAACTGGGAGCCGATGATTATATGACCAAGCCTTTCAGCGTAAGAGAACTCAGTGCACGGGTAAAAGCAATTCTAAGGAGAAAACAACATATCAGCAGTAGTGATCCAGTAAATAAAGAGTTGGTATTTGGGAATTTTACTATTAAACCGGAAAAGTACGAAATATTTCTAAACGGGGAATTGCTGGATTTAACTTTAAAGGAGTATGAGCTGCTGGAGCTCTTGCTGAAAAACAAAGACCGGGTCTTAAAACGTGAATATCTCCTGCAGGTATTATGGGATTATGCGGACGGGGTTAATACTCGGGTATTGGATGTTCACATCAGTAAATTACGAGATAAGATAGAAGTTGACTCCAAAAACCCGCGATATATAAAAACGATAAGAGGTTTGGGATACAAGTTCGAGGAGGACCCGAATGTTTAAGAGCTTTCGACAAAAATTAACTGCCAGCTATTTAGTACTTATTCTTCTATTGCTTATTATTGCTGGTGGTTTGGTTTTCGCAAGTTTCAAGCAATACTATTTACAAAATTTAGAGTCCCGTCTTACCAATGAAGCCTACTTGATTGCTGATATGGTTAAATTTACAGATCTGAAGAATACCGATAGTCTTCAGGTTTTAGCCCGGACCGCCAGTCGTGATAGTGCTACCCGGGTAAGCATTATAGATCAGAATGGAGTAGTTCTGGGTGACTCTGCTTTTGATTCCAGCCATATGGATATTCATAAATCCAGACCAGAAGTTTATCAGGCCTTGCATGGGAAAGTTGGGGTAGCCATGCGCTACAGCAGCACTGAGAAAATCAAAATGCTATATGTAGCTGTTCCCTTCCAACATCAAGAAATGAGTGGTGTAGTTAGAATGGCTATGCCTCTGGCTGAACTGGCTGATATTTATAAACGACTATTTTCTATAATGTTGATGGCATTGCTGGTATCAGCTTTCATGGCTATCCTTCTGAGTCTGTTTATGGCCCGGCGCTTTTCAGAGCCAATGGATGAAATTACTACTGTGGTACAAGACATGGCCCAAGGTAATCTTAAACGGAGGATAAGCTATAAAAGGGACGATGAACTGGGCATTTTGGCCGAGGTTTATAACAATATGGCTGATTATATTGAGCAAGGGATAACAGAAATTTCCGAGGTGAAAAATCGTTTGGAAGCCCTATTGGAAAACACCGTAAATGGAATCCTTATGGTAGATGGGGAGGGGAGGATCAGTTATGCTAATCCAGTAGCACTTTCTCTCCTTGGCGTTAGACAAGTCATTATTGGCCGTAATAAGGGGGAAGTAATTAACGATTACACAATAATAGAGACTATAGATCAGGTAACACAAGATTTAAAGCCAATTCGTAAAGAGATGGTATTACATGTTCTGGGGGGCAAAACGGTTGAGGTTAACATAGTCCCTATAATGACTTCGGCTTCTATTTTTAAGGGTGTTTTGGTAGTCCTAAATGATATCACAGAACTAAAAAGGTTGGAAAAAGTTCGCCAGGATTTTGTTGCCAATGTTTCTCATGAACTGAAAACCCCGCTGGCTTCTATAAGCGGGTTTGCTGAAACCTTGTTGGATGAAGGGGGAGGGAACCCCGAGAATGTTAGGGAATTCAGCCGGATAATATATGATGAAACTCAGCGACTATCCCATTTGATAAATGGTTTGTTGGACTTATCCAGAATTGAATCTGAACAGGCCAAAATAAGTACTGTGCCGATAAATATCAACGAGTTTTTGCATAATACGATAAACCTGGTACGACTTCAATACCATTCACAGGATGTCAGCCTGGAGTATATCCCGGCAACCAGTCATCCAATTATCGTGAGTGATCCAGAACTTATTGCCCATGTACTAAGCAATCTGCTTGATAATGCTATTAAGTACAGCGCTGAAGGCGGTCGGATCCAGGTGAGTTTGGAGGATTTCGAAGATCGAGTGCAGGTTAATGTTATAGATGAGGGTATAGGTATTCCCCCAATGGAAATACCTCGTATTTTCGAAAGATTTTATCGTGTCGATAAAGCCAGATCCCGGAAAACAGGTGGCAGTGGACTTGGTTTGGCTATTGTAAAACACCTGATTGAAAAGCTGGGTGGGCAAATATCTGTAGAAAGTGTGTCAGGAGTTGGGTCGAAGTTTTCCTTTACCTTGTTTAAATAAAAGAGAAGGATGGATCAAATGATTAGGAACCAGATAATAATGGGGGACGGTCCATTTGTTAGTAAGATAAGAGATTAAAAAGCATTAAAAAGATTTAATAAAATAATGCCTGAAAGCTAGATGCTTTTATATAAAACCCGTTGCCAAATTGCTTGGTGGACGGGATTTTTTTTATTTACAGGTTAACATATCAGCTAAAGCCAGTTTCCTGCAGAATTATTAGTATGGTTCATAAATTATTTACTTTTAATTTACATTTTCCTCAGAAAGTCTTAAGGACCGAAGATATTGTGATTTACATACAGGTGCTAGACTTTTAACAGATGCAAAAAGTAATGAGGAGGATAATGAAATGAGAAAAAAGACGACCACTCTTGTATTAGTTGGAATTATGTTAATGTTAGCTCTGGTTGTGGGCGGATGTACCAAAAAGGATAGTGGTGACAAGGATGGGTCGAAAGATGCGGGAAAACTCTCCGGTACTCTGACTGTGGCTGGCTCGACTTCAGTGCAGCCTTTTAGTGAAGTACTGGCTGAAAAATTCCAAGATAAAAACCCGGGTGTCCAGATTAATGTTCAGGGTGGAGGATCCAGCCAGGGTGTAGAAGCAACCATTTCGGGCGCAGCCAATATTGGTTCTGTATCACGCGATGTGAGCGCGGAAGAAAAAGCCAAGGCTAATTTAATAGTAACGCCTATTGCTGTGGATGGTGTGGCTATAGTGGTTAATCCTGCTAACAATACTAGCAATTTAAAGTTGGAAGATGTTAAAAATATTTACCTGGGTAACATCAAAAATTGGAAGGAATTAGGCGGGATAGATGCCCCGATAACCGTGGTATCGCGCGAAGATGGATCGGGGACCAGAGACGCTTTTTCAAATATAGTAATGAATAAAGAGGATATAGTTAAGAGTGCAATCGTTCAAAACTCTACAGGTGCGGTTAAAACCACCGTAGCTGGAGATAAAAACGCAATAGGCTATATATCTATGTCGAAGGTCAATCAGGAAGTTAAGGCTGTGGACATCGATGGAGTTAAAGCCAACGAAGCTAATGTAAAATCTGGAACTTACAAACTACAGAGACCATTTATATACATTACTAAAGATGCACCGACAGGATTGGCCAAAGCATTTATTGACTTTGTCCTCAGTGACGAAGGTCAGAGCATCATTGTTGACGAAGGCGCCTTCAAAATTAAATAGAAGTAGTCAACCCCAATTCCCAATTCTCCTGAATCTCCAAAAAGACCCGTTTGCATCCAGCGATGAAAACGGGAGCAGGCTAGTCAGACTGGCTACAGTTTACCCAAAGCCTTTAAGCTTAAATATTAATTGCCAACCCGTACCGACCCTGGTGCGGGTTGGTCGTATATTTCATAGTCAATGGGCTATTACAAAAATAGCAAAACCTGTTTATATTACTCTATTTTGAAGCTGACCGGGCGGTGTTATCCAGATTGGTTTTACAATATCTTTACCGAAGGCTAACAGAATATTAATATTCTGCTTTCTTGTCCTTAACACAACCATGTTATCTTATGAATAGACGAAGACGATTGTTTTATAAGTATTTGTAACAGTATAAAAGAAAGTGAGTCAAAAAGAAGATGGAACAGATAGTACAACTAGGTCTAAAAAGCAGGGAAGAAGGAGCCAGCCAGCTAACTGATTTTGGGCGCAGACGATGGAAAATAAGTGGGGAGAAATTAATAGAAAGAATACTTATGTTATGTGCCGCCATCTTTATACTGGCTATATTCCTAATTACTATCTTTATTTTTGCCAAAGGTCTGCCTTTGCTTGCTAAAACCGGGTTGAGCAGTTTTGTTTTTAATACCGATTGGAATCCGACTAAAGGCATATTTGGGATAGGCAGCATGTTTATTGGTTCATTGCTGGTGACCTTGGGATCTATGCTCTGGTCGGTTCCCCTGGGTTTGAGTACTGCTGTTTTCATGGCTGAAATTGCACCGCCTCGAGTGGGGAAGGCTCTGGGTGAGTTGGTAAATCTGCTGGCGGGAATACCTTCAGTAGTTTATGGATTTATTGGCTTGATTGTGGTGGTACCCTTTATTCGTGAACAACTAGGCGGGAACGGTATGAGTTTACTGGCCGGGGCTATAATTCTAGGTATTATGATCCTGCCTACTGTAATCAATGTATCGCGAGATGCTCTATTGGCAGTGCCGAACGATTATAAGGAAGGGTCGCTGGCCCTGGGGGCTAGTCATTACCAGACTATCAGCCGAGTTATCGTACCCGCTGCTCGTTCTGGAATTATTACCGCAGTTGTGCTGGGCATGGGAAGGGCTATTGGTGAAACCATGGCGGTGGTAATGGTGACTGGCAACTCGGCCATGATACCCGGAAGCATATTGGCACCAATAAGGACCATGACCAGCAATATAGTACTGGAGATGGGTTATGCCAGCGGTGACCATCAAGCGGCCCTGTTTGCCACCGGAATGGTATTATTCATCTTTATTGTAGGGCTAAACCTGTTGATAAATTTTATAGCAAAGGCAGGAATAAATGGTGGGCGTAACTAGCAATAAAGACAAAATAATATTTGGCCTGTTTTATTTGTCCGGCCTTATAATAGTGGGTATTCTGGTAAGTATCATTGGTTATGTGATAGTGCGGGGAATTTCCTCCATAAGCCTTGATTTTATCCTGCAAGCACCCAAACATGCGGGCAGTGAAGGTGGTATATTCACTACTATTGTCGGCACCCTGTATTTAACCATATTAGCTTTGATTTTGGCGGTGCCCATCGGGGTAGGCGCAGCGGTTTATCTTGAAGAATATGCCCACAGCCGCAGTAAGTTTGCTTATTTGGTGAACTTAACTGCTGAAACCCTGGCCGGGATACCGTCAATTATAATTGGTCTCTTTGGCTTCGTGTTTCTGGTTATCTTTCTTAATCTGGGCTGGTCCATCCTGTCGGGAGGTATAACCCTGGCAATTATGATATTACCGACCATTACCCGTACGGCCCAAGAAGCCATCCTGACTCTGCCTCAGGAATACAGGGAAAACAGTTTGGCTCTGGGAGCCAGCAAATTGCAAACCATACGCAAGGTGGTTCTGCCTTTTGCACTCCCTGGTATAGTAACCGGAGTGATACTGTCAATCGGCCGAGCGGTAGGTGAAACAGCGGCTCTGATCTTAACCGCAGGCAGTTCACTGGGAATGCCGCTATCTGTATTTGACCCGGCCCGAACCATGTCGGTTCATCTATATATGCTGGCTATGGAAGGAATATCTTTGGAGAGAGCTTTCGGGACGGCATTCTTAATTGTGGTTTTAATATTGATTATTAATTATCTGGCTAATCTAAGCCTGCGTAAATTCTCGCCGTCAATGCGTTAAGGAAGGGGTTTATGAGTATGGAAAAGCGATACAAAATGCAGAGCCAGGACCTGGAGGTTTACTACCAGGATTTCCAAGCTCTCCATGGTATTAGTATGGATATAGAACAGAATAAAGTAACTGCCCTCATTGGACCCTCCGGTTGTGGCAAATCCACCTTTTTGAGAAGCCTGAACCGTTTGAATGAACTCATTGAGGGTACTACTATAAAAGGCCAGGTATACCTCGACCAGCAGCCTATATATATTAAAGATGTAAATGTGGTAGCACTGCGCAAATCCGTGGGGATGGTTTTCCAAAAACCATCGGTGTTTCCTATGTCTATTTACGACAACGTAGCCTATGGGCCACGTATTCATGGTATAAACAAAAAGAATCAGCTGGATGATATTGTTGAGAGAAGCTTGAAGGCCGCCAATCTTTGGAAGGAAGTCAGTGACAGGCTGCATAGTTCTGCGGCTCGAATGTCGGGAGGCCAGCAACAGCGATTGGTAATTGCTAGAGTGCTGGCTGTGGACCCGGAGGTAATTCTTATGGATGAACCGGCTTCCGCTCTCGACCCTATTTCAACTTCCCGATTAGAAGAGTTGATTGCGGAGTTGAAAAGTAATTATACAATTGTAATTGTTACCCATAACATGCAGCAGGCAGGCCGGGTATCAGACTATACCGGATTTTTCCTTAACGGCGAACTGGTGGAATTTAATGAAACCGAAGAGATCTTTGTAAATCCACGTGACAAAAGGACTGAAGACTATATTACTGGGCGATTCGGTTAAGGAACTATCAAGAAAGACGGGAGTAAATGACTAGTTTATTTTTTGATAGTCCTAAAAAAGTCAGGAGGGGTGTTATAAATGGTTGTTGATACAATGGAAAATGAATTGGTAAAGCTTAAAGAAGATATAATGAAAATGGGATGCCTGTTGGAAGAACAGATTTGTAAAGCGGTCAAATCGCTGGTGGATAAAAACTTGGAACTTGCGCAGGAGGTAATCAGCCGGGATGATATTATTGATCGCATGGAACTGGATATAGAAAAGAAATGCTTGCGTCTGATAGCAATGAAACAGCCGATGGCAGGTGACCTGCGTTTTATAGGTACGGCCTTAAAGATAATTGTTGATATGGAAAGAATGGGCGATCATGCCGAGGAAATATCAGAGATAACCATTCGGCTCTATGAACAGACTTATATTAAACCACTTATTGATATACCTCGCATGGCCAAGATTGCTGAGGAAATGGTGGGAATTGCTCTGAAAGCCTTTGTCGATGCTAATGTAGATCTGGCTATGAGTCTAGTCGATATGGAAAGGCAATCTGATGAACTATATGATCAGGTTTTTCGTGATCTTCTCACCTATATGATGCAGGACACACAGAACATCCCCCAGGCAACCGATTTACTGTTGGTAGCAGGGCATCTGGAACGTATAGCTGACCACGCGACGAATCTGGCCGAAATGGTTATCTATACTGTGGAGGGTCGGCGGGTGGATATAAATGTATTGGCGCGAACCCTTAAATAAGGCCAAGATTATTATTTTACTAATTTTAAAATTGACATAGAAACCTACCTTTGTCACATAGGCTTAACTCTTAGCTGTTTAACTGAGAGTTAAGCCTTTTTAGGTGCGACCACAAGGTTCTCTCATAGAATTTTCACTGGCAGCAAAGAATCAAGTGACAAATAAAAGCTTCCTGATATGGTTAGATATAGGTTAAATATTCTTGGTTATAAGTAATTGGACTAATAATTGCATGTATGAATAGAGATTAGTTCTAATTGTACTTATTAATGAAGCCTCCAACAGGATGGCTAAGAGTGCTGAGCAACTCAATCTTTTGATTACTCGATTTAAGATCTAGAGAAGGTTATATTAACATCCTGGTTTAGGACTGGATGTTATTGGAAATATGGACAGTACGGATGTATATATGTGAAAGTTTATGCGACTAGGTTATTTATTCTATTAAGCCCATGACTGGGCATTAGCCTCATGCATGGGTTTTTTGCTTAAACCAGACTGCTTTTTAATTTACGGGAAGGAAAAGTTTTATTTATATAGAAATAACTATATGATTCCTTTAAAGGAGGCTAAGTTGATGGATGCAAAAAATAGCTCAGTGAATAAGGTTACAGTTAATATTTATAATGAAGAATATACAGTAAGGGGAAATGAGAATCCTGAATATATGCAAATGCTGGGTTCCTATGTAGATCGGCGGATGCGCATGATTGGCCAGCGCAATCATAATCTATCTACTAATAAAGTGGCGGTTTTAACCGCACTTAACCTGGCTGATGAATTAAACAAACTGCAGGAAGACTATGACCAGCTGGCTAAGGCACTGGAAGAGGAAAAGAGGAAATAGGCTGAATAAGGATAAGAACAAGCTAAGAGAGGCTAGCTCATCAGATAGCGCTGATATGCTGCCAAGCAGAAGCATGCAGGATAAAATGACCCTGGACTCGGTTCTGCCAATCGCCCGGGATTTATGTGATTATCTTGATGCTTCTATCAGTGTAGAAAAAATAAGTCCCGTTGGCAGTGTGCGGCGGGGCAAACCATTAGTCAGTGACCTGGATATACTGGTAGCCAGTCGCGATGAAAAGACCGTCCGACAATTGGTGAAAGCTTATCCCGAAATCGAGAGCATTGATCAGGAAGAGGCGGGGCATATTGCCGGTAAAATCAAAACTGGCGTAGATTTTGAGGTGATCATAGTTTTACCGGAAGATTATCCTGAGGTGTTATTTTGGACCACCGGATCTAAAGAACACCGTAGTTTTGTGATGGGCAATGCAGATCGAAGTATATTAAAAGGTGTTACCAGTGAGGCAGAAGTCTATGAACGTTTAAATATGGAGTACATTCCTCCCGAATTAAGGGAAAAACGGGGTGGAGATTGAGTCATCCCGGAATTTTACCTTGCCAGAGTTATTAATAAAGAGACATTAAAGACCTACATGTTCACTCAAACTGGAGTGATGACAACAGTTTTATTCAAGGAGGCAGCCGCCAAGTATAACAAGGCATTGGAGATAAATTCTCACCCCGACCGCCTGGACATCAATGAGAAAATAACGAGGCAAGTAAGTAATTTGGGAATCAAACTTGCTATTAACAGTGATGCCCACCACAAAAGTGATTTGTCCATAATAAATTACGGAATACTAAATGCCAGGAAAGGATGGGTGGAAAAAGAGGATGTTCTAAATGCTATTGGACTTGAGGATTAATTAAAGCAATTAAGCTAATATCTTAAACCTTTCATCTGGTTCAAATCATAGACCAGTCCCTTCTGGTTTCACTCACAGAAAAAACCATTCCATCTAATCCTTTTTGTTGTGCATAAGGTAATATAATTATAATAACAATACATAAAAAACTGATGTTTGACGTTGCAATAACTGTGGAGGTTTGAACATGAACAAGAATACTATTCCATCCTCTTCATCGAATACCCATGCAGCATGGCAAGATTTTATTGCTAATGGTAAGCCAGAAAATATTTCAGTTTCTCCAGAAATCATGGATTCATGGCATAGGTGTTCTAACGCTAATGTTAATCCTTACGATGGTGCTTGCCAACAGTTCTTGAGTGAAATGGAATTAAATGATTTACTTGCAAGACGTAGCGATTTAATCGAGATAGCCAGACCGTTTATGCTAAAGCTCTATGAATTTGTAAAAGGGTCGGGATTCATTGTAATGTTAGCTGACGAACGGGGATACATCATGGAGGCCTTTGGTGATAATGATACATTGAAACAAGCAGAGACATTTAATTTTATTAAAGGAGCCAATTGGACGGAAGAAGAAGTGGGTACCAATGCTATTGGTACTGCCATGGTATTAAAAAAACCATTTCAAACATCAGGTGCCGAGCATTACTGCCAGAAACACCAATCTTGGACATGTTCAGCCTCTCCTATTTTTAATAGTAATGGGCAAATGATTGGAATATTGGATATGTCAGGTCCCTTGGATGGCACACACCTTCATACCCTGGGTATGGTGGTGGCTGCAGTCGAATCGATTTGTAATCAGATCCATATTCAGGAGAAGAATCGTGAATTGACTCTTGTAAACAACCGTTTAACTGAAATATTTCAAACTATTTCAGAAGGGGTTATAATAATCGATCACCAGGGTATAATTATGCAGATAAACCCCGTAGCAGAGAAGATTATCTGTAAAAGCGCAGAGCAAATAATAGGTAAGTCAATTGAAAACATAATTGGCTCGCGCATACCTGCGGTGGAGAAAACTCTAAAGCGACAAGAAGGGTACAGTGATATAGAGGTAATTGTGGATACTGTAGATGGTCGTATTCACTGCTTATCCTCAAGTATGCCTATTATGGATGATCAAGGTTTGTTTAGCGGTGCAGTTATAGTGGTTCGTCCCATTGAAAAAATACAAAAATTGGTTAACCGTTTTAGCGGGGCTCAGGCGACATTTCATTTCGATGATGTTATAGGCAACAGTAAGGAGATGGTTGAGGTTATCCGTGTTGCATCCCTGGCGGCCTCGGGTTGTGCTAATATTTTGTTGGAGGGTGAAAGCGGGACCGGTAAGGAGGTCTTGGCTCAAGCAATTCATAATGGAAGTACACGGAGCAAAGGGCCATTTGTAGCAGTTAATTGTGGTGCAATACCTAGAGAACTAATAGGTAGTGAACTATTCGGTTATACGGAGGGTGCTTTCACCGGAGCGAAAAAGGGTGGACGTCCGGGCAAATTCGAACTGGCGGCTGGGGGAACTTTATTTCTGGATGAAATTGGAGAAATGCCGCTGGAGCAACAGGTAGCTTTGCTGCGTGTTCTTCAGGATAAGAAAATTACCCGTATTGGTGATGATAAAGTAATCCCAGTGGATTTCCGAGTAATTTGCGCTACTAATAAGAATCTGCTGGAAGAGATTGAAAAAGGTAATTTTCGCCAGGATCTCTACTACCGGGTAAATGTAGTTACCGTTACTATGCCGCCGTTGCGCAATCATCCTGAGGATATTCCTGCATTATTTAATCATTTTGTGGCAGCCATTAGTAGGCAACAGGATAAAGGGGCTATTGAGGTAGATCCGCAGGTTATTGAATATTTAAAGCTACATAACTGGCCAGGAAACGTACGAGAATTACAGAATGTAGTAGAGAGATTAATTAGCATGGCAGGAGGTGGTCCTATTTGTTTGGAACATTTACCACCTTATATTCGTAAACCGCCAGTTAATGTATTGCTACCGCAGCCTTCGCCAATTACCCAGACAGTAGAGGTTAACAACGAGAGAGAAAAAAGGAAGGAAATGGTAGCTAAAAGCGAATGCCAGGAAATAGTCAATCTTTTAATTAAACATAGCGGAAATATAACCGAGGTAGCAAGAGAAATGGAGGTTTCTCGCATTACGGTTTATCGTAAAATGAAGCTGTATAATATTAATTATTGATGTTCACATCAACACTGAACAAGTATTTATAGGAGTTTTAATAAATCAAAATTACCATCAAGCTTTTTGCCACCCTCAGTCAGGGAAGTTACAAAATCACGAATTGAATTATCCTGAAGGCACATTGGATGGGCAAAGCTTAAGGTAGCCTGTCAATTTTTCGCAAGGAATCGGTATGAAAGGTAACACGGCTAATCTATGTGAAGATTGCGAAACAAAAATCTGGCTGCCAAAAATAGCGCAATTTATGGACTTGGGCAAGGGCGGGGAAAGTGGGGACTCATCCAGTCGTAATTTATCATTAGCCATGGATCAGTTGCAGCCAACAAAAAAATTAGATTTCACATAAAAAAGAGGCTCAACTATCAGTTAACAGCTGATAGTTGAGCCTTAAGCATATCTACGCATAACTTTCACGAATGATTTACGTAATTATATGCTATTATGGCAATTCATTTTCTACCATGAATCTTCTCAGGCTTTCAGTATTATTTCCCATACCGGTTCTGATTAGAAATTGATCATAGGTTTCAATTTTATTCTTCTGCTGCTTTTGATGTTGCTGGGTATTAATGAGGATCACCTCCCAAATATTATATATTTAAACTAAAAATATATTTTATCTTCTCCCCGGTTGAAAGTATTATGCTAGTTAAATTATCCATTGATTAATCAGTTAGATGATCCCCTGTCCAGACTGAGAATACGATCACTAAAAATATTCAGGTTGTTAGCTGTTTCTTACTTATCAAATTCATCTTTAACTGAGAAGTATAATTAATTGACTATTACGCAAATATAAGTAACAAAACTGATGGTGGTGGTGCCATGTTTAAAAAACTAGTTCGTAAAGTAAGCTATTTAGGATTAAAAGCTGAAAATTTCGCTCCCAAAGACTCCTCAACCAAAAACGACAACGAGGACAGGGAACATATACCCAAATCAATTGTTAGGGTTAGAGCCAAGTTAGAGGAATTTTTTTCTGATTCCAGTGATTTTGTAATTAGAGAGATTACTTTAGGTAATGAATCACAGATAAAGATCCTGGTTGCGTTTATTGACGGGTTAGTTGATAAATCCCTGATCACTGATAATCTTTTAAAACCAATCATGGTGGAATCAAGAATCGCTCATTTAGAGCCAGGATTAAAAAGACCGGATGTTATCACGATTCTTAAACAAAACTTATTATGTACCGGTGAGCTTATGGAAGTTACTGAGTTTATGCAGAGCATCCACAGTATTCTGACCGGGGATACTATCTTATATATAGATGGAGAAAAAGTTGCTCTAAAGGCCAGCTTACGAGGATGGGAAACCAGGGGAGTAACTGAACCCCTAACTGAAGCAGTGGTTCGGGGACCCAGAGAGGGGTTTACAGAAACACTAAGAACTAATACGTCTTTGATTCGCAGAAAAATTATAAACCCTAACCTGAAATTTGAGAATTTGACCATAGGGGAACAGACTAATACCGCCATTTGCATAGCTTATATTAAAGGAATTGCCGATGAAAAAATTATTGAAACCGTTCGTAGAAGATTAAAGGAAATTAAAACCGACGCCATATTAGAATCAGGATACTTAGAAGAATTTATCGAAGATGCACCACTTTCGATTTTTCCTACGGTGGGGAACAGTGAAAAGCCTGATATTGTGGCTGCCAAGCTTTTGGAAGGAAGGGTAGCTATTCTTTGTGACGGTACCCCTTTTGTACTAACAGTTCCATACTTATTAGTGGAAGCATTTCAGGCCAGCGAGGACTATTATTCACGAGCCCCTTTTGCTTCTGCAGTTCGCATACTTAGAGTTATTGCATTTATAATCTGTACTACCTTGCCGGCAATATACTTAGCTTTAATATCTTTTAACCCGGATATCATTCCTTTTAAATTACTGATAACCATAGCTTCAGCCCGCGGAGGAATCCCCTATTCCACATTTACAGAGGCTTTTGCAATGCTATTATCTTTTGAATTATTACGTGAAGCGGGGGTTCGGATACCCAGACCGGTAGGTTCAGCAATCAGCATTGTAGGTGCTTTAGTATTGGGCGATTCGGCTGTTAAAGCGGGATTGGTCAGTACACCCATGGTTATAATAACAGCCATTACCGCCATTACCAGTTTCATTACCCCTCCACTTGGTGGGGTATTGCCCTTTCTAAGGCTGTTATTTTTGATTGGGGCAAATATTTTGGGCTTATTGGGAATTATGTTTACAGGCATGTTTTTAATGGTTTATTTATGTGGATTAAGATCTTTTGGGGTACCATACCTAAGTCCTCTTGCCCCACTAAGTCTAACAGATTTAAAAGATACGCTGGTGCGATTACCGGTATGGGCCATGTTGACCAGACCCAGGGTCTTAACCTGGGAAAATACCCCTGAGCTGAAATACCGGATGAAAATTAATTATCGTCAGAAGGAAGATTGATTGATGTTAAAGCCTCTCATTAAGAAAATAAGTGTGTTGCTCATACTCTGTTTATTACCTCTGGTTATTACCGGTTGCTGGAATAACATAGATTTGAGTGACCGGCGCTTCGTTGTTGGCGTAGGGCTGGATAAAGCTTCCAATGGACAAATTGACTTTTCAGTACAACTTCTTAAACCATCGGTTCTGGAATCCCGCAAACAGGGTGGCAGCATTAACGCAACCGAGGTAATTTCCTCTCAAGGGCAAACTGTATTTGAAGCCGTTAGAAAACTGTTGAACAATAGTGATCATAAATTGTTCTACGGTCACGTTCAGTTGATAGTTATTGGAGAGAAGCTGGCTCGGCAGGGTTTTATAAATGTGGTGGACTTTTTTGTCAGGGATACTGGACCGGACAAAAGAACCTCAGTAATCATAGCCAGAGGAACTACTGCCAGAGAAGTACTAACAGCCAAAGGGGTTCAGCAGGATAGCCCGGCTGTTGAAATAGCGAGTACGATAAAAAATACCAAAGCATTTCCGCAGATTAAAGAAACTATGTTACTTGAAATAATGAAGGTTGTTAACAGTAAAGGGAAAAACCTGGTTGTTGGAGTAGTCACAACCCCAGAAAATACCGGAGAATTGACTGTTGACAAGCTTAATTTTACGGGAGCGGCTGTTTTTAGTAAGGATAAATTAGTGGGCTGGCTGAATCCGGAAGAGACTACTGGATATCTATTTGCTGAAGGTAGGATCGAAAGTGGCATTATAAATGTAACCAACCCTATGGATACCACGGCCAAAGTTTCGATTGAGATATTTCGTTCCAGTGCTAAAAAAGATGTGCGCTTTATAAATGGAGAACCGGTACTCAGTATAGAAATTAAAGAAGAAGGTAATGTGGGGGAGCAACAAGGCCCAGGTGATCTCACCTCTTTCGATGAGATTGCAAAACTGGAAAGTGAAACCGCGCAGGTTATTAAAAAGCAAGTTGCTGATGTTGTTAGAGTATCTCAAGAAAAATACCAGGTTGACATTTTTGGCTTTGGAGAAATTGTGCACAGGAAAAACTTGAAATACTGGCAAGAAGTTGAAAACAACTGGAATGATGTATTCACCACTTTACCAGTAGAAATTAAGGTGGAATCAAAGATTCTAAGATCAGGCTTGATCAAAAAACAAGCGGGTGAAGCAAAATGAGTAAAGGTGAAAAAATATCCGGTATTGCATTATTTTTATGGCTGGTGGCGTTTATTCTGGGAGATATGCCAATTCATACTCCAGTTTCAGGAGGCGCTGCTTATCAGGATAGCTGGTTGGGATTTATTCTCGGTTGGGTAGGGGGATTAATTCTAATGGTTATCTATGTTTCAATAATTAGATTAAATCCCACCAAAACATTATTTACCATATTAAAGGATACCTTCGGCAAATATATGGGCAGTATTATAATTGTTTTATACATCTGGTATTTTATCTACAATGGATCTCTGGTGAGCAGACAGTTTGGGGAATTCATAGTAACCGTGAACTATAACGAAACCCCGATCATGTTTGCTTTAGCATTACTGCTCTTGATGGCAGCCTATATGGTTAAATCCGGTCTGGAAGTGATAAGCAGGGTGTATGGTATTCTAGCCATATTATATATTATAAGTGTTCTAGTTATAACTGCTATTATGATTCCACAGTTTGATTTTAATAATTTTTTCCCGGTCCTGGAACGAGGTTTCAAGCCGGTATTAAAAGCAGGATTTTCCTCGCTTGGTTTTCCTTTTGGAGAAATGGTATTATTGCTGACCTTCTATTCTGTAGCTAATGAATCGGTAAATATTAAAAAAATTGCCTATTCAGCAGTGGTGGTAGGAGGATTTTTGGTTTTTGCAGGTGTCCTGCGAGATATCATGGTGCTGGGTCCCGGTTTATTGGCAAATCAGACTTTTCCCTCTAATGCTACTACGCAAGTAATCCCGCCACCGATTGATATCTCACCCCTGGTGGTGGGTAGTTTATTAATTGGCAGCGGTATCGAGACTACGACTTATCTGTACGCTTGTACCCTGGGAATAACCCAGCTTTTTAGTCTTGATGATTATAAACCATTCGTATTTCCGATGGGTGTATTAATGGGTTTATTAGCATTATGGAATTTCGCCAACATACATCAATTTTTCGCCTGGCTGGATACCGTTTACCCCTATTATGCCTTACCTTTTCAAACCATAATGCCAATAATTATACTCATCTTTGCAGTAATTAAGAAAAGATCTGGAATTAGGTCAAAATGAAAGGCGGGTGTTTTCTGTGCAAGTATTTGGCCTTATAGTTATTTTTGCGATAGTAGTCTTATTTGATCTAACGGGTTTAATGAAAACCAATAACCGGACAAAGAGCATGGTTGTTTACTTTTCATTAATCGCCCTGGGTCTTACCTTTAGTTTGTTATATGTTATTGATAAGGCACCATCTAGCCCTGCAGTAATTATGGAAAGAATTATAAGAATGGCAATACCAGGGGAATACACTGTACAGTAAATATTATGGAGTAAGTTCAACAATGAATAAGATAAGCGGCTTTGATAAGACTATCAAAACCGCTTATTACGATTATATACTTAATAATTATAGTCTAAATCCAGGATGGTTCTTCTTGATTTGACAATTGGTAGAGATTCGCGACGGGTTTTTATTTAGCTTCATTAGGGCTGGATTTAGCTAGCAGTTCAGGAATCCAAACCGAAATTAGGCCTAGGCATAAGCCTATAATTAGCGGAATAGCTGCTTTGATTGGATCGCCCACCCCGAAGAAGGTTGCAGTGGCAGCAAAAGCTGCGGGAGCAGTTGACAATAACGGTATATTCATCATAAAAGTCATAATGAAAGCTAGGATAACAACCAGTATTGACAACACCAGGGTGTTACCGGTTAGAGCTGTATTGGCGAGTACGGTTAAATAACCGAGGCCGAGGCCCACTATAACAGGTGGGAATGCTTTGCCTAAAGCTTCCTTATTCGCCCCTGCAAAGAAGAAAATCGCCCAACCTACGAAAGCTGGCCAGGTAAGTAAACCAAAAACTATGGAAACATATGTCCATATGCCTGCCAGAATTCCAATTGATAAAGATAACGGAAACAGATGCATTGTAATCCTCCTTTAAATTAAATAATTACTACTGAGAACTGAATGCTGAATAGGGCATCTTCTTTTTAAACATAGCCTCCTTTATTACATTTTCGTTTCTAAAAAATCTCTATTTTATAAAAAACGAATACTACTATTTATATGCAAGCTTAATGCCAATGTTTGTAAAAGAAGGCACAGGCAATTTCCATAGAATGTAGGGAGTTTTGGTTGGTTTAACTTTATCTCGACCGAGTGTCTGAGTGTTACACCCGCGTAACATGAATGATAAATGCGGATGTAACATGGCTGTTACAAATGTAACATTTTTGCATTTTAAGAGTTGGAGGAACATGTTTCTCCACTTATGCAAGCAGCTAATTATGAACTTAAAGCTCCTCACCTGATAACAAATTGCTTAACCTTCTGATCTAATTCATTGATTGCTGCTAAAGACTGCTCACGCCTATTGCTCACGTCTATACGTATTACCTGTGTTTTTTTGCAGCACCGGATAGGGTAAAGCATGCTGAAAAATCTATCCCCCCTTCTCAAAGTTGGCATAGTAATTGCTCTTACAACTATATGAAAGATTCTCAAGTGTTTTTGAATATACATATATTTTTTAACAAATGTTATACACAGAAAGGAGGGTGATAAAACGTGGCTTTACAACGTTACATTATTGAGATCGGTACCGGGATTGATATGCATGGAGGAAATGTTACCAAAGCCGCCCAGAAGGCAATAAAAGACGCTGTATCGCATAGCTGTCTGTGTGGTTTGTTTGATATTTTAAACATTAAGGACCCCAATCAAATGCACATCCATGTAAAGGTAGCTTGTCCCTATCCAGAAGAATTAGACAATGAAGAAGTTTTAAAAGCTGTTCCTTTTGGTTCCACGGAGATGGAAGTAGCTTGGGGGGGATTGCTGGTGCGTGGATTGGGTTTACCGCAACTCGGTGAAGGGGATACTATCGTGGTTGCCGTAGCGGCCCTCACAGTCTATATTAATGCGTGAGAAATGGTTGCTATGTCAATTCGGTATCTAAATATAACAAAAATGTCATTATTGCATGAATATGTCTGCAAAGGGGGCGAATAACATAATATTGGAGTCGGCCTAATTAAGTTTTCAAAAAATGTCAACAAATAATAGGAGGCTAATGAATGAAAGCTGCAGTGTGGTTTGGCAAAAAAGATGTAAAAGTAGTGGATGTGCCTGAACCCGCTTCGCCACGAAAAGGTTGGGTAAAAATCGAAGTTGAATGGTGTGGCATCTGTGGATCAGATTTACATGAATACCTGGCTGGACCAATTTTCATACCAGTTGGTCAGCCACATCCTTTAACCGGCGGAACTGCACCAATAATTCTCGGACATGAATTTTCAGGGACAATTGTAGAAATTGGTGAAGACGTTGAAAATTGGCAGGTAGGTGATCGCGTATCTCCAGATGCATGTCAGGTTTGCTGGGAATGCTACTGGTGTAAAAGAATGGATTATCCTTGCTGTGAAAAACTGGCATTTACCGGTCTACACATTGATGGGGCATTTGCAAGATACGTTAATGTACCTGCTTATTGCCTTTACAAGCTTCCTGATAGCATGACCATGGAACAAGGTGCCCTGGTAGAACCTATAGCTGTTGCCTTGCATGCTATTCGTCGGGCTCCGGTTGTTGCTGGTGACAATGTGGTGGTAATCGGAGCCGGTACTATTGGATTGGCTGTACTACAAGCCGCCCGAGCTGCTGGTGCAGCCCAGGTGATTGTTTTGGAAATGGCCAAAGCCCGTAAAGAATATGCTGAGAAACTAGGTGCCACGACTGTTATAGATCCCAGCCAATGTGATCCAATTGCTGAAGTATTTAGATTAACTGACGGCATAGGGGCCGATGTTACTATCGAATGTGTTGGCAGTGACAAAACTGCACCGCTGGCTATACAAACCACCCGCAGACGAGGTGTCACTGTACCAGTTGGAATATTTGAACGTCCCAGCGAGTTCAATTTCAACGATATTGTTTTTACAGAGAAAGAGGTTAAAGGTGCACTGGCTTACAACGGGGAGTTCGCCCCGGCTATTAAGATGATAAATGATGGCAGACTTAATGCAGATACTATGATTACCGGCAAGATTAAGCTTGATGACATTATTGAAAAAGGCTTCGAGGAGTTAGTTAACAACAAAGACCAAAACATCAAGATTATTGTTTCACCTAAATAATAAAGGAGGTAACTTGAATGGATCTCAACAAAGAACAATTGCTCGCAATGTACAAACAAATGGTAACGATCAGAGCCTTCGAATTAAAAGCAGTTGAACTGTTTGCCGCTGGAGAAATACCTGGTTTTGTTCATCTTTATCTTGGCGAGGAAGCTATTGCTACCGGCGTATGTGCCAACTTGGGGAATAAGGACTATATTTCCAGCACTCACCGGGGACATGGGCACTTGATTGCCAAAGGCGGAGATCTGAATCTTATGATGGCTGAGTTGTTTGGCAGGAGCGATGGTTATTGCAAGGGCAAAGGCGGATCAATGCACATTGCTGATGTAGACCTGGGAATATTAGGGGCCAATGGCATAGTCGGTGCTGGTATGCCTATAGCTACTGGTGCTGCTTTTGCTTGCAAATATAAAGAGACCGATGCGGTAGCAGTTGCATTTTTTGGTGATGGTGCTTCTGACCGTGCTACCTTCCACGAATCTTTAAACCTGGCTTCCACCTGGAAGTTACCAATCGTATTTCTCTGTGAGAATAATGGTTGGGCTATTTCCAACTCGCAGGAAAACCACCAGAATATTACTGATGTTGCGGACCGGGCCAGTGGTTACGGTATACCAGGCGTTACTGTCGATGGAAACGATGTTGTGGCGGTTTATGAAGCTGCCGGGGCTGCCATAGAGCGGGCCAGAAAAGGAGACGGACCTACTTTGGTCGAGTGTAAAACCTGGAGACACCGGGGACATTTCGAAGGTGATCCAGGTGCATATAAAGACCCTAAAGATCAAGAAGAATGGCTTCAGAAAGATCCGATTCCCAGATTGGAAAAGAACCTGCTTAAGCTGAAATTCGCAACCCAGGCTGAACTGGATGAGATAACGGCTGCGGCCGACACCGCAATTGAGGAAGCAGTTAAGTTTGCTTTGGCAAGTCCTCAACCAGATCTGGCCGAACTTTTCACTGATGTTTATGCAGATTAAATAAGGAAAGGGTGAAAAATAATGAAACAAATGACATATGCTGAAGCCATAAGAGACGGTATGCGCGTAGAAATGAAAAGAGACCCTAACGTCTATATCGCAGGCGAGGACGTAGCACAGTTTGGAGGATGTTTTGGAGTAACAGCCGGATTATATGATGAATTTGGACCAAAACGGGTTATGAATACACCCATTAGTGAGGCAGTTATTGTTGGTTCTGCTGTAGGTGCTGCCACCGCTGGATTAAGACCTATTGCCGAAATTATGTTTGTTGACTTCATGGGTTGTTGTATGGATGAATTGTTCAATAATGCCGCTAAAATGAGATATATGTTCGGTGGTAAGGCCAAAGTCCCTATGGTTGTGCGTACACCATGCGGAGCCGGGATGTCGGCCGCAGCCCAGCATTCCCAGTGTATAGAATCCTGGTTTACTCATATACCTGGTGTCAAGACGGTTATGCCATCTACTCCGGCCGATGCCAAAGGCTTGATGATAGCAGCTATACGGGACGACAATCCGGTAATGTATATTGAGCATAAGCAACTGCTGCCTTTACCCGGAGAGGTGCCGGAAGGTGAATACGTTGTTCCGCTCGGCAAAGCGGATATTAAGCGTGCAGGCTCCGACGTTACTATTGTAGCATGGTCTTGGTTTCTTCACAGAGCCCTGGCGGCAGCCGACGAACTGGCGAAATTGGGCATTAATGCTGAGGTTATCGATCCCCGTACCCTGGTACCGTTTGACAAGGATGCCGTTTTAAAATCAGTCGCCAAGACCGGTAAACTACTTATTGTCCATGAAGAAGTCAGAACCAGTGGATTTGGTGGAGAAATAGCGGCAATGGTGGTAGAAGAAGGTTTTGACTATCTCGATGCACCGATTAAGAGAGTTACCCCCCCAGATACCCCAATTCCGTTCAATCCTATCCTGGAGGCAGCTTTTTTACCAGGAGAGGATAAGATCATTAAAGCCGTACAGAGCTTGTTCTAAAAAAATATATGGTGGACAGGTTTATAAAGCTGTCCACCATAATTAAATAATCTCCTGAGGGAGGAAACGCTATGGCTTCAGTAGGAATCATCGCCAACCCAGCCTCTGGAAAAGATATTCGCCGTCTGGTGGCTTATGGTATTTGCTTTGATAACCAGGAAAAAATTAACATCGTTAAACGATGTCTCTTGGCACTTGCGGCCACGGGGATAGATAGGGTTATGTATATGCCAGATTACTACGGAATTGTTCCCAGAGCGATTGATGGATTATTTAAAAGGCATAAGTTGCCCATGGATTTGATCCCTGTCGATATGGAGATGACAGGAACTCAAGCCGACTCAGCCCAGGCTGCTTTAAAGATGAATCAGGCTGGGATAGATTGTATCATAACTCTGGGAGGAGATGGAACCAACCGTATGGTAGCCAAGGGGTGCGGAAACATTCCCCTGGTTCCTATTTCCACAGGTACCAATAATGTTTTCCCACAGATGCTTGAAGGCACCATTGCTGGTCTGGCCGCTGGAGTAGTGGCAGGTGGGATGGCTGATTATCCCGCTGTACATCCCACCAAAAAGTTGATTGTTTTTGAAAATGGAAATCCGGTTGATATAGCTCTTATTGATGCTGTAGTGCTTAAGGATATTTTTATTGGATCTCGTGCTATTTGGGATGAAGAGCGTATCCGGCAAATAGTGCTTACCCGGGGCGAACCAGATAATATAGGCATATCTTCCATAGGTGGAAATCTTCGTCCGATTAGTATAACAGAAGATAAAGGTATGGTTATAGATATTGGACCGGGTAATATCAGCATAATAGTACCTATTGCTCCGGGCTTAATCAGACCAATTGCAGTCTCTGATTATAGGGTACTTGATATAGAAGAAGAGATAATAATAAATAATGGTCCGTTGGTTATAGCCCTGGATGGTGAACGAGAAGTACAAGTAGGAGAAGGCGAGGAAGTCTCAATTAAACTTACTTTTGATGGACCCAAAGTGGTAGATGCCCGACTGGCATTACGGCAGGCGGTGCAACGAGGTTATTCGCAAGGTGAAGAAGCACTAAAAAATCTACACTGGTTAAGGGAGGAAAATTAAATGGCAACACCAATTGCAATGCCCAAACTGGGACTGTCCATGAAGACAGGAACCATAGGCAAATGGCTTAAAAAAGAAGGTGACACGGTAAAAAAAGGGGAAGCTCTGGTCGAAGTTATGACCGACAAGATCACTAATAAAATAGAGGCTCCGGCTGATGGTGTATTACTGAAAATTATTTCTGCTAAAGGAGCCAAGTTACCGATAGGCGGATTGATGGGAGTAATAGGTGAAACCGGTGAGGATATTTCAGCTATCCTGGCTGCCGGACCTGTGACATCGGCATCAGATGAGACACCGAAAAAAACTGCTCCGGGTGAGGCACCGAGAAAAGCTGCTCCGGGTGAGAAAGTTAAAATTTCCCCGGCAGCCCGTAAAATGGCCGAAGAAAACGACATTGATTATACGCGTATAACTGGAACCGGTCCCGAAGGGCGTATAACCAAAGAAGACGTAGAAATGGCCATTGAGTCTGGCATAGGTTCAGCTGATGATCGTCCCACCTTGAAGGTTGCACCTTATGAAGGCATGCGGAAAGCTATCGGCGACAATATGCTGGCGAGTTGGACCAGCAATGCCAAGGTAACCCATCATGTAAGTGTGGATATGTCTGGAATACTGGTCCTGCGCAAAACCATTAATGAAGGTGCCAAAGACAAAGATAAAATATCTGTCACTGCTTTGCTCACCAAGGCTGTTGCCCGAGCAATTGAGATAAACCCTATTGTCAATATTACCCTGGATGGCGATGAAGTTAAAACCCTCAAGGATATTAATATTGGTATGGCGGTTGCGGTGCCTGACGGTTTAATTGTGCCGGTAATCAAGAATGCTAATGAGAAAAAGCTGGCTCAGGTTAACGCTGAAATTAATGATTTAGCCAAACGCGGCCGCAAGAATAAAATTGATCCGGATGAAATGAGCGGTGGGACCTTTACCATAACCAATCTTGGAGCTTACGGTTCGGTAGATTGGTTTACCCCCATTATTAATCCACCCCAATCAGCTATTTTAGGAGTAGGAAGAACTGTAGATAAACCGGTAGCTATTAAGGGAGAGGTTGTTATCCGTCCTATGATGGGACTTTCCTTATCTTTTGATCATCGCATAATTGATGGTGCACCGGCAGCTGAATTCCTGGCAGTATTAATTCAATTAATAGAAAATCCTCAAAAAATCTTTATCTAATTTTAACCCAATATCTTAAGCGTATTTTAAGGAGGAATAAGTAATGACAAAAGATCCTAATGAAGTATTAAGTGAACTATTTTCAGGTATGGCTGCACTAGGTGAAGAAGCTCCCGAACTAAACGCTGCCTTTGTACAAATGGATCAAGCAGCATACGTTGAAGGCGAATTAGAGCGTAAGTACAAAGAACTTATTGGTCTGGCAATTGGTCTTTTTACGCGTTGTGAATATTGCATGAATCTGCATGTGAAGCAAGCTTTAGAAGAAGGAGCTTCCCGGGAAGAAATCCTTGAAGCCGCTGCTGTTGCGGTAGCATTTGGAGGATCACCTGCCATGGCTTACCTTTCAACCACAATAATGAATGCCCTGGAAGCATTTGAAGACTAAAAACCTTTTTTAAAAAAGGTTGAGCATTAGTGGAAATTTAATAATATTGGGGATGATGAGATGACCAGCAAAGGATACTGTCTGGAACTGGGAACAGAAGAATATGGGATGGTTTTTGAATTGCAGAAACAGCTGAATCAAGCCCGCAGGAAAGGAACCATACCGGATACGGTCATTTTGCTGGAACATCATCCATGCTTTACCGTAGGAAGACATGGAGGTTTCGATCATATTTTGGTCAGTAATCAGTTTTTAGAGCAGGAAGGAATCAGAGTGTATGAAACCGACCGAGGAGGAGATATTACCTACCATGGACCGGGACAACTGATTTGTTATCCTATTTTGGACCTCAATGGATTTGGGCGAGACGTACATTTATATGCTCGTTTGATGGAAGAAACCCTCATTCGAACCCTGGATGCTTTTGGTATAGTCGCAGGGCGCAACGAACAATATCCCGGGGTATGGGTAGAAACCGCCAAAATCGGTGCCGAGGGTATTGGAATTCAAAGCTGGGTAACTATGCACGGGGTTTCACTGAATGTTTGTCCTGATCTAAGTCATTTCTCTTTAATTATTCCCTGCGGAATATCTACTATGGGAGTAACCTCCATGGAGAAAGTTCTGGATTATCCGGTGGATATGGCACTGGTAAGACGAGAACTGCGCAATCAGTTGAGTCAAATATTCAACCTGGTTATGGAAGATATCAGTTTGGAGAAAGTTAAGGAGTTGGTAGCTGATGCTCAAGCTGGATAGGCCGGATTGGTTAACTGTACAGGTTCCTGGAATTGAAGCTCTGGACAAAATGAAACGACTGCTGGCTTTTGGCCATCTCCATACCGTTTGTGAAGGCGCTGACTGCCCGAATATAGGTGAGTGCTTTGGCAACAAGACCTGTACCTTTATGATCATGGGCAATGTTTGTACTCGAAATTGCAGGTTTTGTGCGGTTGATCACGGGCCTCCATCAACCATCGATCCTGGCGAGCCGCAAGCCGTAGCTTTAACTACCCGACAATTGGGGTTGAAGCATGTAGTGGTAACCTCGGTTACCAGAGATGATCTGGCTGACGGTGGTGCCGGCCATTTTGCTGACACAATCAGAGCGATCCGCGCTGAGGTGCCTGAAACTACCATTGAAGTGCTCATACCAGATTTTAAGGGCAGTATGGATGCCTTGCAAATGGTGTTGGGTTCTCAACCAGATGTTATCAATCACAATGTAGAAACTGTTCCCCGGCTCTATTCAACGGTCAGGCCACAGGCCATATACCAACGTTCTCTGCAATTATTAAAGAGGGTAAGTGAATCTGGAAGAGATATTTTGTCAAAATCCGGTTTGATGCTGGGATTGGGCGAGACCAATGGGGAAGTTATTGAAGTTATGGAGGATTTACGGGCGCATGGATGTCAAATTCTTACCCTGGGCCAGTACCTGAGCCCTTCTGCTGACCATCACCCCATAGTTGAATATGTTCATCCCGATACCTTCAAGATGTTTCAGGAAATGGGTTATAATATGGGATTTTTAGGGGTTAATGCCGGTCCTCTCGTACGTAGTTCTTATCATGCGGCTAGAACCTTTTCGAAAGTTGACGGGATTAAAATGAAAAAGGAGGTTAATAAAAACAATGGCTAAAGTAGACAAATATGAAATGCCGGATGACCTTTATTACACTACCGACCATGCCTGGGTGAAAATCGAAGGCAATCAGGTGAGAATTGGTATCACCGACTTTATGCAACAGCTGGCTGGAGAAATAACCTTTGTCAGAGTGCCCCGGGCTGGCAAGGATATGGAAGCAGGTAAAAATTTGGCTTCAATGCAATCAGGAAAATGGGCAGGAAAGATTGCGGTACCAGTAACTGGCACGGTTATTGATGTTAATAAAGATCTGGCTTCCGCGCCTAAACCTCTAAATGACGATTGTTATGGGCAAGGCTGGATCGCGGTGATTGAGCCGGCTAATATGGCCGATGTGGAAAATAATCTGCTGTATGGTGACAAAGCAATTGCCTTTGTTAAAGAGGAGATTGTTAAACATGCTCAATAGACCCAAGTTGAGGGGGGATTATTGGTGAATAATGAAATAGTGCAAGAGTTGGTGGAGAGATTTGGAGACCGGGCAACGACTTCGGCGTTTGAACGTTCCGTTTATTCCCGGGATCTGGCTCCCGTACCTGCTTTACTGGTTAAGCCTTTGTTTAAGACCTTGCCTGACATTGTAGTTCGTCCTGCTAATACCGAGGAAGTAGCCGAAATAATGAAGATGGCTTATGCCAACAATATACCGGTAACTCCGCGGGCAGGTGCTTCTACAGTTTATTTTAATTCGGTTCCTACCAAGGGTGGCATTTTGATGGATCTTAACCTTATCAATGGTATTGTTGGAATTGATGAGGGTGAAATGACAGTTACTGTAAATGCTGCTACCACCTGGAGTGAACTGGATGAGTATTTAAATAACCGGGGGATGGCCCCGAAATCCTTCCCCAGCAGTGCGCCAGCCGCCACCATAGGTGGATGGTTTTGTATGATGGGTTATGGTATTGGAAGTATGAAATACGGTAGTCTTCTTTCCCAGGTTAAGTCCATAGAAGTTGTACTAGCTGATGGGTCAATTAAAAAGGTTTCCAGCCAAACTAATCCGGTGCTGGACTGGTTTGTAGCTTCAGAGGGAACGCTGGGTATTGTTACCCAGTTGGAAGTTGAAGTACGC
Organism: uncultured Syntrophomonas sp.; assembly: GCA_964510795.1. Taxonomy (GTDB): domain Bacteria; phylum Bacillota; class Syntrophomonadia; order Syntrophomonadales; family Syntrophomonadaceae; genus Syntrophomonas_B. The sequence goes on from CAZEDT010000001.1 coordinate 180,533, forward strand.
AAACTTACTAATATGAAACACTTTTTGCTGCAACTCCCTGATGCCAGAATAATGCTTGATACTATGAAAAATATAATTAACGCCCCGGTGGTACCCTATAATGTGCATTTTTCCGATCAGGAATGTTTAAAAGCTATGCAGGCTCTGGGATTTTCGCCGGCCAATCCGGATAAGGGTTGTATTATTGGCATTGATTATCAGGGTTCTGATGAGGAGTTGCAACAGGCCCAGGAGATTATTGATAGTCTGGCCGTCAGCAACAAGGTTGTTAATCCTATTCCCGTGGAAACGGCTGAACTGGAATGGGAGGAAAAATTTAAAGCCTTAAAACTGAAAAGAGGTGGACCATCGATTCTGGGGGCAGAAGTATGGCTGCCGATAAAGGGCTTGCCTGACTACCTGGACGATGTACAAAAAATGGCCCGGGGATATGGTTTGAGTTTATTCTCTTACGGACATGTAGTTACCCCGGAATATGCAACTGTAATGACCACCTTCTATGCGGATGAAACCCATACTATTAAATATATTATTAATCTTAGTCTGGTAAAGAAGATCCATGATATTGGTTATCGGTATGGGGGTTATCCTTATGGAGTTGGATTATGGAATTCACCTATGGTAGGCCGAATCCATCAGCCTCCCCAACTGGGCGAACTGAGAAAAAGAAAAAAAACAATGGACTGCAAGGGGATTATGAATCCCGGTAAGGTTTATCGTTCGCCCCTTATGTTGAATCCATTTAACTATTCCTTAGGTATGAATGTTTTGGCTGGGGTAAGAAAAGCTTTTGGAAAGGGGTGGTAACCGATGCATGATAAATCAGATAAGCTGTACAGTACGCTGGAGAAAGAAGCCTTAATATGCGGTAGATGTGGTTACTGCCGTAGCGCCTGCCCGGTATACCGGGTAGTGGGGTGGGAGTCTGCAACACCCCGGGGCAAGATAAGCATGGCCCGGGATATATTTTCCAAAAAGCAAACCAAACCTGTAACCGATGACTTTGTCAAACGTTTGTCACAATGTACCCTGTGCGGAGCATGTGCTAATGAATGTTCAACCTCCATTGATACCCGAAAACTGTGGCTGGATTTGCGCCGGCGTATTGCAGCCCTGGGTAAAGAGCCTAAAGCTTATGATGCCATAAGGGACAATCTGCTGGCCAATAAGAATATTACCACCTTTAACAATGATGATCGTCTGGAATGGGCACAGGATCTGGATGACCCGGAGGCATTGGAGCCACGGGCAGGAGCTGAGGTAGCTTACTTTGTGGGTTGTGTTTCCTCCTTCTTCCCTCAGGCAGCTCAGATTCCGTTAGCAGTGGCAGAGATATTGACTGAATCAGAAGTTGATTTTACCACCATGGGCGGTGAGGAATGGTGCTGTGGTTTTCCCCTAATTGGTTCCGGGTTTGTTGATGACTCTGAGCAATTTATCAAACACAATGTTGAGAAGATCAAGGAATTGGGGATTCATACCCTGATTGCCAGCTGCGCCTCTTGTTATCATGTATGGAAACATGATAGCAATAACGCCCTGGAAGGATATGAGCTGGAGGTTCTGCATACCACTGAATACCTGGCCAGATTGATTAAAGAGGGAAAAATAGAATTAAACGAGCTTGATGAGGTTATAACTTTTCATGATCCTTGCGATCTGGGGAGAAATAGCGGAATCTATGATGCTCCTCGCGAGATCATAAACAGCATTCCGGGCGTTAAGTTCGTCGAATTAATGCACAATAAAAAAGACTCCTTGTGTTGCGGAGGAGGCGGAAATCTTCAGAGTGTAGATGCCGATACTGCTGCCAAAATTGCTGCACTTAGAGTCGAGGAAATAAAGGCGTCTGGTGCAACAATAGTTGTGTCTGCCTGTCAGCAATGTGAACAGATGCTAATCTCTGCCATACAAAAAGCTAAGCTTCCAGTAAGAGTAATGGATCTTAGTCAGTTAATTCTTGAAGCTCTATAAAACCGATTAATTCAAAAAGGAGGTTTAATAATGAAGTTAAAAGCCGCTTTTATATTTGTAGCTCCCGAGGCTGATTATCAAAAAAACCGCGCGGTGGTCGTTACTCCTGCAGTTGAATTGACAGTAGTAGGGGTAGCCGATTATGCCATGGCGGTGAAAGCAGCTAGTGACCTGGCTGCCGAGGGTATAGCTGCTATCGAGTTATGTGGGGGCTTTGGAATTATCGGTACTGCTGAGGTGAAAAAAGCAGTTGGTGATAAGGTGGTTGTGGGCGTGGTTCGTTTTGATAATCATCCTGGTCTGGAATTCAAGAGCGGAGATGCTATATTTTAGTATTATGCCCAAGCGGTAGATATATTAGGAGTTATATGGAGGATGCTTCCCATGAACCTTTATAACCTAGGACCAGTTGATTGGATTGAATCACAAAGTTTATATCATGCGTTAGCTGTCCTGGGGCGCGAAGGCCTAATTATATGTTATCCTACTACGCCTTATGTTTGCCTGGGCATACATGATGATCTGGACCATGAAATTGACCAGGTATTTTGTCACAAAAATGAAATACCTTTGTTGAGGCGTGAAACAGGCGGTGGGGTTGTTTATCTGGATAACCGTCAGGTATTTTTTCAACTGGTAATCAGGCAAGATAATCCCTTGTTACCATTGTCCCGCCAGAAGTTATACGATAAGTTCCTACAACCAGCTGTTTCAGTATACAGGAGTTTAGGCATGCCGGTAGAAATAAAAGCTCCAGCTGATTTAACGGCCCGGGGGCAAAAATGTTCAGGTAATGCCTCCGGTGATATTGAAGAGTGTGTGGCCTATGTAGGCAACCTTCTTCTTGATTTTGATTTTGTCACCATGAGCAGGGTTTTACGCGTACCCAATGAAATGTTTCGCCGTTACCTATACCTGGCGATGCAGGCCAATATGACAACGCTGGGGCAATGGTGTAAGCATCCAGTTGGCTACGCCGATTTGGCTTTAGGTCTTATAACTGGTTTTACCCAGCAATTTGGCCAATTATCTGCCGGTACTGTCGATGCCGAGCTCAGGGAAACGGCTGCTCACATAGGCAAAAAATTGACTTCACCAGATTGGCTGCAAATTCCTGGGCGCAGGCCAACCATCCGTAAAGTCAAAATAGCTGAAGGAGTTTATCTGGTAGAAAAACAGTTGGGCCCAAAGAAAAGCGTAACGGTTTTGGTTAAAGATGGTATTGAGCAAGAAATCATAGCCTAGCATGCCAGTTACCTTTCATAACACAGATCTACTCTTTTAAATGGTATGAAAGCTAATTGTTAGGAGGAAAGACAGTGCAAATTGTGAAGCTGCAAATTCCGGAAGACCTATATTATGATAGCAACGATTATTGGCTGAAGGTTGCTGGTAAAGAAGCAGTCATTGGTATTAGTGAATATGGCCAGAATAATATGGGCGATATCCTTTACCTGGAAATGGTTGTTGCAGGTACGGTTATTAGACGGGGTGAAAAGATTGGTTCGTTAGAATCCGGAAAGTGGGTAGGCAATCTTATAGCGCCGATTTCTGGAGTAGTACTGGAAATCAATAGCCAGGTGGAATTAGATCCCGGTCAGGTTAATGACGATGCTTATGGTTGTGGTTGGATTCTTAAGGTGGAATTAGACGACCCTGGAGAGCTGCAATACCTTATGAATGCGACTGCTTATAAAGCTTATATAGATGAACAAATGAGACTGGAACGAGAGGAAGGTATGAGCTAATGAAAAATGTGTGGCGACTTCTGGATACCGGTCGGCTGCCAGCTGCTAATAATATGGCTTTGGAAAGAGTTATTCTCACTGCCCGAAGCCATAATATGGTACCTGATACCATACATTTTTTAGAGTTTTATCCTTGTGCCCTGTTAGGCTACCATCAGGCGGTTGAATTGGAAATAGAAGAGGAGTATTGCCGGGAGCATGGCATCGAGATTAATCGACGGATTTCTGGCGGCGGCTGCATATACATGGACGAAGGGCAATTGGGATGGGAAATATTTGCTTTAAAAGATACTCCCGGTATACCCAAACAGTTGGACGATATGTATCAGATGTTGTGTGAAGCTGCCGTGGCAGGCCTGGATAAACTGGGCGTAGCAGCTAAATACCGCCCCAAAAATGACATTGAGGTGGGGGGGAGGAAAATATCCGGTACTGGTGGCACAGAACTCGGTGATTCTTTACTATACCACGGTACAATATTAACCGATTTTGATGTTGATACCATGATTGCCTGTCTAAAGCTTCCATTAAAAAAATTAGAGAATAAACAAATTGAATCGTTTAAAGAGAGGGTTACCTGTTTAAGGGAAGTACTTGGTGTAGTGCCGCCTATGGAGGATATTAAAAAAGCTATGGCAGATGGTTTTGCTGAAGTTCTGGGGGTGGAACTTCAGGTAGCTGGACTAACCGACTATGAAGAAAAACTCCTGGCCCTTGAATTGCCTAAATTTCAATCAGATGACTGGATTAGAGGGCAGCGCTCACGACAGAAAAGCGACTTAAAAGTAGTTGATCATATGACTGCAGGCGGACTAATAAGGCTTTCAGTTCGGGTTGATCATGACCGCCATATCCTTAAGAGTATCTTCATTACGGGTGATTTTTTTGCTTACCCCGAACGTAGCATCCTGGATTTGGAGGCTGCGCTTAAGAATTCCTCCAGCCAGGACGAAAAAATCCTAACCAATGTGCGTAACTTTTTTTCTACCCATGATGTAAAAATACCTGGAGTTACAGCTGATGATATCTACTTGGCAATAAAAACTGCGATTAAGGAATTGGCCTGACAATAATAAATGCTTTTAGGCTCTAATTATGTACCATGAAAATCTCGATATCACTTGCTTACCTAATTATTTAGTCGAAGTGGGAGGGATAGTATTGCCAACGCTTACAGAAAGCCCCCAATATGTGCAGACCAGTTTGGCAGGAGCTATATGTCTGGGCTTGCAATCCGGCCGATTTATGCCTAAAACCCAATGTAGCTGCTTGAATCTTTTGTTAACCTATACCAGTGGTTGTCAAGCTTCGTGTAGTTACTGCGGATTAGCCCGTAATCGTAAGGAAAGTAATGGAAAAACCTTTATCAGGGTCAAATGGCCTTGCTATTCTTTGGAAGAAATACTATTACAAGAAAGTAAGAAAGGTCATCCCTTTAAGCGGGTATGTGTATCCATGATCACACATGCTCATGCGGTTGATGATACTTGTTATATAGTACGCCGGGTAAGCAATAGTACCAAATTACCTGTCAGCGGATTGTTAGCCCCCACTGTTATGTCGGGCAGGAAGGATTTGCAAAGAATGCGGAATGCAGGTATGGAAAGGGTCGGTATAGCAATTGATGGGGCCACTGAAGAATTATTTGTTCGTCATCGCGGGAAGGGAGTAGGAGGTCCTCACCAGTGGGATCTTTTCTGGAAAACCTTAGCCGAAGCAATTACTGTTTTTGGTGAGTATATGGCCGGAGTTCACCTGATCGTAGGCCTGGGTGAGACCGAAGAAGAGATGGTTAATACCATATCTCGGGCTTATGGAATGGGAGCTATGACACATCTGTTTTCGTTTTTCCCAGAAGCCGGCAGCCTGCTGCAGGACAGTCCCCAACCTGACCTCGGGCATTATCGTCGGGTTCAAATGGCACGTTATTTAATAAATGAAGGAATAATTGATGTACGGGATATGCATTTTTCACCTGCAGGACAGATCGTTGATTTCGGAATAGACATTATGCCCTATGTCCATAAGGGTGAAGCCTTTATGACCTCGGGTTGTCCAGGTAAAGATGGGCAAGTAGCCTGCAACCGTCCCTTTGGTAATGAACGAGCTAGTGAACCGATGCGTAATTATCCATTCCTTCCCGATACTCAGGATATTGGAATTATTATTCCGCAAATATGGGATGGAGTTAAGAGAAATGACGGGTATTAGAACGCTGGTTCAACAAGCATGGGAAAGCCGGCAAGCGTTTGTGCCAGAAATATACTTTTCAGCCCCTGGGGCCAAGCATTATGAAAATGCGTATTATTCAAACCACAGAAATACATTTGTTAATTTAAGTGTTACCGGGGCCAACTGTGCATGTCGCTGTGATCATTGTGATGGCAGGTTATTGCAGACCATGATTGGGACACCCAGTCCGGCAGAAATGCGTCTGGTCATTGATAACCTACTAATAAAAGGTTGCCGGGGCATCCTGGTTAGCGGAGGAGCCACTTCCCATGGAGAAGTACCACTGCTGCCCTTTGTGGAAGTGATGGCTTATGCAAAGCTTAAGGGTCTTAAGGTGTTGGTACACAGTGGACTTATTAAACAGGAAACGGCCGCAGCTTTAAAGAACGCCGGAGTTGATCAGGTATTGATGGATGTAATTGGTGATCAAAATACAATTAATCAGGTTTACCACCTAAAGCAAGAACCTGATAATTATTTGCGATCAATGATAATTTGCCGGGAAGCCGGTCTAAATATTGCACCGCATGTGATCATCGGTTTGCACTATGGACAAATATGCGGGGAGTTAAAGGCATTGCAAATGATTCAACAGGCAAATCCGGAAACGATTGTACTTGCTGTAATAACGCCTGCCTGCGGAACAGCCATGGCTGATGTATGCCCGCCGCCAATTGAAGAAGTGGTTGCAGTGATAGCTACAGCACGGATCTTAAATCCCAATACGCCCCTAACTCTGGGCTGTGCGCGGCCTCCTGGAGACTACAAACGCCAGTTGGAGATAAGGGCCGTTGATTGCGGGGTTAACGGTATAGCGTATCCTGACGAGGCAACCGTTGTTTATGCCAATAATAAAGGATTGAAAACCGTGTTTTCCGATGCCTGTTGTAGCCTTATAGGACAAAACAATAAGCAGGGAGATAACGCAAGATAATATAACTTACCTTGCAAAATGATAGTTTTTAGTATGAATAATGATTAATAAGAATACTAGAAAAATACGTTGGTATTTCTAAATCATTATTATCTATATAATCGAAAAAGTGCATCGGGGAGCTGATATTCAGCTGAGAAAGATAATCAATCTGACCCGTTAACCTGATCTGGGTAATGCCAGCGTAGGAATTGCTATATATCTAGCACACTATGGCCTTTTACCCTTTTAGAAAGAGTAAATAGGCTTGTTTTGTTTTTGGCCCTAAGGCAGTAAATTCAAGAACACTCCCGAAAGGATGACCTCCTTTGAAAATCATGATGATTACTACCGTATTACACAATACTGACAATCTTATCATCCGTGATGTCCCAGTAAGTTCAACAATTATCGAACTTACAGACCACAGTCTGGCCATAGTTGATACGGGTGCAGCAGACAATCCCGACCTGGCAGAACAACTGACTGAACTCGGTTATAGTCCGGCAGATTTTAAGTTTGTCTTAAGTACGCATCTACACCCCGACCATATTGGGGGCAACCGGCTTTTTGGTAATGCTCGAATACTAATCAGTCGCCGGGAACTCCAATATGAAAAGAATTTTGCCAGGATCTTGCAGGCAAGTGAGGACCCGGTAGCTGCCTTGCGTTCACTAGGTAGAAAGGTTGATCAAAACGGTGAGCAATTAGCCTGGAATTTTAAGGCCCTGGCGGAACAATATCCAGTAGCTGTGCTGCTTGGAGATGAGCGGCAGATTGAATTCTACGAGGATGACCCAGTGTTACCGGATTACATCACTCACCTTGAGGTCCCCGGACATTCTATTGACAGTCGTGTTATCGTGGTGCATGGCCTCAGACGTAGCGTTATGATAAGTGGAGATGCCCTATACCACCGTGACTTATGGCGGCAGGAGCTGAAGCTAGGCCTACATTATAATGATGTGCTATTCAGGCAGCATGCAGAATATATTTCCCGTTTTGCTGATATTATTATCCCCGGCCATGACCGTGGGTTCGACAACTTGACCCAGCAATACCTGGTAGATGATTACTTATTGCTCTTATAGGTTATAAAATAACCATTGGTTATTAATATAATTAGGTAACCAAATTTTATTTTAAAAGGAGTTGTGTTGATGGCTGAAGCTAATTTAAGCCTGCAGATATTGCCGGTAGTTGATGAAGATAAGATTTATGGGATAGTTGACCAGGTTATCAGCCTTATAAATGACTCGCACCTAAAATATGTGGTAGGACCTATGGAAACTACAGTAGAGGGAGACCTGGACAGTCTTTTGGGGTTGGTAAAAAAGGCCCTGGCAGTTTGTACAGAAGCAGGAGTAGAGCGAGTTATTGAAGTGGTAAAAATAGATTATAAACCAGGTGGAGTGACAATAGATGAGAAGATCGGCAAGTATCGGCAATAAGCTGGCACCATATTTAAGCACCCTGGCACTGCTTTTTATTTGGGAAGGGGCGGTTAGATTAAAACATGTGCCCCAGTATATACTCCCAGGACCAATCCAAATAATTAATACGTTAGCAGAAAATTACGAACTCCTGTTAATGCATGCGATTAGTACCCTGGAAGAAGCTTTGTTGGGATATGGGCTGGCAATAGTTATAGCCTTTCTGACCGCCTTTTTACTTAACAATATTAACTGGCTAAATAAGGCGGTTTACCCCGTACTCATCATATCCCAGACCATACCTATCATTACCCTGGCACCACTGTTTTTAATATGGTTTGGTTGGGGGCTGCTCCCCAAAATAATAGTTGTAATACTGGTTTGTTATTTTCCAGTAGTAATCAGCCTTCTAAATGGACTGAATTTGGTTGACCCTGACCTAATTAATCTTTTTAGATCTATGGGAGCCAGCCGCCTGGCAATTTTTAATATGGTGAAGCTGCCCTCGGCCCTGCCGACCTTTTTCTCCGGCATGAAGATATCAGCCTCCTATAGCATTATGGCTGCAGTAATAGGGGAGTGGTTGGGGGCTCAGCAGGGTTTGGGATATTTCATGACCATATCCCAGAAGTCTTTCCAAGTTGATCAGGTTCTAGCAACAGTAATAATTATTTCTGGGTTAAGTTTGTTAATAGTGAAAGCTATCGACCTGGTTGAATACTTATTAACGCCCTGGAACCGGCTTAAGGAGGATTGGAAAATCAGCTAACCCGCCATGCCCCGGGGACACAAGCACCCATATAAATAGTTGAGAGGATGTTGACTATGAAAAAAATACTAGTTATGGTATTAATCATGAGCTTCCTGGCGCTGGGATTAACAGGTTGTTCGACTAAGAAAGCTGAACAAAATACTGTCCCCTTGCAGAAAGTCACAGTAATGTTAGACTGGTTCCCCAACACGAATCACAGCGGATTGTATGCCGCCAAAGACCTGGGTTATTATGCCGTGGAAGGCTTGGATGTGAATATAATCCAACCATCCGAAGGAGGTAATCCTCAGCTAATTGCTGCCGGTAAGGGAGATTTTGCCATCAGCTACCAGGAAGAGGTTACCATTGCCCGTTCCCAAAACATTCCGGTAGTTGCTATGGCAGCAGTTATCCAACACAATACTTCCGGTTTTGCAGCACCGATTAGTAAAAACATCAAAGCTCCCAAGGATTTTGAAGGCAAGACTTATGGGGGCTGGGGCTCCCCGGCAGAGACGGCGGTATTGAAGGTTTTAATGGCTAAATACGGGGCTGATTTCAATAAGGTAAAAATGGTCAATGTAGGTTCTGCTGATTTTTTTGCCAGTTTGGAGAAAGGCATAGATTTTTCCTGGATATTTTACGGTTGGACAGGTATTGAGGCCAAAACCAAAGGTATGGATTTGAATTTTATAAAACTCAAGGATGAAGATAATGTGCTGGATTATTATACCCCGGTAATTATTTCTAGCGAGACCCTAATATCTAAAAATCCGGAGCTGGTCAAAAAATTCATGAAAGCTACCTCCAAAGGCTATAATTATGCCATTAAGTATCCCGATAAAACATCTGCTATACTCTTAAAAAACGTTCCCGAGCTTAATAAGTCTCTGGTTGCAGCCAGTCAAAACTATCTTGCCCAAGAGTATCAGTCGGATGCCCCTCGCTGGGGTGAAATGAAGACCGGAGTGTGGAAAGGCTACGCCGATTTTATGTACGCCAACAAATTAATTGATAAAAACATTCAGGTTGACCAGGCTTTTACCAATAAATTTTTACCGGAATAGGTTGGACCATAGCTTTCAATCCACTTCGTTGTCAAAGACGAGGTGGATTTTGTTTTATAGATGGTTACGGATGAACACATAAAGGGTGTTACCAGAATGTTACCGGGGATGTTACTAGGATGTTACTATGGTGTTACTAGAGTGTAAAAAAGTGTTTCCTTGATTATATGGGGAAACACTTTTTTTACATGGGATTACGCTTAATACGCCATCAAGTTCCTGGAAAGCTATATGAATTATTAGCATTAAGTCCTATCTTGAGTTTCAACTAACTGGGATTATTCTTTTATCAATGGGCATGATATTTGCAATATAAATAAACAAGACTCAACAAATGGACTATTTACGCGTAGGTTTGCTTTAGCAAATTTCACCGGAGAAAAAGGAATACAGTATCAGAGCGAATCAAGCAAAGCGCTGTTTCCATTTTTTTATGCTTTGATATTTTGTCCAAACATTTAAATGGGTCATAACTATTCACACCAAAGGAGGTGTTTAAATGAAAGCCATATCTGTATATGAAGCGGAAGGGATGGTGTTATGTCACGATATTACTGAAATCATTCCCGGCAAGGTAAAAGGCAGCGCATTTAAAAAAGGTCATGTTGTTAGAATTGAGGACATTCCCAGACTACTGTCGTTAGGAAAAGAGCACCTTTATGTCTGGGAAATAAATGAGCAAGTTTTGCATGAAAACGAGGCGGCAATCAGGATAGCCAGGGCTGCTGCCGGTCCTGGGATCCAAATGACGGAACCGGTCGAAGGTAAAGTTGAGCTTAAGGCGGAAATAGACGGATTAATTAAAATCAATATTGCTGCACTCGAGGAAATAAATGATATTCCTGAGATTGTCCTAGCATCAATTCATTCCAATCAAATCGTTACCAAAGGGAAAGTATTAGCTGGTTGCCGGGTTGTTCCGCTGGTTATTGATCATGAGAAAATTGCGCAAGTTGAGAGGATAAGTGAGAAAAATTTTCCTGTTTTTGAAGTAAAACCACTCAAATCGTTAAAAGTCGGTGTGGTAATTACGGGAAGTGAGGTTTATCATGGCCGCATTAAAGATGGATTTGGCCCTGTAATCAGCAGAAAACTCACCGAATTGGGCAGTCACGTGTACAGACAGGTATTGGCGGATGACAACGTTGACATGATTGCTGAAGCCATCCGGGATTTAATTCAAGAAGGTGCTGAGATGATTATTACCACGGGTGGAATGTCGGTTGATCCGGATGACATGACCCCGGCAGGCATCAGAGCTGCAGGTGGTAAAGTGATCGCCTATGGAGCACCTGTACTCCCGGGATCAATGTTTATGCTAGCCTATATTAATCAAGTACCTGTTCTGGGATTGCCTGGATGCGTGATGTATCACCAAACAACGGTCTATGATCTGATTGTGCCCCGGGTTCTGGCAGGCGAGGAGATCACCCGCAAAGATATTGTTCGTCTAGCCCATGGAGGACTTTGTAGCGAATGCCAACCATGCCGTTTTCCTAAGTGCACATTCGGAAAAGGTAACTAATTTTAAGAGATAAACATAAGTAATTATATTCATAAGGAGTGAACAGGTAAATGCAAAAGAAAATCTTGAACATCAATGGATTGCCCAGAACTTTAATTGTTGAACCAGAAGCCAGTCTGGCCAGTGTACTGAGGGAACAACTCCTGCTTACCGGCTGCAAGGTTGGTTGCGATCAAGGTCAATGCGGTACATGTTCCATCATCATGGATGGTGAAGTTGTCCGTTCATGTATTGTCAAAATGAAAAAAGTCCCAGATGAAGCCGAAATTACTACCATCGAAGGAATCGGTACGCCTGAAAACCTCCATCCTCTACAAGTTGCCTGGATGGCATATGGTTGTGCGCAATGTGGATTCTGTAGCCCTGGTTTCATTTTATCTGCCAAAGTACTTCTAAGTAAAAATTATGATCCTACCAGAGAAGAGATTCGTGACTGGTTCCAGAAGAACCGTAATGCCTGCCGTTGTACTGGTTATAAACCGCTGGTAGATGCTGTAATGGCTGCTGCCAAGGTATTGCGTGGGGAAATGCGTAAAGAAGAATTGTTGTACAAGCCGGTTGGCAATAAGATCTATGGCACGACTTATCACCGTCCTTCCGCCCTGCAAAAGGTTACCGGTACTTGGGATTACGGTGCTGATGTTGCCCTGCAAATGCCCCCCGGAACTTTGCGCATGGCTCTCGTGCAGGCTGAAGTATCACATGCCAATATTTTAGGTATCGATACTTCCGAGGCCGATAATATGCCTGGTGTTTATAAAGTTGTTACGCATAAAGACATTAAAGGGAAAAACCGTATTACCGGCCTAATCACTTTCCCAACCAATAAAGGAGATGGTTGGGATCGACCCATATTGTGTGATGAGAAGATCTTCCAGTTTGGAGATGCGATCGCCATTGTATGTGCTGATACGGAAGAGCATGCCAGAGCAGCAGCTAAAAAGGTAAAAGTTGATTTGGAAATCTTACCAGCATATATGAGCGCGCCTGCAGCCATGGAGCCAGATGCCATTGAAATTCATCCGGGTACACCGAATGTTTACTTTGAGCAAGGAATCGCAAAAGGCGAAGAGACCAAACCAATTATGGAACGAGCAGATATTGTAACGGTTGAAGTTGAAACCTACTGCAGTCGTCAACCACATCTTCCTCTGGAGACGGACTGTGGTTCTGCTTACTATGATGAAGAAGGACGTCTGACCATTCATTCCAAGAGTATAGCGCTTCATTTGCATCATGCTATGATTTGCGCTGGACTTGGCGTTGAACCCGAAAAATTACGTTTGGTTGCCAATCCGACCGGTGCAACATTCGGCTATAAGTTCAGTCCGACTAATGAAGCCTTGCTGGGTGTAGCCTGCATGGCAACCGGAAAACCGGTATCTCTCAACTTTAATATGTTCCAGAATATTACCTATACTGGCAAGCGTTCCCCCGCCTTCGTAAAGTGCAAACTGGCTGCAGATAAAGACGGGAAACTGCTGGCTATGGAAACTGACTGGTCTGTAGACCATGGACCTTATTCCGAATTTGGCGACCTTTTGACACTGCGCCAAGCTCAGTTTACTGGTGCTGGTTATGATATCTCCAACATTCGCGGCAGAGGCCGCACGGTATGCACCAACCACGCATGGGGTTCAGCCTTCCGTGCTTATGGATCACCGCAGGCCTTTCTGGCTTCAGAAATCGCCATGGATGAGCTGGCTGAAAAACTAGGTATGGATGCACTGGAACTTCGCTACAAGAATATTTATAGACCTGGGGCAACAACACCTACTCAGCAGGTACCGGAAGTATTCTGTCTCGAAGAAATGCTTGATAAACTTCGTCCACTATGGGAAGAAGCCAAATTGCGGTGCCAAGAACTATCCACACCTGAGAAAAAACGTGGTGTAGGTCTGTCCCTGGGCATCTATGGCTGCGGTCTGGATGGTCCCGATAGTTCGGAAGCCTGGGTTGAGTTGACCAAGGTTGGTGTAACCGTAGGTAACTCCTGGCAGGATCATGGGCAGGGTGCAGATCTTGGTACCCTGACCCATGCGCACGAAACACTTCGTCAGATGGGGATTACACCTGAACAGATCAAATTGGTTATGAATGACACTGCATTTACACCTGCCAGCGGGCCTTCAGGTGGAAGTCGTCAGAACGTTGTGACCGGTAATGCGATTCGAGTTGGTTGTGAAATGCTGGTCAACGCAATGCGTAAACCTGATGGAACTTTCCGCAGCTATGATGAAATGATCGCTGAAAATATTCCGCTTCGTTATGACGGTAAATGGGCAGCCTCGATGTGTACGGATTGTGATCCTGAAACAGCCAAAGGTGATCCTTTCTCCGCATATATGTATGAAATATTTATGCCTGAAGTCGAAGTGGATATAAAGACCGGTAAGGCCAAAGTTGTTAAGTTTACCACAGTTGCCGACATCGGAACCATAACGAACAAGGCAACTACCGATGGTCAGATCTACGGTGGTCTGGCGCAGGGTATCGGTCTTGCGCTGACCGAGGATTTCGAAGATCTAAAAAAACACACCTCGCTTATTGGCTGTGGTCTGCCGTTTATTAAGGACGTTCCAGATGATATGGAAATCATCTATAACATTAGCCCTCGTAAGGATGGGCCATACGGTGCTGCCGGAGTAGGTGAGGGTCCGTTGACTGCTCCGCATCCGGCAATCCTTAACGCTGTTTATAATGCATGTGGCGTACGGATTTATTCAGTGCCGGCATTACCGCAAAAAATTAAGGCTGGTCTGGACGCACTATCTGCGAAATAGGTTGTTATCTGTATAGCAGGGTTTAAAACGGATAACCTAAAACGAACTTTAATCGTCTTTGGCGTTTGGTTCGTTTTAGGTTTCCCTGTTATTTAGGGAGACTGTCAAAGGGTTATCAAAACCTGCCAACCCTGGAAGGAATGTCATACGTACTAAATGGCGATCCCAGGAAAAAGGATGCACTTGTGTTCCATAACAACCCTTGAGGAAAAGAGTGAATATGATGGATCAAAAGCTGTTGCGTGAACGGGAAGCAAAATGTATTCAGGACAATCCACCTGGATGTACTGCCGCCTGTCCAGTTCATGTGGATGTGCGAGGTATGGTCGAGTCCTTGCGTAAAAATAATTTTGCAGCCGGATTTACTTTGTTTAATACTTCGGTACCCTTTCCAAGAATAATCGGTAGGATATGTGAACAGCCATGTCAAACAGCCTGTAAACGTCTTGAAATCGATGAAGCAATTTCCATTAACGCGCTGGAAAAATTTTATGTAGAAAATCATGAGCGACCTGCAGCGGAGCGCAGACCTGTGAAGGCCAGAAATAAAAAGGTTGCAGTCATGGGTGGCGGATTAAGTGGGTTAACGGTAGCATCAGAACTGGCGAGGAAGGGCTATCATGTAGTTATTTTTGAAAGTACGGCTTGCCTGGGAGGGAGTATCTGGGATACTACTGAAGAGCAATTGCCACGACAAGCCATTGAAGATGATCTGGCGCCACTGAAGAAAAACCCTTTCATAGAGATTCGTTTTCATTCGACCATCTCGAAGGAACCATGTTCAGGACCGTCTTTTGATAGCCTGTGTGAAGATTTTGATTCTGTTTATGTGGGAATAGGATGGACAGCCATTGCAACATCGAACCTGGGACTTGAGACTGATGCCGGAGGAAAGATTGTCATTGATGCTACAACACTGGCCACCAGCCATTCGAAAGTGTTCGCAGGTGGCAGCCTTTACCTGGGTGTGGAAGGCAGATCTCCTATTACATCCATATCCCACGGCAAAATTGCCGCCAATTCAATTGATAGATTATTACAAAATGCATCACTCACTGCCAATCGACAGAATGAAGGACCTCAGGGCACTTCTCTATTTACCAGTATAGAAGGAGTGGAAACCCAGGCGGCAGTCAGGAGTTCTGATCCCTTCAAAGGCTATTCCAGCGAAGAAGCATTGCGGGAAGCGAACCGCTGTTTATTATGTCAGTGCCTGGAATGCGTAAAAGTCTGTGAGTACCTGGCCAACTATGGTTCTTATCCCAAACGATACGTTCGGGAGGTTTATAATAATCTATCCATTGTAATGGGCATTCATCATGCCAACCAAATGATTAACTCCTGCAGCCTGTGTGGTCTATGTGAACAAGTATGCCCTGAAGGGCTTAACATGGGTGAAATTTGCCTTGAAGCACGCCAGATGATGGTCAAGAATGGGAAAATGCCGCCCTCAGCCCATGATTTTGCGCTGCGAGATATGGCGTTCAGCAACAGTGATGCATTTATCCTGCATAAACATCAACCGGACTTTGACTCCAGCAGCATGGTCTTTTTCCCGGGATGCCAGTTGAGTGCCTCTGCTCCCCAGCATGTTAGAAAGATGTATGAATTTCTATGCGAAAGAATAGATGGTGGCGTGGGTATGATGCTGGGGTGCTGTGGTGCTCCTGCTGACTGGGCCGGACAGGAGGATTTATTTAAGGAGACCATTCAGGACGTTGAGCAAGGCTGGCGGGATTTAGGAAGACCAAAGGTCATTACTGGCTGTCCGACCTGTTACGCCCATTTCAAACATGGATTCCCACAGATGGAGGTAGAAACAATCTGGACACTTTTAGAACGGATTGGACTGCCGGAGGCAGGCAAAGGCGTAGTGCCTAAAAAATTGGCTGTACAGGATGCATGTACGACCCGGCATGATGTCCAACTGCAAACCAGTATCCGTCATATCCTGCATGAACTGGGGCATGAGGTTCAGGAACTGGAGAATAGTCGCCTAACAACGGAATGCTGTGGTTATGGTGGTTTGATGGTTTTTGCCAATCGGGAGGTTGCGAATAAATCAATAGAGAAGCGCATTCGCGAAAGTAACGATGATTATTTGGCTTATTGCGCGATGTGCCGCGACAATTTTGTCGGCAAGGGGAAACGGGTCTATCACCTGCTGGATTTGGTATTCGGTAGCGATGATAGAGCGGATCAGAAAGGGCCAGGATTTTCCGAACGACATGAAAACAGGGCTCGACTTAAAAGATCACTTCTTAAAGATTTGTGGGGTGAGACAGTGGATGAACCCAAATGTGATATCAAACTCATCATTCCTGAAGATGTTAGAAACATACTCGAGGATCGGATGATTTTGGAGGAGGATATCATTCAGGTAATTCAATATGCAGAAGGTAGCGGGAACAGATTTAAAAATACCGACAATGATCGTTACCTGGCCTGTTTTAAACCAGTCAGTGTTACCTATTGGGTGGAGTATTCCCCACAGGGAGGTTGTTTTGTGGTGCATAACGCTTATTGTCATAGACTGGAAATAACTGGATAGAGGGGCGAGCGGATGAACCCGGAGAGCAGTCAGCATAATATTATTGTTTGTGATAAATGCGGGATTAATTTAAGACCGGGGAAGGTAACGCTGTCTTATCTAGGCAGTAGTTTCCCGGTTGAATTGAATAAGTGTCCTCAATGTGGCTTGGTCTACATTCCAGAGGAACTGGCCAGGGGGAAAATGAATCAGGTTGAAAAGGCTTTGGAAGATAAATAAGGCGGGGTGATAAAGACATGTATGAAAATTCGCTGGATGGTGTTCTACGTCCCGGTGGACTTTTATTAACCAGATGCCTTATCGATTATTGCCGTTTTAAGCCTGGCGATCGAGTCATTGATATAGGATGCGGTACAGGCATAACCGTAGATTACCTCTGTAGTCAATATGGATTAGATGCGGTAGGAATTGATTCATCAGCCTCATCAATACGACAGGGTATAGAACATAAGCCAGGATTAAAAATCCAGCAGGCTTCGTCTGAGTGTCTACCCTTTTTCGATAGTTCCTTCAGCGGAGTTCTGCTGGAGTGCAGTTTGTCGGTTATGAAAGATGCCCGGGCGGTTTTGGCTGAAATGAACCGCATACTGTTAACTGGTGGAAAACTGGCGATTACTGATCTGTATCTGCGACCGAGCACCGATGCCATGTCCCCGATTGCGAATACACATAGTGCCGGCAACGTTGGTGTTATGACGTGTGACGAATGGATTTCAATCTTAAAAGACAATGGGTTCAGTACGATGGTCTGGGAAGATCGTACTGAATATTTGAAAGAATTTATCGCTCGATATATCATGACGTACGGTTCATTGGAAGGTTTGTGCTATTGTAGATCACCAGAAATAAATGATCAACATTTATCCCTGCAAACCAAAAAAATCTTCCATTCAGGTTATTTTTTACTGGTTGCGAAAAAAACAATTGAGAGTGGAACCTTGCCACTTTGTCACTCGCAGAGAGTCCCAGCAAGGTACATCCCCTCTGCTTAAAAAGGAGGTGCAGGAATAATGAATAATGATTTCTTTCGCATGGTAGAAATCGCCCAGGAAGACTTCAACTGCAGCCAGATATTGCTGATTATGGCGATGGAGGCGCAGGGAAAAAGCAATCCTGATCTCATCAGGTGCATGTCAGGGTTGGTTGGAGGTATGGGCTTCAGTGGGAAAAACTGTGGTTCTCTCACCGGGGGGGCTTGTATGCTGGGCTTGTATGCCGGCAAAGGAACCTCTGAGGAAGTTGAAGACAGTCGGCTTCATCGCATGATTAATGAACTGGTTCAATGGTTTGAACAGGAATATGGGATTCGATATGGTAACAGTGACTGCGCAGGGATTCTGGAAAACAATCCTCGCAACCGATTAGAGCGCTGTCCGCAGATCGTATTCAAGACTTATGAAAAAGTATCTGAGATCCTGGCTGTGAATGGGTATGATTTGTCAGGTCAGTTGGAGGTGGAACAATGGTAACGATATGGCAGCAAATGGTGGATCTTTTGTCCTCTGGTGAAGATTTTGTTATGGCAACGATATTTGACAAATCCGGTTCGGCTCCACGTACTGCAGGTGCAAAAATGATAATGCTGGCAGATGGCTCAATTTCAGGTACGATCGGAGGCGGAAAACTCGAAGGAGAAGCACGATTACTAGCGGAAGAGGTTTTAAGAACCAGGACTACTGTTGTACAGAAGTTTAACCTAACAGGGTCTGATGCCGCCCAGATGGATATGATCTGTGGAGGGCAAGGCGAGGTTTTGTTGGACTACATTGAAGCCAGCCATGTAAATCTGGAAATTTACCAGGGTATCGTTCAAGCGCTGCAGCAAAGGAAAAAAGCCTGGTTGATTACCGGACTGGGAACAGGATCAGATAATAAAGGTACGAGAAAACAGTGTCTGGTTAAACATAATGGTACGATGATCGGACCATTTGAAGGCGATCCAGATTTTATTAACAAGCTGATCTCCGGACCGGCTAAAATATCCATCCATTCAGAAGTTCTGGAGGATCAGCGTTTGTTTATTGAACCGATCCGAAATACGGGAACATTAATTATCTTTGGGGCTGGTCACGTATCCCAGAAGATCGCCCCGATTGCGGAATTAGTCGGGTTTAAGACAATCATTATCGATGATCGGGAGGAATATGCCTCCCGGGAACGCTTTCCAGCTTCCGAAATCATGCTCCTGCAATCCTTTGCAGACCCATTGCCTGATTTATCTATTGACCGGGATAGTTATCTGGTTATCGTAACCCGGGGACATCTTCATGATAAAACCATATTAGGTCAAGTTTTGAGATCTCAAGCTGCCTATATCGGCATGATTGGAAGCAGAAGGAAACGTGATATGGTCTACAGTGCCTTAAAAAATGAGCAGGGTTTTGGGGACGAACATTTTGCCCGGGTATATTCTCCCATCGGGGCTGATATCCAGGCCGAGTCGCCCGAAGAGATTGCAGTGAGTATCGTTGCTGAACTAATTAAAGTTCGAGCTGAGAAGGAAAAATGTGTAAATACAACATCGTTGCTTTAATACTCGCGGCCGGATATTCATCTCGCATGGGAAATTTCAAACCACTACTTCCATTGGATGGAAAACCAGTAATTGAATGGGCTATTGGTGGTTTTCGCCAGGCTGGCATTACTGATATCCGCGTGGTGGTAGGTCACCGAGCTGACGAACTGGTTCCAGTATTAGATGCACTGGAAGTAAAACCGATTATAAATGAACAATATGATTACGGGATGTTTTCTTCAGTACACGCAGGTATCCGCACATTTGATGATAAAGTGGAAGGCTTTTTCCTCTTGCCGGGAGATATACCGCTGGTGAAAAGCAAAACCCTTAAGAAGATGCTGGAAGTATATCAACAAACAGAGAATTGTGTGATCTATCCCAGCTTTTTAGGACAGCGGGGACACCCCCCTTTAATCACCCGACCCTGTTTTGGAGAGATCATGAACCAACCGCTCTCAGGCAATCTTCGTTCGGTTTTACAGCACTTTGAACATCGTGCCTGTAATGTTGAATTAATTGACCAGAGCATACTTTTAGATATGGATACGGCAACAGACTATCAAAATATATGTAGCTCCCTGATGCGCAGGAATATGCCGACCATCGATGAATGTCAGGCGATATTTTCCATTTACAACGTTGCTGATTCCGTCATCAGACATGGATGGGCAGTTGCTAATGTAGCACGGCAAATCGCAAAAATGTTGAATGACCAGGGGGGCTATTTAGACATTGAACTTATTACGGTTAGCGGCCTCTTGCATGACATTGCCAAAGGAAAGCCCAACCATGCTCAGACTGGAGCCGTGATTATTGAACAGGAAGGATATCCTGATGTGGCCAGGGTGATTGCCTGTCATATGGATATAACGATTGATGCCTCAGACCCAGGGATCAATGCGGCAATGCTGGTGTATCTGGCCGATAAAATGATAAGCCATGAGCAATTGGTGAACATTAAGGAAAGATTTGCCAGGGTTGGTGAGAAATTTACCAATCAACCTCATATTCTTCTGAAGATTGAGGAGCGAATGAAACATGCCTTGATAATCAAAGCAAGAATAGAAAAATGTTTGAGTATGGGAGATCTATATTCAATACTGAACAGGGAGGCATAGAAAGTGCGCACTATTTATATGAATAATGCCGCTACCTCTTGGCCCAAAGCGCCGGGCATCGGAAAGGTTGTTGAGGAACAGCTTACAGCGGTTCCTCTTCATCCTGGTAGAGCAGGGTTTGATTCATTGGATTTGCGAAGAGGCTGTCGGAGTCTGCTGGCAGAATTATTGCAGGTTAAAATACCTGAACAAATTGTCCTGTGCCACAATGCTACCCATGCGCTAAATATTGTTCTGCACGGTTTTCCGTGGAAAAAGGAATGGAAGATAATTACGACCGCGGCTGAACACAATTCAGTGCTGCGACCGATCAATTATGTTCGTAAACACCGCGATATTGACGTTAAGATTTTGCCGGTAGATAATGAGGGGCGGGTCATACCAGAAAAATGGGAAAAAGCAGTAAAACAATTTTCGCCTCACCTGGTTGTATTTACGCATGCCTCCAACGTGACGGGAGCTATTAATCCAGTCGCTGAACTTTCCAAGATAGCTAAAGAAGCGGGTGCTTTAACATTATTGGATGCATCTCAGACGCTGGGTCTGGAAGAAGTTCACCCGGAAAGCTGGGGGATTGATTTTGTGGCATTTACCGGTCACAAGTATTTATTAGGGCCTCCCGGTACAGGTGGACTCTATATAGCGCCTGGTGTTGAAATCGAGCCGGTCTGGGTGGGAGGTACGGGCATTCTCAGTGATCTTGATGAAATGCCCCCCATGATGCCGGAACGTTTTGAGGCAGGCACACCGAATGAACCGGCTTTAGCAGGTCTGGCACACGCATTAGGGTGGCAAAAGGAAAACCCGGTCAATCTTACTGCGCTTCATCAAAAGACGCAGAGACTTTCCGAAGGATTAATTGCGTTGGGCCTTCAGGTTATAAATGTGAAGGGCCCGCGTACGCCGGTCATTTCTTTTACGGTTCCGGGCTGGGAAGTAGAGGAAGTCGGTGAAATACTTTATAAAAGCTTTAATCTGATCTGTCGCACTGGACTTCATTGTGCTCCTCTGATTCACCAGTGTTTAAATACGCCCAGTGGTACCATAAGGTTCAGTCTGTCCAGATTCACAACCAATGAAGATATTGATTCCGCATTATCTGCGCTAAAAAGAATCCTGCTATGAACGATTTTGAATGCAGTAAAGTTGAGAACTGTTTTAGTAAAACAGCGATCTATCAGTATCACTTAAATTTTAAACTGGATCTGCGGTTTATTAGTTACTTTGAGGAAGTAGGCCTGGTGAAGTGCCATATAAATCTTCCCCGTCCCTATTTTAAGGCCACTTTGCTGGATGGGGTCGAGGCCAAAGGGGTTTTAGGCGATGTCGCGATGAGGGTGGCATTTCCGTTCGCGGATTTTGAACGGCAGAAGGAATGGTTTGAAGAGTTTCTAAGGCAGAGCACTAAAAGGTACAAAGCTGAATAAAGGAGCAATCGCTGTGTCAACTGAAAATATAATCGGTACTACGAAGAGTCTTTGCCCTGAATGTTTTAAACGAATACCTGCTATGAAAATAAGCCATGGTGATGAGGTATATCTGGTTAAAGCCTGTCCGGAGCATGGTGAATTTCGTGTCAAGATCTGGCAGGGACAACCAGACTATGCAAGCTGGGATAAAAAGAAAATACCTTCTGCGCCAACCGCCTGCGCAACCAGCGTTGACCTTGGCTGCCCTTTTGATTGCGGACTCTGCCCGGATCACAGACAGCAGACCTGCTGTGTATTGCTGGAGGTCACGCAAGGCTGCAACCTGCACTGTCCAGTTTGCTATGCCACAGCGGAAAATGAGGCAGAAGCTGATCCTGATCTGAATGAGATAGAAAGCTGGTATCGTATGCTTTTGGCAAGCGGCGGCCCTTATAATATCCAGCTGTCAGGCGGAGAACCTACGCTAAGAAATGATTTACCTGCAATCATAAAAATGGGTCGTGAAATGGGCTTTGATTTTATGCAATTAAATACCAACGGTTTACGCCTGGCCAAGGAACCGGACCTGGTGAAGCAACTTAAGGATGCTGGCTTAAGCTGTGTCTTTTTACAATTTGATGGAACTACGGACGAAATCAATAAACAGATTCGAGGAACTGCTTTATTGGATATAAAATTGGCAGCGATTGAAAAATGCGCTGAGCAAGGAATTGGTGTCGTACTGGTTCCCACGCTGGTACCTGGAGTTAATACAGATGATATCGGCAATATTATCGATTTTGCCATCACCCGAATGCCGGCTGTTCGCGGTGTCCATTTTCAGCCGATCAGTTATTTCGGCCGTCATCCCCAACCTTCTGCCAGGATAACAATACCAGAAGTTTTGCAGGCCATAGAAAAACAAACGTTTGGCAAGCTAAAGGTGGATAACTTCTTGCCACCGGGAGGGGAAAACGCATATTGTTCTTTCCATGGTAATTTTATTTTAATGCCCGACGGAGAGCTGAAGCCGTGGTCTTCCTGGCAAGCGAATAAATCGACTGCCAGTCAGTGCTGCTGCACGCCCATAACAGCGGCAGAAGGGTCCAAAAATGCCAGAGAGTTTGTGGCCAGACAGTGGGCTGCTGCCCAACCTGATCAAATAATAAAGTTCAACCAGGGTGGAGCTGAGGAGGATGGATGCTGTAGCTCGGGAATAAAAATCGATAGTTTGGATCAATTTCTGGAGCGGGTCGACCGATATACACTATCTATCTCCGGGATGGCGTTTCAAGATGCCTGGACTTTGGATTTGGAACGGCTCAAAGACTGCTTGATCCATGTCGTAAGCCCGGACAAGAAATTAATACCCTTCTGCGCCTATAATCTGACTGCCAATAACGGCAATCGTCTGTATAGGAACTAGCAGCCTTACCCTTTTTCCACCCTCCGGGCACCCCTTTGCTCCCAGGGACGCCATTAAGGTTGCTTGACTAAAGCGTCATGTTCGCCTCATGTCAAGGGAGAAAGTTGAGACCAAAACAATACATGTCGAGGAGTAACCATGCTAAATAATGTCGACCATAAAAATCCAATGGATGATTGGATTCATAATAAAATAGGATTTAATACAGGATCACTGTCCAGACAGGTCTTAATGGATTATCAACTAAACAAACTGCGGGAAACGATTCATTACGTTTCTAAAAACAGTCCTTTTTATCGGAAGCATTTAAAAAAGTTTGCAGATGTGGGGTTGAACAGCCTCGATGACCTGGCCCAATTCCCTTTTACGACCCCGCAGGATATTCGGGAACATGGGCTGCAAATGCTGTGCGTATCGCAAAGTGAGATTGAAAGGGTTGTTACGCTTGATAGCTCAGGTACGACAGGTGCCTCGAAACGTGTTTACTTTACACAGGATGAGCAGGAACTAACAGTTGATTACTTTTTACAAGGTATGTCAACCCTGACTGTTCCAGGGGAACGGGTCATGATCTTACTTCCTGGCGAAAGATCCGGCAGTATAGGTGATCTATTGTATACTGCTCTAGTCAGGCTGGGGGCTCAACCGATTAAACATGGAATCATCACGAGTTTATCTGAAACCCAGAATAAAATAGCAGAAACCCGTGCCGATGTGCTGGTTGGCATACCTAACCAGGTACTGGCACTGGCCAGATATGACGAACGAAAAGGACGGACAAATCCGATATTTCTTAAACGGATTTTGTTAAGCACCGATTACGTACCGCAAACGACCATCCATGAAATACAAAGAATCTGGGGTTGCGAAGTCTTCAGGTACTATGGCATGACCGAGATGGGGTTAGGCGGTGGCATTGAGTGCAGTTATCATAATGGTTTTCATTTCTACGAAGGTGATTTCTTCGTAGAAGTTGTTGCTCCCGATACGGGAGAACTATTACCGGAGGGGCAATATGGTGAACTTGTTATTTCAACCTTAACGAGAAGGGGGATGCCGCTGCTTCGTTACCGTACCGGTGATCTATCCCGGTTTATTTCGAACCCGTGCCCATGTGGCTCTGTTTTACGCAGAATCGATAATATACGGGCAAGAAAATCTGGAGTGATTAGGATTGATCAGGATTATAATCTGACGATCGCGGACTTGGATGAGGTATTGCTGGGAATTCCCGGTATTACTGATTTTTCTGCCAGTGTTTCGTCTCAACCTGGAAGGATATCACTTGACATCCGATTGGTTACAACGGGACAGATGATAGACATGGAAGCTGTTCGTTATGAATTGTACAGGTTTGAAGCGCTACAGCTTGCAGAAAAGAAGGGGAAGCTGGATATATCTTTAGAAATCAAAAAGTCAGATGATGCATATGTACCTCATGCCAGTAAGCGATCGATTAAACAGTTAGGGTAGGGAGATTCTATGAAACAAAAAAAAATTTACCTGGTAAGGCATGGGAAAACTGAATTGGAAGATAAGCAGCGGCGTTATATTGGGCAAATTGATCTGCCCCTAAGCAAGGATGGTGTTATACAGGCTCAGGCTTTGGGAAGATATTTGAGCCGGTTGGAAATCGACGGGATATTCTGTAGTGATCTGGCTCGTTCAATGGATACAGCCCGGCAGATTTCCTCAGAGCTGTGCTTGAACCCCCAGGCAAGGACTGACTTGCGAGAAATATATCTGGGGGAATGGGAAGGACTAAAATTATCGGAAGTAAAGCGACTATATCCGAAAGAATTCGAAGCGCGGGGGAGCGATATCGGGTACTTTCGTCCACCGGGGGGAGAAAGTTTTGCTGATTGCAGTATCCGTATATTGGCTGCTTTTCACGAGATTATCCAGTTGCCTTTTGACAATATGGTAATTGTCGGTCATGCAGGAATTAACCGTTTGTTAATCTGTCATATACTGGGGATGCCCTTGTCCAACTTGTTTAGAATACCTCAAGATTATGCCTGCTTGAATATAATCATGGCAGGTGATTCCGGGTATCGCCTGAAACTAATAAATTCATCGATATATTAGAAAAACATAGCCAGCAAACTTGGATAGCGAAAGGAAGATTTTTATGGATAAGAACAAATGCCCTCGATGTGAAGCTGAAATAGCGAATTCGGTTTTGTATAAATGTGTAAGATGTTTTACCGTATATTGCAAAGAATGCCATGAGAGTAATGAAGGCAAGGTTTGTCCGCAATGCCGGATGTCTCAAAGATTGATACTTGCACCGGAAAAAAAGACTAATTAATAACCATGAGGAAAGTGAATATGGAGGTTGAAAGTATGAACGTGAACTCCTCTCATAGCTTGCAACAGGAAATAAACACATCATCGAATACATTATTATTTCATGAGATGATGAAAACACTGGCTGAACAGGCTGCAAATTATCATGAGTTATTAGCCCTGTGGCAGGAAATGCATTATGTTTATATGGAGACGGTCTCAACGTATTTACAGCAATGGGCAGAGAAATATAACGCATTAGATCCCACGCAGAAAACCGTTCAGGATAAAATTGAAGCAGATGCTGTAGTTATTGAAATAGTAGACAAAAATACCGGAAAAATGTTCATACGCAATCTCCCCATACAATATCTTGAAACGGATAATGGGATAATATTATCAGGAGAGACAATCTCGGGTGGCCCAGCAGAGATTGCTTTTTATTCCGAAGCAGCTCTTACTAGAATGAAGGATATTCTTGGAAAAGGGCCGGACTCGCACCGATGCCCGGAATGATAAAGGTTCTACTTCTTTGTAATTCATAAATGCCTATATACCGGAATATGGAGTCCAAGATGCGGATGCATTTCATTCAGAGCTAAATCAAAATTCAGATAAGCTAAGCCATTTCAACCCACCCCGTTGTCAAAAGACGAGGTGGGTTTTGTTTTACAGATGGTTACGGATGTACATATAAAAGGTGTTACCAGGATGTTACTGTGGTGTTACTAGAGAGTAAAAAAAGTGTTTCCTTGATATTTTGGTTCTGGTGCCTGCAATGATTTCTTTGCATTTTGGGGGAATTTCGCCTTGCAATAGTGGGGATCGCCAAAAACTAATTATGCAAAAGTCTCAAATAAGTATGCTCGGATGATTAATAACCGAGCATACTTATTTTTTAAGAACTTTATAATAAATTTAGAAGAAAAGGTCGATAACTACATTGCTTTCGTATAAATTGCGACGATTTCTTCATGTGATGCTTGTTTCGGGTTTGTTAGACCACAGGCATCTTTGAGGGCATTGGTAGCCAGGGTTGGCATATCTTCTTCTTTAGCACCCAGATCTCTTAACCCTGCTGGAATACCTATATCAGAGGATAATGTTCTAATTGCATCAATTGCCGCTTGTGCGCCTTGTTCATCAGTCATGTTTGCAGTGTTAACTCCCATTGCTTCAGCAACCTCTTTTAATCGATCAGGACTCACTTTGGCATTATATTCTTGCACATGAGGAAGTAATACTGCATTACATACACCATGTGGTAAATCGTAAAATCCACCAAGTTGGTGGGCCATAGCGTGAACATAACCGAGGGAAGCATTGTTAAATGCCATTCCAGCCAAGAATTCCGCATAAGCCATCATATCTCTAGCGTGTTCATTTTTCCCATCTTCAACCGCAACTCTTAAATACTCAGAAATCAACTGTACAGCTTTTAAAGCACATGCGTCGGTAATGGGTGTCGCGATGGTGGATACATAAGCTTCAACCGCATGCGTCAGTGCATCCATCCCCGTGGCGGCCGTTAGACTTTTGGGCATTTCAATCATCAATAAGGGATCATTGATCGCGAAAATAGGAGTTGTATTTTTATCGACAATTGCCATTTTTATGTGACGTTCTTCATCAGTAATGATGCAAAACCTCGTCATTTCTGAAGCTGTCCCTGCCGTCGTATTAACTGCTACCAATGCAAGTTGGGGGCTTTTGGACATATCAACCCCTTCATAATCTTTAATCGACCCACCATTCGTAGCAACCAGAGCAATTCCTTTGGCACAGTCATGAGGAGAACCGCCACCAAAGGATATAACAAAATCACAAGCATTTTCTTGCAAGAGCTTTAAGCCAGCTTCAACATTTCCTACAGTTGGATTGGGATGCGTTTCATCAAATATCACCCATTTAATTTGATTCCCATCAAGCACACTGGTTAATTTGTTAACCAGGCCGATATCGTTAAGAATCTTATCTGTTACAATAAGAGCCTTTTTATAACCTAATGCTTGAATATCTTTTCCCGAGTCCTCTAAACAGTTGGGTCCCATAAAATTGACTGAAGGCATAAAAAACTTGTAACTTGCCATGTAAGCGTAAGCACCTCTTTCAATTATCAATTCAAGTATGTTCCATTTGTAGTCCATCGTATTTATTATGGACGATATCACCGTGAAATATTATTTGGTGATGATTCCCACAGCCAGGAGAATCTGGCACCTTACCAACCAGATCATTCATTTTACTAACAGTGGTTTGGTAAAATCATGCTTATTCATTAATGTTGCAAATAGTATGCCAACACAGCCTCTTTGTAATTCATAAAAGCCCATATATGGCGACAAACAAAAAATGAGCCAATAACTCTTTCCTCGGGTAGAATATAAGTGATCAAGCAAATACCAAACCGAGGAGGATAAAACATGGCTCGGATAAATGTCTGTAATGTAAGTAAAAGCATGGATAATGTATTTACCCTGGATGATATCTCGCTAATGGTAGACTGCCAGGAATTCGTGGTCATTCTCGGGCCAAGTGGATGTGGCAAGAGTACTCTTTTAAATATAATTTCTGGTCTAATTAACCCTGATCAGGGTAGAATCGCACTTGATGGGGAGGATTGGACCGGACGTACTGGCAGAATAAGCTATATGCAACAGAAGGATTTACTTTTACCACATAAGAATATTCTAAACAATGTAGCTATTCCTCTACTGCTTAAAGGAATGCCTACTTCTGAGGCTCAAAAAATGGTTCGCCAGTATTTAAAGGACTTTGGCTTGGAAGGATTTGAATGCTACTATCCTCGGCAGCTTTCGGGAGGTATGCGTCAGAGAGCTGCCCTTTTGCGCACCTATCTTTTCACCAGCGATATAATGCTCCTGGACGAACCTTTCGCCCGGCTTGATGCTATAACCCGGAGAAAAATGCAGCTATGGCTGAAGGAACTATGCAATAGTTACCAGCCCTCAGTATTATTCGTTACCCATGATATTGATGAGGCCCTGCTATTAGCTGATACCATCTATGTTTTATCGCCCCGACCGGCTAAAGTACAGCTCAAAATTAAAATGCCACCAACTAGCAGTGCTAGGAGCGAAGAATTAAGGATTGCCAAACAAAATATAATGTCCTTACTTGAAACCAGTCAGCAGATTAATCGTGAAGAATAACCCTGCAAAAACGTCCCCCCTGTGTCCTGTCTGACGAATAAACCCATATATAACAACGAAATACTAAGTTAGAGACTCTTAAGGGGGCAAGTAGCATTATGGAATTGCTGGGTTTTGCTTTAAGAGTAGCAGGTATGTATTTCCTGGC
>CAZEDT010000001.1:209690-241390 GCA_964510795.1 uncultured Syntrophomonas sp.
GCATTATGGAATTGCTGGGTTTTGCTTTAAGAGTAGCAGGTATGTATTTCCTGGCTCTAATAATGATTCGTTTGTTAGGCAAGAGGGCTCTGGGTGAACTGGGGCCTTTTGATTTTGTGGTTATGACCGGAGTGGGTGATACGGTAATTTCGGTAGCTCTGGATAGAAGTATGCCTTTCTATGAAGGGATAATAGTTTTGGCTACGCTGGCTATATTGGAGTATACCATTGGCTACCTGAGCATCAAGAACGGAAAATTATCAAATTTGCTTACCGGGGTACCAGTAGTGCTTATTGAAAACGGCAAGGTTATAAGAGAAAACCTAATGAAAGAAAAATTTAATTTAGATGATTTAATGCAGGAACTTCGGAAAAAAGGGATTCGGGATATTAATGAAGTTGAGCGAGCTATACTGGAATCCTGTGGGGGGTTTAGTGTGGTGGTAAAAGAGGAGGAAGAACCCGTCAAACGCAAAGACCTGGGGATAAAAAAACCAGTATCAAATTCAGTACTGACCATTAACCATGTACCCCGCCAGGAAATATTTAATCAACTGGAACAAGTTGTAGAGGATGAACCTATGCCTGGATTAATGGATAGCCTGGCAAATATCGAGAATAAAATAGAACAGATGTGCAAAAGAATGGAATTATTGGAGGAGCAAATTAAAAGCACTATGTTATAATATGGAACAGGCTACGCCGGCATTTTAATAAAGAAGATGGCGGTGAGCTGGGTCCCTACAACTTAAGTCAATAGTCCTGGCTTCTGATAGCAGCCAGGGAAAAATAGATTATATGGGGGTAAGTATATGAAACTAGCAGAAATATATCAATTAGCGGTGCAGATGGGTAAGAATTGTGATGTGCGTGGGAATTACCTGGAGGAATTGCTGGAACAGAATATAGAATCTTTTGATCGCTTAAGTGAAGAAGAAAAACTATCCTATGATCAGGAAGCCCTCAGTAATCCGTTTTACGATACCCGCATTTTGGTGGGAACGGGTGACGAAGAAATCAAAAGCATATTGTGTGGCATTGATATGGAAACCCCGGAAATTATACTGGCTGATCGCCTATGTGAAAAGGGTCACAAAATCGATCTGGTCATGGCGCACCATCCTGAAGGCATAGCTGATGCGGGACTACACGAGGTTATGCAAATGCAGGCAGATATGATGGGCGAAATGGGGGTACCAATCAATATAGGCGAAGGATTAATGGCAGCGCGAATGAATGAGGTTCGCAGGGGAAGAATGCCATTGAACCACCAGAGAGCAGTAGATGCCGCCCGGTTATTAAACTTCCCTTTTATGTGTGTACATACCGCGGCTGATAATTTAGCCAGTCATTACATACAAAACATGATTAAGGAAACCAAAATATTGACTGTCGGTGATATTATGGAGCAGCTGTTAGATATTCCTGAATACACCGAAGCGCGTAAGTTGAAGGCAGGTCCCAGCATAGTCCTGGGAGATAAAAAAAGGCGGGCGGGTAAAATTTACGTAAAGTTTTCCGGGGGAACTTCCACCTCTGATAAGGCCTATGAAAAGCTGGCTCAGGCCGGGGTGGGAACCATAATATGTATGCACCTGACCGAGAGGCATCGACTAGCGGCGCGGGATAATAATATAAATGTAATTGTAGCCGGTCATATGGCCAGCGATTCATTGGGCATGAACCTATTTTTGGATGAGTTGGAGCAAAAGGGTGTGGACGTGATTCCCTGCTCGGGTCTTATCCGGGTAAAACGCTACAACAATGAGCTCCACTAAAAAGACTAATTGGAGGATGTACACATTAGTATGGAACTTTTGGCACCGGCAGGAAATTGGGAGGCCTTTTTAGCGGCAATGAAAAACGGCGCTGATGCTGTTTATCTGGGGGGCAAAAGCTATAGCGCCCGCCAGTCAGCAGAAAATTTTGATCTGGACCAAATTGCAGCGGCCGTAAATTATGCTCATTTGCGTGATAAAAAGGTCTATGTAACAGTGAATACTCTCATTGATAATGGGGAATTTGCAGGCGTACTTGATTACTTGTATGAATTGCAGCAACGGGACGTAGATGCCATTA
The DNA here is from genome assembly GCA_964510795.1 of uncultured Syntrophomonas sp. GTDB lineage: Bacteria > Bacillota > Syntrophomonadia > Syntrophomonadales > Syntrophomonadaceae > Syntrophomonas_B. The sequence goes on from CAZEDT010000001.1 coordinate 211,770, forward strand.
TCGTTCAAGATATTGGATTGGTGACGGCTTGCCGTCGGGTACTGCCCCGGTTGCGCTTGCACGCCAGCACCCAGATGACGGTGCATAACCCGGACGGGGTAGCTTTCCTCAAGGAACAGGGTTTAAAGCGAATGGTACTGGCTCGGGAACTTTCCAAGCTTGATATAAAAGCCATCCATGAGCAGGAAGTTAATACCGAACTTGAGGTGTTTGTGCACGGAGCCTTATGTTACTCTTATTCAGGCCAATGTTTGTTTAGCAGTATGGTAGGGGGCAGAAGTGGAAACCGGGGCCGTTGTGCCCAACCCTGTCGTTTAGCCTATGATCTTAAGAATAGGTCAGGACAGCCTGGTCTGGATCCGACCCAACATGGCAAACATCTGCTCAGTCCCGCTGATCTATGTCTCATAGAATACCTGCCTGAGCTGAAATCAGCTGGGGTTAGCTCGTTGAAAATCGAGGGGCGTATGAAACGGCCCGAGTATGTGGCCGTAGTTTGTCGTGCCTATCGCGAAGCCTTGGATTTAATGACAAGCTCGGGACAACGGCCGGCTCCGGAAATTAAAGAGAAACTATTGAAAATATTTAACCGTCGATTTAGCAGCGGTTATTTTCTAGGTTCGAATAATGACTTTCTAAGTACTCGTCGCCCTAATAATCGGGGAGTTTTTACCGGCCGAGTAATACAGCAGACCGCTGATCTGATTACCAGCATCAAATTGAATGAGCAGGTGCAATCTGGCGATGGCTTGGTAGTATGGGTAGGTAAGGGCAAGAACCCGGTAGTGGTGGTTAAGGATATGTATGTTGACCATCGTCCCGTTAAAGCAGCAGTTTCAGGCGATATTATTGATATTCAGATGGAAGAGCGTGTTTTTCCTGGGGATCGGGTGTTTAAAACCCATGATGAAGAGCTATTAAATGAGGCTCAGCAGAGCATCCATGAGGAAGAAGCGCATAAGCTGTGGGTGGATGGGGAAGTGAGTATGCTGTCCGGTCAGCCTCTCAAACTGGTTCTGGTAGATGACCGGGGCAATCGAGTCGAAGCTGAAACTGATAATTCAGTTCAAGTAGCACAAAAATATGCTCTGAATGAAGAAGTGTTAAGAGACAAGCTGGGGAGGATGGGGAATACCGACTTTGTTTTGCGGAATTTGACCATCACAGGTGCCGACAATCTTATGCTGCCTTTCAGCGACCTTAATGAGGTTCGCCGCAAAGCTATTGAAGCATTAACCCAAAAAAGATTGATGGCTAATAGCCATCCCAAGAGCAGCAGAGGAGACTACAACAAAGAAAAACATAAGCTGTTATCAGCTAATCCTAACCTCAAGAGCCCCAGACAGCCGCTTTTAACTGTGTCTGTTAACACGGCTGAACAGGCCCGGGTGGCTCTGGAAAACGGAGCGGATCAGGTCTTGTTAGGCCTGGAAGGAATGGGCAGCCGGAAACGTCCTGCAAAAACACAATTACAGGAACTTCTTCACTGGAACACGAGTAGTGTCACCCGATTGATTCCGGTCTTACCCAGGATTAATCTTCCTGAAGACCATTATGATTATCGGAATATAGTAAAGGAAGGGTTTTCTACTCTAATGGTGGGTAACTGGGGAGATCTTCACTGGGGATTACAACAGGGTATTAATTTAAAAACTGATTATAGTTTGAATGTATTTAATTCGTATGGGTTGGAGTTTCTATCCGAGCTGGGAATTATTTCGGTTTGCTTGTCACCAGAACTAAATTTTAAGCAGTTGCACAGTTTCAATAATTTTGCTAAAGTCGAAATGATAGTGCATGGAAAACTACAGCTGATGCAATCCCAGTATTGTATGCTGGGTGCAACGATGGGGGGAGAAGCAGGCAAATGTAAGGCCCCCTGTGCTGCGGCAGACTACTACCTGCAGGATGAAAAAGGCTTTCAGTTTCCCGTGGCTACTGATGCTGATTGTAAATTCTACGTATTTAACTCACGAACTCTGTGTCTGATAGAAGATTTGGCCCGGGTAATGTCACTGGGAACCCAGAGCATACGTATTGAAGCCCAGCTAACTAAGGAGGAAGAACTGGCCAAAACCGTTAAGATATATCGCCAGGCACTGGATAAGCTGGCAAAGGACCAAAGCGCTGATTTAATCAGCTGCAAAGAAGACCTTGCTATAGGAAATTCATTTACTAAAGGTCATTATTATCGAGGGGTACTATAAACATGAACAGAGAAGCCTTAAACAAGTTGGAGTTTAATAAAATTCAGCTAATATTAGCAGAACTGGCCTACTCGGACGGCGGTAAAGTAAAGGCATTGGAGCTGCTGCCAGCAGCAGATTTGCAGCTCGTTAATATGCGTCTGGATGAGACTGCGGAAGCCATGGATTTGTTGCGCTTTGGTGAGCCCAGTTTTTTGAGTTCGCTGCATCCGGTGGATAAGCATTTAAAAAAGGCCCGGGTGGCAGGCATTCTTATGCCAGCCGAATTACTCGATATCTACCACCTATTACGCGCCTCACGTTTAGCAATAAAATATACCAGTACAGCTTCAGCTAAGATCTTAAAAAATATTAGCGCCGGTATTATGGAAAACAAGGAATTGGAAAAGAAAATAATCGACGTAATCGATGAGGATGGAGTAATACGGGATGATGCTTCGGCTGCTCTTAAGAGCATCAGAAAGCAGATAGAAACCAGCCGTTTAAGGATCAAAGATTATCTGCAGAATTTCATCCGCTCCGGCAACAACCAAGCCCTGCTGCAGGATGCGATAGTAACTGAAAGAGCCGGTCGTTACGTGGTGCCGGTCAAGCAGGAATATCGCAATGAAGTCAAGGGCATTGTGCATGATGAATCAGCCAGCGGAGCGACGGTCTTCATAGAACCACTGCCGGTGGTTGAACACAACAATAAAATTAAAAGTCTGCAGATCGAAGAGCAACGCGAGTTGGAACGCATATTACGGGATTTAAGTGCCGCGGTAGCCGTTTATGCCAGTGAGCTTTTAGCTAACCTGGAATTGTTGGAGGAACTGGACCTCATTTTTGCGCGGGCCAATATGGCCTATAACATGAATGGTTTCCGCCCCCTGGTAAATAACAAGGGAATAATTGATTTGCAGAAGGCTCGTCATCCCTTGCTGGGCAAGCAAGCTGTGCCGGTAAACATCAGCCTGGGTAAGAATTTTGACATCCTGGTGATTACTGGTCCCAATACCGGAGGTAAAACGGTGGTTTTGAAGACTACCGGTCTACTGACTGTGATGGCTATGTGTGGTCTATTTATCCCCGCACGAGAGAACAGCCAGATATCAATTTTTAAGAATATCTATGTAGATATAGGGGATGAACAGAGCATAGAACAGTCCCTCAGTACCTTTTCATCTCACATGAATAATATTATCAGTATTCTCCAACAAGTGAGTGATAGTTCCCTGGTATTAATGGATGAGCTGGGGGCTGGAACTGACCCGCATGAAGGCGCTGCTCTGGCTCGGGCTATTCTGGAGAAGATGAAAACCCGTAATGCTCGCGTAATAGTAACCACCCATCAAAGTGAGTTGAAAACCTTTGCCTATCAAAACGAACGGGTAGAAAATGCCTGCGTAGAATTTAATCCAGTAACTTTGATGCCTACCTATGACCTAACCATCGGTACTCCCGGCCAGAGTAATGCCTTTGCGATAGCTTCCCGGCTGGGCCTGGACAAGGAAATTGTGGAGCAGGCCAAGAACCTGGTTCCCCAGCGAGAAAGAGAAATTGGCGCTATGATTAGCCAGTTAAAAGAGAGTCGTTACCAATTCGATATCAGCAGTCGGGAACTGGAACAAGAAAAAAGAGAATTAGCTGAGCAACGCGCCATATTGGATAAAGAACGCCAGAATCTCTATACCGAGAAAAACGAAATTATCAAAAAGGCTCGCCTAGAAGCCGACAGCTATGTTCGCGTCATAAAACGCGAAGCCAATGAAGCTATCGATGAACTAAAAGAAATGCTCAAGGAAAAAGAAACCCCACCTAAATGGCATGAGGTCGAACAGAAAAGAAAAAGAATTCGTGAACTGACGGTGGATCTTCGAAGTGGGGAAGACGGTCCAGCTGACCATAAAATTAAAGCTGGAGATTACGTACATGTCAAGAGTGTTAACCAGCTGGGTTATGTGCTAAACGCTCCTAACGCTCAGGATGATGTGGTGGTGCAGTTAGGTATTATGCGACTTACTGTGAACCGTGATCAACTTTCCCCGGCCAAAGAAATTGAAGAAAAACCAGGCCGACAGCGCAATCAAACCTTTTTGGAGAAGGCTAAAACCATTTCTCCGGAGCTGGATCTGCGCGGTAAATATGCCGAAGACGCATTGGAAGAATTAGAGAAATACCTGGATGATGCAGTTCTGGTTGGCATAGATAGAGTGAGGATAATCCATGGTAAAGGCACCGGCGCTTTACGCAACGCGGTAAGGAACCACCTGAAAAAACACCACTATGTAAGTGAGTTTCACGATGGTGCTCGCGAAGAGGGCGGCTTTGGAGTAACTGTGATCACTCTGAAATAATAAGCTAAGCTGGTGCCAGGCACCTAACATTCTAACTTTCCATTTGTCATCGAAAGTTAGAATGTTAGGTGCCTGGCACTATTGCTTTTTACATTGAGGTATAGCCACCATCAGCAAGAATACCCGCACCAGTTATATATGAGCTATCAGATGAAACCAGGAAAAGTGCCACCTTAGCCATCTCTTCCGGCTCACCTATCCGGCCGATAGGATGCATGGCAGTAAGTTGTTCAACCATTTGTTGACCGGCTTCACCGAAACTTTCCAGTGCATCAATAATCATAGGTGTTTTTATATAAGCTGGACAAAGTGCGTTGACCCTAATGTTCTGTTGAGCATATTCAACTGCTAGAGCCTTGGTGAGCATGAGAACGGCACCTTTGGTGGTAACATAAGGGGAAATAAGCGGTAATGCAACATGGCTGTGAATAGAACCTAAATTAAGTATGACTCCTCCACCATTTTTTTTCATTTTTTGTATACCATACCTGCATCCGTAGATTACACCCTTAAGATTAATGTCTATAAATTTGTCCCAAATATCGTCAGTAATAGCTTCGAATGGCATAGTAACCGCAATGCCAGCATTGTTGACAACGATATCGATTTTTCCAAAAGCTTCTTCAGCAAGGTCCATTAAATTTGCTACCTCTGCCGACTTGCCAACATCAGTTGTCACAAATATAGCTTTTCCACCATTGTTATTAATCTCATCAACAACGGTTTGGCCTTTAGCTAAATCAATATCTCCGATAGCCACGTTAGCACCTTCCAGGGCAAAGAGAGTTGCGATCGCATTGCCAATGCCCATAGCACCACCAGTAATAACCACAGTTTTGCCAGCTAGTTTCATTACAATAACCTCCTTCTTAATTGTGACTTCTCCAAGTAATATCATTATAGTGTGTTTGGGAAAAATTCCAAATGATGGGGAAAATAGTTCGTCAAACTTTTGATTTGTCTTACCGGGTATTGTGGCTCAAAACTAGTGGTGCTGGCACTGCTATTCTAACTTTCCATGATAAACATGATTAAAAAGTGGAAAAGTTAGTAGGTTAGGTGGATGGCACCATTGGCTTCTGAACGAAACTGGTCAATTGACCAGTTTTATTCATTTTAGGAAATATAAATTTAGAATCAATACGCGTTTTTATACAGTTTTTAAACGATTCCTTCATATTTCATTTGTATAGTTAAACCAAGAGGATTCATTAACGGAGTCTAGGCTTCCTGGATTCCAATTGTCCATAGAGTCTAATGAAGCCATTATTTTATGCAATTAAAAAGGAGGTTGCTTAGTTTTGAATTTTCTAAAAAGAGCCCTACTGGCAGTAAGCAGAAGGAAAGGTAAATCACTTATAATCTTAGTTCTATTTTTTGCCATAGCCAATATGGTCCTGGCAGGACTTGCTATTCAACATGCCACCAACTCTGCGAGTGTTCTGGCCAGACAAAAGCTGGGAGGTCAGCTTACCTTGAGTTACGACCGTTCAACTGCCATGCAAAAGGCGCGAGCCAGCGGTGAGGAAAGACCCAAAATACAAACTGAACCTGTTACCGAGGCTATGGCTGAAGCAATTGCCCAACAAAAGAATATTGCAGATTTCAATTACATAGTTAATGCCAATGGCACCGCAGATGGGTTTACGGCTGTAGTAACTGATTCGGGAACCGAAACCGAATCTGATACGAACGATAGACAAATGCGGGGCGGGTTTGGTGCTGATGCTAATTTTGTGCTTCCCGATGTGAGTGTTACAGGAGTTTCTTCATCGGCTCTTACAGATACATTTAGTAATGGAGCCAAGATAATATTCGGTCGCCAGATAAATTCGCAGGATGCCAACCAAAAGGTAGCTCTGATTGAGAAGAATCTAGCCGAACAAAACGGGCTTAAGGTAGGTTCTAAAATTAAGGTGAAAGCTACTCGTTCAGATACCAGCGTTGAGTATTCAATCGTTGGTATCTATGAAGCAAGTACGACCACCACATCGTCGCAAGGTTCAGGTAGAGGAAATATGTCTTTTACAGAGCCATATAATCAAATATTTGTAGATTATCAATCTGCCATCCCCCTTAAGTCCGCGTCAAGTGAAAGCGGTATGAGCTCAGGCGGTATAGATTCGGTAGTATTTTTTGTTGACGATCCAAAAAACATTGATCAAGTAAAAACTGATGCCCAAGCAATGAATATCGACTGGAGCAAATTCTCTCTGGATGCCAACGATATAGCCTATAAACAAATGATGCGACCAATTGAAACGGTGGCTTCATTCTCTAAAATGGTCGTGTATATTGTGGCCATAGCCGGTGCTTTGATACTGGCTTTATTATTGATGCTATCAATTAAAGAAAGGATGTATGAAACTGGGGTCTTGCTATCTATGGGGGAAGGTAAGTTGAAAATTATTGGTCAATATCTGGCAGAGGTGCTGATAATCGCTCTAATTGCTTTCGGTTTAGCAGCTTGCAGCGGGAAATATATAGCTCAGAGTGCAAGTGATATGCTGATTGATCGGGAAATACAGACTGCCCAGACTCAAAGTAATGATAACCTTAGACCAGGTGGTATGGGCGGTGCAGGCTTTAACCGTATGCCTGGACGGCAGCAGAATTACCAGCCGATTGATGCAATAAACGTTCAAATTACTGGTTCTGAGCTGGGGCAAATGGCTTCTGCGGGCTTGATAATAATACTGCTGGGCACAATTTTCCCGGCCACAACAATAATGCGTTATAAACCCAAAACTATTTTGACCAAATCATCTTAAGGAGGAAAGCAGAATGCAGGCAGTACTCGAATTTGATAATGTTACGTTTGGATACGTCAATGGCGGGAAACGTCAAAATATCCTGGAAAATGCCAGTATTACTTTTGACAAGGGTACTTTTTATGCCATAATAGGTCCTTCTGGCTCTGGAAAAACCACTAGCCTGGCTCTGGCAGGAGCTCTCGATATTCCTCAGAGTGGCAGAGTAGTGTTTAATGGCCAGGATATTAAGAAAATCGGCCTTACCAAGCACCGTCGCGAAAACGTAGCTATGATCTTCCAAAATTATAATCTTATTAATTATATGACTGCTTTGGAAAATGTAACTATGGCTATGGAGATTTCCGGATCATATAAAGGTAAACGGAAAGAACAAGCTTTAAAGCTTTTAAAAGATCTCGGACTAACCGAAGATGAGGCTCAAAGAAATGTTTTGCAGCTTTCCGGTGGACAGCAGCAAAGAGTAGCCATAGCACGTGCTTTAGCCAGCGATGCAGATATAATACTAGCGGATGAGCCAACTGGAAACCTGGATATTCACACGGCCAGAGAAATAATAGTAATCTTTGAAGAGCTGGCTCATGTTTATGATAAGTGTGTAATTGTCGTTAGCCATTCAAAAGAGGTAGCAGATGAGTCTGATATTGCCTATCGATTCGAAGATGGCGGCTTGCAGCTGATTTTAGAAATGGAATAATAATCAGATCTTGCTTTATGAAGAGGGATGCTAGATTGGGTGTTTATATAACGTTAGTAAAGCCATATATATTGGTTAATATTCAGCTGGAATTGGTTCTCTTATCATGAACTAAATAGCTAGGAAGGATGTGTTTCTAAATGAGAGTACAAACGCAAAAATATCTGGTTGTTGCCATATTAAGCTTTTTCCTTGGGGGAGTTTTCTTTGTGAGCCAGCAAGCCAATCCAGGTAGTTCAACTGCCAATATAGCAACAGCTAATGCGGCTTCAACGGCTTCCTTGGATGTTGCCGATGTGGTAAAGAATGTTGGACCTGCCGTAGTTAATATTGAAGTTCAAATCAGTTCCTCAAGTAGTCCTAATAACCTTAGATATTTTCCTTGGTCCAGGTCTAAACAAGATGAAGCCGCGAGTGGGACCGGCTTTATTATAAAAAGCAATGGCTATATTCTAACCAACCAACATGTAATAAATGGTGCTTCTAGCATTAAGGTCAAAGTACTGGGCCAGGATAACGCTTTTAATGCTACTGTGGTGGGTGAGGATTACGATTTGGACTTAGCCATATTAAAAATTAATGCTAACAATCTTCCTATCATCTCGATGGGCAATTCTGATTCAATGCGAAGTGGTGATGGGGTAATTGCCATTGGGAATCCTTTGGGTTTGGATCATACCGTTACTACTGGGGTAATATCAGCCAAGGGACGACCAGTTACTATCGAAGACCGTAATTATAAAAATCTTATCCAGACTGATGCTGCTATCAATCCCGGGAATAGTGGCGGTCCTCTGATAAATATGCAAGGTCAGGTTATTGCTATAAATACTGCGATAAGCACTGAAGCTCAAGGCATTGGTTTCGCTATCCCCATCAATACTGCCAAGTCAATCATAGATGATCTTATGACGAGCGGTAAAGTTATACGTCCCTATTTGGGTATAAGTATGACGGATATATCCTCCGAATTAGCAGAGCAAATGCAATTTAGTGCAGATACCAAAGGGGTATTAATATCTCAGGTATTAGCCAACAGCCCGGCCAGTCATGCAGGGGTAAAAGACAACGATCTTTTGGTCAGCATTGATAGCGAATCAGTAACTAGTGCATCTGATGTACAGGAATGCATTCAGAAACAAGAAGTCGGCCAAAAAGTTAAATTAGGAATTCTGCGCAATAGCAAATTAGTTTATATTACTGTAACTCTGGCAGAAAAAGGCTGATAGCTTTTAAAAAAAGCAAAATAAATGATCTAGCCCCGTGTTGAGCGATGATACAGAATTATGATTTTAGACATTCATGTTCATACCCATGATATACCAAGAGGATACCGTGGTGGGTTAGCGAAACAAGTATATAGTAACCTTGGTTTACTATAAATAATTTAATTAGAGGTGATGCATGAAAAACCGCAGCTTATTTATCAAAGGAATCATAGCAATGACCCTAATTGTGCTAGCATTTGGGTATCAATATCTTAAACCAGCGCAGGGAACTTCTCAAGTATATTATCAGGTTCAGCTAGATGGTCATAATTGGTTTTATACACAAGACAAAGTTAAACTAGAAGGGTTACTGGAGGAGTATAAGAATCAATACTCCGCCAAGATCGACAAAAATGCCAAGATCAAAAGTATAGGTTTTAAACCTAAACTGGATATAGTTGAAGTTAATGACTACAATGGGACTGTAATTTCCTGGCAGCAGGCCAAGGAAAAAATATACTCTAAATCGAAAGCAGCATCCCTTATTGAGGTTAAAGACGGGGAAAATATATGGTCTATTGCGCAGGATAACAAGGTTTCAGTTGAGGAGCTCCAAAAGCTTAATCCCCAATTAAATACGGAGATGTTAATTTATCCGGGCGATAAATTGACTATTGAAGCAGAAAAACCTGTACTGGAAGTTATTATTGTATATGAAAGCACTGTAGTCGAAGATATTCCCTTTGCTACCGAATACATTAGTGATTCCAGCCTATATGAATCGGAGCGAAAAACTGTATCTGCTGGTGTTAACGGTAAACAAGAATCAGTTTACGAAATTGTAGTTGAAAATGCTAATGTAGTTGAACGTAAAACAATTGATACTAAAGTACTTACTGCTCCAGTATCTAGCAAGATGCGGGTAGGTACCAAAAAAGCGGTTTCCAGAAGCGGCAGTAACTTTGGTGTCGTTAGAGGCGGGAGAATAACTAGCGCCTTTGGAACCAGAATCCATCCCATCACCGGAGAACAAATCTTCCATAAAGGCATTGATATTGGTGCCAGCCAGGGAAGTCCAATTGCTGCCTATGCTAACGGCAAGATAATTTTTGCTGGCTGGAAAAGTGGTTATGGTAATTTTGTGGCAATTGATCATGGTAATGGAATGGTTACCAGGTATGGCCATATGTCCGCAATATATGTTTCAGTCGGACAGCAGGTCACAGTAGGACAACGAATTGGAGCGGTTGGATCAACCGGAGCTAGCACCGGTCCCCACCTCCATTTTGAAGTCATAATTAATGGTGAATACAGAAACCCCCAAAACTATCTTTAATATACCTTGATAGAAAGAGAGGTCATCAATATTTATTGATGACCTCTCTTAAATCTTTATACTACGAAATATTGATATTTTGTACTATTTCATATCGATTATTGGGATCGCCCTTTTTTTCTTATCTTTTTTAATCAGACTGGGTTTAAATGCAATGGCTCTACAAGCGAGAATGGAACCGCTGGGAAGGTATCTTTGGGCTACCCCCAATCTTTGGTCCATACACATTAAGGATGATGGGTTGAATTGTTCAATAATAATAAGTTCAATATTTTTTATAAAATCATTAAAATCCACCTGCTTGTCAATACAAAGCTGGTCAATAAAGAATATGCTATCCCGACCCTTACCGACCATGTAAATAAAATATCCAATCATGACAGCCTTGATTTGGCCTTGTACCCGTTTAACTACACCCAAAACAGCAAAATCTGGGTTGTTGTTATCATACATGGCATATTGCCTGAATTCATCTGGATCAAATAGGCGACCTTCGCCCTGATCTCGGGCATAGTTGTTCACAAAATTAAGAGCCTCTTCGCAATTGGCAGCATTAATGACTTCGTATTCAATTCCTGGGGTCCCCGCCTTATATTTACTGAGCAAGCGAGCAATTTTTATTTCGTGGGTTTTCAAATGGGAAAAAGCAGTCACCCGTTCTGGGTTCAATATACGAATCTTAACATTATAATCTCCCCAATTATCCATTAGTTTGCCTTCGAAGGCGCTGAGAACCCGATATGATGTGACTGGTTTAGGCAAAGAGCTATGTAACCAGAAAAAAGTACCATCATAATCGTCCTCCATACAGGCTTGTTGAAAAGCTATCATAAGGTACTTAGCCAAACCATTGGTTGTATTTCCGGGATGTACACTCATGCAGGTGTGTATTCCACAGCGTACCTCCAGGCCCTGATAAAGGAGTGTTCTGGGTGTATGCAGGATTACCGCGATAGTTTGGTGGTTTTTTCGCATTGCTACGCTTGACTTGGAATCAAGTCCTTGATAACCGAAAGCCCAACGGAGAAAATCCTGGTTATATACAAAACGCTCCAGATCACCATATGTATTGGCCCATGATTCCTCTATATACTCCTCAAGAAGTGGCAGCATATTCTCTCCAGCGAAAATGTCTGCAACCCTATTCACCTGAACATCAATAAGATACTGGTTTTTATCAAATAGCATTTGTTTTTGGCCTAAAATATCATTGGTAGTTTTCAAGTTATTATTCCCCCTTTTATAAGCTAACTAATTAGTCTGAGTTGATAGAAATATTAATTGAATAAAGTCTGGTCCTCTTTATAAATTGCATTAAAATGGATGAAAAAAGAAATTATACCAATATTCTCCAAAATTATAAAAATACCTTCTTATAATGAGACTAGGAGTATAATTATTTTTTAAGTCTATATATATCAAAGTGGAAAATAAGCAAGGCAAAGGCAGCATTATAAGAGTAGACTACGAGGAAATTGCAAGATAAAAAAAACCTACGGTGAATTGATGAGTCACCGTAGGTTCTTTTTATTGAATTTAGAAATAGAATTATCTGTTTTCTATGAGATTGTCAATGATCTCTCCTGGTTTTTGGTGCTTTATCTGGTGATCTTCCAGCGGACAGGAAGGTATTTTTTGGCCAGACGGAAGTACTATTTCCTCTACAAAAACTGATGGGCACCCTCCGCTTTGGGAAGGATTGGGCACAATTGCCCGGTACAGCTTACCCTCGTGACGGGGGTCCTTACATATCTTAACTGTATTTTTAAATAGACCGGGTATATTAAAATCTTTATGAATATCGCATATCTCTGTAGGTATCTTACTTACATCAGAACTGCCAGGTTGAGCTTGGACCTTGGAAATAACTTGAGTTTCGGGGCAATACTTGCCGGCTAATTTCCCAGACTCCTTACAGATGACCACGGTCTGATGCAGATTACACATATCCTTGGGGGCATATTGTTTCACACAGTATTCACTGATAATATGATCTTCCGGACAGCTTGCTGATGGCAGCTTGCCAGACTTGGAACAAATGCGGATTTGAACAATGTTGGATGGCGTAGACCAGGCAACGGTTTTTTTCTTGGTATGAGCTTTTTGCAGCATGGATTTCAGCAGGCGCGCTGGATAACCTCCTCCATATTGATTATGCATAGTATAACGAGCATCATATCCCATCCAAACGGCTCCAGAATATGATGGGGTAAAACCGCAGAACCAGCAGTCACGATTTTCTTCGGACGTACCTGTTTTACCAGCTGTTGGTATCCCGGGTACCTTGGCATTGGTGCCGGTACCTGAATTTACAACGGTTTGCAGCATATTGGTCATTAACCAGGCTGTTTCGCGGCTCATAGCCCGAGTGTATTTAGGTTTATACTGGTAAACAGTGGTACCCTTGTGATCTACGATTTTGGTAATAAAATGACCCTTGATATATATCCCGCCGTTGCCAATACCTCCATAGGCTGCTGCCATTTGCACCGGTGTGGTTCCTTTGGTTAAACCGCCCAGAGAAAGTGGTGCCAGGGATAAATCATTTTTGCCGGGCGAGTCGATTAAGGGCAAGCCCAAAGATTTCCCAGACTGGAATCCACTGCGTATACCTATTTTATCCAGAAGCTGAACTGCATAGGTATTAACGGACCATTGAACCGCGGTTCGCATCGGAATTAAACCGCGGTAGCTATTGTCATAGTTTTTTGGCGACCATATGCCATTTCCCATTTTAAATGAAATGGGTGAATCATCCAGCACTGTGAAAGGCATTAAACCTTTTTCCAAAGCCGCAGAATATACAGTAAGCGGTTTGATCGCCGAGCCGGGCTGGCGGTAGGCATTGGTTGCCCGATTAAATCCACGCTGTTGCTTGTATTCTCTTCCTCCCATTATGGCCTTAACTTCACCATTGCTATGATCAATTATCGCCATTCCTACTTGTATCTTTTGTCCGTCCCTGGTTTCACTGGGAAAATTGGAGGGATTCTTAAAATACTCCTCTCCGTGTTCCTGTAAGCCTGCATCCATAGATGTATAAATCTTCAGTCCAGAACGATAAACAGCATTATCAGCATCTTCATAACCCTCTAATTTGGACAGCTTTTCTAAGGCTTCGTCAACGACTGCATCAACAAAGTAACCGTAGCGTCCCATTCCGGTTTGTCCCTTAATTAGATGAATTTGGGCAGCATATGCCTCATCTGCCTCGGTGTAGCTAATATAGCCACAGTTAGCCATGTTATTGAGTACAATTTTCTGGCGGTTTTTTGCGGCATCAAAGTTCTGAAAGGGATCATAAGCACTGGGACTTTGCACCAGGCCAGCTAGAAGGGCTGATTCAGACAGGTTTAAATCGTTGGCATCTTTGCCGAAATAGGTGTTGGAGGCAGCTTGGACACCGTAAGCACCCGAGCCGAAATATATCTTATTAAGATATAATCCCATGATTTCATCTTTGGAATAGACTGATTCAAGTTTGAAAGCCAGCAGGATTTCTTTTACTTTTCTCTGCCAGGTTTTATCAAAGTTCAAGAATGCATTTCGGGCTAGCTGTTGGGTAATAGTACTGGCACCTTGTCCGGTTAAATCACGAGACTGTATATTGCTTAACACAGCGCGGGCGATTCCTTTGAAATTAACCCCGTGATGATCATAAAAGTCCTGATCCTCGGTAGCAATAAAGGCTTTAATCATATCATCAGGAACCTTGTCCAAGGTGATAGCAGTGCGGTCTTCTTCAGCATGTAAACGGGAAAAGACTTGGCCTTGATCATCATATAGGAGAGTAGCATCAGCCCCCGTCAACTGCTGCTCATTCCATGCGGGTAGATCTGTAGCAACGAAGGCTAGAATTCCGATCACTGATCCTAGCCCGATTAAGATCATAATGGAGAGCAAAATCATCCAACTCTTGCGGTCCATCTTTTGCTTGGCGGGCTTACTGCCCGGTTTTGGTCCTCTTACCATAAACATTTGTTCCTTCCGTTGACATCATTTAGTTTTCTCTCAAGTTAGTTCCTGCTACTATTTATGTATTAGCAATTACCGAATTAAAAGCGTATCTAGCTCTAATTATTACATAGATCCTGATTTCAATAAATAATTATTTTATTATGATTGTACAATATACCGAAATACTGCGGCAGAGAGCATATGTTAAAAAACACCTTAAGCTCCTCATTATAATAGTATTGTTCACAAGTAAAAATATGTTAAATAATTACAAAGCCTTAAATAATCTGAAAGAGGCTAAAAAACAAGGTCGGTATCGATTGTATTGAGGCTTTTAGTACTGTGATTAGATTGCATTGGGATGTTTTTTTATGCTATCATTCTTTAATGGTAAGGAGGTTATTATTTTGGATAATAATATAAAAGAACAGGTTATGCAGCAAATGGAATTGATTGAACGAGGCGTGGCAGAAATTGTGCCCCGCGAGGAATTAATCCAAAAACTGGGTAAATCACTATCTGAAGGGAAACCATTACGCATTAAATTGGGCCTTGACCCCACTGCTCCAGATATTCACCTCGGACATACCGTGGTTTTAAATAAGTTGCGTCAATTTCAAGATTTGGGCCACGAGATTCATTTGATTATCGGCGATGCTACTGGTCGTATCGGCGACCCGAGCGGAAAATCAGAGACCCGCAAACAGCTGACCGAAGAACAAGTAATGGCTAATGCCCGTACCTACCAGGAGCAGATTTATAAGGTGTTGGATCAAGAGAAAACCATTATCCATTTTAATAGTGAATGGCTGATGCCTATGCAATTGGTAGATGTTTTGACTCTGGCGGCCAAGTATACCGTGGCACGGATGATGGAAAGAGACGATTTCAGCAAACGTTATAAGGAAGGTTTGCCTATCGGGGTGCATGAGTTTATGTATCCACTGATGCAAGGCTATGATTCAGTTGCTCTTCAGGCAGATGTTGAAATGGGTGGAACTGATCAGAAGTTCAATCTCCTGGTAGGTCGCCAGCTCTTGAAAGAATACGGTCACGAACCTCAGATAGCTCTGATGATGCCCATCCTGGAAGGTACTGATGGAGTGCAGAAAATGAGCAAAAGCCTGGGTAACTACATAGGTGTAAATGATGAGCCCTATGAAATGTTTGGCAAGACTATGTCAATTCCCGATGAAATGATAGCTCGCTACTTTGAATTATTAACCAGAGTTCCCATGGCAGAGATCAAAGCCATGCAAACGGAAATGACTTCCGGTCAGATGAATCCCCGTGATGCCAAGATAAGATTGGCTATGGAATTAATCACCATGTACCACGGTGAGGAGGAAGCTGTCTTAGCCCGGGATAAGTTCCATTTAGTGTTTTCCAATCGCGACATTCCCGAGGATATTCCAGAAGTGAAAGTCAGCGAAACCGAAGTCTGGCTACCCAAATTCCTGAATGAAAATGGTCTGGTGGATTCTACCAGCGATGGCAAGCGTATGCTCAAACAGGGTGGGGTAAAAGTAAACGGTGAAAAGCATGGTGATGAAAATATCGTGTTAGAAGACGGTATGGTTTTACAGGTGGGCAAACGCAAGTTTGTCAAAATACTATTTTAATAATTTGACCGGGGCAGGAAAAGACGCGGGGACGTTCAATTTGTTTTGCTTATTAGCTAACACAACGTTCCTGCGTCTTAATTTATACTTTTACTGTGGATATCTTACGAAATACGATATCTACTAATTAATTAAAGCAACTAGTTCAAATATTATTTATTTGACCAATTGGTTAATATGTTTGGTTACAACATCTGCAGCTGATTTTTGGATTACACTTCGCACTTCGGTATCAGTGATTTTAGAAGCAATTTGCATTACTGCAACTGCTGAATAGATTTCTTCGAATTCCGATTTAGCTTCATTTAAAGGATTCCAGGGACCTACAACTACTATATGTCCGTTTACAATCATAAGTCCGCCGCCATCCCTTTGCACCCCTGGTGATACCCAAGTTCCAGCTGCCTGATATTTATTATCCATATCCTACCTCCTTCGATTAGTTGTTATAACAATGATATACATATTTAACAAAATATGTAAACAGTAAAGTTGGATTAACTATCCTGCATGGCAGAGGATAAAAGTTATACAGGTAGGGAACGTTTTTGAAATAAGTAAGGAAAATGTAATAATTAAAAAGTGGATATATTGGCAGGTGATTTAAGTCCAATAGGAATGAATACAAAAAACCAGGTATCTATGTCAAGACATCGATACCTGGTTTGCTTCTAGTATTTAATATCCATGGATTTTAAGGCGGGCAGAATGTCATCCACATGTCCTTCAAAGAAAATCGCGTATCCTTTAACATTGGGGTAATCAAGAGACATCATTTTAATAAACACAAAACCTATTTCCTCCAGATCCTGGCGGTCATAATTACGAATATAGTCCATGTGTTTATCAGTAATTTTTTTGGCAGTACAGTAAATTTCTTTGCCTTTAGCATTAATTAATGTAGTTGCTACCAGGGTACGCATGCTTTATTCCACCTCACTTTAAGGAAAGAGGACACACCCGGATTTAATGAAAGGGGACACACCCGTTCCGGGAATGTCCCCAATGTCCCCAATGTCCCATGTTTACGACATACAACAACTTATACAAAAACCACTCTTGTCGAGTGGTTTTGTCAGTACAAATTCTGGTTAAAATTGGTAGCCCCAAGGGGATTCGAACCCCTGTCTCCGCCTTGAGAGGGCGGCATCCTAGGCCTCTAGACTATGGGGCCATAAAAATGGCAGCCGAACAAGGACTCGAACCCTGACGAACTGAACCAGAATCAGTCGTGCTACCATTACACCATTCGGCTGCATTGCGGAATCTCTTCCGCGCAAAAACAATTATAATACAGGGTGCAGCGATTGTCAAAGGGTTATGAGATGTTTATATAAAAAACTTGCAATGTAACAAAAACTGGAAATTTCCTTAAGTAATTACAATGAATATTGCTCACTATAAACTGATGATAAAACCTGTCTTAATGCCTCTACTGAAGCCTGCATTTTCATAGAAACGCAAGGTGGATTCGTTTTTAGAACCGCTCAAAAGCATGACCTTGTAGCAGTTGTTCTCTTTGGCTATTGATACTGCATGCTGCAGAAGTTTGGTACCGTACCCTTGATTCCTAAATTCCGTGTGGGTAATAACATGTTCTATTATTCCGTAAGGACGCAAACTTCTGGTCAGGTTTTTTATTATGGCCAGGCAGCACGAAGAGATTATTTGACCATCGGCTTCTACCACCAGATAATGCAAATAAGGGTCGCTGTATATTTCATCCCACAACGATCTTAATGATGGATCGTTGGTTACAGCAGGATCTTCTGGATGTAGTTGTTTATACAAATCTAATAGCTTTGCCAACTCATCGTGCTGGATAAGTCTGATAGTTTCAGACATGGCCAAACCCCCTCAATAATCAAAATTCCAGATTATTTACATATTCCATAGCTCTGGTTAACCTTTCCAAACAGCATTCCGAGCCTAGCAATTCCATAATCTCGAAGAGCCCTGGGGTATTAGTACGCCCGGATAGTGCCAGGCGAGTAGGATGAATCAGGTCGGCAGCCTTAAGTCCTTGCTCATCAGCCCGGGAACGAATGGCTGCTTCTATTTGCTCGGCATTATAAGGTCTGGTGTCCATCAATGATGTAACTGTTTGCAGTTTTTCCAGAGCTCCGTCCTTACGGAAATACTTTATTATTCCTTTTTCATCATATGTTTTCGGATGAACAAAAAAGTATTCAATTGCAGGTAGCAGTTCCTGAACTATTTTCACCCGGCTGCGGACCAGATCAATAACCTTGAAAAAATAATCCTGATTATCTTCGGCTAACCACCCACAGGCTCTGGCTTCTTTATCTATCATACTAACTAACTGCTCAGTATCTATCTCAGTCAGGTAATGCCCGTTCATCCAACTAAGTTTTTCAATATCATAAATAGCCGCTGATTTAGATACATTATCCAAATTAAAACGTTCAACCATTTCGCTAATAGACATTATGTCCATATCATCACCCGGCGACCAGCCCAATAAGGCCAGATAGTTGAGCAAGGTTTTAGCCAGGTAACCTTGCTCACGGAATTCCTGTACCGAGGTAGCACCATGGCGTTTAGATAATTTACTTCGATCCGGGGCCAGGATCATGGAAACGTGAGCAAACTGCGGAAGTGGCAGTCCCAGTGCCTGGTATAATAATATTTGTTTGGGGGTATTGGGCAAATGCTCCTCAGCTCTGATAACATGACTAATTTTCATACTATAGTCATCAACTACCACGGCAAAATTATAGGTGGGCCAGCCATCAGATTTAGCTATTATAAAATCATCTACCAGTTCGTTTTGAAAAGTTACTTCGCCGCGCACTAAATCCTGGACAATAGTAGTCCCTTCGTTGGGCATTCTAAACCGGATAGTAGGCTTGATGCCCTGCTCCAGTCGTTCGGTTATCTCGTTCGGACTGAGATGCCTGCAAGTTCCGGCATAGGCATAAGTGCCCTGGTTAGCCTGGGATTGTTCCCTTTGCAGACGTAATTCTTCTGGGGTGCAGAAACAATAGTAAGCCATATTGCTGTCTAAAAGCTGCTGCAGATATTTTTGATAAATTGGCAGGCGCTCACTCTGGCGATACGGTCCATAATTGCCGCCTATATCAGGTCCTTCATCCCAGTCCAAGCCCAGCCAGCTTAAACCATCCACAATTCCTACCGCAGATTCCTCGGTGGAACGCTCCAGATCAGTATCCTCCAGACGTAATATGAATTTACCGTTTTGACTGCGCGCATATAGCCAATTAAACAAAGCGGTGCGGGCACCGCCAATGTGTAGTGTACCGGTGGGGCTGGGGGCAAAACGAACTCTAACCTGTTCCATCATCAATAAACACTCCTTCTTTAGGGATCAGGAAATCAGGCATTGTACCAGGAATTATCTTATAATCCCTTATTATTTCCGCATTCCTTAGTATATGGTAGCCTATCCCGGCCTAATTTTCAAAAACAATAGAGTTAAAACCGCTTGTAAAGCTGCAATAGAAAAATTATAGGCCAAACCTTTCTGAGTTTTGAGAAATGACCTATCAATTTTCATAATGTCCAATCCCGGCATTATAACAAGGTCTTCATTAAAGCAACCTTATAACTCATGCTCCTTAGATTTGCAGTTATGCTGAATCTATATTATAAGCCGTGCCCATACTGGCTGAATACCGGATTTCTGCATATTTTTTCCGGCTGGCATGCAAATTGCGTTAATTAAGGTAAATGTACCTTGTGTTCATTTAAAGAGTACAGCAGGGAGGGGGTGCGTAAGAGGTTTTGTGCAGATGAAGCATGTTTTTTATAGCTTATTGAGGATAAATAGCATTGTAGAATGGCGATTAGTTAAGGGGGAGGAGGGCCATCATGGAACGTAATCTACCTTTTACTTTAGAACATGAGATTTTCAGGAAAGCTTTTCGAGACTTTGTAGAAAATGAAATTGTTGCTCATTATAAAGAATGGGAAATGAACCACATAGTGGACGGGAAGCATATAAAAAGATGGGCGATTATGGCATATCCATCGGCCGAAAGGAGCGCAAGATGGGAATACGGGCCTCCAATACCGCAGAAGTGGTATTTGAAAAAATAGCCTTCTAAAGGAATAGCTGAACTGCATGGACTTATTAATTATATATAACTGCAAAACCCTCCTGCCAAATCGTGGGAGGGTTTTGCTCTGCTATAAACTAATACTCGGCGGTTTCAGTTTGGGATCAGACTTTTGCTGGGTTGTGTTTTAGTACATTGGGATTAACAAGGTAATTATGGAAAGAAAAACTGTGCACCAAATAGAACTATTTTTCATATACATAATACAGTTGCTGCTTGAGGTTCAGGCTTAGGTTATACAACATCCCGGCCGTTGGTACCATACGAGGGGGGATTAGATGTATTTTAGAAGGAAGATGCACATAGTTTCTATCATTTTGATATTGATTTTAACAGTTTCCTATGTACTCGTAGACTTAAGGCTCAAAGCCAGTATATTAGAATTAGCACAATCTAAGGCGCAGTTAAGGGTGATAGAGATAATTAATCAGGCTGTAAATGAAAAGGTTGTTCATGAAACAGAGTATAAAGATATTGTTTATGTGCACAAAGATGATGATGGTAGAATCGTAATGATACAGGCCAATACAGTGATATTGAATCAGATTATGTCCAAAACTATTACCGCTGTTATAGAAGGACTCAATATGCTGGAAGAAGAAAAGGTTACTGTTCCTTTGGGACAAATTACCGGTATTATGTTTTTGTCGGGCAGCGGTCCCAAAATAGAGGTTAGGATTATTCCCAGCAAGCAGCTGTCAGTTGCCGTAAAAGACAGATTCGAACAGGCGGGCATTAATCAGACCAGACACCAAATTTATCTGAAAATAGATAGCAGAATAAAAATTGCGGTGCCATTTATGGCTAAAGAAATAAACGTATCTACCACAGTACCAATGGCAGAAACTATAATTGTTGGTGAGGTACCTGAAACCTATGTTAATTTTACCGGGACAGGTGAAAGCCTCTATCCACTAATTAAGAAGTAAAATATATTAAAGCTTTTTAATATAGTCGCTAATTAATTTATCGTAGCCCTGCATGATACTTTTTACTGCCGGATTAGCTGCTGAATCAAAGCTAAATTGATCGATACTTCTTATGGGTAATACATTAGGCGATGTACCGGTTAGAAATACAGCATCCACATCAGCCAATTCCTCAATGGCAACCTTCCTTTCAATAATCGAATAACCAAGTTTTTGGCACAATCTAAGTACAACGCTGCGGGTAATACCAGGAAGAACATTCTGCAAGGGTGCGGTAAATATCCTTTCTCCCTTTACCATAAAAATATTTGAACGACTGCCTTCAGTAATATTGCCATTGTGGTCTAAAAGCAGAATCTCATATACCTTATGTTTTGAAATTTCCTGCTGAATAGCTGAGTTTAAGGCAATATTGGCCACCTTGGCATTTGGATTAGATCTCTTGGCATAATAGCTTTTAGTATCGACTCCATTCAGGTAGTCTTCCTGCGAAGGATAATGAGTCGGTATAGAATAAGCGTAAAAATCAGGCGCCAATTCTGTTTTATTAAGCTGGTAAATGATTACTAGCTTAATATTAACGTTTTCAATATGACAGGCCTTAATAAGATCATCCACCCGCTCCAATATAAATGGCTGGGACAGGTTTAAAAGATGATTGGTCTTTTGGGCCGATTGTTCTAGCCTTTCCAGATGCTCTGCCATAAATAATGGCTTCCCAGAAATAATTCTAATCACTTCATATAAAGCTTGGCCTTCGCCCAAGATATGAGGATCAAAATTTTCTGCCGGCAGTATTTTATCATTTCTTATAAAGTGTCTTCCCTGCATAACTTCCATAAATATGTACAGCCGTGCAATGGCTGTATATTTCACCTCACAAAATACTTTATAGATGCCAGCTAAAATAGAGAATTATATTTTCTTAATTATAATATGTAATATTTTGCATAAACAAATGCAAAAAGTTAAAACTATTCCTAATTTGAATAAAGGAGTGATTTAAAAGGCCACTCTTATTAGTTTTTGAAAAATACTCGGAGTAGATTAAGGAGGTTCATTGAAAATGACTACAACCCAAACAACCTGTCAGGTAGACACGTGTGCCTTTCATCATCCCAGTGAAAAATGTGCTGCCGGAGAGATACAGGTAATGTTGAAAGGCAGTAAGGCTTTTTGTGAGACTTTTGTTCCTAGGGATAAGGACAAGCAACCTGTTAGCGGAAGTAATGCCCAAATAGGTACTAACCTACGTCAGGGTGCCATGGCAGAAGATAACCTTAATGTAAATCTAGCCAGCTCAAGCCACATATGGGAAGGTCATGCTAGTAATTTAAGTCCTCTCGTAGCATGTAATGCCAGCAACTGTCAGTACAATCAGCATCGGGTTTGTTTTGCCGGTGAATTAATTATTGACGGACAGTCGGCAAGTACTTCCAGCCAAGCCATCTGTGATATGTATTCACCTGAATAAAAGCTTCCTAGGGGATGATGTCAAAATAGGTATCAGTGAATGGAGGAAAGAGGATGAGTAAGAAACAGATAGTATATCCATATATCCCAAACTCAGTACCTGAAGTTAAAGCAGAAATGATGAAAGTAATCGGGATTAGCGATCCGATGGAGCTATATGAAAGAGAAATCCCGGAAGAACTGAGATATAAGGGAGAAATGCAGCTTCCCGACCCTATACATGATGAATACTCCATAAAGAGACACACTGAAGAGTTGCTATGTAAAAACAAAAGTGCTAAAGATTATTTGTGTTTTATTGGTGCCGGCTGTGCACCGCACTTTGTACCTGCTGTTTGCGATGAAATGAATGGTCGTGGAGAATTCCTAACTGCTTATGTTGGCGAATCAATTGCTGACCATGGTAAATGGCAGGCATTATGGGAGTATTGCTCCTTAATGGCTGAGCTTTTGGATATGGATGTTCTGAGTATACCTATGTATGATGGTACTCAAGCGGCAGCCAGTTCCATAAGAATGGCTAACCGCATCAATTCTCGCAAGACCGTATTACTACCTGAAAAGATGAATACTGAAGTACTGGCCGTAATCAAGAATTATATGAACAGCATGCCAGCAGCAGATATCAATATCCAATTGATAAAATGTGATGCTGCCGGGTTGATGGATATGGCTGATCTTAAGAGCAAAATCTCCTCAGATGTAACTGCAGTATTTATAGAAAACCCCACCTATCTTGGTTCCATTGAAGTGAATGCTGAAGCAATAGGTAAGCTGGCCAAAGGGGCGGGAGCTGAGTATATCGTTTATGCTGATCCTATATCTCTGGGAGTTATGGAAGCTCCGGCTAACTATGGTGCAACTATTGCCTGTGGTGAATTCCATACTTTAGGTCTGCACCTGGGCGCTGGTGGATGCCAGGGCGGTTTTATCGCTACTTTCGATGATATGAAATACATCTCAGAATTCAAAGACCTGATGTTTGGTATTACTGATACCGTAGTTAAAGGTGAATATGGATTCGGAGAAGTTCTATTTGATAGGACTTCATATGGCTCCCGTGACAAAGCTAACGAATTTACCGGAACCAGTACCGGTTTATGGGCTATAACCGCAGGCGTGTATCTGGCCATAATGGGACCCAAGGGGATGGAAGAAGTAGGTACTACTATTATGCAAAGATCCCAGTATGCTGTCAAAAAAATAGCAGAAATACCAGGTGTGGAAGTTAAAACAACTACTCCTTTTTTTAAAGAGTTCGTAGTGAATTTCAACATGACCGGCAAAACAGTTGCAGAAATCAACAAAGCCCTGTTGGGTTTCAAGATCCATGGGGGTAAAGACATTTCTTCTGAATTCCCGGAATTAGGACAAAGCGCCATCCTATGTGTAACTGAAATACACACTAAAGAAGACATCGACAAACTCGCCTATGCTCTGAAGGCTGCGGTTAGCTGCTAAATTTAGTTCCAAGACAAACACACTAAGAAAGGACTGAGAGTAAATGGGTAGGGATAGATATTCGACATTTAGAAAATTTCACGAGGCTAAATGGGATGAAGAAATAATATTTGAGTTGAGCGTTCCTGGCGAAAGGGGTGTTCTCGTACCTCAGGCTGAAGCAGCAGTCGCACAGGAAGTTGGTGATGGTATATCGGTCTTAGGTAGTCTAAAGAGGAAACAGGCTCCTGGACTCCCTGAAGTTAGCCAGATGAGGCTTAACCGCCATTATATGAGACTGTCCCAGGAAACCATGGGTACTGATGTAAATATAGATATTTCCCAGGGCACCTGCACCATGAAATACAGCCCGAAAGTTCAGGAGCATATGGCAGCACGTCATCCAGGTATTGCCGAAATTCATCCGCTGCAAGATCCTGATACCATGCAGGGAGTACTCGAAATTTACTATAAATTGGAGCAATTTTTAAAAGAAATATCGGGACTAGATTATTTCAGCTTCCAGCCCGGCGGTGGAGCCCATGGTGTCTACACTAATGCTTCTGTGATCAGAGCTTATCATCAGTCCCGGGGAGACCTAAAAAGAGGCGAGATCATAACCACTATGTTCTCTCATCCTTGTGATGCTGCTACACCTAATACGGCTGGGTTTAAGGTTATAACCCTGATGCCTGACGAAAATGGTTTTCCACCCATTGAAGCTTTTAAAGCTGCGCTGTCGGAACGTACAGCCGGTATTATGATTACCAACCCTGAAGATACCGGAATTTACAATCCGAGAATAAAAGAATATGTTGATGCTGCCCATGCTGCAGGAGCACTCTGTTCCTATGATCAGGCTAATGCTAACGCCTTCCTGGGAATTGCCCGAGCCAAAGAAGCTGGTTTTGATATGTGTCACTTTAATCTGCACAAAACCTTCTCTGCTCCTCATGGATGCATGGGACCTGCTACTGGTGCAGTTGGTTATAAGGAATTTTTAAAGCCCTTTATGCCAGTACCCAGAGTAGAGTTTGATGGCAGCAAATATATTCTCAACTACAACTGCCCAGAGAGTATAGGCAGAACCAGAAGCTATTTTGGTAATTTCAATGTGGTTCTAAAATCATATATGTGGATAATGCAACATGGTGCTGAAGGATTAAAAGAAGCTGCGATCTGTTCCGTACTGAACAACAACTACATGATGAAAAAGCTCAAGGACGTCAAAGGTGTGGTTATGTACTACGATTTCGGGGTAGGAAAAAACCGTTTGGAACAAGTACGCTGGAGTTGGGAAAAACTGATGGAGGACACCGGCTTTGGTACGGGTGATGTCAACCAGAGACTTTGTGATTTTGGTATTCAGCACTACTGGACTTCCCATCATCCATGGGTCGTTCCCGAACCTTTCACCTTGGAGCCATGTGAATCTTACAGTAAAGATGATATTGATGAATACTGTGGCGCGTTACAAGAAATTTCCAGAGAATGTTATGAAGAACCTGAGGTTATAAAGAATGCACCCCATGCTGGGCCAACCCACCGGGTAAAACATCCGGAAATCAATGAAGCAGAAATGATAGCTGTTACCTGGAGACAGTATCTTAAGAGGAAAGGTCGCAAATAAACAACCATACTGCCTTTTTCCCAGCTTACACCGGGAAAAAGGCAAGTAATATAAAGACTGGGGTTCAATACAATGAGAAAATTGGGCGTAATCGTAAATCCAATTGCAGGAATGGGTGGAAGAGTTGGTCTTAAAGGCAGCGATGGAGAGGAGATTCAGAAAAAGGCCCGGGAGCTGGGAGCTAAACCGGAATCTCCCGCAAGAGCGATAGAGGCTCTGAAGGTTGTTGCCAGGCTCAAAGATCAGATTGAAATTATTACCTATCCTCATGAAATGGGGGAAGATGAGGCAAATCAAGCCGGCTTTAAACCTACCGTGATTGGTTCTATTAATAGCGGTTTAACAAGACCGGAAGACACCATGAAGGCAGCCCACGATATGGTGGCTGCCGGAGTTGACATCATATTGTTTGCCGGAGGTGATGGAACGGCTCGTAATATCTATTCCGCTGTTGGCAGCGGTTCTGATATTCCGGTATTAGGAATTCCTGCCGGTGTAAAAATTCACTCGGCCGTTTATGCAGTAAATCCGAAGAGTGCGGGAGAAGCTACGGCCATGTACCTGGAAGGGAAAGCAGTGAATATTCGGGAAGCAGAGGTAATGGATATTGATGAGGATGCTTTCCGAGAGGGCAGAGTTAGTGCCAGACTTTACGGTTACTTAAATGTACCGGAAAACAAAAAATATGTTCAAAGTGTGAAATCTGGGGCTCGTTCTGAAAAGGCTGAAGTTAAAGGGATTGCAGCTGAAATAGTAACCAACATGAAAGATGATATTGTATATGTGATTGGTCCCGGTACTACTACCAGGAGCATAATGGAAAGGCTTGAATTACCTTACACCTTACTCGGAGTTGATGTTGTTTTGAATAAGCAGGTTCTTGCCAATGATGTAAGCGAGCAGCAATTATATGACCTTATCAAAGGCAAAGAAGCTCACATAGTAGTAACGGCTATTGGGGGACAAGGGCATATATTTGGCCGAGGAAATCAGCAAATAAGCCCCCGCATCATTCGTGAAATAGGCAAAGAAAATATCACCGTTGTAGCTAGTCGGGATAAGCTGGTCAGCATTATGCCCCGACCGTTGTTGGTTGACACCGGTGATCCGGAACTGGATCAGTTTTTAACTGGATATTACCGCATAGTTGGCGGTTGGCAGGATACCATGATGTATAAAGTAAGTACCTAAAGGAGGGATAATAATGGCAAAAGGCTTGGAACTATTCCAACAAAGTGCAATAGGGTTTACCCGACAGATAAGTCCCTATGATACTTTAGTTTATTCCACTGTTAACCCGGGCTTGATGTATGCTCTAGTTTATTTAATGTGGGCCCCATTCCTGTATCCTGGTGCTCATATGGGTTGGGCTATAGTGACTGTAGCTCAAATGTTTGTCATAGCCGGTTTATACTGGTTGCTTTCCGTAGCTATGCCCAGACAGGGCGGCGAATATATCTATATCAGCCGTATTCTACATCCAGCTATAGGTTTGATGTCCAGCTTTATGATTTCGTTTACCGCCATATCATGGACAGGGGTTTGCACTGATTGGGCATTAAAATATGCGCTGGTAGAATTTTTTGTATCTATGCGCTGGGCAACAGGTGACACCTCCTGGATGCAGTATGCGAATATGCTGAATAACTTATATGTACGGGCGGCATTGGGAACCATCCTGATTTTTACTATATGGGTTGTTTTCTACAAAGGCAGTCGGGCTATGATGAAAATGTCATGGATGGCACTTATAGGTACCGCGGTTGGAGCACTTACTTTTGTAGTGGCATTTCTAATTACTGAACCAGGTGCATTTGCGCAGAACTTTACCAGCTTGACCGGTTTAAATTATAACGATGTTATTCCATTGGCCGTTGAAGCTGGACATCCTCAGAAATTTCTTCTTGGTGCAACAATAATGGCAGGTTCTACCTACATTATACTTAACACCTTAGGAGCTACATTTGCTGCTAATCTGGCAGGAGAGGTTCGCAACGTTCAGAAATCACAATTACTGGCAATGTTTGGCTCATTAGCCATATTAATGGCAGCATGGGCTATTTTCTACGGCTTCAGTTATAAAAACTTCGGAGCATTCTGGACCAACTGTTTGATGTATCTAAGCGGAACCGGTAATGCGGCTTACCCATTTGGTAAGTTTGAACCCTTCCTAACTATCTTGATTGGGATTATGACTAAAAATCCAATATTCATATTCTTGATTGCACTGGCCTTTTTTATGGCTACTTTTGGCTCAGCAGCCGGTATGAGTTTTGGACCAAGCCGCAATATATATGCTTGGGGTTTTGATCGTCTGTTTCCAGCCAAGGTATCAGAAATTGACCCCAAATCTGGGTCACCATTAGTTGCTTCTACTATTGCTTTAGTGGTAGCTGAGCTATTTCTCCTAATGGATATATTTTTGCCCAGTTGGACAGCCTATATCGGATATACAATTTTCACTTGGTTTATTGCCTGGGTATTTCTCGGCGTTGCCGGTATTATATTCCCCTGGCGCAGAAAATTGTTATTCGATGCCGCACCCCCGGTAGTACGAGGCAGATTTTTGGGATTTCCAACCATATCGTGGCTGGGTATCCTGAGTACTTTGATAAGCCTTTTAATTCTATATTACTTGATAATACCATTCTTTAATGGTGACATGCCCTATACCATGATCGTAATGTCAGCAATTCTGTTGATTATTCCATTAATAGTTTATTACTTCTCAAAAGCGTCTTATGCCAAACAAGGTATAGATATTGACATTCAGTTCCAGGAGATACCGGCTGACTAAAAAATAAGAAAAAGAGGTGAATCATTTGAAAATATTTTATGCGTCTGATGTACACGGGGCCGAAAGTACCTTTCGCAAATTCACCAATGCCGGTCCCTTCTATAAGGCTGATCTGGTGATATATGGTGGAGATTTTGTGGGGAAGGCAGTTGTGCCTATTGTACAGACGAAAAAAGGTATCTGGGAAGCAACCTATTATGGATCAACGGTAAGTTTGAAAGACAAGCGCGAACTTCCTGACCTGCAAAAAACTCTGCGAGATGCAGGATTTTACTGGGTGGAAATGACTGAAGACGAAGTTAACAGAGTTAATGAAGAAGATGTAGTGCGTATTACCAGAGATCTTCAGGTTGAGCAAGTCAAAGACTGGGTTAAACTTATGGATGAGCGTTTTGCCAAGAACAATATTCCCTGCATTGTTACTCCAGGAAATGATGATCCACCTCATATTGACGAAGTGTTGAACAGACTTTCTTATGTTAAAAATGGTGACGAAAAGATAATTGAAATAAAAGGCTTTGAAATATTATCCCTGAGTAGTGGACATCCCACTATTTTCAAGTACCCCCGGGATATATCTGAGGATGAGTTGGGTAAAAAGATTGATGATCTGGCAGCTAAAGTAAAAAACATGAATAAGTGTATTTTCAATATACATGTTCCACCCTATGATACTGATTTGGATCATGACACACTTTATGATGAAGATTTAAATCCGATTTTGGATGGAGATTCCTTAGCTACCGGCCCGGTAGGGAGCAAATCAGTGCGGGCAGCAATTGAAAAATATCAGCCAATGCTAAGCCTGCACGGGCACGTCCACAGTAGCAGGGGCATATGTAAAATTGGCAAAACGACTTGTATTAATCCCGGCAGCAACTATGATGAAATTCAACTCAGGGGTGTATTGGTGGAAGTTGATGATAATGGTACAATAAAAAATCCTACCCTTACTTCGGGTTAAAAATAAAATTTACTGTCATGTAAATGATTCTGGAAAATGTATGTTTAAAATATAGAATATATAAAACAGATAAGATTACTTGACATGACATGATCAGACATGATAATATAACTCTTGCGCCGCGGAAACGAGCGACGCGAAAGATCTTGATAAA
>CAZEDT010000002.1:0-215543 GCA_964510795.1 uncultured Syntrophomonas sp.
TGATGGGATAAGCGGCTTTGTCAGTTGACAGGCAGATTATTTTTTTAACTCCTGCCTCAATCGCTACGGTAAGAACATTATTTGTACCTATAACATTGGTTTTTACTGCTTCCATAGGAAAAAACTCACAGGAAGGTACCTGCTTCAAAGCTGCAGCATGAAATATGTAATCAACTCCATATACAGCATTTTTAACACTGTCCAAATCCTTGACATTGCCAATATAGAACTTGATCTTGTCGTTTTTATAAAGCTTACGCATATCATCCTGCTTCTTCTCATCACGTGAGAAAATCCTAATTTCTCCGATGTCGGTAGGCAGGAACCTCTGTAATACGGCATTGCCGAAGGAACCCGTGCCTCCGGTTATTAGTAAGTTTTTGTTCTTAAACATGATAATCTTCCTCACGTTACAGAATTATCTTATGGTTACCAATGCTAGGATAATCGTTTATATTGGTTCTCGGCCGGGGGACAGGACCGTTCTGACATCCCTTTGGGATGCAACCGGCTCAGTCCCCATTGTCCCGCGTTGTTCTTTACACAACCTCAAGATTCTTTTTCATTGGAATCGGTACATCATCCGGCACCTGATATTCCGGCAGCA
Source organism: uncultured Syntrophomonas sp. (assembly GCA_964510795.1). GTDB lineage: Bacteria > Bacillota > Syntrophomonadia > Syntrophomonadales > Syntrophomonadaceae > Syntrophomonas_B. The sequence goes on from CAZEDT010000002.1 coordinate 608, forward strand.
GGCTGGCAATAAGCTCGATTACTTCATTTCGACTATGCATACCACTTCTAGCGAAAGCCTGGATGGTCTTACCAACGTTGATATAGGCTTCATCTATCTCTTTTCTGGATATGAATATTCTCTGGTGCTTGGTTGATCCCATGCCCTCACGGTCGGTGAAGAGTTCTTCATAAAGTTTTTCGCCGGGGCGGATGCCGGTATACTCGATCTGGATATCCTTACCCGGCTCGCGTCCGGCCAGGCTGATAAGATCGCAGGCCAGCTCGGAAATATTAACCGGTTCACCCATGTCCAGAACAAATATCTCTCCTCCCTGGGCCATAGCACCAGCTTGGATAATTAGCTGTGCGGCTTCAGGAATGGTCATGAAGTAGCGCTTCATATCAGGATGGGTGACGGTTACGGGTCCGCCATTTTCTATTTGCTTCATGAAGGTAGGAATAACACTGCCCCGGCTGCCTAAAACATTGCCGAATCTTACTGCTGCGAAGCGGGTTTTGCTGTTACGGTTGATGTCTTTTATCACCAGCTCAGCCAGGCGTTTGGAGGCTCCCATTACGCTGGTGGGATTAACAGCTTTGTCGGTAGACACCTGGATGAAGGTACGTACCCCATAAGCATCAGCTAGCTCGGCTGTATTTCTGGTTCCTATGACATTATTGTTGAAGGCTTCATCGGGATGGCGTTCCATCATGGGTACATGCTTATAAGCAGCCGCATGAAATACCACCTGGGGACGGTACTTTTGAAAAGCTTTTTCCAGCTTGTCCTTATCCCTGACGTCGATCAGTTCGGGGAATGCTTCTGCATTGCAGTTCAGGCACCGGGCTAGTTCCTGTTCTATGTCGAATAGATTATTCTCACAGCAGTCTAGCATCACCAAACGGGCCGGCGAGGAGCTGATTATCTGCCGGCAGAGCTCGGAACCGATAGATCCTCCCGCACCGGTCACCATTATGGTTTTGCCGGTAATGTATGAGGCTATCTCTTCCAGGTCAATACTTACTGGTTCACGACGCAGCAAATCTTCCATATTTACATCACGCAGATGAGAAATTGCTGAACTGCTAAGACTATTGTATATACCGGGCAGTATTTTAACCCGGGCGGGTGTGGTGCGCGCAATATCCACTATTTCCCGGATGGTATCGCCTGATACCGAAGGCATAGCGATAATGATTTCCTCAACCTCCAGTTCACGTACCAGGACGGGAATCTTAGTACGATCACCGAGAACCGGCACCTGGGAAAGCAGCATCCTGCGTTTGGACCGTTTATCATCCACTATAGCTACGACTTTCAAACCCAAATCAGGATTGCTCTGAATCTCACGTACCACCAGGGCCCCGGCATCACCGGCACCTACTATTAAGACATTGCGAGCAAATTCAGATGAGGAGATATGAAAACAATCTCGAATGATACGCCAGGATATGCGGGATGCACCTATGAAAGCGTTGATCATCAGGTAGGAGCCAATGTATACGCTGCGCGGCAGACCCGGGATTTGAAACAGATAGATAACGAGTAAAATAACTGCCATACTGTAGGTCACGGCTCTAAAAATAGCCAACATTTCACCTATGCTGGCATATTCCCAGATGCGGCTATACAGCTTCATGCCGGCCATGAAGAATAGTGTTATGATGGTTAATAATGGTGTCAGATGAATAAAGTGGTGCAGAGTAGACAGGGGAATATGGGCCTCAAAACGCAGTAAGAGGGTTACATAAATAGCGAGATTTATTAATATAGCATCAATTAATACCAGGAACAAATATCTCATTTTTCTGCTTTGCATAATTTATTCATCCCTATCTGCTTAATAATTCCAGGTATTTAATATATTCTAAATATTGTACTTTTTTACCAAAATATACGGCAAAATATATCGCCAGTTATATTTTTACATATATCCTAAAACATGTACATGATTTCATATCGTCATTATTTTGGTATTTTTAATATTCACTTACATTAAGTTACATTTTATTCGCATTTATTAATTTGCTTAAGTAACTTATATATCTGTCCTATGTTGTAAGTTCCCTTTGTTTTTTTTATTTGCCGGAATAATGTTGAAAAATGATTTTTATTTGGCGATGAAAAGACCCCTCGAATCTTCCGTTTCAAGGGGTATGTCCAGGGCATATAGTTAGAATCTTTCAATATCTGGGTTGGTAGATATAATAAATATCCGTAATTAATTGGGTTAGTTATTTACATCATCATGCGAACGATAGTAATAGTAGTAATACTTATAGTCATTACTGTCACTCTTCACCTGGTTCAGCACTACCCCGAGCAGCCTGGCATTACCTTTACTGAGCTGCTCGCAGGCTTTACGGGCCAGGTCGGTACGAGTATTGCCGGAGTTCACTATTAGAACAACTCCGTCTACCAGGGTAGATAGGATGGTTGCATCGGTTACCGCCAGAACTGGCGGTGAATCTATAAATACGTAATCATATTCAGCTAATAGTTCTTGTAGTATTAGCTCGGTACTTGCTGAATTCAACATTTCAGCCGGGTTAGGAGGAATGGGACCGCTGGGCATAACGTACAGGTTATCTACCAGGCCATTGTGTAACACGGATGCTACCTCTGCCTCCTTGAGCAGGCAGTTGGTTAATCCACGTCGGTTTTCGATCTGAAATATTAGATGCTGCATGGGCTTGCGCAGGTCACTATCGATGAGCACCACCCGGTATCCGGCCTGGGCCATGACTACTGCCAGGTTGGATGATACTGTTGACTTGCCATCCCGGGGACTGGTACTGGTGAAAAGGACGGAACGACACGGCTTATCCATGCTGGCAAAACCCAGGTTGGTCCGTAGGGTACGGTAAGCCTCGGCAGTAGATGATTTCGGATGGCTATGGCAAATCAGTTCAATATTTGGCTTTCTTGGTTTGATGCCCATTATTTCAACCTCCATATGAGTGTTGTTTACTGCTATGAGTATTTGACCTGGGTATAATGCCGAGTACAGGCAGGGCTAGTTCCCGGCTTATATCTTCAGGGGTTTTAAGGGTGTTATCCAAATATTCTAGAATAAAGGCCAACAGGGTAAAGAACATCAGGCCTAGAACCATAGCTAAGGCCATATTGAGCTGTTTATTAGGCTTAAGCGGCCCGGTGGGGATAGAGGCTTCAGATAAGACCACAACTGATGTATCTCCCAAATCAATTGATTTGGCGATCTGAGTTTCTGTGCCTTTCTGAGCCAGGGTTCCGGACGTATATTTCAGCCGGTCTACTTCCCGCTGCAGATTGTCCTGTTCCATGCGTTTGCTGGAAAGCTCGGCCTGCAGGGTATCCAGATCACTGTGCATCGAGCTAACCAGGGATTGCAAGGCTCTGCGTTCCCCTTCTTTTTCTGCCAGGCTGGCTTGTTTCTGCGATAACTGCTGGGCCGTGGACACATACAGGGGATTAACTTCCTGGGAACGTACATTGGTCCCCTTGACTTCAGACCATTTTTCTATGAATAGTGTACTGGGAATCTGATTGATTTCCATTTGTAATTGATTAACAGCGGCAGTATTTTGTTGTATTTCTACCTGCACCAATTTCAGACGCGAATCATAATTAACCACGTCCTGCGACTTTTTTAGAAATTCGGCATCCAATACAGCTACACCACGGGGTTGGCTCTGCAGTGCTTTTAGAGATTTCTGCGCCTCGCGCAACTGCAGGTCAGTAATTTTCTTTTGATTATCCAGGAATGTTCCGGAGCGGCTGAGTTTTTCCTGATTTTTTTCGGTGATGAGCTCCAAATACTGCTTGGACAGGCAGTTGGCGATCCGACTGGCCAATAGCGGATCACCATTGATAACGTTTACTTCGATGAGGTTCGAATCTTTCACTACCGAACCCTGAATGCAGCCGGCCAGCCCTGCCGGGCTATAGCTTAAATCTAATTCCTTTATTATCCGCTGCATTAGAGCTTCGGTCTTCAACTGTCCTAAATAAGTGTTCATGGTAAACACGGGGATGCGGGAAACGGAATTAACCACCTTATCCAGGCCTTGCTCCGGGTTATACATTAAGGGACTCAATTTATCAGTGGCCTGGGTTACCAGCAGCAAAGTACTTGCTTGATAAACTGGAGAGAGGACATAATAGCTGATGAATCCGGCGCTAATAACACAGAGCAAGGTCATAATCATTATCATCTTGCTCCATTTCTTGAGCACTGCCAGAATTTGCCGAAGATCGATTTCTATTTCGTCGCTTTCCTGACGATCTGGTTCTCTTAGGTCACTCAAGGGTGTTTCTCCTTTCAACAGTAAAATATATTAATACGAAAATCGCTTTATTTCATTCTGAACGAAGTAAAGCAACCTTAGCTAGTGACCATCAAGGTCACATATGCAGTACCCAAGGGTACTGTTTTAAAAGTGCATCTTCGGCACATCAGCAGTCCCCGCAGGGGGAATCTTTCGTCGTGGTTATGCCCTGAGGGCTTGGGGGCTTATCAGGAAAAACGTCCTGGTTAATAATAGAATCAATTACATATTCTACTATTTTATAATAAATCCTGCTATAATTTCTTTTTTATAGAAAAATTCTGCTCTGGAAGGGTGACATTATATGCATGCTTAAACTCCAACTGGGATAGATTAGCCGTTTTCCCGGTATAGGCTCAGGCTGGCTAGCTCTTCAAGCTGCTCAGGGCAAATCGTTGGTTCCAGGCCAGGCGGGGCTTGTTCAGGGGAAGATTTTCTAAGGTTAAGCCATTCATTATGCGACGTGGGTTTTCCTCCACCAGGCATCGGGTCAGGTCCTTTCCCGCCTGCTTGGTAATTTCGGTGCAGGCAGCCGAGAGTCGAGGGCATCGTACACCGTCAGAATGGTGAGTATCAGAAGCGATAACTTGAATGCTGCCCTGTTTTAATAATTGCAGAGAGGCCCGGCGGACTTCCTTGCCAAACCCCCCGGTCAAGCTGCTGGCAGTAAGCTGAGCCATAATGCCCCGGCCAGTTAAGGCCTGGAAAATCTGCGGTTGCTGCATAATAGCCCGGTTGCGTTCCGGGTGAGCAATAATGGGGGTTACTCCTTGCAACTGCAAATCATAAATTACCCGTTCATAGTCAGGCGGCAAGACTGTGGCTGGCAGCTCAATTAGCAGGTAGGGAGAGCCATCATTCAGGGTAATCACCTCGCCAGACTGCAGACGACTGGCTAAATCTACTTCCAAACGATATTCAGCTCCAGGTAGTATTTCGAGGGGTATTTGGCGTTGTTTTAGCTCCTGACTCAACTGGCCAACTGCCATTATAATCTGCTCACGACTGTTGGGGTAAACATCACTAATAACGTGAGGAGTGGCAATCATCTGAGTTATTCCATCTTCCGCTGCTATAAGTGCCATCTGTACAGCAGTTTCCAGGTCAGGTGCTCCGTCATCAAGCCCTGGTAAAATATGGGTATGAATATCAATCATTTCTACGAACCTCCCCTAAGCTAATACTTTTAGCTAAAAAAGGCATGTGCTGATTATCCAAAATGTTTCACGTGAAACATTTTGTTACAAATAGCTCTGCCGAATTCTGTTCGTCACTACCAGATATGCAAAACTGGCAACTTCGAGTTACCATTCTATTTTATACCATATTTGTTGTTTTACAGGAAGTTGTTTTAATAAAATAGGTCACGCAGGTGGAAATAGATGTAGAAAAGGGCGGTGAAAAGGAGGTAGCCGCATAGATCAACGATAACGTCTTCTACACAGCCGGTTCGGCTGGCTATTTCGCTCTGATGGTATTCGTCCAGCATGGCTACCGTTAGTATGAAGATACCCGCCAGTATCCAGGACCTCCAGTCAAACGGGCGATGGGATTTTTGGTAGGATTTAAAATATGGGTATTGATTTTTGGGCTGCGCATAACGATCATGCTTAATTAGGAGTGATGCAAGCTGGTCCCTGGTGAATCCAAACGTGCGTCTGGATTTGTTGGTCTCCAACGCATAGATAATAGCCAGACCTAATAGGCCGTATATGGTCATATGAGTTATTTTTCTAATCACAAACTGAATAAAGCCGATAGTGTCCTGATGGCTGCTTTGTAGGTGATGGGCATAATTAAACTCTACTGCAGGCAGGTCCTGAAGTAGTTTAATAAGCTGCGAGTATTTCGCTATATATGGACTTATATCCTGCTGTGCAGACGGCTGTCCCGAACAGTAAAATATTACCCCTATAAAAAGTAGCACCAACAGCCAACTGGCTAATCGCTTCATTAATTGTTGCTCCTTAAGAAAAATCGGCGTACGCCGAGCCTTTAGGCGACAGCGGATGCCTGAGTTTTCTTACCTATCAACCTTAATATTGACCTTCAGGTCAAATCTGTAGTACTGATACGGCAAAAAAACTAATGCCATTAGACTAAGAAAATCAGCAGCATCAAGCAGCAATACTCAGATCCATTGATTATCACAGGTAAACTGCTTCACTTTGCTAGCTAAGAGTGTATACGAATGTATACCAAGATATATGATATACTACTGGCCTAAAGATTACCAGCAAAAATGAAATTTTTATCTAATTTTAGTTTTTTTTGTCATTATACAGGAATTGTTAATCCAGCAGCGAAACTATGCGATATATGTAATAAAAGACTCTTATAGGTAAATATCTCATTTAAAAAGCCAATCATGGGTTGTGCAGGAGGTAATGAATTTATGTCCGGAAAAATGAAAATCTTCATCTCTGTCGGCATTATCTTAAATATTCTGCTCTGCTCCGGCTTTTATTTATATTATAGGTTAGATCAGGTGGTGACCAGTTTAGGCCAACCAGGCATTTTATTCAGGGAAGCACAGCTATCTCCTAATGTTGATAATGAATTTTCAGCTGATACGATTGATGACAATATGCCCGGTGACGATGATAGGTCGTCGGACACTTATTCAGGAAGTATTACGTATAATGCAGGAGAGGATTATTCTCAGCCTGTGCAGATGGATGGTTACGGTCCGGGAAGCGTAGAAAGCCGCCCCAGCAATGACCAGATCATTAGCGATGTACAAAACAAAGTCGGTCGCCCCATAGAGAAAAAGGACCTCATTAGGGCGGGACTTATAATTCTGCGTCGGTTGGATATGGATGAAATATCATTCCTGTATCAGGCAGGCAAAAAAGATACCCACTCGCCGGAAGAAATGCAGCAGGCTCGTAAGATATTATTAGACAAGCTGACCTCCGAAGATATCAACATTCTTAAGGAGCTAGGCAGCAAATACGGGAAAGAACTAGATTTCCTGTAAAACAACCTTGGGTATTAGATCGCTAGCGTATTGTTTGCCGAGCGCAACCCCGTTTGGCGGATTATATTGTAAACTTTTCACTCGTAATGTTCCCACATACTGATAATTTTTATGGTTCTTTCCTCTTTGTACACTTGATACACTAATCTATGCTGACGATTTATTCGTCTGGAATAAGCTGTGCTAAGATCACCAATCAATTTCTCGTAAGGAGGGTAAGCCGAAAAGGGATCTTCTCTGATAATCTACCATATTTTCCACCAGCGGTCTTTGGAGTTCTTAGAATTCTGGTCTGCGTTATCTCCCAGATCGACGGTGGGGAGATGGAGGGGGCAGAGGTCCTGGGGTTCACTGCCGTCTTCGAAGGCCATATCTATAGAGCGGGGGCAGTATTCAGTGGCTATGCAGCCGCTGTCCAAACATATGGGAGCGGTGGTAACTCCGGAAGGTTTGATAAAATCTTCTTCGGGAAGTTTGGCCGAGGCACCCTTGATAAAATCTGCCCAGATAGGACCTGCGGCTACACTACCGGGCAGGTTGACCGCCTGGTTGCGATCATAGCCTACCCATACTGAGCAACAGAGCTGAGGGGTGTAACCGACAAACCAGGCATCCTTGTATTCATCAGTAGTACCGGTTTTGGCCGCAGCCGGACGTCCTGCACGGGCTTTCAGACCGGCACCGGTTCCTCCAGGCTCCAGAACTCCATTCAACATATTGGTAATGATGTAGGCATTGGTTTCGCTGACTACTCGGTGTTTTTCAGTCTTAATCTCCTCCAGGACTTGACCATTCTGGTCCTCAACTCTCAATACATAAGCCGGCGGCGTGTAAATACCCTGGTTCGCGAAGACAGCATAGGCAGCCGTCATGTCAATGGGTCGGACTTCGTTCGACCCCAGCGGCAGAGACAATACCGGGTTAATGTTCTTAAAACCGAATCCGCGGGCATGTTCAGCAGTATTATTGACTCCTAATTGTTCATTCAGCCTGACTGCGACTACATTATCGGACAGCATTATGGCTTCTTTCAGGGTAAAATCTCTCCAATGGTAAGGTTCATCCCCATAATCTGTGGGGCGATACGGTTTACTGCCTGCCACCTCAAATTCGACTTCTTCGCACATGATTTGGTCGGCAGCAGTTCTGCCCTGATTTATGGCCAATGAATAGACAAAGGGTTTAAAGGTTGAACCGGGCTGGCGACTGGTATAGACATGGTTAAGCTGGGATTTACTATAATTGGTGCCCCCCACCAGAGCTCGAATCTGAGCGTTTTTAACATCCAGGGCTACCAGCGCCACCTGCAGGTCAGGCTTACGATTTTTCATACCATTCTGTACAGCCTGGTTGGCGGAATTTTGCATATCCAGATCCAGACTGGAATACACCTTCAGACCACCTTGATAGACCATGCGTTCACCATATTTTTCGCGCAGGTAGTCTCTTACCATGGCTACAAAATAGGGAGCTTCGCCTTCGCTGAAGCTGGCCTGCTGGTAGGTCAGTACTTCACTACGGGCTGCTTGATTTTCCTTGTCTGTAATTACTCCTTCAGTCTCCATGCGATCCAGTACTATCTCCTGGCGCTGTTTGGCTTGCTCAGGATGTATGTAAGGATTATAATTACTGGGCCACTGAGGTAAGCCGGCTAATAATGCGGCCTGAGCCAGGTCCAGGTCAATAGCCTTTTTGCCAAAAAAGGTACGGGCAGCTACTTCGACGCCATAGGCTCCCTGTCCGAAATAGATGGTATTGCAATAGAGCGCCAGGATTTCATCCTTGCTATATTTGCGTTCCAATAGAAAAGCATAATATAGCTCTTTAAACTTCCTGGTGAAGGTTTTTTCATTGCTTAGATATAGATTTTTGGCAGTCTGCTGGGTAATGGTGCTGCCTCCTTCTACGATGCGCCGATATCTGAGGTTCATATATACAGCCCGCAGGATACCTCCGAGGTCTATTCCGTGATGCGAGCGAAAGTTTTTGTCCTCTACAGCAATAACCGCACTGGTGAAATAGGGTGAAATTTCTTCCAACCCTACATTTACCCCGCTTCTCTCTGCCAGACCACTGACGCGCTTCCCGTTTATATCATAAAGCACCGACGCTTCAGGCATGCTGAAGCGAGGCAGACGAATGGAGAACCCGGTATTGAATATAGTAATGGCTATTAAGAATATTATCAGATAACGCTTAGAATGCATTTGCTTCTACCTCCCGACATCATCTTTTCCATTATTTGCATTAATTATGCTTCATTCTGCACATTTATGTAGATAGCGCCAGGTCACAAACTTGCAGCTCATCAGTCGGACTCCCTGAGGACGATAAATTAATAAATGAGCGGTTTGTCCCTATATATTGACACCTTTAATGGGTAATGTGTATATTATTAAGTTAGGGGTATTAACGTAACACGAAAGGCGGTGGTGAAATGGAACCTATACCAGAAGGACGATCGCGCAGACTAAAATCTGGTGAAAAATGCAATATTAATTACATATGCAGGAGGGCCTATTTTCACTGCCGTTCCCATTTATAGCCCTCCTGTTTGAAGGAGGGATCACGCCATGATTAAGACCTATTTCTACAATCATGAAGAGAATGCCATGTATCATGATGTGGATTTGTCCGACGCTGAAGGCTTATTGCTTAATCCCGAAAATCTGCTGTGGATTGATCTTTATGATTGCTCGGAGAGTGAACTGAATTATATCGGTGATATATTTAGTTTTCATCCCCTGGCACTGGAGGACTGCTTTCAGGAAAGTCCGCGGGCCAAAATAGATCGCTATGATGATTATCATTTTTTCGTTTTTCATGCCCTGCGTTATTATGAGGAAGCTGAAGAAGAGGATGAAATCTCCAGTATTGAGCTGGATGTTTTTCTGGGGGCAAATTATATCGTAACCATTCATCCGATCGCCCTGTCCGCAGTCGGCAAGGTGGCCCGAATTTGTTTGCGGGATACGGAATTAATGGACCGGGGCTCGGAGTATCTGCTCTATAAAATTGTGGATAACATCGTGGACGACTCTTTTCCGATTATTGAGCGTCTGGATGAGCGTATTGATGACCTGGAGGATAACATCTTTTTGAATAAAGGTCAGGTGATTACTGAGGAAATCCTGGCTCTGAAAAGGACTATTATTTTGCTGCGCAAGGTTTTGATTCCCCAGCGGCATATTTTCACTAATATAACCGGACGTTATTCATCTTTCGTAAGCGCTGAGAATGTCCCTTATTATTTGGATTTGGCAGATAATCTGAATAATATCCTGGATACGGTAAATACCTATCGGGAATTGGTGAACAGTTCCACTGAAACTTATTACTCGATACTCAGCGGCAGAACCAGTGAAATCATAACAGTTCTTACTATTATTTCGGTTATTATGATGCCTCTTACCGTGATTACGGGTTTCTTTGGCATGAATGTGAGTTTGCCGGGAGGCGGCAATCCCGGCGGGCACTGGTATACGGTGTGGCTGATTCTGGGCGGGATGCTGGCTTTGTCCCTGGGCATGCTGCGTTTTTTCCGGTATCGTAAATGGATATAGGTGCCAGGCACCTAACTTTCTAACTTTTGGTGAACATAAGAACACTCCTGTTGGTCGGTACGCTCAACGGGAGTGTTTTTGGGTTATAGGAACTGTACTAATTGCCGAGCATTATTGGACAACAAAGTTGACAGTGTAAACCGTAGTCCAACCTGACCCTGCAATGGTAAGGGTAATGGTCAGGGGACTGTTGCTGATCAGCGTGGAACCGCGCACATCATCATTTATACCCTGGTAGGCTCTAAACAAAGTCAGAGCGGTCTGCATCAGGTTCTCAGACGTAGTGGCTGTACCGGTTATATTATAGGTGGAATTTTGAATCCTATAATCTACGTTATCAGACAAATTAGCTGTACCCATGGTATACATCGTTGCAGGATTGACCCTAAAGGTTAAGGTTGGAGCAGCCGCTTCCCCGGTTACAGTCGGTGCAATTCCACCAACCGTTACATTTGATAATGAAGGGCGATGCGTATAGGCCTGGTTGGAAGCCAGCGCTACTCCCGGTGGCTTATTATCTTTGCCAGCGAATCTTACCTGTACCACTCCTACCGCATAGGCGTTATTACCCACATTCTGCGGATTGCTGGAACAGGTCATCCAGGTTGTTCCGCTGTTTACGCTGTACTCGTAATCGTTCGCTGATGAAGAATCTGCCGTATAGGTCCAACCAAAGGTGTTATTGTCATCATTCACCACCGGGATGGTCGGAGCCGCTGACGCAGGGGTAATACCGATCAAATATGGATAGCATTTGGCTTCATAAATTCTCCATATTGAAGTAAAATCCCACCCAACAAAGGTATTCTGCTGTTTCATCTCAGTGGTGTTTTTAACTGCTGATCCTGAGATCGTTCCAGTACCAGTACCCACTAGTGGACTATTAATAGAATAGCTATTATTAATCTCACCATTTGATTCTTGTTTTCCGACAAGTCCTCCCTTGGTCTGGGTATTACTATTTACCGTACCACTAGCATAGCACCTAATTATTTTCCCATTATTGTTGATTCCCACCAGTCCGCCTACATAATTTCTATAAATACTTAACGTACTTCCATTAGTATTCGTCACGCTTACAGCAGAATAACAGTTGCTAATGGTTGCATCAGTATCATTTTTACCAACCAGTCCACCTTCACCCCAGGTTGATCTATATTCGACTGTCACACTACCTGTGATATAGCATTTACTAATATTTCCTGCATTGTGACCCGCCAACCCGCCTACTCGAGGTCTATTATCGCCCGCAACTATATTAACATCTTTCAAGCCAAGATTCTCAACGAGGCCGGCGGTATAGCCAAACATTCCAACATATCCTGTACTGGGTGAGTTAATTGTCAGATTACTTATTACATGATTATTACCCAGTAATTTTCCGGTAAACTTATTTGAACCGTTACCTATAGGAGTCCAACTCACTCCCGTTAGGTCTATGTCTTTCTCCAGCCTGTATACAGAGCTGAGACTATTTTTGATCTCATTTAATTGGTCTTTAGACGTAATTAAAAAAGGGTCTGTATCTATCCCTGTTCCATTTCCACTGAAAGCCATAACAGTACCCGGCCTTATTCCGCAAAAGGCCAGCCAGATTAATACTGCCGCCAATAAAGTCCAACCTATACCTGGTCGCATAAGCTTTCTCATTATGTTTTCATACATGTTATTCACTCCTCATATTTGGTGGTTAAAGGCCAATGGATTTGTCCGCTGGTCAGCCACGCTATGATTCTCCCCTTCGATGAGTGGAAGTAAAGTAAAGGGAATTCAACATGTAGCCAAAAGTCCTATTTATTTGCAATATAACCATTATTTTATCACGTTTCCATGATATCAGATATTACTCTATATGTAAATATATAGGGCAACGTAAGACTATAAATTCAATATTATTCCTTTATGTAAATAATTGGGCACTAAATAATAGGGTAAAAAAATACAGGACGGTCCTACTAACACTTCCCTAAAGTCCTGGAAGCGCGTTATTAAGACCGTCCCTTATTACACAGATAATATGTTATAGTTGTTCGTACATTTTCAGGGTCATTATGGCAGCTTCAGCTCGGGTAGCACGTGCATCAGGGACAAAGTAACCATTGCCTCTGCCCCTGGCTATACCCCTTTGGAATACTGTGGCAACACCTTCTCTAGCCCAGGGCGAAATAGCTTTATGATCAACAATACCTGCCAAAACGGCATTTACAGCTTCAATGTTAGGCAGATCACTTTTCTCCTTATAGGATAGCGCTCTACTAATCATAACCGCCATCTGTTCGCGAGTGATGAATTGTTCGGGTCCGAAGTCATTGTTAGATATACCACTTACCAATCCAACCTCGGCAGCTGTGTTCACCACCAAGAAATACCATTTATCAACTGATACATCCCTGAAACGTCCTCGCAGTATTACTACGGGCTCTATTTTCAGCGCATTAAGCAACAGGGCCGTAAATTCTGCCCGGGTGATATTGCGATCTGGTGCAAACAAGCCATCACCTACGCCGCTAACCAGTCCCAGGCTTATCATCCTCAGAATGTCCTGACTGGCCCAGTGACCGGCGAGGTCGATAAAGCTGGTGTCTTCGACTGGAGGAGGGGCTGCGGGCATGTTTTTAAGCCTGGATTCCACTTCTTTACGTACTATGTCTTGCATTTCTTTTAATTGGAAGCGGTATTGTTCTTTGTTCTTTGATTGTTCAGACAAATAAGGAAGCAAATCATTTTTGTACTTATCGCCCGTTAATAATGTACTTGCTACCCCATTTTTTATTTGTATATTCATATCCTTGCTTGCATTGTAGTTTAGAACTACGTATTCTACTACGTCCTGCAGAAAGACTTCCATTTTCAACGTTAGAGCCGGGTCCATTTGGTGATATATATCAGGATACTTCTGTTCCAATTGCTTAACATCATCATAAAAAGATGCCTGAACCGGAATAGGATAGATGAGGGCCAAAAGTAAAACTAAGGCTAGTAATTTCTTCGACATCGATTCTCCTCCCAAGTATTGTAATAATAACAACACCCATAAGGCAGAACATCTGTTATACCCTATGGGTGGTTTTATAAGATTAATGATTATCCTGGCAGACTGACAAGTCAGCAACCATACGCTAACCGTTTGACATCTTTAGGGAGTCGGATCATATTGTTTATCCAGGAAGCGGATAGTATAAACTGTTATTTGCTTTTGTTCATTCTTAAGTGTGATGGTAAGGGAATTATCCGTGGAGCTGTTGTTAATCAAAGTTTGTCCCCATACATCATTATCCAGACCATCGTTCATATTAAACATAAACAAAGCCTCTTGCATAAGACTCTCGGTTTGATTGACACTCCCGGTGACATTATAGTCACCGTTTAGAACCTGATACCAGAAGGGCTCAGACTGGGTAGCCTTACCTTCAGTGTAAATCCGATCAGGCTCAACGTAAAAAGTTAATGTTGTTGAACCAGCTGGTTCCTCGGGAATAACCCAGGTCGTAGTATTACCTATTTTGTATCCAACCCCGGTATCGTTTATGGTGGGAGGAATAGCATAGGCTGGCAAAACACCGACCCCACATAACATCACCCCGATTAATACTGCCCCCAATAAAAACAGGCCGATCCGCGTTCGCCTGTTCCTTCTTATCTTGTATTCAACCATATTAATCCCTCCTCTGCTTGCATAAGCCAATGAAATTTGTCCGCTTAGCCGCTCAAGCTTGTGCTCGGTGAACGCTGGCCCAAGGGGCACTTGTATCTTTCCGCAATTGGGTTTATTGCCAATATAAACAACATATTCATATTATACACAATTTATGATAGCAGATTGTGCTTTTATTGTAAATATATTACTTGATTGGGGATTATCTTTTAAACATCTTCAATATTTAGATAACGACTGAAAATTATGCTTCTTAGCAGCATTCGAATATCGCCAGTTTGGGCGGTATCCTCATTTCCCAATCGTATTCGCGCAGCTTTTTTATGAATTCTGGCAATATCCATATATTTCCTTTCAATCTCCAGCCTACCGATCTGCCTGGCTTCTGTAATAATAGCCTGCTCCAGGGGCTGAAGCCTTTGGATAAAATCCGCACTTTGCTGTCCTGTCCTGGTATTAAGTCTCACTGCATCGGGCAATACGCCTTGCATGGCACGTCTCAGGAGATTCCTATCCTGTCCATTTCTAATATATTGTTCGTCAGGGACGCTCATGCAAAAATCAATGACTCTTTTGTCCAGGGTAGGATCGCGCATGATTATATTATTGGCCAGGGATATTTTAGTATAGATGCTGGCTAAATGGCTCAGATTAAAAGGCGCCAGCATCATCCGTCTATATTCATAAGAATCCAATTGTTCTATATAGAATGGATCATAGCCAAACTTCTTAAATCTCTGGCTTGCACCCATCTGTCCAGCAAATTCGGGGTTTATGGGGGATAATTGCAGGGGCATATCCCAATTATGGTTTCTCTTCTTATACCAGGCCTTCTGCATTTCATAAGGAAAGAGTGCTTTTGATAAATTAACCGCTATCCTCATAGGATTAATTTTTTTTAGCTGCGAATAGGCCTTTATCTCCTTAATAAGCCTTATCCATTTACCTGAGCGCCATAGCGACAGGATACACTGGGTAAAAATGCCGTAGGATATGGTAATATTTCCGGCTCCACCAATCAGCATGACTCCGACGTTTTTATCTCTGGCCTGGCCTAAAATGCCATCTATCCAAAATAGGTTTTCCAATATCTTGTAGGGCTGCTCCAACACGGCCAGCAGCCGATCAGTATCACTTAAGGAATGTTGGCCTTCGAAACGGCAATAGCTCACCTGGATATTGTCACAAGCCTCCCTGATGGCTTCTATAAATGGGGTTTCATCGGCTATGATATTAGCCGGAAGGCTATTATGATATTCCTTTATGGGTATGGAGCTGAAGGACTGCAAGGTTCTTCCGCTTTTCTGCAGCTCATGGGCTGCTATACAGGCTACTGAAGCAGAATCAAGTCCTCCGCTCAGCATGATTCCCACCGACTTATTACTTCTTAGCCGGCAACTTACCGCCCGTCCTAAAATATCGCGGAAGGCTTCTTCATATTCCTGGTCGGTTTTTAACTTCAGCGGTTTTTTTCGGGTTACTTGCCAGTAAGCCTTTTTTCTAACCCCTTGTTGACTGACCGTTAAGGTATGGGCGGCGGGAAGTAAAAGAACATCTTTATATATAGTCAGTTCACTATCCAGTTGATGAGTTACCGCCGGTATGGAAAGGTAATCGCAGATCCATGGGTCAGAATATTGCTTTTTGATATCCCCGGATGAAAATAGCGGCTTAATAAGGGTTGAAAATATAAAAACCTTTGAGGACTGATAATAGTAGAGGGTCCTATTGCCGGTGTGATCAACGCTGCAAAAAACTTGCTGCGCCTTACCATCCCATATGGCAAAGGCAAAATCACCTAATAAATGCTGCGGACATTCTTTATTCCATTTTTGATAGGCTTTTAATATTAATACGCTGTCCGGTATACTGGCACGATCTTTTTGATGAATATTCAATTGGTTAAACAGCTCAGCTCGATTGTCCAGGATAGCATCGGCAGTAATTGCCATATCCGCCATACTATCGAAATAGGGCAGTTTTTCCTTAAGTGATTCGGGAGTATGGTGTTGTAAATGGCATCCGAAAAATAGCTCGGCATTTTGCCAGCTATCCGCTGCATCTGCAGCATATATACCTGATGCATTCATCAGGGAAGTTGTTATTTCGGTATTTATGTATTTTCCATCTAAATTATAGATACCACATATTGCACTCATGGCTTCCTCCCCAAACATTAAACATTATGATATGCGAAGTAATAATCATATGGCTGCCAGGGAGTTTAATCGGCTAAGTTGGTTTTCAGTCAAATGCAGATAATCACCTTGTTCGATAATACGACCCTTTTCAAGTACAATGATTTGATCTGCATTCTGTATGGTGGACAATTGGTGGGTGATCAGGAGAATCGTCAATTTACCCTGCAGGCTTGCAATGACCTGATAGATGCGTTTTTCATTTTCCGCATCCAGGGAAGAGGTAGCTTCATCCAGTATCAGAAGCGACGGTTTCCTTAAGAGAGCTCGAGCCAGAACTATCCGCTGTCGTTCTCCTCCAGATAATCTCACCCCTCGGTCACCAACCACAGTATTTAGGCCATCCGGCATATTGGATACGAATTCATCCACGGCTGCCATCCGGAGTGCTTCACATACTTCCTCATTTGATGCGTGAGGATTGGCCCAACGCAGATTATCGATAATACTGGCATGAAATAAAAAGGCATCCTGGGAAACATAAGCTATACTGCTCCTCCAGTGCTGCATATTTATATCACCTATAGGTACCCCGTCCAGCAGCAATTCCCCTTCCTGTGCGGATATCAGGCCCGTAATCAAATCCGCCAGGGTGCTTTTGCCTGAACCTGATACACCCACAATAGCCGCTATACTTCCAGTGGGAATGGTAAGGCTGACGTTTTTTAAGGCGTATATGCAACTTCCGGGGTGATAACTGAAGGACAGATTTTTTAGTTCTATGCCATATTTCAGTTCCATAGGTGAAATTTGCTTACCGGCTAAATATATTTCTCTTTCTTTTATACATTCCTGTTCCAGCTCAATTACTGAATTGAAAGCCGGCAGCATCATGACCACCTGCTGCAGACCCATTTGAAAGGAGGAAAGACGGGGCCAGAGGCGAGCAAAAATTACAATAATTAATAAAAACTCCTGGGGTTTAGTGTTAAAAAATTGAATAGCGCAATAGAAAAATATACTGATAAAAACTGCCGCACTGACTTTATATAGCATGTCGGTTCCGCTTTGAATTCTATTAAACTGGACCATGTTGTTTTCTATATTTTTGCGCAGTCTATCGTAATTCTCTATTTGCGTAGTTTCCAAGCCGCAGCTCTTGACCTCTTTCATGCCGTTTAAATGTTCGGTAACCTCAAAAAAAAGATCGCGGGTATGGTTGGAAATAGATAAGCCCATTGTTTTAGCTTTTTTTACGAAGGACTGCATGCAGCAGAAAAATAAAATGCCTCCCAGCATCACCAGCGAAGTCAATGCGGGCGACAGCAAAAAGGCAATACCTATCTGGATTACTGCCAATACGGCAGTAGCGGTCATCTGTAAGAAAAATTGAGTACCACTGCTGATACGGGCTAATTCCGAAGTCAGGCTATGAGTGATATCCGATTTTCTCCGGCTAATCAAAAACGACCATTTTGCATAGGCCAAGGCTTTAAAGAGTCTAATGCTCAGATAACTGTACAATGATTGCTGAATCCGCATGTTTAGATTCGATTGATAATATCTAAGGTAGCTTTGTATGAATATTATGGCAGTATAGATCAGCAAAACTACAGGCAAACTGAGGGATGTTCCCAGCTGGTTGAAAAGTTCCTGCAGCCCGTAATTATTACCTGGGACCGGTGTTGCTAACGGTATAATCCCCGCAATACCAAGAAAGGGTATCAGCATTAAAATCCCAATACCCTCCAGCATACCCAAAAGAACCATCAAGGTTAAATTAAGCATTATTTTGTATTTAGCGTAAATATATAATTCTTTGATGTAGTAGAAAAATATTTTCACATATTACTCCTCGAAGCTACCTATAATAATAACCGTACTCTTTCTCATTCATTTTAACCTTATTGACAACTACTCCCAGGATGCGGGCATTGGCACTTCTGAATTTCTCTTTAGCTTCTTTGGCCATTTCTATTCTGGTGGAGGCTGAACTTACCACTAAAATAACCCCATCTACCTGTGTAGATATAATAACTGCATCGGTTACTGCCAGAACCGGAGGCGCATCGATAAAGATATAATCATATTTTTTCAGCAGAGCTGGCCACAAGGATCGACAACGCTCAGAATCAATTATTTCCGCCGGGTTCAGGGGAATGGGACCGCTGGTTAACAGGCTCAAATTATCTACTAAGCCTTCATGGGTCAGTTCTTCTACTGGTACTTGTTGTAAAAGAAAATTGGTTAAGCCCTTCTGATTACTGACTTGAAAAATCATATGCTGCATGGGTTTACGCAGATCTGCATCGACCAGAAGCACCTTCTTGCCTGCCTGAGCCATAACTACTGCCAGGTTCGATATAGTAGTAGATTTCCCGTCCAGAGGAGCCACGCTGCTGACCATAATTGATCTACATATCTGGTCCCCCTCGGCAAAGTTCAAGTTGGTACGTATAGTTCGGTAGGACTCCGCCACCAACGACTTGGGATTTTTGTCACAGATTAGCTGGTATTGCCTGATTTCCTTATTCTTCTTTTTCAACATAATTAACCTCCAATAGGGCCACTATAGCTGTTATCTCGACTAAACAAAGGTACTACTCCAAGTACTGGCAGTTCTAATTCGCACCTGACATCATCAGGCGTTTTCAAGGTATTATCAAGTGTTTCCAGAATAAAGGCTAATAAGGTAAATAACATTAATCCCAATACCATGGCAATAGCTATATTAAGTTGCTTATTAGGTTTTATCGGATTGGTTGGGATGGAGGCCTCCGACACTACGATCACACTGCTATCTCCCAAATCAATAGATTTGGCTATCTGCGTCTCAGTCCCCTTCTCGGCCAGAATCTGGGAGGTCTTCTTAAGTCTGTCTACTTCGCTCTGCAGTTTATCTAATTCCAGTTTTTTGCCAGCCAGATCAGCTTGCTGGTCATCCAGCTGGGCATTTTTTAAAGCTATATGCTTACTTAGAGCTGCGGCTTCTCCCTGTTTTTCTGCCAGGGTGGCCTTTTTTAACGCTAACTGCTGAAAAAGGGTGTTGTAGAGGGGATTGGATTCCTGGGTTTTATAGATCGCCCCATTTGCTTCGTTGTAATGATCAACGGTGATAACTTTCGGGGTTTCAGCCAATTCATTGGCTAAGGAAGTAATTCCGGCACCTAATTGCTGTAATTCTATCTGCACGTTAAAAAGACGGGAGCTGGCGTTGACCGCATCTTCGGAAATTTTGTTGAATCGTGCTTCTATTACTACTACGCCGTTGGACTGGCTCTGGCTTTCTTTGAGTCGGATCTCGGCGGCAGCAAGTTTCCTATCGGTTATCTGCTGCTGTTTCTCCAGGAAGTCTACCGAACGGCTCATCTGTTCCTGATTCTTCTCGGTCATCAATTTCAGGTATTCGTCAGATAGGGTATTGGCTATATGAGTATTCAAGAGCGGGTCTGGACCGGTCACCTTCACCTCTATAAGGTTGGAATCCTTTCCTACCTGGGAATTGATCATCCCAGACAGGATCTCAGGTGTATATTCTATCGGATCCATATCAAGTTTATTGATGACCCGATTCATAAGGGTCTCACTCTTCAACTGCCCCAGATAGGTGCTCATAGTCAGCACCGGCATCCGGGATACTGAACTAACCACACCGTTCAGATTCTCGTCGGTCGAGGGTAAGGCCTGGATTTTATCCGTGGCCTGAGTAACCATCAAAAGGGTCTTGGCCTGATAAATGGGGGGCAGTACGAAATAGCTTAATATGCCAGCGGTAAAACCACAGAGGAGGGTCATCACAATGACTAATTTGCGCCATTTTTTTAGAACGTTTATAATCTGCCGCAGATCAATTTCGATGCTGTCATCTGGCTCATATGTGCTGGGATTGGGCTTAGTCAAAAACATTCTCTCCTTTCAGTAATCTCCGTAGTTAACTATATATAGATATTAGCCCAACTTTCAATTTCACAACTTAAAAAAGCAAATAGAACATTTTATGGATTAACAGCGATATCCTGCAGTTAGAATCGTGTAAACAATCACAATATAGTGACTGCAAACGATTTCCATGGGAAATGACATGTTAGAATGAGCATTTTTTCTTTACAAAATAATTTAATCACAATAATTCAGTTAGTAATTGAGGAATTATCAATACAGTATTAAGATTATTGGTTAACGGTTCTATATGGACTGCAATCGAAAGTTGGTTTAATAATAAGTTCAATTTTGCTCATTCAAAAGAGCAGTTGGTTTCTAGCCAACTGCTCTTTGCTATTATATTTTAAGAACCACCGCCGCCACCGCCCCAAGGATCAGTCGCGGCCGCAGCTTGGTTGGCTATATCATAATTTATTCCTCCGGCGTTCTCGGTCATTTTTATATTAATCTCAACTATCTGGGGGCTTACCCATGGTTTCTTGCTCGTTTCCTTATCCATGTTGAACACTCCTATCTACTTCTATTAGCCCCTCTATGGCGCTACAATCTTAACCCGTATTTGCTCGGCTTTTCCATTGCTTTCTTGCCATGCTGCATAGAGTTGACCATTATACTCTTTGAGAGTAAGTCCCGAAGATGACCTGGCTGGATCATAGTTTAAGATGCCATCGTTAGCCGCCGGTACCCAAGTGCTGCCATTATATGATTTTATTCTGACTTTACCGTCTTCAGTCCAAGCGGCGTACAAGGTGTTGTTACAGGTGCCTGCGTTTAACATTTTAGCGTCATATCCCCTAGAATAATTTAAGCTTCCACTATCGATGGCATTCCAGGAGGTACCATTGTACTCTTTAGCTCTTACCTGATTAATACCCGCTGCATTACGTTCTGCCCATATAGCATACAAGCTGCCGTTATTTATAAGAATAGGCATGTCAGCGGTTTGTTTACCGTCATAGTTTAAACTATTACCGTCGTCGACCGGACTCCATATTCCACTATATTGCTTGGCCTTAATACTGCCTTTTTCAGACCAGGCGGCAAAAAGGGTACCGTTAGCCACCTCTACCGTGGGTAGGGATGCTCTCTGGTCTGCAGCATAGTTTAACGTGGTGCCTCCATCGGCAGCAACCCAGGTGGTGCCATTGAATTTTTTGGCTCTTACCTGTTCTTTGGTCCCGACCCCTGTATTTTCCACCCACACTGCATACAGCTCGTTGTTATAAACGGCCAGTTTAACATTAAATGCTTTATTATTGCTAAAGCTTAAATTATCCCAACCTACCCACAACTTGGTTTTATTATCATAGTGCTTGACATAAACCTGGTAAAGATCGCTGCTACTTGTTTCTTCATACCAGGCAACATATAATGTACCATTATATACTGCTAATATTGGGTTATAGGCACTTTTAAAGGGATTATGGTTCTGAGTTACCAGGTCAGCCATCATCCATTTACCGCTATTGGAATTATATTTCTTGACCCTAACCTGAGTATTGCCCAGACTGTTTTCCACCCAGGTAACGTAGAGTTCACCGTTGAACACGGTCATATTCGGGGTAATCGCCCAGTTAGAAGGAATGTAATTCAGTCCTCCCCCGTCCAATACAGAGTTTATGCTAATAATGATAATTACTGGATTATTTATTCCGATGGCTACTATTATTTGACCAGGGCTTTGGATAACGGTAAAGGTAACATTATTTGCATTAACATATACGGTTACAATAGTTCCATGCGATGTTATATTGGCAGCAGCGTTTATTGTCAAGACAGTTACCTCGGCTCCGCTGGATATAATGATAACTGCCCCGGTTGCTTGTGTCACTACAGTCAAACTTGCTATCTTACCGCTGGCCAGGGTGATATTGGCGTTAGCTATTTCAATGTTAACAGCATTAAAGTTTCCAATCAGAACTACAGCTCCAGTGGTAAATACTGTAACCATACCAATGGTTGCACCAGCTCCCAGCTCTACGGCAGCTCCATTTGTCAAGGTTAATGCTACAATTGTAGTACCATTTACACACACTATTCGTACACCCGTTTTATTAGAAGTAACCTTTCCTAAATTACAAGCATCTACAATAATGCTCTGTGCACCGCCGCCGTTTATGGTGGTATTTCCTTTTACGGTAACGTTCTTCAAGGTCACATTACCATCACCAACACTCTCGGCTATTATAAGATTTCCACTAACTGTGATGTTCTGCAGAATAACACCTGGTGCTTTAATTATTAGATTACCTTTAATAATCAGGTTACCTGTCAGGGGACCATAGGTTCCAGCCTGGCTATAAGCAGTATCTATTATTACAGTACGGGCAAAAATTACTGCTGCTTCAGCTCTGCTAAGAAAATTTACTGGTTTAAAGGTTCCATCCGTATATCCGCTCAGGACACCTTCCTTGACCAATGCCGCAATGGCATTTTTACTCCAAGCCGGCATAGTTATGTAATCCTTAAAGCCCAGGACATTACTTCCGGTAGTATCCAGGTTTAATATATTAGTCATTATGACGGCTACTTCCTGACGGCTAATTGGACTGTTAGGCCTGAAATAGCCATCCTTATAACCAGTAATATATCCGGCAGCTTTTCCTTTGGCTATTTCGATCGCGAACCAATCACTTGAGTTAACATCGGGATAATTTATGGTGGTTGTATTGTTAAATGAAAATGCCCGGTTGGCCATGGCCACAAATTCAGCTCTGGTAACCATATTATCTGGCCTAAAGGTATTATCAGAATAGCCTGACACTATTCCTCGTCCTAAAACATTATCAATTGGGCTTTGGGCCCAGTGTCCGTTGATATCCTTAAAAATGATGGCAGCATCTGCCTGGTGTGTCCCAAAGACTAATGTCATAATAAATATAATTACTAAGCAGTAACTAATACTCTTTCTCTTAAGCACAACATATCCCCCCCACTATTTGATGGTATCTGGAGCTGTCTGCTACATATCCTTATAATCTAAACTACAACAGTGCTTATCCGCAGCAGTTGATAGTAGATTCTGGTATAGTTATTAATTTCCATTAATAGTTTATCAATTCTATTGTTTAATAACAATACCATTTTTTATTCCTATTGGTTAAATGCACAATATTTACAAATTAATTGTCCGTTGAAGGACCTTGGGAAACGGCAGAAAAGCTCCCGTTGAATCCGGTACATTCAACGGGAGCTTTAGTTTAACTGCTTAGGGTAGTTGGTACATTTTAAGAATCATTATGGCGGCCTCGGCACGTGTGGCATTATCTGCGGGAGCAAATAACCCATCGCCCCTGCCGTGAGCTATTGCAAGCCGAACTACCCTGGCAACACCTTCACGAGCCCACGGAGAAATACTGGCCTGATCAGTAAAACCGGCCAAGGATGTATTCACTGTCACCATATCCAGCGGATAGCCTTTACCCTTAAAGGTCAGAGCGTTACTAATCATCACTGCCATCTGTTCCCGAGTGATACACCGCTCGGGTCCAAATCGGCTGGCTGATATGCCGCTGACCAGTCCAGCCTCCGCAGCCGAATTAACTACTCCAAAATACCATTGATTTATGGTAACATCGCTATAATAATCATGCGATAAAGCTCCCGGCTTGATTCCCATAGCATTAACTAACAGGGCCGTGAATTCTGCCCTCGTAATGTTCCGATCTGGCGCAAATTCACTATTATTCACACCACTAACCAGTCCAAGTTGCACCATCTTCTGAATATCCTCACTGGCCCAGTGACCGGTGAGATCGGTGAACTTAGAAATGGCTAAAGTTGGTGTTATTACTGGTTCCTGCTTTTCAACCGATTTCTTATCTCCAACAGTCATTATGGTGTACTTGCTGAAGTGGGAGCTGGTATAGCTAATTGTTCGAGTGGGTCGATCTAAGACGCCATGCATTCTTTCCCACTGCCTGGTGCTTTCATTAAAATAATATACATCCAGTTCACTATCGTTTATATCTGATAGATTAGCTTCCGCATAGGATAACAAAACTGTAATCGGCTGCTGGAACTGCACAGGTGTTATTCCACCATCAGTGGTGCTGGTTAATTCATATACCTGCCCCACCAGTTTTTGTCCAGGTGTACGGTTTTTCAGAACAGTTTCAGTTGCTGATTCACTAAGAATCCTTACCCCAAAAGATATGCCATTCATACCGGTTCTTAAATTTTCAGCTTTTATGCGCAGGGTTATATAGCCGTTTTTAATATGCAGGTCCCTACCCGAGGAAATGATTTGCTGTAGTAAATCAGCCGGGATATTAATATCACTTGAATCTTGGTTTAACAGCAGGATAATGGCATTACTACCCGGTGTGTCCAATTGTCTTTTTATTTCATTGGCCAGCTTGGAAATCTCTGCTGGAGCTGCCCCGCCACCACCTCCCGGGACAGGGTTACTAGGATTACTTTGCCCAAGAACACTCTCTCGTACTGCATTGCGTAATGGCATTAGGTTGGGATGAAGTTTATGTTGATTGAGGGTATAAGCAATCTCCTCACTAAAACTTACTGACAAAGCATCAAATACTGTCCGGTTATTCTTCCAGGTTATCACCTCTTTTAATCCTCGAAACATAATTGAATCAAAGTTTGCTTCATTTAATTGACCAGCTTTACTGACCTCGCTTTCCAGATCATTTAAAAATGATTCGATTTGGGCTTCACTGGCCCCACCCGCAATTATCCTTTGTATAAACGGTTGGTTAGCTGAATCATTCTTCAATATGTTGTAGCTGGAAATAAAACTGGCGGCTGCTGGGTTTACATTAGTAATAAAAACTATTAAAAGGATTAGTACTGAAGCTAATAAAGGTTTGGCCGGACAGGTTTTTATCGTCAAGAACCATCTTCCCCTTTCAATATGCGAAAACTTATCTAAAGAAGGGCCCCCCTGAGGATGACCTCAGAGGAGCCTTATCAGTACCTGATTTAGTTTTTTGCTTGCATGGTCTTAACGATTACCGTTACCGCTTCTGCCCGGGTGGCTTTACCCTGCGGAGCGAAAGAATTGTTGGGATATCCACAAATAATGCCCTTGCTTACTGCGGTACCTACTGCCTGCTGAGCCCATGGGGAAATTTTGGCCCGATCTATAAATTTCCTATCAGCCGTGGCGGGCTTGAGATTAGCTGCTTTTACGATCATTACAGCCATTTGTTCCCGGGTAACCAAATCATCCGGACCAAACTTGCCGGAACTATATCCACTAATTATTCCATAGCCAGCAGCTGTAGCTATATAGTCCTTGGCCCAATGCTTAGATGTATCAGTAAAATCTGCTCCACTCTTGGGTGCAAGTTTTAATGCTTTTACCAGGGTTGTAACGAACTCAGCTCGGCTGATAGCAGCGTCAGGTTTAAAGCTACCATCGGTATAACCTACTATCGCTTCGGCTGTAAGCAGAGATATGATGTTGGTCTCTGCCCAGTGGCCCTTAATGTCAGTAATTACTACAGCTGGTGGTGTGACCGGTGGTATGGCTGGCGGTTTTACAGTTTCTTTGGCAGTAGCAATAACTGCGAATTTGGTAAAGTGAGCTACATCTCCACTAACCTTGCCAGTAGCCAGGTCTATTTTAACATTATCCAGCTTAACCCATTTATTGGTGCTGGTATCAAACCAGCATAAGGCTAGATCATATTTGCTGAGATCTACTTTGGTCGTATCAAATGTAAGGGTTATGGTGACTGGTTTATTAAAGTCACCTGACTTATCTTTGGTAATCTCAACAACCGCACTGATTATCTCAGCACCCTGGGGCACCGGTAAGCCCGTCTGACTTACTAATTCCACCTTGACCTTGATTTCACCGTTAATGGCATCGGCAGGAATGGTTATGCTGGTTCCTCCGTCAGTCACGGTGCCGCCGCTCAGACCAACGGTAGTCCCGGAAACTGGGGTGGACCCGCCACCACCTCCGCCGCCACCTCCGCCACCTCCTGAGGTAACTGTCACATTATATCGGAATAACCAATCTCCAGCATCTGCAGGGATGGCGGTATTAATATCTCTGAATGCGGTCAGGGTAGCTGTTCCTGCAGCAACAGCAGTAATAACATCGTTTCCAGTAGCGGGATCTTTTGTTATGGAGATAATCCCGGCATTGCTGCTCCTCCACTCAACCAGGTTAGTTGCATCATTTCCCAATATAGTTATGGTATGCGGAACGGATTGCCCAACTTGTACAGTTACAGGGATTACTGCTCCTAATCTGGTCTCAGAACGAACCGCTGCCTTGGCAAGGGCCAGTTCCGCCTTCCCATCGGTATCAACAAAACCGGCAAGCTTATTATGTTGAGCAATCAATGTATCTGTGCTCCAGCCGATAGCATTAAGCCGGCCCTTAAATTTAGCGTTGCCGGGTTGGTTGAGGGCCAAGTTAAGAGCATCCTTTAATACACCAGGCATAGCATTCCGCAAGACTGCATCACTTCCAGTGGCTAAGTTGCTATGCCCGGTCACTGCTGCAGGCAATTTAGTCCTGGTATCGGCAAGCAGATTATATAATTCGTTTATGCTAATATCATTACCAAACATTTTTTGGAATGAAGCGGTATTTGCGTTTTTGAAATTTTGCAAGCTAGTGTCTATAGTGGTTGGATCATATGAGTAATAAATCACACCTATCCCGGTGGTAAAATCTATCAAAGCTGTACGGGCGGCAGGTTTGTCGTTGCCAAACTTAGTAATCAGAGCTGCTGTAAGCAGCTTATTGGTCGTGTCATCAACCACTTGGTCCCATTTGCTATTGTCGATAGTAGTCCCATCTGTCAGTTTTGTTTTAGCTAGATTAATGTCAGCTTTATCCCAATCATCTACATATGGATAGACTTTAGCCATTTCCTGGGCAATAGTATGAACATCTGCCGCCTGGACATTTGGTACATAAGCATACGGAGCTATAACGGATATACAAAAGGTCAGTATCATTACCCATGTAACACGGCTTTTCTTGAGCATTATTATTCCTCCTTTTTGTATATTTCTAATCTGAAAAATATTAAATGAACTGGTAATAACCAGTCTTTATAAGTTCACCACTTCCTTCCACATTTTCCTGGTTAAGTACCAGAAACTTTGTTCGGAGTTTACTTGCTGAGACTCCTTGGTTAAACATTGTTGCTTATAGAATAAACTGGCGCGCTTATATCCTGAAAATACACGCCGGTTATTTCATTAGTTTGCTTATAGATTCTCTTGTTGTAAATTAAAGACATTTATATTTTATCAATTCCTTTAGTGGAAAACAATATATATATATCCATTGTGTGGGCTTTTTGTAAGTGTGTGTACAGAAATAAAAACCCCGCTGCAGCCTAAAGCATACAACGGGGTATATTTTCTGGTCGTTTTGGGTGATAAGAGGACTTTTTTTTCACTTCATTTTGATTTATATCCCATAATGGGTTATCAAGCTATGAATACTTAACACAAATATTACGAATTAAATCCCCAACTTCCTCGATGTGGTCCATGGCCATTTCGATATGCTCATAGACCTCGCGCCATTTGATTACGTTAAGAGGTTCGCTTTCATTCTCAAAAAGAGCTGCCAGACCGCTGCGGTAAAGGTTATCCTGCTTGCGCTCCAGCTGCCGGATCTGTTCGCAGTATTCAAAAATGAGTTTCTTGTTCTGCTCCACTTTGTCAATCACGTTAAATGCCTTTTGCTGCAGCAATAATGCCTCATAGAGGACCTCAACCATTTCCTTTACCCGCTGGTCAGGTTCGCCGGCCTTGTATAAAATCATGCGGTCAATAATACCGGTAATATAATCTAAGGTCGTAGCTAGCTTTTGTGCCAACTGAAAGGCATCTTCACGATCAAAGGGAAGGATAAAACTGGTATTCAGACGGCTGACCAGCTTTTGAATGATACGATCCCCTTCATTTTCAAGCTCCAGCAGCATAGCCATTTTGTTATCGAGCTCACGATAATCGTTAATCACATCATTGAGGATGTCTCCACCCTGGACCACTACCCGAGTGCTTTCATTAAACAGATGAAACAAATCTGCGTCTTTTCTCCCGAAGAGAGCCATGCCTTTCCCTCCCTTATTCTCTTAGGGACTATCAAAAAATAAACTAGTCATTTACTCCGGTCTTTTTTGCACTATACTTCGTTCTCAAAGCTTGCACCCTCCGGGTACTACTGATGTTCGCTTTCGCTCACTAATAAAGCTGGAATACGTTAAGTATGACTGCGCTTTGACGCCTTGTCTAGCGCAAAAAATCCTCGGACTATTCTGCCTTGTTTATTCCTTGATAATCCCTTACAGTGCCCTCAGATAATCCGGCCGCAAATATTTGCGATCGTTTTTATCAATAAGGTCATTAATCAAATCCAGCATTTTCTGCTTGTCTTCCGGGAATCTCCCTTTGATGGGCAGGTAATTGGATGCATGGTTACTTCTGAATTCCGTTCCCTGGAGCTCCAGGTTTTCGATCAGAATGCGCATTTCATCTAATATTTCAAATGGTCCAGGAAGTTCAAACTCTCCTTTATCGGCCAAACGTTTCAGCTGGGTATTGGGTGCCAGCATCAAAGTTAAAGCTCCCACATAATCAGGATTCATTTCGTTTAATATTTTGGCAGTATTTTTCTCATGGTCAACGGCCTTCGGTGTTCTGCCTGCCAGACCCAGCAAAATGGTCACGGAGAGTAAAATTCCTGCTCGGCGTATTTTACGTCCCGCTTCCAGCATTTGATCATAATCCACACCCTTGCGTATATCCCTCAGTAAATCGGGGTCGCCGGTTTCAACGCCCAGGTAAGCGATGGTAACACCAGCCGCTTTTAAAGCAGTAAGCTCGGACATTTCTTTATCTAAAATAGTATCCGGGCTGGCATAAATGCCAACATGTTTCAGGCTGGGGAAGGTCTTATACAGTAAATCAAGTATTTCCAACAGGTCTGCGGTATCCATGGCCAAGGCATCACCATCCGCCAGGAATACTTTTTCCAGATCTCCGTAGTAACCGCTGGCCATGCGGATGTCACTTTTAATATCTTCCATACTGCGTACGTGATATTTTTTATCTTTATACATTGCACAAAAAGTACAACGGTTATGAGAACAGCCTACCGTGCATTGTAAAATATAACTGCGGGCTTCACTGGGTGGCCGGAAAACATTGCCTTCATATCTCATTAAGACACACCTCCTAGCTATTAGGGACTAACCAAAAACCGTCGGCGTATTCTGCCTTATTTACTCTTTGACAATCCCTAATTAAATTATACCGGAAATATTGTCCCGATAATACCAATGTGACAATAAATTTTCATATCTACACAATTGCTTTTTGAGGAAGAATTAGTTAGGTCCCTAGGATGCATTATTTTCTGGCTTCTAACTCAAAATACTAATAGTGCGAGAGTTTATTGAGGAGGTTAAATATTTGGCTAGAAATAGAGGTATCATGTCCGAACAACTCAAGTATGAGATTGCCCGTGAACTTGGTGTCGATCAAATTGTAGCCAATCAGGGTTGGGGTGCAGTAAGCTCCAGGGATTGTGGTAATATGGTTAAAAATGCCATCCAAATCGCTGAAAGAAGTATCACCACCCAGAATAACCAGAACTTATTATAGTCATCTCGCACGACCGGGGTTAAACCCCGGTTTCTTTATTATTCTGATTAGCTTTTTCTATAGACAACTTATGTTTGCGCCGTGCATTAATGTCAGATAAGAAATAGATGATTAAAAGAAAGACTACCCCAATAATACCCATCTCATGCATTCCAGCCCCCACCATTATGCCCAGTATAGCTGTATACCAGAGACTGGCTCCGGCGGACAACCCCCTTATATGGTTATCATCCGCCAACCAGATTAAACCGGTCCCCAGAAAACCCAGGGCGGATACGACCTGAGCGGCTATCCGGCCCGGATCACTAACCCAGGGAAGATCCAAGTATTTAAAAAATTCCATGGAGGTTATAGTGAGCAAACAGGCTCCCATACATATAATGGAAAATAATCGGCCTGCCAGGTTTCTATGAGCATACCTATTGGTCTGGCCGATAATAAAACCCACAATACCAGCTATTACCAGACGGAGGATTAGTTCCCCCATTTATAAAACCTGGTAGTTTGGCGCCTCTTTAGTAATAACAACATCATGGGGATGACTTTCCGCCAGACCCGCATTGCTGATTTTAATAAAGCGGGTTTTCTCTTGCATTTCTTTTATATTAGCCACTCCGCAATAGCCCATGCCAGCACGCAGGCCTCCCAGGAGCTGGAAGATGGTTTCTGATACCGAACCTTTATAAGGAGTGCGGCCTTCAATACCTTCGGGAACCAGCTTCTGAGCATTTTCCTGGAAATAACGGTCGCTGCTGCCTTCTACCATGGCGCCCATTGAGCCCATGCCACGATATACCTTGTAACGACGTCCCTGCAGCATAACCTCTTCTCCTGGGCTTTCGTCAGTTCCGGCCAGAAGATTGCCCAGCATAACCACATCAGCACCGGCAGCTATGGCCTTGGCTATATCACCAGAATATTTGATACCACCATCAGCAATTATCGGTATATCGTATTTTTTAGCAACTTCAACACAGTCTACTACGGCTGTAATCTGTGGTATTCCAATACCGGCTACCACTCGGGTGGTACAGATGGAGCCTGGTCCGATGCCTACCTTTATCGAATCCGCCCCAGCTTTAATAAGAGCTTCAGTGGCGTCGCCGGTAGCAACATTCCCGGCTATTAACTCGACATCAGGGAATTCTTTTTTGATCAGGCTTACCATGTCGATTACTGGCTGGGAATGGCCATGAGCGGTATCAATAACCAAAACATCAACACCTGCTTCTTTCAAAGCTTTTACTCTTTCCAGGGTGTTTTTGGCAATGCCGACTGCGGCTCCCACTATTAGACGACCGCGTTTATCTTTGGCAGCATTGGGATATTTGAAGGTTTTTTCAATATCCTTGATAGTGATGAGACCTTTAAGGTTAAAGTTCTCATCTACCAGAGGAAGTTTTTCAATTTTATACTTTCTTAACAATTGCATTGCTTCGGGCATAGTGGTTCCCACCGGGGCTGTTACCAGATTGGTACTGGTCATTATGTTTTTTATGGGTTGGTTAAAATCGGTCTCAAAACGTAAATCTCGATTGGTAAGAATGCCTACTAATTTGTTGCCTTCAGTGATGGGAACCCCGGAAATATGGTAATGCTCCATAATACTCAGGGCATCAGTAATCTTGTGGTCTGGTGAAAGGAAGAAAGGATCAGTGATAATACCGTGTTCGGAGCGTTTTACCCGATCAACCATGCGGGCTTGTTCTTCGATGGTCATGTTCTTGTGGATGATTCCAATGCCACCCTCACGAGCCATTGCAATGGCCATCCTCGATTCGGTTACGGTATCCATTCCGGCACTCATGATGGGAGTTTCTAGCCTTATATTTTTGGTCAAGCGAGTGGATACTTCCACTTCGTTCGGCAATACCGTTGAATGTCCAGGTATAAGGAGAACATCATCAAAGGTGAGACCCTCTTTGCTAAATTTATCTATCATATACTGGCCTCCTATTAGAAATTTAAACTATATTATACCATTACCGACAAGTTTGCAACAAGTCTTACTGATTTGACAGAGGAAGGTTCCTTGATTCACTAAATTAAAGGCGTGTCAAGTAA
Organism: uncultured Syntrophomonas sp.; assembly: GCA_964510795.1. Taxonomy (GTDB): domain Bacteria; phylum Bacillota; class Syntrophomonadia; order Syntrophomonadales; family Syntrophomonadaceae; genus Syntrophomonas_B. Next base: position 32,848 of record CAZEDT010000002.1, read on the forward strand.
CCCTCCCGGCACAGCAACATCCTAGTCTCCACCCACAACCGAGCTGATACCACAATGTATAAATTGCTCTCGCAAACTTATAATAGTTTTTTCGCTTACCTGAAAATGCTGAGTCAATTCTTCCAGGCTGTGATCGTCAAACATCCAATCCACAAATTCATCATAATCTATACCTGCTTGAGCTGTCATTTCAGGTAAGGCTTCAGCCCTGCTCCAGGGCGGCGTTCTGTTCATGTCCATATTTTAAAATCCCCTTTTTCCAATATCTTAACCTAGTATCAGGTAATTTATTAAGAAAAATCAGCATACGCCGCTACCTTAAAAGCGACCAGTGGGAGCATCAGTAGTACCCGAAGGGTGAGCCTTAATTGCGACCACAGGGAGCATATGTAATGCCCGAAGGGTGCAACCTATAAAAATGTTATACATTCTGATACGGGAACATGTTGTTGCCAGAACCGTTTTATTTCAACTAATTACCTCTCAAAGATGCTATACGCCGTCCCAGCCAGTTAAAAGGTCGAATCAAATAGTAGAGTGGATATAATCTGTCGGGTAGAGAAATAACCTGGTAATCTACATAAATAGGCTTAAAAAGTGCCCCTACGTAAGCCAGCTTAGCTTTCCATCCGGAACGAAGCTGCAGATTATAACTATTCCTTATCTTAAAATCCAGCCAGTAGGATTCCCGAGTGCTGTTTCCAGCATCTATCGGTGTCATCAATTCATCCATTACTGCCCTGGCTAAATTCCAAGCTCGCTTATCACTTAAAACTGATGTTGCTATACTTTCCGGAATGGGTACTTCAAGAAGTTGGTTGAGCAAGATCATGGTCTGATGCACAATTGTTTCTATTTCCCCACTACCAGCCAAGGAATTCAATCTATCCCAGTCTATGTTACAGACCTTCATTAATCTCTGGATATCACATAACCAGCGTAAACGAAACCAGCGGTGACTGAATCCATGTACCATCAGGTACAGGAAAAGCTCTTCGTCTGCCATAGCAGGCACCAGGCACCCTGCTATTTCCATACTGCTGGTATGCAAGTCTGCCAGGGCGTAGTTTTGCAAATCTAAATAGTGAACCCTCCAGTGCAGCTCCAGATAGACCCCACGTTCCTGGTTATAATAGGATAGATGATGGAAATTTTGGTAATGAGCTTTTTTCTGACGGGGAGTTAATCCGAAATCAAATCCTTGTATTCGATATCCTTGCTGTTCTATGATTTTATGGGCTTTTTCCAAGTCTTCCGGATCAATCAGAATATCCACATCGTGCGATGGCCTTAAGCTAAGATCTCCGTAAAACCTAAGTGCCAGAGGATAACCTTTTAATACCAGGGTTTTTATCCCGTTCACTTCCAGGCATTGTAAAATCCTTAGCATTTCACCGGTCATGTTAACAGACATTAGGGCATTTTGGCGATAGGCGTCATGCAATGCGTTCAGGATGTGGAGGGGAATTGCCGGGTGATTTAGCCCGCTTAAGGATTTGTAAACCAGAGGATACAGTCGGTGATGGACAGCCATAGCTAAAATTATATTCCAATCCAGGGGCTGATTCAGCAGGTTATCCATATTGGCATTGGTCTCAGTCCTGTCTTGAGCGCAAAGCAGTATTAGACTGAGTTCTGGAGATGGTTTTTGTAAGCCATAATTATATGCCATAAAATCCGTCCTTATCGGTCAATGAATGTCAGCTAGAATTTCAAATTCTGGTACCAAAACAAGATACCACTGTAAACTCATCCATTCCAACCTTTCCAGTAATTATGGTCGTTCCCACTCGGAGCCAGGCATGAGCAAGCAGTTGATGGTTGTTATGTTTTTTCACACCCAGATATAAGGTACTGCTTATGCCCAGCTTCCTGAGCAGAATTTTTCCGGTAATTGCCTGGACCAGACATTTGCTTTTCCACGGAGTATGGCGGCTGGTAATCTCTATGGACCTGCCCAGGTGCTGCGCCATATTCAGCCTGGCTAATTCCTCCTCAAGAGGTGATTCTATACCCTGGTCTCCCAAATAGCCAGCTATACACCTAAAAGGTAATATTAAAAGGCCACTTCGTACTATAGCCGTCCAATATAATATCTTTAAATACAAAAAGCGGTCCGCCCAAGTAAGTCGGTACCACTTTGTTATTACATTAAACAATCTCAATAACGCCCTTATCATACATATTGTTTAGAAATATCAACAAATCCCTTCGGCAAGTGTCTTCATCAACCTCATAGGCATCCAGCAGTACTGCGATTACCTGTTTTATCGCCACAGGTCTACCAAGCAATTCCCAGATATAGCTGCCAACTGCATCCAGTCCAAAATACTTGCCTCTATTGACACTCATCATTACCTTTTCGCCATCGACATCAGCTGTAACCAATCCACTGGCCTGGACTACGATGGTGTTTATTTCAAATTTATCAGTAGCCATGGTCATCACGTCCTAATTCTATTAAGTCCGTTTCTAATAAGCTTACTTGATCTTCGATGCCATATATCCCCTCAGGCCTTATTATTTGACGAAGTGAAACCTGTTCGGCCAAGGCTGCTGCAAGGCTGAATATAGCTTGCTCTATACCCAGACCAACTACAAATTCGTGTCGATAGATGTTACGCATTATAACGTCCATTTTGTTTGTACCGTATAATTTATTTATCCTCAATTCTCCGCAGTCTTCTTTTCTAAGCTCATATATGGCAGACAGCTTTTTAGGAATGTCACAAAAGCCATCTGGAATTGGTACAGCAAACTTATTTAGCCGGCCAAAAATCCGATCGTAAGCAGCAGCTTCCTTACCCATTAGATCCAGGCTATCGTTCCAAAGCTTTTGCTGAGGATAGGAGGGATACACCCAGGGAATTCCTGATTCATCAAATCTAACAGCTGCTAAATCATCGGTTAGAATTGGATGCCCTTTAGCTGCCAGGGCAGCTGCCAGAGTCGACTTGCCAGCCCCTTGTTCACCGGTAATTATAAAACAATAATCGTTGATATGCAGGGCACTGCCATGAATAGGCAATACCCCCCTCTGCAGCAGTAGGGCACCCATAGCTGATCCCAGCAAAAACAAACGAACAGCATTTATTTCGGCATCAGGTGCAGGTTCAATAATTATCTGATCCCCATCAGATATATAATATCGCCCTATATCCCTCACTTCCATTAGCAAGTGATTAGGAATGGCCTGGTAATGCTCATTACTACCCAGAAATCCGGCCAGTTGTTCAGGAACTTGTCCCATCCGAATATTGATATCCCCTATTCCTGAAGACACAGAAAGTTCCGGCAAAGGTATTTCGGAAGCTATGGTTATGCCAAACGCATGATATATGTATTTGTCTTTTATGCAATATTCTTTATTCAGCATAGTATGTCCTTAATAACAACCAAGGTTGATTTAGGTATGAATAAACAAGGTATTTCCTGCATTCATTAGTGGATGTACGATGCGAACAGGAGTAGTTAACTAATTCGATTTTGTTAGGACACCTGTATGAGAAAAGTCCTAGTACCATTTAGCACAATACAATAATACCATAGAATTACAGTTTAACAATTATTTTCTTTGTAAATTAAAGTAAATATTGAGGTAAATTATTAGTGTGTAGTACCTGATACCGAGGAAGGTGGACTGTATTTCTTGTTAAATCCATAATCACCTTGATAATTCACAGTCATTAACTACAGTAAAATGCCTAACCCTGATACAGGAATATCAAGATTAGGCACCCTTGAAAAACATTGGGTTTATCAGAGGTCGTCCCCATAGAACAGTCTATGTATTACATGGAATTGCTCTTCAATCGCATGTGAGTATGGTCGATATCCACCACGATTACTTCCCGACCAATCTTCTTAACGGATTCCCAGGGGATCACCAGCTTCTGTCTATCGGTCCAGAAGTTCAGCATGTTCCCCCGGTTGGGAAGAATAATGGATACGATCTTGCCAGTCTCGTGATCCACCACCATATCTGATTCCCCCACTGTTCCCATACGCATCCCATCGTAGATATTAACCATTTCTTTTCCTACCAGTTCATTAAGACGCAAAGCTTCCCCCTCCTTTGAGACGTGGTGTGGATGTGAACAGGGGGACGGTTCTCTTGTTCATCCAGTTAAAGTGTTGGGGGATGAACAAGAGAACCGTCCCCCTGTTCACACACTTGACCCCATTAAGTTATTTTCCGGTGTGGCCGAAACCTCCCGGGCCTCGTTCGGTGTCGTCGAGTGTATCGGTTTCCTGCAGGTCGACCTGGATTACACTGGAGAAAACCATCTGGGCGATCCTTTCGCCTCTTTTCAATGTATACTCTTTGTCCCCCAGATTTATAACAATTAGCTTGATTTCACCACGATAATCAGAGTCAATCGTACCGGGTGAGTTCAGCAGAGTCAATCCATGTTTTAAGGCTAGTCCGCTGCGGGGGCGAATCTGGGCTTCACAGTCGGCGGGCATGGAGATGGCAATACCCGTGGGAACCTGGACTCTCCCTCCCACCGGAATAATTATCTCCTGGTCGTTGGCGGCATAAAGATCTACCCCGGCTGAACCGGGAGTTTGGTAATGGGGCAGGGGTAGGTCCAGGGCGTGGATGCGTTTTATCATTATTTTCATTTCTTTTTACCCCACCACTTAAGATATTCTTCCTCCACGGTGGATAGCACCTGCTTATCTCCGATAGCAGCCAGGGAAAAATTATCGGGCTGGAGTATCTGACGGGCAAAGTCATTTACCATGTCAGTATCTACCGCATAGATTCTGTCTATTACTTCCTCCGGCGAAACAATCTCATCATACATCATGAGTGACTTGGCTATCCTGGTCATGCGGTTCATAACGCTTTCCAGGCCCAGATATATGCTGGATTTCATCAGCTTTTTGGTACGCTCAATTTCCTCGCTGCTGACTCCTTTATCCACGAATTCACTTAGCTGCTCATAAAGGGCTTCGTAAAATTGAGCCACCTTGCCCGGACCTGTACCGATGTAAATTGAATACAGGCCGGAGTCCACATAGCTGGATGAATAACTGTATACCGAGTAAGCCAGGCCGCGTTCTTCGCGCAAACTTTGGAAGAGCCTGGAACTCATACCTCCGCCCAGAATACTGTTCATCACATTCTGGGCATAACGATCACCGCTGTGATATGAAATACCCGGCACACCCAGACAAATCTGCACCTGCTCGACTTCTTTGGGCAGCAGATTAATAAATGCTGCAGCTGGTTCGGGAATCTGCAGGATACTTTCCGCTAATTGACCATTATGCTTAGCCGTATGCTTTTCTATGGCATCTCGAATTTTGTTTTGATCAACATTGCCAGCCACGGCAAAAATCATATTGGAGGGTAAATAATAGTCCCGGTAATACTTGTAAAGCACGTCTCTTTCCATATTGGATATAGTTTCCAGAGTCCCCAGGATAGGAAATCCCAGGGGATGTCCTTCCCAGAATTTTTGAGCAAAAACATCATGAATTAGCTCATCCGGGGCATCCTCGTACATGTTTATTTCCTCTATAACTACTTCCCGTTCGGTATTAAAATCTTTTTCATTAAACTGAGAATTAAACAGCATATCAAAAACAATCTCTATGGCTTGGTAAATGTCTTCATCCAGGGTGCGGGCATATATACCGGTGTATTCTTTTGAGGTAAAGGCATTCAACTGGCCGCCCATACCTTCGAATGTCTCGGCTATTTCCCGAGCGGTTCGTTTTTCGGTTCCCTTAAACAACATATGCTCCACAAAATGGCTGGCCCCGGCGATAGCCGGGCTCTCATTTCTTGAACCGACCTTAATATATACACCGATAGCAGCTGATTTAAGGTAAGGGATCTCTTCGACCACTAATTTACCGCCATTGCCAAGATTCCAGCTATTAATCACGTCTTATACCTCCTGCTTTTTCCGTCATTCCTTAGTTTAATTCTTTGCCGGTCAAGTTATTCCTGTTTTAAGCCCGGAAAAAATGATGAATTACTTTTTCAAGCAAATTAGCCTCCCGCTTAACTTCCCTGCAAGTGACCAAATTAATGCTGGTTAGATATTCGCCTTCCATATAAACATCCATTTCGCCAACTTTGTAACCGGCTGTCAAGGGCGCCTCCAGAAGATAGTTCATCCTTACCTGTTTTTGCAGGTCAACCTTATTATCCCCCAGCCATACCCACAAATCCGATTCAGGCACTATTTCGGCATATGTTGCCTGGCCTTTATTTATCTTGGCATTCTTAAATACCTGCTGCTTATCAATCACCTTACTGCGAGCGGTCTTATTAAAACCGTAATCCAACAGCCGGGCACAGTCACCACTGCGGTCACCTGATTTCAATACCACTGCTATGAGCTGTCTGCCTCCCCGCGTAGCTGAAGCTATCAGACATTTGCCGGCTTCATTGGCGGTACCGGTTTTGATTCCATTAGCACCCGGGTAACTGCCTATCAGGCTATTGGTATTGCGTATAGTCATGGGCTGAAGATAGCCGGGGTGTTTGAAGCTGCTTTGCTGAGTAGCTACCAGTTTGGCAAGGTAGGGTTTGGACAGGGTATAGCGACCCAGTCGAGCCAGATCATAAGCAGTGCTGTAATGATCTACCTGGGGAAGGCCGGATGCATTACGAAAATGGGTATGCATAGCGCCGATGGCAAAGGCTTTCTTGCTCATCAGGTGGGCAAAAAATTCTTCATCACCGGCTACGTATTCAGCCAGCACTACCGCGGCATCATTGGATGATTTTATCAGACTGGCTTTCATTAATTCCCTGACGGAGATTTCCTGCCCGGACCGTAGGCCGATACTGTATTGGGGAGTACGACTGGCGAATTTACTCACCGTAGCTTGACCGTTAAGATCTGCGTATTCCATAACTAAAATGCCGGTCATTATTTTAGTAGTACTGGCCATGGGCCGCACCTTGGCGGCATTTTTGGCCAGAATAGGCTGACCGGTAGCGCCCTCCACCAGACAATAATACTGGGAACTGATATGTGGAGCAGCCAGTACTCGAACCGGGTTTATCAGAATAAACAGAGCTCCCAGCAACAAAACAAGCATTAATCCCCTATTAGTTGTTTTCATGCGAATTAGAACCTTCATCCAAGGTTTTTTCGATCAATATTTTATCAATGCTTACCATCTTATACTTTTCCTCCTGCAGCTGTTTAAGCATATCGGGCAGGGCTTTAACGGTCGGCTCGGTAGGATGCATCAGAATAATAGCATCATTATGGACTTTCTTCATTACCCGATTAACTATTGTTTCCGGATCTGGTCGCTGCCAATCAATGGTATCTACACTCCACATGATGAGGTGATAATTTATGTCCGCAGCAGCCTTTACAACATTAGGGTTATACTCTCCATAAGGGGAAGCGAAGTATTTGCTCTTCTGCCCGGTTATTTGCTTAATGATATCCTCGGCTTTCTTGATTTCTGCGCTGCCCTCCTCAGCTCCCAGGCTGTTAAAATGGCAATGCTTATAGCCGTGGTTTTGAATGCTATGACCTTCCTTGTACATTTGTTTTAACAGGTCCTGATTTTTTTCAGCCCATTTACCAGTAACAAAAAAGGTAACTTTAGCATCGGCCGCGGCAAACTCCTTCAGCATGGTGGGAATGTATTCTTCTCCCCAGTCCACATTAACGGTTATGGCCACCGCTTTTTCACCGCTATTACCCTGGAAGATAGGTTTTTGCATATCCAAACTGTCAGAAGCAATACTGGCATTATTATGGTATATCATGGCAAAGGCTAAAAAACCCATAGCCAGCATGGCTACTGCTGTAGCCATCAGCAGGGTTCTCCTGGAAAAGTAGTAGATTCTCATCTCAATTATCCCCTCCCCATATTTCTGCCGATATCCGTCCTCGATACATGGAAGTTTTAATAATGAGTGGACCTGCCCGATCATTGCGAAAACGCAGATCCTGATCTCCGTAGCTAACGGTAGCATCTTTTCCTGGAGGCACATAATGGATTGGTTTGCTGTGCGCATGTCTTTCCACGATGGGCAGATTAGCTTTTAAAGCTGCATTGTACAGGGTACTGGAAACCTGGCATACGCCTCCGCCATAGCCAATATCAAAGGAACCGCCAATAATAATGGGCGCTGGCAGATAACCTCTTTCCGCAGTTCGCGGGCCGGTGGTTTCATTGAATGAAAATTCCTGGTTGGGCCAGAGCACCGTATTATTAATACTCCCACAGGCTACTGAGATATTTTTATATCTCTCTCCACTGCCGTGAAATCCGGTGGCGTAAGTCCCCAGGCACTGTTTAACCTTCTCCAGACTCTCTTTTTTGTAGCGGGGCTTTACTTTCACCCGCAGCAGCTTAACTGGTTGACCTTCAGAAGCGGCCATTATTATATCGATACTGCGCCCAATATCTATGATGGTGCCAGCTTTTTCAGGAATGATGGCTCCAGTTTGTTTATCAATACTTGGTTCTACCGGCAGTCTTTGCTCCTGAATGGCCATTTCCTCAACCACCTCACGCAATTCCCCCGGCAGCAGTCTTCCTACCTGAACCCCTTCGATAGCAACCCCTTTTTTAGCCCCTAAATGGTCACGTTCCATTTTTTCAACCCAACTACCTACAATAGTCAGACTGATCAAAAAGGTCACAAGAAAAAGGGTTCTACCATCTAACTTGATAACATAAAACCCCTTCTTCAAAAAATAATACCCACCGCCTTCATGTTTAACATATAAATAAATATTCGGCAGTGAGCACTACTATTCAGTTTTCTTTTTTTAATATATTTTAAGGCAAGGGACCATCCCTTGGCCTTAAAATAAGTTGATATTAACCAGTTAATCGTCTGGCGTTTATTCCTTATTTGCAGCTTCTTTTAGTACGGCTTTATGGGAAAGGTTGACCCTGCCCTGGCTATCGATTTCGGTAACCTTGACCAGTAATTGATCGCCCAGATCCACAACATCTTTTACTTTATTGACTCTATCTTCAGCCAGTTGGGAAATATGCACCAATCCTTCTTTACCGGATGAACCCAGTACGCCAGGTATTATTTCTACAAAGGCGCCGAAATCCATAATGCGTTTTACGGTACCCATATAGGTTTTGCCTACCTCTACCTCAGCAACGATAGATTCCACCAGGAACTTGGCCCGTTTGGCACCTTCGTCATCGGTAGCAATAATGAACAGGCTGCCGTCGTCTTCAATATCAATCTTGCAGCCCGATTCGGCCACAATTTTATGAATGGTCTTGCCGCCAGGTCCAATGACTTCTCTGATCTTATCAGGTTTAATCTGCATCCGAATCATCTGGGGCGCAAAGGGGGACAGTTCGACATTAGGTTTATCGATAGCTTCCATCATTTTGCCCATAATGAACATTCTGCCTTCCCGGGCTTGAGCCAGTGCTGCGGAAACGATTTCCCGGCTTACCCCGAAAATCTTTATATCCATCTGCAGAGCAGTAACACCTTTTTCCGTTCCGGTAAGCTTAAAGTCCATATCTCCCAGAGCATCTTCAATACCCTGGATATCACTGAGTATGGCAAAATTATTTTCGCCTTTGACCAGACCCATGGCTATGCCTGATACAGGAGCTTTAATAGGTACTCCGGCATGCATCAAAGATAACGTACTGCCACAAACACTGCCCATGGAGCTAGATCCATTGGATTCAAGAACTTCTGATACTACCCGGATAGTATACGGGAAGTCTTCAGGAGAAGGTAGAACTGGCAGTAAAGCTCTTTCTGCCAGGGCTCCATGACCGATTTCTCTCCGGCCTGGTCCGCGCATAGGTTTGGTTTCACCTACACTGTAGGGTGGGAAATTATAATGGTGAATATAGCGTTTGGTCTCTTCTATTCCTAGTCCATCCAGACGCTGCTCTTCACTAAGCGGTCCCAAGGTGGTAACCGATAGTACCTGAGTTTGGCCGCGGGTAAATAATCCCGAACCGTGCGGTCTGGGTAAAAACCCAACTTCGCAGGAAACCTGTCTTATTTCAGTAAGTTTTCTTCCGTCTACCCTATCGCCATCTTCCAGGATCATCTTACGGACAATTTCTTTCATTAATTTGTCCAACAGGGTATTAACGTCGCCTAAGTTGTCCGGGTAGATCTCTGCGAAATGAGCTACAATAGAATCCTTGACTTCATCCATTTTAGCCTCGCGAGCTTTCTTTTCCGGGTTTCTAACTGCTTCTTCCAAATTAGATACTGAGTATTCACGCACGGCCGCTTCGATTTCAGGGTCAATGCTGCTTACCACTACCTCAAATTTGGCTTTACCCAGCTCGGCAATTATGGGTTCCTGGAACGCAACAATGCGTTTAATTTCTTCATGAGCAAAGAAAATAGCTTCCAGCATAGCCTGTTCAGGAATTTCATTGGCTTCACCTTCAACCATCATAATGGCCTCTTTGGTTCCAGCAACGGCCAGATGCAGGTCGCTTTTATGGTATTGTTCGACAGTAGGATTGATAATAAGTTGTCCATCAATCATGCCAACAATAACCGCAGCTACAGGTCCGGCAAAAGGAATGTTGGATACACCCAGGGCGACTGATGCGCCAATTATAGCGGTAACATCCGCAGGATTATCCTTTTCCACTGACATTACAGTAGCTACTATATGGATATCATTTCTGAACCCTTTGGGAAACAGTGGTCTAATGGGACGATCTATCTGGCGCGCCGACAGGGTTGCTAACTCGGTAGCTCTGCCCTCACGCTTTATAAATCCTCCAGGGATTTTCCCTACTGCATACTGCTTTTCTTCATAATCTACAGTCAAAGGGAAAAAGTCTAAGCCTGGTCGGGGATTCTTCGATGCAGTGGCGGTTACCAGCACAACGGTATCACCATATCTTACCAGGGCTGAACCATTCGCCTGTTTAGCCACCTGACCTACTTCTACCACCAAAGGACGACCAGCTATTTCGGTTTGGTACTTGTGTACGATGTCAATCTCCTCCTTTCAAAAACAACGTTTTGGGGGTTGACAAGGGGACGGGGTTGTTGACAACCCCACCGGTATCAAAGAGGGGTTGTCAACAACCCCGTCCCCTTGTCAACCTAATAATTATTTCAGAGAATAAAGTTAAAGAGCGGCAATCCGCTCTTTACCTACGTAGACCTAGTCTGGTAACAATAGTACGATAACGCTCGAAGTCATTATCTTTAAGATAATCCAGAAGGGAACGTCTTTGACCTACCATCTTTAATAGACCTCTTCTGGAATGATGGTCTTTTTTATTAGCTTTCAAATGTTCATTCAAATAGTTGATTCTTGCGGTAAGAATTGCAATCTGTACTTCAGGTGAACCAGTATCATTTTCGTGAACTTGGTAAGCTTTGATTAATTCTTGTTTAGCATCTGGTGTTAACATGTTTTCACCTCCTTATCATCGTATAATCGCCACTAACCAAGCAATACGTCGGTGAAAATCGTAAAGCCTAGTTAATGGTTCGTAAAATCTGTGCCGCTTCTTTTAAGCAGCAGGGGTTATAGGATATATTATTTTAGCAATAAAATTGCCGCTCTTTACGTATATAATTTCCATTGTTTACCTTGATTATACAATTAAACTGAATTAATATGCACCATCGTTTATTTTATCATAGCAGGTTACAAATGTACAAGGCAAACAGAATAACCGTCCCCTTGTGTGCTTTTCTACGTAAGTACTGGTTGGCAAAAGTCGTCAAAGGGAACGCCATCGCATATCCTGGCTGCCTGGTCGCGATCTTTGCCTATCTGCTCCACCAGTTGCTCCAGACTGTCGAAGCGGCGCTCATCGCGTATTTTTTCTATCAGTCTGATGCTGATTGCCTGTCCGTAAATATCTCCGGAAAAGTCCATCAGATGGGCTTCTATGGAGATAGGATATTCTTCATGGAAGGTGGGTTTACTGCCGATGTTCAGCACTGCATGGTATTTATCGTCATTGATACAGGCCTGGGCGGCATAGACGCCTTTAGCGGGAATATTGTAAAGCTTATCTATTCCAATGTTGGCAGTGGGGAAGCCCAACTGTCTCCCGCGACGTTCACCTTCTACTACCACCCCATCCAGCACTGGGCGATAACCCAACATTTTGGCAGCTCGATTGATATCACCTTTTTCCAAAGCATTTCGAATCAGAGTGCTGGATACTACCTCACCATCCTCTTTTACCGGAGCAATAATATGCACTTCGAAGCCATACTCTTGTCCCAATAGCTGCAATAGTTGAGGTGTGCCTACACCCTTATGGCCGAATGAATAGTTGAAACCTACAAATACTTCCTTGATTTGGAGCTGATTCACCAAAAAATCTCGGGCAAATTCCTCCGGAGTCCAGGCGGCAATCTCGCGGCTGAAAGGACTGTAAATTAATAGATCAAGACCACATTTCTCCAGCAACCTAGCTTTGCGCTGGGGACTGGCCAGTAGAAGCGGCATCCGGTCCGGTATAAGTATCTGGGCCGGATGGGGTTCGAAAATGAATGCCCCAGCTATTCCGCCGGCTTCATTTTTTCTGGCTATTACATTATTGATCAAGCTCTGATGACCCAAATGTACTCCATCAAAATTACCTAAGGCAAGAAAGAGGTCCTGGTTAGCAGGTCGATAGTTTTCCATTCCTAATACTACTTGCATGTGACGCTCCTTGAACTCATTTAAATACTTTTAGAGGTTGGATATATTTATTATCACCGTTGGTGACTATTTTAGCTATGGCTAATAAGGACACCAAGGGAAGTTCTTCAGGTGTCATTGCTTCCCTTGATACATAGACCCTGACCAGGCCTTCTGTAAGATCAGATTCTATGGCTACCTGGTTACCGTTATTTACCCGGGTTATCTGTTCCTGCTGATGCAAGGTTATAGACTCCAGATTCATTATTGGGTAATCAAGCGGTTTGACTGTTTCCTCTAAAGGTTTAGTCTTTTTTTCGAGCTCCTCCAGGGTATAGCTATCCTGAATAGTAAATATACCTGCCCGAGTCCGGACTAATTTAGACATATAGGCACCGGTACCGAGCCTTTGTCCAATATCGTGACAGAGAGTTCTTATGTAGGTACCTTTGGAACACTCAACTTCCAGGTCGATGACCGGTCTGCCCTGCGCATCCGAACCGGTACCCAGCAGCTGCAGGGAAATTATCTCAATCGTTCTGGACTCACGTTCCACTTCGATTCCCTGGCGGGCTAGTTCATACAGGCGAGTACCTTGATGATGAACGGCAGAATACATAGGGGGGATCTGTTGTATGGTCCCGGTAAATTCCTTCAATATATCTAAGAGTTTCTCCGGGCTGTAACTGGTATTGCCGGTCTCTGCTATAGTTCCCCAGGCATCCTGGGTATCGGCAACTCCTCCCAGGGTCATGCTGGCACAGTAGGTTTTTTCAGCATCGGGAATATATTCAATCAAGCGAGTAGCATGGCCTAAGGCTACAGGCAGAACTCCTTCGGCCATCGGGTCCAGGGTTCCCAAATGCCCCATTTTGGTCCGAGGTATTATCTTTTGCAGTTTTCTAAGTACCGTGAATGATGTTAATCCCTGACCTTTATTAATATTAATAAACCCATCCAATTAATAGATCACATCCCTGACTGCTTGTATTACCTTATCCATACATTCTTCCAGGCTGTCATCCATCTGTGCGCCAGCTGCCTGACGGTGTCCGCCACCGCCAAATGTGGCTGCTAGTCTGGAAACATCCACTGCACCTTTAGATCTAAAGCCTATTTTCATCTGGCCGGGTTTAGTTTCTCTAAATAGCAAACCGACCTCTACACCTTCTACCATCAGAGTATGATTTATTATTCCTTCCGGGTGTAAATCGATGACCCCCAGGCGCTGTGCATCCTGATAAGAAATGGTCATCCAGGCGATTTTACCCTCGGGACTAAACTTCAGGCTATTCAGAGCATGACCCAGCAGGCTTATCTCTACTCGCTGCTTGGATTCAAAAAGATTGATTCTGGTTCTCTCCAGTTCAACTCCGCATTCCAACAGGTCAGCTGCTGTCCGGAAGGTACTGGGAGTGGTATTGCTATGGTGAAAACTTCCCGTATCCTGGATAATACCCGCATACAACGCATTGGCCAGCGGAGAATCAATTGATACACCCAGGATTTTCACCAGCTCATATATCAGCTCGGCGGTTGCCGCCGCCTGATGTTGAACATAATTCATATTTGCAAAAAGGGTATTGCTCTGATGATGATCAATATTAATAGTAAAACTATCTGGAGCGATAATATTTAAAACATCTTGACCGACTCGCTCTTTGTCAGCACAGTCCAGAAATATAAGCTGGTCTGGCTCACCCCGTACCTGCCCGGGTGATAATACCGCTTCACTGCCCTGCAGGTAGTGGTAAATGTGGGGAACCGGATCCTGTAAAAGCATAGTTGTTTCTTTGCCCATGGATTCTAAAGCCTGGTTCAGGGCCAGCAGGGAGCCAATACTATCTCCATCCGGGGTAGAATGGCTGACCAGCCAGAACCTATCGCGTTTCTCTATCTCACTAGCTATTTCTTCCAGGCTATTCATCAATATGGTCCTTTTTCCCTTCGGCCTCTTTACTCAATTCCTCCAACAGGGATGACATTCTGATACCATGCTCGATAGATTTATCTAATCTGAATTCCAGCTCGGGCGCATGCCTGATTTGGAGCTGCCGTGCTAATTCCGTGCGTATATGTCCTTTGGCATTTTGCAGTGCTTTCATCGTCTCATTCTGCCGGGCTTCATCCCCCAGAACACTGATATTGATTCGGGCATGGCTGATATCAGCGGGTATATCTACCCTGGTAATCGAAACCGTGCCGAAATCTATACGGGGATCTTTGATATCTTGCTGAATAATGGTGGATAGACTTCTCTTAATTTCTACTGCCATTCTTTCCTGTCTGCGTTTACCCACTGAAAACACCCCCGTTATTAATTAATTGCGTCAGGAGCCAACAAGGGGACGTTCTTTTTGTTGGCTTTCTGTGAATTTGATGAAGCCAACAAAAAGAACGTCCCCTTGTTGGCTTTGTTGGCTTAGTGCCTGGCACCGTCTACTCTTTGATAATTTCCGGTTTTTCTATGTTTACTTTTAACTGTTTGCTTTGTTCCAGAGTTCTTTTGACTTCTTCCATAGTAAAGGCTTCGATAATGTCGCCTTCTTTTACATCATTGAAATCTTTAATGCCGATGCCGCATTCATAATTGCTGGCTACTTCTTTCACATCATCTTTAAAGCGTTTTAATGATTCCAGTTTGCCATCATATATTATTACTCCATCGCGCAGAACTCGCATGTTAGTATTTCTTTGCAGTTTGCCGTCAATAACATAGGAACCGGCTATGATTCCAACATTAGGTACTTTAAAGGTGGCTCTTACTTCAGCTCTGCCCAGATACTTCTCTTTGTATTCCGGGTCCAATAAGCCCTCCATGGCTTTCTTGACATCATCAATAGCTTCATATATTACCCGATAAAGCCGTACATCGATATTCTCTTCCTCAGCATGTTTCCGGGCTTTGACGTCCGGACGCACATTGAATCCCAGAATTATACCATTGGAAGCTGATGCCAACATAACATCGGTTTCAGTAA
The DNA here is from genome assembly GCA_964510795.1 of uncultured Syntrophomonas sp. Classification (GTDB taxonomy): domain Bacteria; phylum Bacillota; class Syntrophomonadia; order Syntrophomonadales; family Syntrophomonadaceae; genus Syntrophomonas_B. The sequence goes on from CAZEDT010000002.1 coordinate 48,443, forward strand.
CTGCACCTACCGCGGAATGAATAACATTCACCTTTACTTCTGAAGTACTAAGTCTTAGTAAGGCGGTAGCTAATGCCTCTACGGAACCTTGTACATCGCCTTTTATGATTAAGTTTAGCTCTTTCACTTCAACATCCTGCATCTGTTTGAAAAAATCATCCAATGATACGCGGCTGTTTTTCTTCTGTTCTTCCAGTTTCTTTTCGTTTAAACGGATACTGGCGATTTCCTTGGCAATTTTCTCATCACAGACCTGGACTCTTTCCCCTGCTTCAGGGACATCTGACCAGCCCGTGATCTCCACCGGCATAGATGGAGGGGCTACTTCAACCTTACGACCCCGGTAATCAGTCATAGCTCTAACTTTACACCAGTTAAAGCCACAGATGATAAAATCTCCTACCCGCAGAGTACCTTTTTGCACCAGCACGGTTGCTATAGGGCCGCGACCTTTGTCTAATTCGCCTTCAATGACTACGCCTTCGGCATAACGATCCGGGTTGGCACGCAGGTCATTTACTTCAGCTATCAACAATACTCTTTCCAGGAGGTCCTCTATTCCCATGCCGGTTTTAGCAGATACCGGAATAAACATAGTATCACCGCCCCATTCTTCGGCGACAATATTATATTCGGTCAGCTGCTGCATTACTTTATCAGGATTTACATCGGGTTTATCCATTTTATTCAAAGCCACCACAAATGGAACTTTGGCTGCTTTGATATGATTTATTGCTTCAATAGTCTGGGGCATAACTCCATCATCAGCGGCTACCACCAGAATAACAATATCGGTTAAATTGGCGCCACGGGAGCGCATAGCTGTAAAAGCGGCATGGCCTGGGGTATCGATAAAAGTTATCCGGCTGCCGTTAACAGTTACCTGATAAGCACCAATATGCTGCGTAATCCCGCCTGCTTCACCAGAGACAACATCAGCTTTACGTATTTTATCAAGTAAAGAAGTTTTGCCGTGGTCAACATGTCCCATAACGGTAACAATTGGTGAACGAGGTAATAAGGTTTCTTCCTCGTCAACAATCTCTTCGAGTATTTTCTTTTCTTCACTAATTTCCCGCTCAACAGCTACCCCAAATAGACTGGCTACTATTTCTACAGTATCATAATCAATTTCCTGATTAATGGTAGCCATAGTGCCCAATTCCATGAGTTTTTTAACTACTTCAGCCGGGGTCTTGCCCATCAGTTCAGCTAAATCACGTACCTGAATGGATTCTCCTACCTGAATGAGCTCTGGGGTTACTAAAACAGCGTCTTCTTTTTTACGTTTATGTTTTCCTTTGCGCTGGGGACGACTGTAGTCTTTTTTAACCACCGGCCCCTTGTTTTGGCCTGGCCCTTTATTCTGTCCTGGACCTCGGTTGGGTCCGGGGCCTTTATTCTGTGCAGGTGGTCTATTTTGCGCTGGCGGCCTGTTCTGAACTGGAGGCCTGCTGGGTCCTGGCCCCTTGGGCGCCTGCTGATTAGGTCCTGCGTCAGTTCTATTTACATTACCGGCTTCTCTGGGAGGAAAATCTTTTCTTACTGCTGGAGCTGGTGGTCTTCTGTTATCTGGTCCTGCCCCCCCCATATTGGGCCGGTTATCATTTGGCCGGTTGGGTGCATTTTGCGGACGAGGTCTATTATCCTGGGCCTGCCCAGTTGGTCTATCCTGACTCCTACCAAAATTTTGATTGCTCGTATTTCTGGGGGGAATTCCTTGATTTCTGACCGGTGGAGTTTGAGGCCTCTGGTTAGAGCTCGGTTCACGTTGACCATCCCGCACTCCCGGAGTAGTGGTAGTTTCATTCCGGCGCGGCTGCATATCATTACTTCTATTCTGCGGCTGATTCCTGTTGGGCTGCTGATTTCTATTTTGATCCGGTCGCACGTTAGGATTACGATCAAATTTCACGTCTCTCGAGGCTTTATCGTTTGCTACTGGCTCGGTTCTGGGTTTGGGTTGTGGCTCAGGACGCAGTTCCGGCTTGGCAGGACTACTTTTAGGCTCACTGGCAGGGCTTGGTTTGAAAGCCTCGGCTGGTTGCTGATTGCCCAGTCTCTTTCTGACCCAGTTAGCCTGTGAATCTTCCATGGTACTCATATGGTTTTTAACGTCCAGTCCTAAATCCTGCAAAGTATTAACCATATCTTTACTTGGTATATTTAGTTCTTTTGCCAGCTCATGCACTCTTATTTTGGCCATTCAACCACCCCCATACTTTTTACATTTTCTCCACTTGCCTCTATCTCATTCATAATAGCTTTGGCCATGCCCGAATCGTTTATGGTGACAGCTACCCGATAGGCTTTCCCCACTGCAGTTCCTAAGTCATATTTATTACCCATAAAAATCCAAGGAATTCCCTGCCTGTTACAGGTTGACAGCAGCGATTCCCTTGTGTTTTCTGATATATCCTCACTCATGATAAGAATAACCGCCCTGCGTCGCAAAAGGCTGGTTTTAGCAGCCATAGTACCTGATGATGCTTTTCCGGCACGATGAGCCAACCCCAGCAGATTGTAAACTTTTTTCAATTTATCACCCGCCTTATGGCAATGAACTATGTTTCTAATTTTGTTCTTATTATATCCAGTATTTCATTGGATATATCGTGTTCTAACGCTTTCTGTAATCGCTTGCCTTTAACCGCCTGGTTAAGGCAATCAGTCTCAGGACAAAGGTAGGCACCTCGACCCGATCTTTTGCCAGTCGTATCTAGCTCAATATTCCCTTCCGGGGTTCTAACCACCCGGATCAAATCTCTTTTGTTCTTCATTTCCCGACAGCCCACACACATGCGCTGCGGAATTTTACGAACTTTAGCCATCCTGATACTGCTCCTCTTCCAACTGGCTTTCACTCTTTATGTCAATCTTCCAACCGGTAAGTTTGGCCGCTAAGCGTGCATTTTGACCTTCCTTGCCGATGGCCAGAGATAATTGGTAATCCGGCACTATCACCCGGGCCTTCTTTTCCACATCATCAATCCATACGGAAACAACTTTTGATGGGCTCAGAGCATTGGCAATAAATTTCTCCGGATCTTTACTGAATTTAATAATATCAATCTTTTCCCCGTGTAACTCGGTAACTATGTTTTGAACCCGTATTCCTCGCGGTCCAACGCAAGCACCTACAGAATCTACTTTTTCATCCAGGGAATGAACCGATATTTTCGAACGTGCCCCGGCTTCACGAGCTATAGACTTAATTTCAACCAGTCCATCGTAAATCTCAGGCACCTCTAGTTCAAACAGCCGTTTCAGGAAATAAGGATGAGATCTGGAAATATAGACACTCGGTCCTTTAGAACTGTTTTTAACCTCATATATGTAGCCTTTAACTCTTTGGCCTACTTCATACCTCTCACTGGATATTTGATCTGAAGGCAGCATTATGCCTTCGGTACGGCCCAGGTTGATAACTACAATCTTTGATTCTATACGCTGGACAACGCCGGTGACAACTTCACCCTCACGTTCCGAAAATTCTTCGAAGATCATACTGCGTTCTGCTTCGCGCAGTTTTTGTACTACCACCTGTTTCGCAGTCTGGGCAGCAATTCTGCCAAAATTGGATGGAGTAATCTCGACATTGACAATATCGTCTATTATTGCCTCAGGATCTATCTCCTGGGCTTCCTCCAATAATATGTCCTGAAACTTATCCTTGACTTCATCAACGACTCGTTTCTGGGCGTAAACCTGAACGGCACCGGTAATTTCATTAAATTCAACGCTTACGTTCTGAGATGTCCCAAAATTCTTTTTATAAGCAGTGTTCAGGGCAGTTCTAATCGCGTCTATCAGGGCTGCTTTGGGAATACCTCTTTCTTTTTCTAATTCATTCAATGCCTGCATAAGCTCGTTAGACATTGTCCTTCCTCCTTATATCTCTGGATGTAAGCGGACTATGGAAATAATTTCTCTGGGTATAGGTCTGCTATCACCGTCTATTTCAATATTTAGAACTTTCTCATCAGTATCAAGTAATGTTCCCACAAAATTCTTCTGACCATCCAGGGCTTCAAGTGTTCTCAATTTTATCCTTTCGCCCTTAAACTTCACAAAATCCTGGTCCTTTTTAAGTAAGCGGTTAAGACCGGGAGAAGATATCTCCAGATGATCATATTCAATATTGTCCTCGTCAATAATATCTTGAACAGCTCGGGTGGCTATAGTACAGATATTCAAGTCCACTCCGGTTTCGTAATCAATGTAAATCCTTAGCATTTGATCACCGTGCTCTTTTTGGTACTCTACTTCGAGTAATTCTATATCTTTTTCTTGCAGTATATCACTGATAAGGGCTTCAATTCGCATGGCCATTGATCCCGCCATTAGCTAAACACCCCCTAAGTTATCAATTATCTCAGTATATTACAATAGAAAGAGTGGGCTGGCTTACCCACTCTTTCTCGGCAATATTAGTACGCTACAATAGAGTATAACACACTGCTATTAATATATACAAGTTTATGCAGGTTTATTCTCTTGGGGAAGCAAGGGGAAGCAAGGGGAAGCGAGGGGAAGCGAGGGGAAGCGAGGGGAAGCGAGGGGAAGCGAGGGGACGGTTCTTCTGCTTCCACGGGACGGGAGGAAGCAGAAGAACCGTCCCCTTGCTTCCGCCCTAGGCAAAGAGGCTCATCTGGCTTTTTTCGGGCAGGTCTTTAAAGCAATCCTCTCGCCTTAATAGTTCCATGGCACTTTTGTTGAGGTGGGTACGTATTTGGAATTCTTCTACAGAAACAAAGGGGCCTTCCTGGCGTGCTTCAAGAATTCCCTGAGCCGCCGCCGCACCGATATTCGGTAAGGCGGAAAAAGGTAAAATCAAGCTCTTGTCCTGTACCTTAAATTTATGGGCATCAGATGTATATATATCCACCGGAGCAAAACTAAAACCACGGGCATACATTTCCATGGCAAGTTCAAGAATACTCACCAGCTTCTTGTCCTTGGCCGGGGCAGAGTAACCCATTTTATCGATGTCCTTTATCTTCTGTCGGATCCGATCGTACCCCCCCAGAATGGTTTCGGCATCAAAATCCTCGGCACGAATACCGAAAAAAGAAGCATAGAATTCCAAGGGATAGTAAACCTTGAACCACGCAATACGATAAGCCATGGTAACATAGGCTACTGCGTGAGCCTTTGGGAACATGTATTTTATCTTCTGGCAGGAATCCACATACCAATTGGGCACCTGATTTTCCAACATTACGCTGGCTTCATCTTCTTTTAAGCCTTTGCCCTTACGTACGTTCTCCATAATTTTGAAGGCTTGCTTTTTTTCCAGTCCTTTATTAATCAGATAAGTCATAATATCATCCCTGGTACATATGACCTCGCTCAGGTTGGCTACCCGGTCCTCGATCAAGGTCTGGGCATTATTAAGCCAGACATCAGTACCGTGAGAGAGACCGCTTATCCGTACCAGTTCTGAAAATATGGTGGGACGAGTCGCTTCCAGCATCTGCCGTACGAAGCGGGTGCCAAACTCGGGTATCCCATAGGTTCCCACTGAGGAGTCAATATCATCGGCTTTTACCCCCAGGGGCTCAACCCCGGAGAAAAGCCGCATGGTTTCTTTCTCTGATATACTGATTGTTTTGGCTTTTATACCGGTCAAATCTTCTAGTTCCTTAATTACCGTGGGATCGTCATGACCTAAGATATCCAGCTTAACCAGTTGATCCCCTATGGCATGATATTCAAAATGAGTTGTGATGACCCCGGATGCTTTATTATCAGCTGGATGTTGCAGAGGAGTAAACTCCAATATATCATGATCCCGTGGCACAACTATAAGTCCGCCGGGATGTTGTCCGGTGGTTTTCCTGACTCCGGTAACACCTTGAGCTAAGCGGCTTACCTCGGAGTTTTTGAGCACCAACTGTTTTTCTTCGGCATATTTTTTCACAAAGCCAAAAGCGGTCTTTTCAGCTACGGTTGACATAGTTCCGGCTCGAAAAACGTTCTCGCTGCCGAATAGTTCTTCCACGTATTGGTGCGCTCGACTCTGGTAATCACCAGAAAAATTCAGATCAATATCCGGGGTTTTATCTCCGTCAAATCCCAAAAAGGTTTCAAAGGGTATATCAAACCCATCCTTTTGCAGATTCTCTCCGCAGTTGGGACAGGTTTTATCCTCCAGATCAACCCCTGAACCTACTCGTCCATCCTCAAAGAACTCGCTGTAATAGCATTTTGAACACAGATAATGGGGCGCTAAGGCATTGACCTCGGTTATACCGGTGAAAAAAGCTACCAGGGATGAACCTACGGATCCACGCGAGCCCACCAGATAACCATCTTCATTTGATTTCTTAACCAGCTTGTGGGCAATCAGATATAGCACTGAGAAGCCGTGCGTAGTAATTGAGTCAAGTTCACGGCGAACTCTTGCTTCTACAATCAGGGGAAGCTCTTCCCCGTAACGTTCATGGGCATTTTGCCAGCTCAACTCTATAATTTCCTGTTCAGCGCTTTCTATCTTGGGCGGGTAAAATCCATCTGGTACCGGTTGAACATTATCAATCATACTGGATATTAACTGGGGATTCTCAATTACCACCTCACGAGCCATCGCTTCTCCTAAATAGGCAAAGTCACTTAACATCTCAGTGGTGGTTTTGAAGTATAGAGGAGCCTGGTTCATGGCATCCCCGTAACCCTGACCGGATTGGATAATAGTACGATAGATGCTGTGATGGGGTTCCAGAAAATGTACATCTCCAGTAGCTACAACCGGTTTATTATACTTTTTGCCCAGCTCTATGATCTTTCGATTATAGTCTTCCAACTGTAATTCGGATTCTACCAGACCTTCTCTGATTAAAAACCCATTATTGGCCACGGGTTGTATTTCCAAATAATCATAGAAATTTACTATCTCGGCCAATCTGTCTTCATCAGCACCTTCCATGACCGCCCGGTAAAGTTCCCCGGCCTCACAGGCAGTTCCCAATAATAGGCCTTCGCGATATTGTTCTATATCCGCTCGGGGCATGCGGGGCTTACGATAAAAGTATTCCATATAAGAAAGACTGATCAACTTATAAAGATTTTTTAGTCCTTCCCGGGTACGGACCAATAATATAATGTGCTGGGCACGTTCCTTTTTATCTTCATCTACAAGATAGCCCTCTACCCCATATATTATCTTTATAGACTGGCCCTTAAGAGACTTGACTACATTAAATGCCACCGGAAAAGCCTGGGTACAGCCATGATCGGTTATCGCAATGGCCGGATGTCCCCAGGCGACTGCCTGTTTAATCAGGGCTTTGATTTCAGTAAGACCGTCCATGGCGCTCATTTTCGTATGGGCATGCAATTCAATCCGTTTTTCCTGACTCTCATCCTGACGCTGCTGCTGCTCAGGCAGCTTGCTATAAGCATCCATAAACAGAACCAGCTCTTTAAGAAAGGTATCGTAACGCACGCCGCCTTTTACTTTGATACGATCGCCGATATTTATCCGGTCCTCATCCTCAGTATCAAGAAAGGCCTTAATTACAATAGTATCGGTAAAGTCGGTTAAAAAATAGCTTACTACCAAGCGTCCATCCCTTAAGGTACTAATTTCTTTGTTCCATATCTCCCCTTCGGTGATGGCAGTCTTCATACCCTCCTGCAGTTCATTCACTGCCATAGACTGGGCGTTAATGATTTGTTCTTTGTTCTTCTTTTCTCTATTATACGCGGGCTTCTTTTTAACCGCAGGATCGCTTTGTACGGAAATAGTCTCTACTTCCTGACGCTGTATCCAGGTACTGTTCTGGGTTCCTAATTCGGTCTGTTCCTGGCAAATAACGCGTATTAATACGCGCAAGCGATATTCCTGCCAGAACCACCCGGCCAGTTGAGAACAGGTTTCCTTATCTATTATGGTTTGATAATGAGAAATATCATCCGTTATTAAATCTAAACGGTTATTCCCTTGCTTCCACTGTGGAAAAGCCGAAGTTTTAGGCTGACCCATAGCAGAAAAGAACAAGGAGGATAATTCATCCTTCCTTGTTTCTATAATCTTTCTTATGCTCTCAGGGTTGTTCTCCAGACAGGGAATAAGACTTACCTCTTCCAAATAGGAGTGCTGAGTTTTCAAGGCTTGTTCAGTTGCATATATGATATCGGCGGAGATAGGTTCAGGCAAACGTATGTATATTCTCCACCAGCTATTTGTTTTTGAAACCTCTACCTTTTCTATAAAGCTTGCTTTCCAACACCCAACCAAGCGAGGCTCAATCTTATCAGTAAGAAAAGCTTGAAAAGAAACTTCCATGGTTCTCCTCCCCGTATCTAAGATCTAATTCAGGCGGTCAATATGATGGAGACCCGGAATACCGGCCAGTCTATCTATTACCTTTTCTATAGTAACTTCAGCGGGCAGCTGCAGTAATAGCTCTACTTCCAACTGTTCCTCAGCGTCTACCCGATTGAGGTCAATATTCTTTATAAGTACTTCCATTTCACCCAGGATAGAGCCAATTATTCCTACTTGACCGGGTTGATCATCAACCACCATCACTATACCTTTATACAGGCGCATGCCGGTAAATTTATGTTCAAATTTAAAGAAATAAATAAGTACAAAGAGAATTAAAATGGTAGTAACAATAGCCGGTATATACATACCGGCACCAACGGCCAAGCCTATGCAGGCTACTACCCAGAGGCCCGCAGCGGTAGTCAAGCCTCGTACCGTTGCCCCTTCTTTCATTATCGTGCCAGCGCCAAGGAAGCCTATTCCGCTTACCACCTGAGCAGCTATTCGGCCGGGATCAGCATTAACAGTCTTATAAAACTGATAGTACATATCTATTGACACTACCATCGCCAAGGCCGAACCGACACAGACCAGGGTATAAGTGCGAAAACCAGCGGGGCGATTGAGGCTTTCTCGCTCCAGTCCGATCAACCCCCCCAGGATACAAGCCAGGGTTAATTTGAAAATTATCTCAAAGGTTTCCATAAATCACCCACCTGTTTTTCGTTGATTATTTAGGTGAACAGAGGGACGGTTCTCTTGTTCATCCTGTCAAAGTGTTTGAGGATGAACAAGAGAACCGTCCCCCTGTTCACCCCGGCATTAACTGTTGACTATATCTACTACGTACTGTACTACCTCATTTATATCCACCAGTTGGGTTTCGTCTTCCCATCTTTTCTTCACTTCCACCTGATTCTCCTGCAAGGATTTCGGGCCGATTGTGATGCGTACCGGAATACCGATTAAATCTGCATCTTTGAATTTGACTCCAGCGCGTTCATCCCGATCATCCAGGATAACTTCAATGCCGCGATTCAGGAATTCTTGGTACAAACGATTAGCTGCTTCAACTTGATCTTCTTTTTTATTATTTACAGGCACTATTATCAACTGGTAGGGGGCAATAGCTAATGGCCAAACAATTCCATTGGCATCATTTTTCTGCTCAACTGCCGCCGCCATAGTACGAGACACTCCGATACCATAACACCCCATCACTATGGCCTGATCCTGACCGTTCTGATCCCGGTAGGAAGCATCCATAGCGTCAGAATACTTGGTTCCCAGCTTAAATATATGTCCAACCTCTATACCACGGATGGTCTTTAGGCTTCCGCCACAGACATGACAGGTATCTCCTGCTTCGGCACTGCGAATGTCAATTATTTTTTCGGGTACAAAATCTCTGCCCAGGTTAACGTTAGTGAAGTGATAATCATCTGCATTAGCTCCGCAGGTAAAATTCTGCAGTTGTTGGACTTCGAGATCTGCATATATTTTAATATTTAAACCAACTGGTCCCAGAGAGCCAAATCCGGCACCACACTTATACTTAACAGTGAACTCATCAGCCATGAATATTTCCTGGCATTGAAGCGCATTTTTAATTTTAATTTCATTGAGTTCTCGATCCCCACGCAGAAGCACGGCTATTAACTCCCCATCAGCCATATACATCAAGGTTTTAACGTGCTCGGAACTCGGTTTGCCAGTAAAGTTGACCAGATCCTCAATGCTCCTCTGGCCCGGGGTGGCTATTTTAGTCAGCTGCAGTTGATTGTCTACAGGCAGGTCTTGCTTTTCTACCATACACTCTGCCTTTTCAACATTAGCCGCATAATCACAGGAGTCACAATAAACAATAACTGATTCTCCACTCTCGGCCAGAACCATAAACTCGTGGCTTTCATTGCCGCCAATTGCTCCACTATCAGCTTCAACCACCCGATAATCGAGCCCTAACCGCTCATAGATAGCTTTATAGGCACTGTACATCTTCCTGTATGATATATCCAGACCTTCATAATCAAGGTCAAAGGAATAACAATCCTTCATGATGAACTCCCTACCCCGCATGAGACCAAATCGAGGCCGTATTTCATCCCGATACTTATTCTGGATTTGATAGAGCATCAGGGGTAAATCTCGATAAGATTGGACTTCGGCATCTACCAGAGTGGTAATGATCTCTTCATGGGTTGGCCCCAAGGCAAAACCCCGGTTATGCCGATCTTGCAAACGGAACATTTCATCACCGTAAACTGACCAGCGGCCTGACTTTTCCCACAGCTCCTGCGGTTGAATAATGGGCATAAGGATCTCCTGTCCATCAGCCTTATCCATCTCTTCCCGTACGATCATTTCTATTTTTTTCAGTACTCTTAAGGCCAGGGGCAGATAGGTATAGATACCTGCGCTGGTTTTACGCATAAAGCCAGCTCTGAGCAATAACTGGTGGCTAATTATCTCCGCCTCGCTAGGCACTTCTCTAAGAGTTGGAAAAAACAACTGTGACGCCTTCAAAAAACCCATCCTCCTTTATTATGTACGCAGCACCGCAGCAACATTAATTGTGATCTGCGTGAACAGCGTAGTACCCATTGGGTACTCAATGTGATTTAGCTTGCATTTATAAGGAATCTGTCTTGTTGCAAGCAGATTGGTTGCCCATCACAAGTTTTGGGCTGCGCTAATCTATTATCCTCAAAGGCAATACTTCTGCAGCAGTTCGCACTCCCACCAGGATGAGTATAATTTGCTGCTATAAGTTTCTCCTGATCTTATCAATCTCCTGCAACAATTCACATACCATTTCAGACTCGGGGACTTTTCTGATTATTTCTCCATGGCGGAACAGAAGTCCCAGGCCTCGTCCACCGGCAATACCAACATCGGCTTCCCGCGCTTCGCCCGGTCCATTGACTACACATCCCATCACTGCAACTTTTAGCGGTTCTGCTATGCCTCGAACTGCCTGATCAACAGCCTCAGCCACAGGAATCATATCTATTTCGCAACGTCCGCAGGTAGGACAAGAAATCAATTCCACCCCTCGCTCGCGCAGTCCAAGACTGCGCAGGATTTCATAAGCTGCCCAGACCTCATCAACGGGGTTTCCGGTCAAGGATACTCTAATGGTATCCCCTATTCCTTCGTAGAGCAACATACCTATACCCAGGGCTGATTTGATTAATGCTCGATCCTTGGTGCCAGCTTCGGTGATCCCTATATGCAGCGGATAGTCTACCATACTTGCCATCAGACGATAAGCCTCCAGGCTAAGCATTACTGACGAGGATTTTAAGGAAATCTTGATCTCCCGAAAATCCATATCCTCTAAAATCTTGATGTTCTCCATGGCACTCTCTACCATGGCCTCTTTACAAACCGCCCCATATTTGTTGAGCAGGGATTTGTCCAGAGAACCTGCATTAACACCAATTCGAATCGGTGTCTGCTGATCCTGACAGGCCTTAACTACCGTTCGCACCTTATTGTGATCACCGATATTGCCTGGATTGATACGAAGTCCATCAGCTCCTGATTTCAGGCTGTGCAGGGCCAGTTTGTAATCAAAATGTATATCAGCCATCAGCGGAATGGCTATAGCAGCTTTAATTTTTCTGATAGCCTCGGCTGCTTCTTCATCAATTACAGCCACCCGTACTAATTCACATCCAGCTTCTTCCAAAGCATGAATCTGCTGTACGGTAGACTCAACGTTTCTGGTATCAGTACTGGTCATAGACTGAACCACAATAGGGTTGTCCCCACCTATCAGGCAATTACCAATCTGCACCGTTTTAGACTTTCTTCGCATTATTTTACCCCTTAGTAATTCATGTGAACAGGGGGACGGTTCTCTTGTTCATCCAATCAAAGTGTTAGGGGGTGAACAAGAGAACCGTCCCCCTGTTCACCCCAAATGTCCCCGTTAACTTATCCCTTGATTAGCTTGACAATATCATTATAAGTTGCCACCACAATTAGGAGCATTAGGAAGATGAAGCCTATCCAGTGTATGAAACCTTCTTTTTCGGGATCCATAGGTTTTCTGCGAATAGCTTCTACGATCGCAAATACAATACGGCTTCCGTCCAGGGCAGGAATGGGCAGAAGATTTAAGATGCCCAGATTTATACTAAGAAACGCGGTAAAACTTAATAAATAACCCATTCCTCCGCGGGCCGCATCGCCTATCATATTGGTAATTCCTACTGGACCGGCCAGGTCAGCCGTTGAAGCTCCCCCCGTGAACAGCATACCAATTCCGCTTAATAGTGCCAAAGTCAACTGGTAGGTCTGGGTAAAGCCCAATTTGACAGCTTCCATAATCCCCTGACGTTCAAGGGTAACCTTACTGTAAACCCCAACTATTGGTTTGCCAGTAGTCTTATCACGTACCGGGGTCATTACCAGGACTTTAGTTTGGGTATCCCTGCTAATGGTTAGGCTAAGAGGTTTATCAGCCGGGCTCTTCTGGATGGTCTCTACAAATTCACTCCAGCTGGCTACGTTTTTATCATTGACGGCCAGTATCTGGTCGCCGCTCTTTAAACCGGCCTCATAAGCTGGCTTATCCTTAATAACCTCACCAATGACTGCCTTATCTACTGGCATCCCAATTACACTAAAGGTATAAATAAAAATCAGTATGGCCAGAACAAAATTCATAAAAGGACCGGCAAATGCTACCCGGGCTTTTTCCCAGGGGGTACGGGTGTTGAAGCCATCTGGATTATCCGTATCACCCGGCTCTTCACCAGCCATACGCACAAATCCTCCCAGAGGAATCAGTCGTAACGAATACTCAGTACCGTTCTTGGTAGTCGATAATACTTTGTAACCAAAGCCTAAGCTAAACTCATGTACAGGGATTCCAATACGGCGTGCAGCTACGAAATGGCCCAATTCATGAACCATAATCAAAATGGCTATTATTATCAGCGCAATTACTATTGTCAATTCATGACCCCCTTATTAATAAACAGTTGACAAGATTCCCTGGCCCATTTGTCAGCGGCCAGGATATCATCCAGGTTAGGGTTATCGATTACTTCATGGACTTGCATTACCTGCTCAACCATAACAGGAATCTGTCCAAAAGATATATTTCTCTGTAAAAATGACTGCACGGCCAGCTCATTGGCAGCATTCATAACTGCCGGCAGAGTCCCACCCCGACGCCCGGCACCAATTGCCAGGGCTAAGGCTGGGAAACGCTCCTGATCAGCGGCATCAAAATGAATCGACCCCAGTTTAGTAAAATCCAGGTGAGCGGCGGGTGATTCATAACGGTGTGGATAGGTCAGGGCATACTGAATAGGAATTCTCATATCCGCCACTCCCAAATGTGCCAAGAATGAACCATCTACAAATTCTACCATAGAATGTATTACACTTTCCTTCTGAACCAGAACCTGTATTTGGTCGTAATCTATCCCAAATAAGTGATGGGCCTCAATAACTTCCAGCCCTTTATTCATCAGGGTGGCTGAATCTATGCTTATCTTAGGTCCCATGTTCCAGTTGGGATGACTCAGCGCCATCTCCACCGTTACCCCGGCCAGTTCTTCCCTGCTGAACTCCCTGAAAGGACCCCCGGAAGCTGTTAACCATATATTCTTGACATAAGCTCTATCATCCTGTAAGCATTGGAAAACCGCCGAGTGCTCACTATCCACCGGAATAATTGGCGCCTGGTATTCACGCGCAGCCTGGATTACAAGGTCCCCAGCAGCTACCAGAGTCTCCTTATTAGCCAGAGCAATACGCCGCGATTTTTTAATAGCGGCCAAGGTCGGCTCGATGCCTACTGCCCCGCTCAAGGCTACTAATACGGTATCCACCTCGTCCAGGGAGGCTAATTCGCACATCCCCTCTACTCCGCATAAGATTCTGAGACTGTCACCCATCAGATCCTTAAACTGCCTATAATTTTCAGTATCTCCCAAGGCCACCGCCTGAGGATGGTATTTGTTCACCTGCGCTTGCAGGAGTTCGAGTTCATCCTTAGCGGCTAATCCCAGCACCTTATATTTATCGGGATGCCGATCAACTACCTCCAGAGCTTGGCGGCCGATGGAACCGGTAGACCCTAAAATGATCAGATTAGTTGGCTGTTTATTCAAGACTCTTTCCTCCAGTCCCAACGTTCAAAAATTCCCGCCCGATACATGGCAATAAAAATTACCACACAAACCGGACCCATTATCATACCTATTACTCCACCCAGCTGCAGACCAACATATAAGGACACCAGAGTAGCCAGGGGATGCAGCCCAATGTTATCACCCACAATTTTCGGTTCCAAAAATTGACGCACGGCAGATATGAGTACATATACCACCAGGAGAGCAATACCCATTCCGGTTCTTCCCGCCATAAATTCCCATATTATCCAAGGCAAAAAGACTGCGCCTGGTCCTAGTACTGGTAAAACATCCATACATCCAACGATCAAGGCTATAGTTAAGGCATACTTCACCTGCAGTATTTTAAGAGAAACCAGAGTGGTCATAAATGTTATAAATATAAGTATGCTGTAAGCTTTTATGAAACCGGTGAAAGCATTTAATAATTCCGTTACCACTCCCCGTCCAGTGGATTGAGCTGAGGGGGGTAAAATGTGTATTACAAAACTTCTTATCAAGGCCCGGTCCTTAATAATGAAGAAGGTGGCCACCGTAGCAATCATCAAAAATATCATTAAGCTGGGCAGAATGCTAAGAGCATTAATTAATCCATTGATGCTGCTGTTCATTAAATGCTGCCCCATCTCCAGAGCCTTCTGCAGGTTAGCCTGCAGGGTATCCTGCACCTGCGGGGGAAAATCCATTCGCAGGTAAAATAATCGCATATCACCGAAAGTATTCATAAGCAGGCTAATTATTTGATCGGAATGGCTGATAGCCATGTGATATAGAGAAGACATCTGTCTGATTATAACCACAATAAGGGAAGATATAATATATATAAACCCGCCAATAACCAGAAGCAGGCTTACTACCACGGCTAGAGTTCTTTTAAATCGCAACCGCAGCTCGAAAAAGACCACCACTGGTTCTACTACCAAGGCCAGTATAATGGCAAAAATAAACGGTAATAACAATACCGGTAAATATGCTAAAAATTTACCCAGCAGCGGAAGGACATATGTAAATAGTAAATATATTGCCACCAAAGCCAATACCAGTATACTAAGTTTTATTAAGCACCTTAGGCTTTTATTGGTTTCTTGATCCAAGCAGCTCACCTCACCTTACATTTTATTCTTCATACGACCATTTTATCTATGATATTTATAACAACAATAGAACTAATAAAAATACACATATTAGGTCGACGAACATTGTTTAGGTTTCTACTGCTGATTTGGGCATCTGTAAACCTTGTGCGATTATCTTAAAAAAAACAGAAAATAATATACCACCGGCAAGACTAACAGAAAACTGTCGAATCTATCCAAAACCCCTCCATGTCCAGGGATAATGTATCCAGAATCCTTGGTATCAAAGAATCTCTTCATAGCCGAGGCAAACAAATCACCAAATTGGGCAGCTATACTCCCCAGCAAACCCAGACATAATATTTGAATCATAGTAAGACCAATCTGGGGCAGTATAAAACTATAAATCAGAGCCAACAGCAAGGTTAAGAGTACTCCTCCAACCGCCCCAGCCCAGGTTTTATTTGGGCTTAATTGCGGCGTCAATTTGGTGTGACCCCATAATCTGCCGAATAGATATCCGCCGATATCTGATGCCCAGGTCAGCACAAAGATAAAAACAATAACTATAAATGGCTGTTCTAAACTTCGTAGGGCCAGCGCAAAGCTTAAAAGGAATCCGATATAAAAAGCCCCAAAAAAACCCAGCACCAAATCATTCAGATTATGCCGGGGATACACCAGCACACACTGGATCACCATAATTATTAGAATGGCAAACAAAAGAGGCATCCAGTAGGCAGCTAGCTGCTCGCGAAACATAAGAATGAATAAGAGGCCGTAAGAAGCTACTATTGAAGGATTAAAGCCACGCCTTTGCATCATCTGCAAATACTCATACAAGGCCAAAAATGCCATTAGGGCAAAAACAATCGTCCAAGCTAACCCGCCAAAATACAGCAGTCCCAATAATAAAGGAATTCCAATCAGGGCCGTGATAATCCTGGTTCTAAGCATAATTTAACCATCCTATTTATTAATTAAACCACCGAACTTGCGATCTCTTTTTTGATACTCAATGATAGCATTGCTGAGGTCTTGAGGTGTAAAATCAGGCCATAAGGTATCAGTAACCACTAATTCAGAATAAGCAATTTGCCATAACATAAAATTACTGATACGCATTTCGCCAGCGGTTCTAATCAGCAGATCAGGGTCAGGCATACCACCAGTATACAACAAGCCCGAAAATAATTCCTCGCTAAGTTCATCCGCTGACAATTCCTTGTCACGAATTTTGATCGCCAACTCCTTGGCAGCATCTAGAATTTCCTGGCGGGCTCCGTAATTCAAGGCAATATTAAAAACCAACCCTGTATTGTTACGAGTGAGCTCCAGAGCTTGCTTGACTTCCAGCTGACCTTCCCGGGGAATGGCGTTGATGTCTCCCAGAACACCTATCTTAACATTCTTACTATGTAATTCATCAATTTCCTTGTGTAAAAATTCAACCAGAAGCAGCATTAAATAATCCACTTCATCCCGAGGCCTTTTCCAATTCTCTGTAGAAAATGCAAAAACAGTTAAAATGGCTATTCCCATCTCATCACAGGCTTGGACAGTCTTCTTTAAAGCAGACATTCCCGCTCTATGCCCCATGGTTCTAGGCATAAATCTTTTTTTAGCCCATCTGCCATTTCCATCCATGATAATTGCTATATGCTTAGGTAGTCTGTCATTATCAATCGTGGCTCGGGTCGTTCTTGCCATGCTTCCCCTTCTCTCGCCTTAACTAACAAAACCCCCAGAACGGGGGTAATTTGTTATTATTATAACCATTTAAGCAACCATAATCCAACTTTTTCTTATCTAGCATGTACACTCATAAGGATTGTTAGGATAACAATCCTTCTTAGAACTAGACTTCCATTATGTCCTTTTCCTTAGCCTGAAGTACCACATCGATATCCTTGATGCATTTATCGGTCAGTTTTTGAATACTATCCAGGCCCTTCTTACTTTCATCTTCGGACACCAGTTTATCTTTTTCACTGGCCTTGATCAGGTCATTGGCTTCCCGGCGTATATTGCGAGCAGCTACTTTAGCATCTTCGGCTCGTTTTTTAACCACCTTAACCAGATCTTTACGACGTTCTTCTGTAAGCATGGGAATAGCTATTCTTATAACATTACCATCATTACTGGGGGTAATCCCCAGATCAGATTTCATTATGGCTTTCTCAATATCTGCAATGCTTGATTTATCCCAGGGCTGAATGACAATTAAGCGGGCCTCGGGAACATTAACATTGGCCAACTGGTTAATATGGGTAGGTTCGCCATAATAACTGACCATAATCCTATCTAACATTGCAGGGTTAGCCCTTCCGGCGCGTAAACCCGCAAAATCACCCATCAGATGATCTATAGTCTTTTTCATTCTCTCTTCAGAATCAGCCAAAATATCATTGATCATTCTCTTACCTCCCTACATAAGTACCAATATCCTCACCCATTACCGCCTTCAATATATTACCTTCAACGGTTAAATCAAACACAATAATCGGTATTTTATTGTCCATACACAGGGATGCAGCAGTGGAATCCATTACTGCCAGCCCTTTGTTGAGTACATCAATGTAATCCAGGCGATCATATTTAACCGCGTCAGGATTGGAAACAGGATCAGAGTCATAAACCCCGTCTACCTTTTTGGCCATTAGTATTACCTCAGCCTCAATCTCAGCAGAACGCAGAGCAGCAGTTGTATCAGTAGAAAAATAGGGGTTGCCGGTGCCAGCCGCAAATATAACTACCCGCCCTTTTTCCAGATGGCGGATTGCGCGGCGCCGTATATAGGGTTCACAAACTTCTTGCATTTCGATTGCGGACATGACCCGGGTAGCCATACCAATGTTTTCCAAGGCATCTTGCAGTGCCAGGGCATTCATTACCGTAGCTAACATACCCATATAATCTGCAGTTGCACGATCCATTCCCCGAGCGCTGCCAGCAACTCCGCGCCAGATATTGCCGCCACCAACCACGATAGCTAGTTCAACATCCTTTTGCTCTATCTCCACTATCTGGCGGGCAATTGAAGAAATTATGCTATGTTCAATGCCGTAGCCTTTATCACCGGCTAGAGCTTCCCCACTAAGTTTCAAAATGACTCGTTTGTATTTGGGTTTTTCCACGCGAATACCTCCAAATCAATTTATAAACCTGCGGGCTGATTAAGCTTTAATCTGAGCCATAACCTCAGCTGCAAAATCGCTCTCTTCCTTTTCGATGCCTTCGCCTACTTCGTAGCGAGCAAATCTTCTGACCGAAATGTTCTCACCGATTTTGGCCACATTTTCATGAATTATGACCTCAACGGTCTTGTCCGGATCTTTAATAAAGGCCTGTTCCAGGAGACAGTGTTCTTTGTAATATTTTTCAATGCGGCCTTCTACCATCTTATCAATAACCTTTTCAGGTTTGCCTTCTTCCAGAGCTTGTGCCTTTAAAACTTCACGTTCCCGATCCAGAATATCAGCCGGTACCTGTTGACGGGTGACATATTCAGGATTGGTAGCAGCAACTTGCATAGCAATATCATAAGCCAGCTGCTTAAATACATCGGTTTTGGCCACAAAATCAGTTTCACAGTTTACTTCAACCAGAACGCCGATACGTCCTCCGCCATGAATATAGGATAAAACTATTCCTTCACTGGCTATCCGACCAGCTTTCTTGGCAGCTTTGGCCAAACCCTTGGTTCTTAATTCATCAATAGCTTTTTCTATATCTCCATCCATAGCTACAAGAGCCTTTTTACAGTCCATCATGCCTGCACCAGTTCTCTCGCGCAGTTCTTTAACTAATCCAGCAGTAATTTCCATATCCATAGACCTCCTTATAGTTTTCTATTGTATTCACATTGAATAAAATCAATCCGCAGGCAGCATACCGCACTTATTATTATCTATGAAAAAGGGGTGTATAGGAAAACCCATTCACCCCTTCTCCTGCATTTATGCGGTAGTTTGTTCTCCTTGGCGGCTTTCCAGTACTGCATCAGCTATTTTTGCTGAGATTAATTTTACGGCTCTGATAGCGTCATCATTGCCGGGAATTACATAGTCAATTTCATCCGGATCGCAGTTGGTGTCTACTATAGCTACCACCGGAATATGTAGCTTCCGAGCTTCAGCTACGGCGATCTTCTCTTTGCGGGGATCAACTATAAAAATTGCTCCAGGCAGCTTATCCATATCTTTGATACCACCCAGGAATCTTTCCAGTCTCTCAGCTTCATTTCTCAGCTTGGCTACTTCCTTTTTGGTGAGGACCTCAAATGTGCCGTCGGCTTCCATTTTTTCCAGTTCTTTTAAGCGGGTAACTCTTTTTTTAATGGTTTTGTAATTAGTTAGCATCCCACCCAACCAACGCTGGTTAACAAAATACATTCCGCAGCGGTTAGCCTCATCCTTAATTGTCTCTTGAGCCTGTTTCTTGGTTCCTACAAACAAGACTCCTTTACCATCTGCTACGACTTCTTTGACGAAAGCATAGGCCTCATCAAATTTCTTAACGGTCTGTTGCAGATCGATGATATAGATACCATTTCTCTCCATATAAATATAGGTATCCATTTTGGGGTTCCATCTTCTGGTCTGATGACCAAAGTGAACACCGGCTTCGAGAAGTTGTTTCATAGTAATTACTGACATTATATTCCTCCTGTTTGTTTTATTCCTCCGTTGTTTCATCCCGCCGGGACACCCTTAGGCACATTCCCAAGCAGTCCAATCAACGTGTGTATTCACCAATGGATAATATATCATAAACACATACGAATGGCAAGATTTGTGCAAATTTTAAGTACGGAAGCAAGGGGACGGTTCTTTAGCTTCCCTCCACATAATAGAAAGGAAAACAAAAGAACCGTCCCCTTGCTTCCGTTAAATAACTGCTGATTTCTTTTTGGCAATATTTAGGATTAACCCGACTTCTCCCTGGCCTCTATCTAAAAGTTTGGCTATCTCTCTAACTGAGTAACCTTTTTCATACAGGGTTCTTACTGCTATGTAAGGATGAGCGGACTTAATATCTTCAAGGCTAAAACCTAATTGGGGCAATCTTGGGTCCTTCACGAAATTCACGCTAGATTCGTCAGTATTTATTAATAGGGCAGGACAATCATTATCCGTCATACCAGAGTTCAAATAATGTTCCACCTCTGTGTCATCTTTACCTATTAGAATATCTAAAACACTGGCTTTCAAAAGTTGCTCTGCATCAATCAGCTCACTATCTGAATCCAATATATTATTAACCTGATCTATATCCCCGATTGTTTTCTCATTATATATTGCTCTTCGAATGAGGAGGACCTGCTCCTCATCCAACATATTCATATGGTTGTTTACATTTATACCATTGCTTTTTACTACTTTTAGCAGTTCTTTACTGGACATATCTAATTCTCGAGCTAATTCGTAAATTCTGGTTTTCTCCCGATTAACTGACTGCTCCAAGCAAGATTGCTCAGTTTCAACTGATATTTGTGTTTCGCAAATAATAGTTGGCTTTTCCTCAATGGTTGTTTCTTCAGCCGGACTAGCAAGGATCTCCCTGGCAGTACTGTCATTATTGCTGGAGATGAGATTGTCCTCAAAATTGTTTACTATGGTCTGAGAGATTCCAATAGCTTCTTTCATAATCTCTTCTAACTCAATACGGACACTAATAGCCTCACTTACAGTAGTATTTAAATCCTCTGAGTAATTTAGCATAAAATCTTTCTGTTTGCTGATACTGAATAGTGCTGCAGCAATTAATAAAATAGCCGCTGATATAAAGAATACAGTAATTGATTTCACCGCCTTCAGGCTAGTATATCCAAATTAAACCCTTTGTTCGAGTCTAATCGTGGATGTTCTTCTGCATTCTCCTTATTCTCCTTATTTTCATCATTTCCTCTTTTATTTTTATTTTTTTTATTCTTTTCTTCCTGGTCATATTTTTCATGCACCAATTTACTTTCATTAGCTAGTGGTTTGTTCACAGTCTGGGTGTTTTTTTTGGTACTTTCAATAATATGACTAGCTATTTCTTGCTGTCTAAGGTTATTTTCCTGTTGCTGTACATGCTGTATTTTGGCTACATCTGTTGTTTTTTGCACCAGGACCTGCATGTCCATTATTCTAATGCTCAATATTTGACCCCCAATTCCTAGAAGTCTTATAAAAACACCCGGTAGGGGAGGTTGTATACCTGTCTTGAAGAAGGGCTGGAAAAGCAAACCTGATTGGAAGATCGGATGGTTGATACCGCTATAGCAACGGCAATATACTAAATACTAGTCCAATTTTGAAACTAAGTAAGTGAGGTCAACTTTACTTCTCCATCTTCCAATATAAACTGTGAGCACTTGGTGGTATCGTTAATTGAACGAATTGCTGAGCCGATACAGATTTTTACACCGGGGTATGCTACCTCCAATATCCTCACCCGGGCTAATCCAATACGTTGAAACTCTTGTTCCAAAAGTCTGATCTTGACCTCATGCTCGGCTAAATCTTGCTTAACTTTTTTAAAATTGTCCAGCATAGTAATTAAAGCCAAGCGTTTCTTTTCAGGCATATCTTGCGGATTAATAGCAGCTCGTTGAATGACCTGCAGATTATTGCTCAGGTTGTCCAAGTTCTTCTTTAACTCATTTCTAACCCTGACCAGGTTCGCGTGTTCCTCGCGATGATAAGGATTTACCCCGACTTCAATGGTGGTCTGGGTAGCAAGGTGCGAACCCATAATCTTTGATTCCACAATATTGGCAGCCTGAATAGTTCCCCCTACAATGGTAGCTTTGCGGTCGCTGACAATTACATCACCGCCAGCTCTGATAAAAGATTGTATTATTGCTTCTCGAATCAGGATATCTTTACCGGCTTCCAATTTGGAATTCTCCACAAAGCGGGCGGAGATTGTTTCCCCAGCCTTTACCGTTAATTTGTAGCTTGATTTAATCCCGCCTTTAACCTGGATACTGCCGCCGGCAATTACCTCGGCCCCCTCAATATAACCACTAATCTCTATATTACCGGCTGCACGCACAGTAAATCCTGAAGTTACACTGCCTCTGATAACAACATTGCCCACAAAATCAATATTACCGGAAGAATAATCTACATCACCATTTAATTCGAAGACTGCCTGAACATTCAGCTTGCGGTCAACCATCGTTACATGGCCATCAATAATTGAATATAGTCTGGTATTGTCTTCATTACACACCGTATTCTTGCCCCGAGGCAATAATAAATCCTTGGGATTGCGCGGAAGAAGGTCGCGCCCCTGGACATCCTTGCCGCTGATTCCCGGTACCGGAGGAACCCTGGTGGCTAACTCTTCGCCTTTTTTTACATTAGATATGAGTCCCATTTCACGATAATCAACATTACCGTCTTCATTTTGCACCGGAGCTGCTTTTTCATTGCTGGCAAAATATTTTAGATTAATAACCGCATCTTTGGCATCTATAGCTGGGGTTCCCTGAGCAACAAGTACTTTTTTGTCCCAATTTCTCTCTAGCAAGGCTTCCTGCAGTTGAACCTCATCAATTCCATATACTATTTTAGCTTCGTCCAAGGCAGCTCTGGCTTTTTCAATGTCACAGGGAATTCCCTCTCCTTTAGGGGGTGTAATTTCGATATAGGCTTTCATTTTATCCTTATCCAGATAAATGTATGCATCTCCATTTTTGTTAACATCATTGAGTTCTATCATACTTTCCCCCCTTATACCTTAAACCAGAAGGTACTTCTTTTTACTTAGACTCCCCCGTAATCTGAGGATTGCTTTAGTATGTAATTGAGAGATTCTGGATTCAGATAAACTTAGCACTGCCCCAATCTCTTTTAGCGTCAGGCCTTCATAATAATATAAAAAAACTACCTTTTTTTCCTTCTCTGGAAGCCGGTTGATTGATTTAGCCAGCAAACTTTTTACTTCGGCCAGTTCTACCATATTTAGGGCATCGGCAGCTTCTTCGTCTTCCAACATATCAAGTATTCTTTTTTTCTTATAGTTGGCATCGTCTCCAGTAATAAAATCATCTAGTGATACTATCGTAGTAGCAGCTAATTCTCTGAATAGGGAAGCTAAATTAGCCAAACTTATGCCAAGTTCATCGGCAACTTCTTGATCCGTAGCTGATCTTTCTAATCTTGCCTCTAATATGGCGTAGGTTTTCTCCAATTCCTTGCTCTTTTGCCGCAGCGACACCGGAATCCAATCCATGGACCTCAGGCCATCAATCATAGACCCTCTAATTCTGGTAATTGCATAAGTTTCAAATTTTATATTCCGTTTATGATCATATTTTTCTATTGCATCAATTAGTCCTTCAATGCCATAAGATATCAACTCATCCGTTTCTACAACCGAGGAAAGATTGATAGCTAAACGGTTGGCAAGATATTTTACCGTGGGAGCATAGTGCAATATCAAAGTATCTCGAGCTTCTATTACATTGTTTTCTTTATACTGAACCCAAAGATCGCTGATATTGGTTTCCATTTAGATTACCTGCTCCCCATGTCCTATAGTACGTATGTGCAAATCACCTGTTTCAGGATCAAAAGTTATGGTACGGCCATAATTGCCCCCCACCTCTTTAGCCAGGAGTCTAATTCTATGTTTTTGCAGATTTTCCTCAACTGCCAGAGCATTGCGTTCACCGATTTTGAGAATATCACTCTCGCCGGAAAACTTGAACATCTGTGCACCACCTGCAATTTTAGCCACCAAACTGGTGGTGTTTGCTCCCAATTTACGCATTTCCTCAATGGCCATAGTAATGCCAGTATCGGCAAATTTGGCCCTATTATCAGTGTTCTTAGCCTGCAGGCTGGAGGGTAACATGATATGAGTCAGGCTCCCTATTTTGGTGTTTTTATCCACCAAACAAATTCCTATACATGAACCGAGTCCTGCAGTTATTAGTTTATCAGGTGGTTTTGCAACCTTGAGATCAGCCATTCCTACCTGAATAATATTACTCATCAAATATTCACTCCAAGCGCTGTAAGTATGGTATTTAAAGACCCTGGTTCCGGCAGCAGGAAGAAATTACCAACTATATCTTCGTCATCCTTTTTAAACACAGTCTCTAATACCAGGACATGATCGGCTATCTCGCCAAATTGAGCCAGTATGGCATTTAGCAGAGCTCCAGCCATATCCATTCCCAGGGCCGGTACGGAGGGTATAAAACCCAGTTGGGTAAACATTGCCAGCGCATTCAAATAAGTTGCTGAAATGATATTCCCTAACTCCATCATGGCAGACATTTCTATATCCGAAAATTCGCCAATAATACTCTCTTCAGCAGGCCTGCCCATTAACATTTGCACCAGACGACCAGCTTTTTCTATCGGCAGCATAAAAAGTATATTTGCTGGAGCCTCCCCGGTTACATGCAGGTAAATACCGGCTACATGTCGGTCTGCACCGCCAATCAGGTCAGGCACCTCTGAAAAGGGTAAGATGCTGACACGAGGCACGTTCATATCAATTTTGGAATTAATCATTTGCGCCAGGGCAGTAGCTGCATTGCCTGCACCCACATTACCTATTTCCCGTAAGGCATCAATTTGCATCCCGGAAAGATCTTTGTAATCCTCAACCACTACATTCACCCCTACTAACTTAAATCTATACCCAGTAATTTTTGCAGATCCAGTAGTATGAGTAGTCTATCCCCTACTTTAGCTACACCCTTGATAATTTCTGCATCAATGGAATTGTAAACCTTGGCGGTTTCCTCAATATCATTAAGATTCAAATGCAATACTTCGGAAACTTTGTCTACAATAATGCCTGCTTTGACATCATCAAACTGAAAAACAATTATACGAGTATCTTCGTTATCTCCAGTTTTTCCAAGATTGAATTTCTTGTGTAAATTAATAACTGGTATAATGTTGCCTCGCAGATTTACTACGCCATCAATATAGGCTGGCGACCGGGGCACCCGGGTAATATTAAGCAGGCGGTTTATCTCCTGTACATTTAAAATATCCACCGCATACTCTTCTTTGCCTAGTTGAAAAGCGACTACCTGAATTTTATCCTCTATAGTTTGGCTTTCTTGACCTTTAATATCAACAGCTATATCCATTTATATACCCCCTTTAAAACAGTGTAGTAATATCAAGGATAAGTCTAACATTCCCATCCCCGGCCACAATGGCTCCAGCTATTCCAGAAATGCCTGACAAAATTTTCCCTAAAGCTTTTATTACAATTTCTTGCTGCCCAATCAGCGTATCTACAACGAGTCCAATCTGACGGTCTCCTTTACGCACGACCACCACGTACATCTCGTCATCAGGTGACTCACCAGGCACATCTATAAGTCGTGCCAGTCGGAACAGCGGCAAGACGTTCCCTCTTAAAACAATTACTTCCTGGTTCTGAATCATTTTAATATCTCGAGCGGTAATCATCGTGGTTTCGTCTACGGAGGTCAGGGGAATAGCGTAGATCTCATCCTTTACTGCCACCATTAAAGCCTGGATAATAGCCAGGGTCAAGGGCAGTTTGATTCTAAACTTGGTTCCTAACCCAAGCCGGGAATCAACATTAATCTCACCATTTAAGGATTCAATCTTGGTTTTCACAACATCCAGTCCCACGCCTCGGCCAGAAACATCGGTAACGTTGGCAGCGGTACTGAAACCAGGTGTAAATAACAGCTCAATAGCATCCTCTTTACTTAAATTTTCAGCTTCTTTAGCCGAAATCAGACCTTTCTCTACGGCTTTGCGGCTAATCCTTTCCGGATTGATTCCCGCACCATCATCTTCTACCTCTATGTATACGTTATTCCCTTCATGCCTGGCGCGAAGAATAACATTGCCTTGCCGGGCTTTGCCTTTGGCTGCCCTTTCCTGGGAGGATTCCAGACCATGATCAAGTGCGTTTCTTAACAGATGAACCAGAGGATCACCTATTTCATCAATAACAGTTCTATCTAATTCGGTCTCCTTACCTTCGATTATAAATTCAACCTCTTTATCCAGTTCTTTAGCCAAATCTCTAACCATGCGCGGGAATCGATTAAACACCTGTTCAATTGGAACCATGCGAACTTTCATTACTACTGATTGCAAATCGGTGCTGATTCTATCTATTTGCTCTATAGTTTCATTTAAATCAGCGACCTTCTGGGTAGCCCCGATCTGTTCCAAACGCCCCTTGTGCATGACCAGTTCCCCTACCAGATTCATCAGCTTATCCAGTCGATCAATATCCACCCGAACTGTCTGCTTGATCTTATGCGCCTTTTTATTAGTATCCTGCTCATTTCCTGTCACCAACAAAGCTGCGTTTTCAGTCCGGGGCGCTGTGGATTTGCCTAACAGGTTGTCTGGATTTAAGGCTTTTACTACTAATACCTTAATTTCGGATACATTGTTAACTCTATCTACTATGTTATTTATTTCGCCTTTGGTTATATATATTAATTCAAATTCGCCTTCAAATTTGCCCTCATCCAGCTCCTGAGCTGATGGATTGGATTTCAAAATCTCCCCGTCTTCCTCCAAAGCTTTAAAGACCATAAAAGCTCGAACTGCCTTCATCATGCAGTCCTTGTCGATACCTATTTTCAGGTATTGAGCACTGAATTCATTTCCTATAGCTTCTTTAATAACAGTAATGTCATATTCATTGAAAACAAATGTCCCGTCATCATTCGCTCCCTGACTTAATTCGGTCGTAACTGCTTCAGAATGTACTTCTTCCTCCAAAGCTGCTGCAGCTTCAAAATGCCCGGACTTTATGTTTTCCAAGTTCTTAATCAGATCGCTGTTGTCTGTATTACCGTTATTTCCGTTCTCTATCTTGTCTACAATAATCTGCAGACGATCAACACATTGAAAGAGAACATCTACTACGCTGGAATTGGCCTCCAGTAAGCCTCCCTTGAGATCAGACAGCACGTTTTCCATATGATGAGTTAAATCAGCTAAATCATTAAACCCCATGGTAGAAGACATACCTTTCAGGGTATGCGCTGCCCTAAATATTTCATTTAATCCCGCACTATCATGGGGATTTTTCTCTAAATCCAATAATCTTTCATTAAGACTCCTCAAATGGTCCTTGCTCTCTTCCAAAAAAACGTCCAGATATTGTGACATATCCATCTTCAATGAGACCACCTCCTCAATAATAAAACCGCCCGAAAAGGGTAATTAAAGCAATTTTAATACTTCGTCCGTTATTTCATGCAAGGGTGCAACCTTGCTAACGTTACCTGATTCAATAGCTGATTTGGGCATACCATAAACTACACAACTGGACTGATGTTCAGCAATTATTTGGGCGCCTTTGGCCTTTAAGCTTTTCAGACCGGCGGTTCCATCATGTCCCATTCCGGTCATTATTACACCTACAATTTGTCCCCAAAATTGCTCGGCTACCGATACCAGCATATCATCTACAGAAGGACGATGCCCTCCCCGGGGGGGTTGCTGGTCCAGCTTAACCATAAGCTTTTGAGAACCGGCTATCTTCTGACTCAGCACTCTAAGGTGAAAATCCCCAGGTGCAATATACGCACAACCTGCCATTATTTGTTCTCCATCTTCAGCTTCTTTAACCTTAATATTGGAAACAGAATTCAAGCGCTCGGCCAGGGATTTCGTAAAACCTGGCGGCATGTGCTGAACCACCAATATGGCTGCGTCCAGCTGGGCCGGAAATCTAGGTATCACTTGATTCAGGGCTTTAGGTCCTCCAGTAGAGGTACCTATTACTATCAATTTGTTTAGTTGTTTATTGATATCAAGATTTTTCTCCTGGACGGTAGAACTGAACGGTATCTTAAAATTGTTTACGATCTTAGATTTCTCCAGATTTTTCTTAGTACCTGCTGCTACTTTTATTTTTCTTATAATTTCATCCTTAAGCTTATCAATATCGAGTGATATCTGTCCAGATGGCTTAGCGATAAAATCCACAGCTCCCAATTCCAAGGCCCGCATCGTTTTATCTGCACCTGCCTGAGTCAAACTGCTCAACATAATAATAGGAATGGGATTGGTCCGCATAATGGTTTCCAGAGCCGTCATTCCATCCATTTCCGGCATCTCGATATCCATAGTAGCTACATCCGGATTCAAGGTAAGAATTCTTTGTTGAGCATCCTGGCCATTACGCGCAGTCCCAACTACCTGTAAATCTGGATCACTGCTGATAATATCGCTGAGCATTTTCCTCATAAAAGCTGAATCATCGACCACCAGTACTTTTATCCGCTGCATAATGTGCCCCCTTCCACTTATATAAGACCTTTTTGAATCCATTCCCGCTGCTTTTCAAATATGAAACTAACTATACGATCTCTCTGAGCTTCACTAATTTCACAAAACTCACTAACCGCTTTACTTACTTCACCTTCTTTGCTGGCCTTTTCCAATAGGCGCAATATCTTAAGCTGGCAGAATATTGGATCACGATTAGGAAGATTTATTTCCACATCAAGTATTTGTCCCGCTTCAATAGGGTCCTTGGTTAGAAAACAAATGCCACCTCCGCTGATATCCACTGTAGTCCCCTCATATATTACACCGGCTTGATCTTCGCCGGTTAGGCAATAACGCATTAGGATTTTAGCAGGTACCCTTACCCATTGACGCCTCTGAATCTCATTAAAACTATTCGGCTTCTCTACCACTAATACAGGAATTGGTTTCAAGAGTCTTTGGACAATTACAGTTTCAAATTGGAATGAACGCCCTTTATTATTTAAGCCTATCAGTATTTTTTGCCTTACTCTAAGTGGTAATAGATTCCCCTTCAACATCGGTATAGAAACATGCAGGTGCTGGTTCGTTACTTCTTCAATACGGCTAGCCAGATTTTTATAAGTAGAGCCTTCCTCATCAACTGATATTTCGATTAATTGATTTACTTTAAGGTCTTTCACTTGCATTTAATACCTCCAGGTATATCTATAGCTGGTTATAAGCGGTCAATTTCTTAATAAATCCCCGTATTCCCCCTGTTCTAGTTGCCATTCGGGGAGGAGCTATTTCATCATCAACTAGCTTTTGAGCAATACTCATTATGTTCTTAGCTGCAGCACTTTTGGGGAATGCTTCCACAAATGCCTCCTGGCGTCTGATTCCCTGCTCTACCTGGGGATCCTGAATAATATGCCCCAGTATTTTTATATCCAAATCTAAAAACTTCTCACTAACCAGCTTGAATTTTTGGGCTACTAACACTCCTTCAGATTCTTTGTTGACCCGGTTTACTACCAAGAACATATTGCCTGAATAGCCGGAGTGCGTAACACTTTTAACAATGCCATAGGCATCAGTTAAGGAAGTAGGTTCCGGGGTAGTCAAAATAATAACATCATCAGCAGCCAACAGGAATTTTATTACACTATTGGATATTCCTGCTCCCGTATCAACAATCATAAAGTCGTATTCCCCGTCCAACCTGCCCATCTCCAGCAGTATCCGATTTAACTGATCTTCCCTGAGGTTGGCTAGTTCATTCATTCCCGAGCCTCCGGGTATGATTTTAAGACTGGATGGGCCATTTATAATGATATCTTTTAAGGATTTTTGATCCCTTATCAAGTGATAAAGATTGAACTTGGGAACCAAACCTAGCATAATATCAATATTAGCCATACCGAGATCGGCATCCATAAGAACAACTCGCTGACCTAGAGAACATAGACTCAAGGAGAGGTTCAATGCCAAAGTGCTCTTACCTACTCCTCCCTTGCCGCTGGAAACAACAATTACCCGGGTTTGTTTGCTTTCTTTACCAATTTCGGCTTCAATCTGGTTCTTAAGGTTTATAGCCATTTCCCTAAGTTTATTAGCTTGATCTTTCATTCGGCTTCATCCTTTCCCAGAACCATTATGGCAATATTTTGAGCATCGGGAACGGCTATGTCATCAGGAACGTTTTGCCCGTTGGTAATATATGCCAAAGGCTTCTTAATTTCATTGCAAACATTTAGCAGCTGACCATAACAGATGGTCTCGTCCAGCTTCGTAAAAATTAGTTTATCAATGTCAACAACACTGAAGCGCTCATAGATGTTTATTAGATCGTTGCTTTCGGTATTAACACTTAGAACCAGAATAGTCTCATCCGGCCTGGCAATGTCAATGAATTGTGCTAGCTCATCCATCTGATCAAGGTTGTAAGGACTGCGTCCAGCTGTATCAATAAATATAATCTCCCGGTCACTGAAACTCTGTATGGCCTCATCCAGGTCTGCTGGACTGAAAACAACCTTTATTGGGATACCAATGATTTCTGCGAAGGTTTTCAACTGTTCCGCTGCAGATACCCGGTATGTATCCAGGGTAATAAAAGCCACCTTGCGGTAATCAAGAAAGGTAAAATTGGCGGCTAGTTTCGCTATCGTAGTAGTCTTACCTACTCCGGTGGGTCCAACCATTACTACTATCTTGGGTTTCCCCTTTTCTTCCACCTGAATCGGCTGCACTTCACTGACGAACTCCTGTAAGGTATGTAAGCATACATCCCGTACCCAATTGTAAT
This sequence comes from uncultured Syntrophomonas sp., assembly GCA_964510795.1. GTDB lineage: Bacteria > Bacillota > Syntrophomonadia > Syntrophomonadales > Syntrophomonadaceae > Syntrophomonas_B. Next base: position 79,483 of record CAZEDT010000002.1, read on the forward strand.
CAGTGCATTTATCGCCCGGTAATCGGTTCTGGACACTGTTGACCACTTTCAAAGCCAGGTCCTTATCAACATGATTTTTTAGCAGTGTTTTATAAAACTCCTGTACAGGTTCGTTTAAACCTTTAATCATTTCTACTTCATACATCTTGTTTTTTATATCAGCCATAATCTCATGTACTTTGTTCATCTCTTCCATCAATTGCAATTCCCGTGGGCTTAATTCAGCTGTCGGGGGTGATTTTTTGCTGTTCATAGGCACATTTAAAATTTCAGGAAGCTTGGATCTCCGTATTTTATCACTTTCTACCCGCAAGTCATCATCAAGCGCTACCGTTATTTCAACCTTCTTTTTAGAGAATAATCCCAGCAAGCCCTTTTTGTTGATCTGGCGGGAAGTGAGGATAATGGCATCTCTGCCCAATTCCTTTTTGGCTCTTTGAATCGCAGTTTGAAAATCATCAGCTATATACTTTTTAATTTTCATGCTGAAACCATCCCTATCACTTCAATATCAACACCTGACTCTATCTCATTGTAAGACAGGACCACCAAACCTGGTATAAAACGCTCCAGCAAACGCTTAAGGTAAATTCTAAGCACTGGTGCACTTAGTACCACCGGAACCCGGCCACTTCTGGTCAAGCTATCATACTGAGCAACCAATTTATCTATCATGGACTGAGCGGTCCCAGGATCCAAAGCCAGATATGAACCAAATTCCGACTGCTGGACTGAATCTCGCAATAACTCTTCCAGACCTGGATCAAGAGTCAGCACTGACAGCCTGCTGTCATCTCCAGCATACTGTCGGCTTATATGCCTTTTTAACGCCTGACGAACGTATTCGGTCAGTACGTCGGTATCTTTGGTTATTTTAGAATAATCCGCCAGGGTCTCCAATATAGTAACCATATCTCTGATAGTCACCTGTTCTTTTAATAAATTGGCCAATACTTTTTGTACTTCGCCAATACTCATTAGATCTGGCAGCAACTCCTCGACCACCGCCGAGTTCTGCTCGCGTACAAAATCTATTATACTTTGAATCTCCTGACGTCCCAGCAACTCAAAAGCATGGGATTTTATCACTGCCGTAAGATGGGTAGCTACTACCGAGGGAGGATCTACCACAGTATAGCCCTTCATTTCAGCAATCTCCTTCTCATTCACATCAATCCAGCGAGCGGGTAGATTAAAAGCTGGTTCAACTGTATCTACGCCATGGAGTTCCATATCATTATCTATATCCGGGCCAATTGCCAGGTAGCTGTCCAGTATTAACTGTCCAGCAGCCAGCTCCATACCTTTGATTTTAATTGCATAACCGTTAGGTTTAAGCTGCATATTGTCGCGGATACGTATTGGGGGTACGATAAAACCTAATTCTATAGCACACTGGCGCCGGATCATTACTATACGGTCTAATAAATCCCCACCCTGCTCTGCATCTACCAGGGGGATTAAACCATAACCCAGCTCCATTTCCATCTTCTCAACCTGTAATAATTCCACCACATTTTCCGGCTTTTTGATATCTTCAGCTTCCTGTTGTTCTTCGAAGCCGGGCTCTTCTACCTCTTCAGTAACCGCAACTCTTAAGGAAAAATATAAAATTCCAAAAAACGCTGCCAATGAATACATGGGTATCCGAGGTAAACCAATGGATCCCAAGACCAGCAGAATAATAGCGGTAATCCCTAGAGGTGTAGCATTGCCCAAAAGCTGCTCGGATACTTCTCTTCCCAGACTATTTTCAGATGCACTCCGGGTTACTACGATACCGGTAGCGGTTGAAATAAGCAGGGCTGGAATCTGGGTTACCAGACCATCTCCAATGGTTAGAATCGTATAAATCTGAGCAGCATCTCCCAGAGCCATGCCCTTCTGGACCATACCAATAACCAAGCCACCTACAATGTTAATTATGATTATGATTATGCCAGCTATGGCATCGCCTTTAACGAATTTACTAGCTCCATCCATAGCCCCGTAAAAATCAGCTTCATCCTGTATTTTTTGACGTCGCTTACGGGCATCCTCTTCATTAATTAAGCCGGCATTGAGATCAGCATCAATAGCCATCTGTTTGCCCGGCATGGCATCAAGGGTAAAGCGTGCTCCTACTTCTGAAACCCTTTCGGCACCCTTGGTAATTACAATAAACTGAATAACTACCAGGATTAAGAACATTACCATACCAACCACGGTATTGCCTCCCACCACGAATTGTCCAAAGGAAGCGATAACCTGACCGGCTTCGGCATTTAACAGTATTAACCGGGTTGATGATACATTAAGTGATAATCTGAACAGAGTCATTACCAGCAATAATGATGGAAAAACTGAAAAATCCAAAGGATCGGTATTAAACATGGCTACCAGCAAAATAACCAAACCAAAGCTAATGTTAAACGTAATTAGAATATCCAACATAGCCGGTGGGATAGGAATGATCATCATCATAACAATCACAATTACTATAATTGCTATTAATGAGTCGCTCTTATCCAAAAGCCAGTCAAGCCACCCGGCATTATTAAGCATTTAAACTACCCCCATTATTAAAGACCATTTATAAAACCTTTTTCTTCTGCTTATATACGAATGCTAGTACTTCCGCCACTGCCTGATATAGATCCTCAGGTACCACATCTCCAATATTGGTGGTATAAAAAAGAGTCCTGGCCAGCGGCGGGTTTTCTACAATGGTGACATGGTTGGCTTCAGCAATTTCACGGATTTTAAAAGCTATAAAGTCCTGCCCTTTGGCAATTACCTGGGGCGCCTCCATGGTTTCCGCCTGGTATTTAAGGGCGACTGCAAAATGAGTGGGGTTAGTAATTATCACATCGGCTTTAGGTACCTCCGCCATCATACGCCGCTGGGAAGCTTCGCGCTGAATCTGCCTCTGTTTGGACTTAATCTGGGGATCTCCTTCCACCTGCTTGTATTCCTGTTTCACATCGTATTTGCTCATTTTCAGGGATTTTTCGTGTTCATACCACTGATAAATATAATCTATTACACCGATAATTATAAAAACAGTTCCTGTCTTCAAGGCCATTTCCAGAATAATACTGCCTATGACACTCATAGTGGCGGTTAATTCCATATCCACAAAGCGTGGCAGCATATAAAAGTTTTTCTTTATTACTGTATATACTATGTAGCCGGTAATACCTATCTTCATTAAAGACTTGACCAGCTCTACCAGGGCTCTTGTAGAAAATATCCTTTTGAAACCCTCCAGGGGATTAATCCTCTCAAGTTTGGGCGCCAAAGCCTCAGTACTAAAGACGAAACCTACTTGCAGATAGCTAACCAATAAAGCAGCAATAAAAGTAACCATTAAAATTGGCAAAGTAATTTTGGCCATTAATTTAATGATTTCCAGCAACAAAAAGTAGGCATAAGCACTATCAAAATCAGCCAGAGTACGATCCAATATGTATAATTGGGTAAATTGCTCCAGATTGCTGATCATGGATGGAAAGGTCGTAAATATGGCAACTGAGCCGGCTAATAAAATTACCGCCGAGTTTAAGTCAGCACTCTTAAAAACCTGACCTTTCTTTTTCGCATCCTCCCGGCGGCGAGGAGTAGCCTTTTCGCTTTTTTCACCGCTGCCATCGTCAGCAAAGAGCTGCAAATTAATCAGGTAATATCTGAAATCATCTGCCACGGCTTACAACCCCATCGAATGCACGATAAGATCAATATATTTCATGCATTGCGATAAAAGTATACCTATAAACCATATGTAAACCGGCATCAACAGTATCAGTGCGAGTAAGCCAACCAGAATTTTCACTGGCAGTCCCACAATAAAAACATTCATTTGAGGTACAGTTCTGGATATAAAGCCCATAGAAACATCAGTAATTAATATTGCCACCACAATCGGGGCTGATATCTTTACAGCCATTACCAGCATATAGGCAGTCAAGTTAGCAATGATATCTATAAAACCTTTGCCCAAATTGGCTCCTAAAACGGGGATTACATTATAACTCTGAGCAACTGCCTGTAAGAGGTAATGGTGTCCGTCTAAAGTAAGATATACTATCAGGGCCAGCAGATAATTGAAATTACCCATTAATGGCACCTGGGTGCCTGATTGAGGGTCCAAGACGTTGACCATACTAAAACCCATCTGGGTATCCATTAACTGTCCGGCTAACTGTATAGCCGCAAACACCACATAAGCAACGAATCCTATAGCATAACCAATAAATATTTCCGCCACAAAGGCAGCTATAAAGGTAACCGGGCTTTCCAGGCTCATTGAATACTTGACCGGTACAAAGGAAGACATTACAGCCGATAATAGAATCACAATTAAAACTTTAAGCCTTCCGGGTAACTGACGGCTGGCAAATATAGGCGCTGACAGAAACAAGCCCGATAATCTGCCTAAAACCATAAAGAAGCCGTCCAGAGCCAGGTTCACAAAATTACCACCTTAAACTAATTTAATAACTCAACTTTCCCAATTAACCAATGATGCGTAGTTATGAAACCATTTGACGCGAATTTCGCGGATTTACTAAGATTAACGCGGATCTTTTTATGGTTTTTCTACCAATTAAACAATGATATCCCCATTAATCCGCACCCAAAAGGTCTGCGTGTGAGCCGGGCGAACCCGCGGCTATCGTTACAATGATAATAACTTTGGAATGGATGCATATAAATCATGGGTAAAGCTGGTCATAATGTTTAGCATCCAGGGTCCAAAAACGATAATAACTATAAAAACAGCTACTAACTTGGGTACGAAAACCAGGGTCATCTCCTGTAACTGGGTAGTAGCCTGTAATATACTAATTAACAAACCCACTACCAGAGACACTCCCAGGATAGGGGCTGAAACCAGAAGCACGGTATATAGGGCTTCATGGGCAATCCCCATGACCGTATTTTCAAACAAATTATGTTCCCCTCCTTATTTAAAACTCATCATCAAAGAATTTATGAGCAGATTCCATCCATCTACCAAAACAAAAAGTAATAATTTAAATGGCAAAGATATCATCATGGGTGGCAGCATCATCATACCCATTGACATTAGGGCACTGGATACCACCATATCAATTACCAGAAAGGGAATGAATATAATAAAGCCTATTTGAAAAGCAGTTTTTAACTCACTGATTACAAAACTCGGGATAAGTACATAACTCGGTATATCGTCAAAATTCTTGGGTCTTTCCAATTTAGCCATTTTTACAAAAAGAGCCAGGTCCTTCTCACGGGTTTGTTTGAACATGAAGGTGCGCATTGGTTCCATACCGCGCTTAAAAGCAACTTGCTGAGTAATTTCCCCCTTCATATACGGCTGCAGTCCCACCTTATTAACCTCCTGGAAGGTAGGAGCCATTACAAAAAAAGTAAGAAACAAAGCCAGGCCAATGAGAATTTGATTGGGGGGCATTTGCTGTGTTCCCAGTGAACTACGGACAAAGGACAATACCACTATTATCCTGGTAAACGATGTGAGCAGGATCAGTATAGCTGGTGCCAGGCTCAATACCGTCAATAACATGATTATTTGCAGCGTTTGGGAAAGATCCTGGGGCTTGTCTGTTCCTCCTCCAACTTGCAGATTAATATTAGGTATCTGCAATGGTTCGGCAGATACCGGAGGTGCAAAATAACTTATAATTGCTATAATACACAAGATAAGTCCTATACTGTGCCAGTTGACAATTTTTTTATTATTCATTCTCACCACTTCGCTTTGCGCCCGATCCTCTAGCATGATTGTTGTTTTGTGCAATTTCTTTGATTCTCTGGTTTTGTTCCTGCATTATACTTTGAAACTTCATGGGGGGCGGGGAGTTTTTCTTAAATCGGAAGCGTTGTGAGAAATCATTCCACCACTGGTTCCAGTTTTCCTGGCCTCCGGAGCTAAGTTCATAGTTACCCAAACTTATCTCTTCCTGGAGTTTGGGGTCGTTAACTTCGAAAAGCAGATTAATCTCTTTATCAGTTACCCCCAGCGCATAAATTTGCCCGCCTACTTCACATAGCACTATACCGCGATTCTGACCTAGAACAACTTCATCTACTACATGCATCCAGGTGCCTTGCATTTTGTTATTCACCTTTTTGCCAAATAGACGGATAACAGACCAGGCAGCTGCCAATATAACGCCTAAAACCAGAACCAGTTGTAGTAAACTGAGCCATAAGTTTGTGGAACTGGTATCTGGTTCTTGCTGTTTATTGATTTCCTGGTTAAGATCTTGAATATTGTCTACAGCTGCCACTGAACTAACCAGGACAAATAGGAAAGCCATGAGTAAGGCAATTAAAATCCAATGCTTCTTCTTGATTGCAATCATAAGTTCACATCCAAAACGGAGAATATATTTAACTAAGTGCTTTGCTAACCGCCTCGAGTACTCGTTCCGGTTGGAATGGCTTTACAATAAAGTCCTTGGCACCAGCCTGGATCGCATCTATAACCATAGCCTGCTGACCCATGGCGCTGCACATAATTACTCGGGCGGAGGAATCAAAACCAACAATTTCTTTTACAGCTGCAATTCCATCCATTTCCGGCATAGTGATATCCATAGTTACCAGATCTGGTTTAACATCTTTATACTTTTCAATAGCTATTTGCCCGTTTTCAGCTTCACCAGCAATTTCATAGCCATTTTTACTAAGAATATCCTTGATCATCATCCTCATAAACGCAGCATCATCTACAACTAATACCCTCTTACCCATAATGAACCTCCTATTTTTGTTTATTGTAGTTTATTCATCCTGTCCATTGGACTTAATATGGTGGTAATTCTAATTCCATAATTCTCATCGATTACCACAACTTCACCTTTGGCAATTAGTTTACCATTAACCATCAGATCGACTGGTTCACCGGCTAGTTTGTCCAGTTGAATAATGGAACCCTGGGTTAAATCAAGTACTTCTTTAATGGTTTTTTTGGTCTTACCCAATTCTACTGAAACATCCAGGGGAACATCCAGGATTAAGCCTATATTCTGGGGCATGTGACTGTCAATTCCCGCATGTAAAGGCGAAAATTGTACGGACTGAACTGAAAACTGCTCGCCCTTCTTGACCCCAGATGACATATCACCATATGCATCACCCCAATTCTGCTGTGGTGGAGAATAGGGGGGCACATCCACCAATGGCGGCGGAGGAGTTGCCTGTACATAAACTGGTTCAGGTCTGGGGGGCGGTGAAGCAACCGGAGCAGATTCCATAAGAACATCCATGGCAGCTTCATCGCTGGTGCCACCCATTAATATATCAATCATTTCGCGAACCGAGTTAATGGGAAGAACCTGCATTATTTCGCTGTTTATTAAATTCTCTATTTCCATTTTAAACTTGATTTGTACCATTTCGGTATAATCATTGCCTACATCCAGCTCTTGTCTGCCTAAGTCAACTGCATTAACTTGTGGCGGACCAATATCTATACGTTTGTTAAACATAGAAGATAGACTGGTAGTAGCCGATCCCATCATCTGATTCATGGCTTCACTCACTGCACTGAGCCTGAGTTCATCCAGAGCAGTATCAGCAGGCTGACCCTCACCGCCCATCATTAGATCAGCAATCACTGCGGCATCTTCTTCTCGTACTATAAGCACATTGGTTCCGTTAATACCCTCAGTATAACCTACTTTTACTACCACATAGGGCAGTGGGTATTCGGATTGGAACTGAGCTGGCGTTGTTATAGAAACACTGGGTGTTGTAATAGAGACTTTTTTCCTTAGCAATGTAGATAAGGTAGTAGCTGAAGTCCCCATGCTAATATTGCCTATTTCGCCAATGGTATCTTTCTCGAAATCGCTTATCACTATGGCTGATTCTGCTGCAACAGCATTGTCTGATTGGCTGTCGCCTTTTAATAAGGCATCAATCTCTTCCTGAGATAGAATACCATCATTCATCTTCATTTCCCTCCTCTACTACCTTGGTGACCTGAATGGCTACTTTATTTTCATGAAGTCCCGGGCGACCGAAGAACTTGGTTCGTTGACCTATCTGTACTTCCAGGTCATCTTTATAGCTTCTAACCAACGGTACTACGTCTCCCACTGATAATTCCAGCAGATCCTTGACCGTAATAATCGTTCTGCCCAAAATAGCCTTAACCGGTACATAGCTATGTTCTATTCGGCTTTGTATAGTCGCCATGTTTTCCGGAGTAACGGCTTTGCTGGAAGTCGAATAATAATAGTGAACACTCAGCTTGCCTATAATAGGTTCCAAAACCAAAAATGGTATACATATATTGATAACTCCCATTAAATCTCCCATTTTGGTTTCCAATGATACTATCATCATAACTTCACTGGGTGACACCAACTGAGTAAACTGGGGATTGGTTTCAACCCTTTCTACTACTGGCTCGATGTCAACAATACTGCTCCAGGGTTCCTGCATATAATCAAGCATACGCTGGGCTAGTTTTTCCATAACGGTCTGCTCAATCTCGGTCAAACTTCTAACTCGATCCAGCGAATTGCCAGGCCCGCCCAAAAGTCTGTCGATAAAAGCAAACCCCATGTTGGGATTAATCTCCATTATGGCATTGCCTTCCAAAGGATAGAGCGAAAATATATTTAGAATCGTGATACTGGGTATAGATCGTATAAATTCTTCATAAGTCAGTTGTTCAACCGAGAGAACTTCTATCTGTATGGGAGCTCTCAACTGCCCGGACAGAAAAGTGCCCAGGGCACGTGAATAGTTCTCAAAGATAACCTGCAGGGTATGAATCTGATCTTTAGAGAATTTATTTGGTCTGCGAAAATCGTATATTTTAACCTTTTTTTTACTTTGCTCTTCCTTTAGCTCATTGGCATTAACAGTCCCGGTACTAAGGGCTGAAAGCAAAGCATCGATTTCCGATTGAGATAGAACGTCACTCATTATAACCCTCCCCGGGTATAACTATTGCATAATAAAGTTAGTAAAATATACGCTCTTTACATAGCCTTTACCTAACTTCTTGTTAAGGTCAGTTTTTATTTCCTGTTTAAGATTATCGCGGTTTTGGATGTCCAGATCAGCTACCGTTTTTGAAGACAGAATCATAAGAATACTATCCCTGATAATGGGCTTAAATTCTTTAATCGATTCTTCTGCTTTTTTGTCGTTTAACTCCAGGGATACTTCTACTTTCAAGTAGTGATTTCCTGCTACATCATTGACATTAGTAGTAAATTCTCCTGCCGAGACCAGACCACCAGTCAACACGACTTCCTGACTTTTTTCGTCATCTTCAGGCATTAAAGGGGCCATTAAGCTTTTCATTATAAAATAGGAGGCACCCATCGCCACTAGAAAAATGGCTAAGCCTATAAGAATTATTTTTAGATCCAATGATGATTTCGGTTTTATTTCACTGCTGTTATCCTCAGCCAAAGTCTTTCCCCCTTTAGGCTATTTTTTTAAATCGCTAAAAATCCGCTTACGGAATTTAATGATTTCTTCACTGATTTGCCGGGATGATTCTCGAACCAGAATTTTCTTGCCATTGGTAAGGGTGATAATGGTATCCGGAGTTTCTTCTATCATTTCAATTAAATCAATATTTAGCACCAATTTTTCTCCGTTTAAACGGCTAAGAGATATCATTAATTCACCTCAGTTAATTTTCCTCCAGGGGCTGCCCCCTGGAGGAAGTCATGTTAGCGTTTTAGATTAACCAACTCCTGCAGCATCTCATCGGATGTGGTTATAATACGCGAGTTGGCCTGAAAACCTCTCTGGGTAACAATCATATCGGTAAATTCTTCGGATAGGTCCACATTGGACATTTCCAAGCTGCTGGGAATGATATTGCCCAGTCCATTTTCTCCCGGTGAACTGATCTTTAAACCACCTGAATTAGCTGATTCCTCAAATAAACTTCCGCCCGCCTGCTTTAAACCCCCGGGATTTTCGAACATACGCAGTGCTACTCGGGCCAGGTTCTTGGTTTCACCATTGCTGTAGACACCCTGAATAGTACCATCAGTGGCAATAGTATAGCTGGTTAGCTTACCGGCACTATACCCATCCTGAGATTCTACCCGGGCAGAACTTGTAGCTGCGAATTGGGTTAGTTTTTGAAAATCAACATCAATGTTTATATTGGCGGTACCCGCAGGGGGGACCTGACGATTAATATCGAATTTCACATTGCTGTTAAGTGGATTTTTAATATTACCTGACTGATCAAATTCAATATTATATATCCTGGTCATCTTTTCAGTTCCGGCAGCCGGTGGGGTTGCTCCTTTAATATCTATGGATCTCAGGTCAGCATTGGCGGAATAGCCAGTTTGCTGCTCGAACATTGGATCAAGAGATATATCACAAGCCCATCGAGTTACTGGTGGTACAACAGGAACAACCCCCGGATTTGATCCCGGGACTATCTCATACTTGAAGAAACGGTAATAGGTCGTTACTTTATTCCCCTGTGAATCATAGACATCCTTGGAGGTAGTAATAGTATCTGCAGCTATCGGATTACCCGCTGGTTGTCCCTGAGTAGTGGTAGTGACAGATCCCGCTCCTCCAAATGCAGGGGGACCCACCAAATCAGGTGTAAATCCTATTTGGCCAACATTGGTACCAGCCAGACCAGTATTAAATGTAATTGTGTACTTTCCTCCATTGGGTCCAACTGGCGCAGCTACCTGGGTCACGGTTACATTGCCACCCAGAGATGGATTTAAGTTCAATGCACCCTGAATAGCAGCAAGATTACCATTAAAGCTAATGGGTCCACTGGTTACTCCGCCATAAGTTAGAGTAAAAGTCCCTCCATTTGCCGCGGTAAGATCAAGAGTCTGTACTTCATTGGTCGGTAATACTGATACCGGTGTTTGTCCTTCAGTGAGGGTAACTACTGCGGGTGCCCCACCAGTAACTGGTGTAAAACCAACCATGTTTACATCCCCTAAGGCATCATCAAAAGTAATGGTAAAATTAGAACCAGCTGGTGCAACCGTCACAGCGCCTGCGCCAGATAATGCAGGAATACCAGCCAGAGCGGCCTGTATATTACTCGCAGTTGCAGCAGCATTAGCACCAAATGCAATAGGGGCAGTTGAAATCCCTCCATAGGTTAGAGCAAATGTTCCACTCGTGACTCCGCCCATGCTTAGGGTTTGCACCTCATCAGTACCCGGATTGGCCCCCTTAGTTGTCTCCACAACTGCTGGTGGAATTGCAAAAGTTATGGGCGGCAGATTGGTATTTTTGAGGGTATCTTGAAAGGCAACATCATACCTTCCACGCACCTGATCCCAGCTTACAGACACATTACCGACACCCACATTGGGCAGAGCCTCCAGGGCTGCCCGTATGTTGCTGGCTGTAGCAGTACCATTGGCTCCAACCTGTATAAATCCTGTAGTATGACCATCCATTGCAAGCGTGAAAACTCCGCCTTGGTTCCCCCCGTTAGGTATAGTGGGAAAAGTCAGGGTCTGCACCTCATTGCGACTGGGGGTAAATTTCAAACCTGAGTCAAGATTCCCCGATAGATCCATACTGCTGGTTGGACGTGCGGGCAGATCCTTAAATCCTGCAATGTTTATACCTGCGGTATCACCTGTGGGTGTTAATACAAAGCTGGTGGGATTTGCATTCCAGCCCTGCACCATGTAACCGTTGGCGGTACTGACCAACCTGCCATTCTGGTCAAAATCAAAGGCACCCGCTCGGGTATAGTAACTTTGGTTGCCATTTTTAACAATAAAATACCCGTTACCATCCACGGCCAAATCAGTGGTCTTGCTGGTGGAAGTGGTGGGAGCCGGAGTATGAATCTGATCAATGCTGGAGAGAGTCATACCCAGACCAACGGCCATGGGATTCATACCTCCCCTTTCGGCAGTAGGACTGGAAGCTCCTCTGGTTGCCTGGTAAAAGGTATCCTTAAAGACGACCCGGCTTTTTTTGTAGCCAGTAGTGTTTACATTGGCAATATTGTTACCAATAACATCCATTCGAGTCTGGTGGTTTCTTAAGCCTGAAACCCCCGAGTACATGGAACGCATCATATGTAAAATGACCTCCCTACTTTTTTAAGAGGATGCTTCATTCATTCCGCATCCATGGGCTTCCTCATAGAGGTCCAGCCCTTAAACAAAAACCGCACTGTCAATATTAGTAAAAACGTTGTCCTTAATGCTCTTTTGATCGACAGCGGTGATTACCGTATTGTTTTTCACACTGACCACCAGGGCCATATCATTCATCATAATTAATGAATCTCTAGAACCCTTAGCCCGAGCCTTACCGACCGCTTCGGTCAATTTATTAAGATCACTGGCACTAAGTTCAATGTTCCTGGCTTTCATCCGTTCACTGGCATGCTGGGAAAATTTTAGCTCTCCCTGCAGCTTCTGATCCAGTACCTTGCTGAAGGACGTTGCCATACTGCCGGCCGCTTTTGGCTTAGCTGGCGTAGCTGCGGTAACCGGGTTGATAGGTTGTTGGGGAAAATATACTCTATTTTCCATTCGTTCCACCATTTCCTGTACCAAGAAGTGCCTTCAGCTCCTTAAGAATATCAAGAATATTGGTGAGTATTTGGTCGTTGGAAGTATTTTGACCCATTTTCGTAATACTGGTGGCCGCTACTTCTTTGCCATTAATAATATAGTACGGAATTCCGTCTTTCATTGTAATAGACTGAATAGTTCCGGTCAGGGTTTCTGTTCCTGGTTTCCCATCAGCATTAGTTGTCGGGCTAAGATAACTCACTTCTTTACCAATCATATTGCTGGATTGCTGTACAATACTGTTAAAAATGTTGAGCAAAATTTGGTCACTGGTGGACAAATCACCTTCAGTCATTTGCGTAATACTGCCGATTGCAACTTCTTTACCATCTATTACGTAATAAGGAAGTCCCTGTTTCATCACAACGGACTGAATAATTCCCGCCTTGGTTTCGATGCTTTCCTTTCCGTCAGTCGTAGTGACGGGGCTAAGATAGCTTACTGCTTTACCAATCATATTGCTGGATTGCTGTAGCATGAAGCTGGGAACCAGAGTATCATTGATGGTTTCATTTAAATCGGTGAAACCTTTGTTCAAATTATTCATCTGTTCCAGAGAACTGAATGATGCCATCTGGGCAATAAATTCTTGATTATCCATGGGACTAGTGGGGTCCTGATACTTAAGCTGGGTAACCAATAATTTTAAGAAGTCATCCTTACCCAATTGATTTTGCTTGTTTTCCACTACGCTGGTCTTGGTGGTATTATTCGATAACCAGGGTACTGGTGTTGGAATGCTGGTCGTTGCTGGCATTTCTTACCTCCTTCGCTATATCATAAAATCAACTCTTCCATCACCCAGCAAGGATGATAGCTTGACTGGGTCTGTTTCGCCATAGGACTCGAACGCTGCCTCGGATGCTCCGCCGTACCCTTCTTCAGCCTGGTAAGGTAAGCGGTTATGGCTGTTTCTATCCGCATATTCCTGCCACATTTGCTGCCGGCCACTTTCATTGCCATGGAAGGCTCCGCCGTTATCCAGCGCAACGTTTACCTCGGTTCGGTCTACTTTAAGACCCTGAGCTTCCAAACTCTGTTTTAAAGATCCCAGATTGGCTTCTAACTGATGTTTAACCTGATGACTCTCGGTAATAAACCGAGCTGTAACCACTCCATCATCGAGCGCAATTTTAATCAAAATTTTACCCAGGAATTCCGGTTTGAGCTGAATTTGCATTTCAGAGCTAGTCGCTTTGTTCACTAATTCAACTTTTTTAACAATCTGCTCTATAATATCACGAGGGTCTACGGTTGGAGCAGGTACTTCCGGACGTATCATCTGTGAATCAATCCCTGACTTGGGTGAACTAAGGAGAGATTTGTCTACTCCAGGCACAATCTGCTGTGTCTCGGGCTGATTCTCAGTTACCTGGGTTTCTGGCAGAACAACCTCATTCATGCCAGGCTTTTCGGTTCGTTGACGTAGAATTTCTGAACCCATAAGTTTTTTAACATCGGTGACAGGTGCATTCTCGCTGGGCTTTTTAGAACTATCTGCCGATAGCGTGGTTAACAACTTAAGGCGAATATCTTCCGGATTAATATTCTTTTTCTCCTGGTCCACTTTCACACTATTCCCTGATTCATCTGGCAATACCGATTCTACATCATCAACATCAGCAGATTGCTGCCCTGTTATACGGGGTGTGGTAATTTCCTGCATGGCAGTCATTACGGTTGGAGCCAGGCCAGTTAATGTGTTCTTCTCGTTAACCTGGGTATTTGACTGCTCAGTCAAGCTGTTTGCCTGAGCTGTGACCATATCATTGGAAATAGCCTGACTATTTGAATACTCTACCTGGATGGATTCTCCTGACATTATGGATTGAGCATTTTTGTTATCCGGTTGTGTCTGTATTTCTCTGTTAAGAACCGGGTTTATATTCTTACTCCCATCTTGAGCTTCATTCCCAACAGTAAGTTCTGGTATAGTAAGATCGTCCCCATTAGAGTTGAGCTCAAATTCATTACCTGGTGATTTTAGCTCTGCATTCAAAAGAGATGCACTCTTTTCTGCCGGCAGCGAATCCTGGCTGGTTAGACTATCCATTCCCTCACCGGCTGGTTTATCGGCCGCCAATGAAGTCACTGATAAATCTTCATTCACCTCATTGCTGCTTAAAACTTGATTATTTACTGGCATCAAAACAAGTTGCGACGTATCAGGCATTAATACAGCATTAACATCGATATTGGTATCAATATCAGGTTCTTGACTTGTTGCCGGTTTTTCTTCTTGCTTTGCAGCCGAAGTAGTAATCTCGCTATTTGTCTGATCCACTCCTATTTGCTGTTCATGCTGCTCCAGTCTCGGGTCCGAATTATTTTCAGCTTTATCCATAATTGGCTTTTTAACCGAATCTGTAACGTCCTTTTGCTCAGCATAAGATTGTTCAGTATCAATCTTATGCTGTTTTTGCCCAATATTATTGGTGGTGGCTCGTTCCAATAAGCGATTAAAGCTATTCTGCCGGTCGGCTGGCTTCCGCTTGTGCGCAGCTGGACTGACTGGCTTAAGGCCAGGTGTTATCTCTCTATCAGGTAGATATTTCGCTTGTACATCAAGCACTTTTTCTTTCACCTCCTTTCCGCTAAACATTATATGGATGATAGCTACTGCCCTATTACTGCGGACTGGTAACCAACATCTTTTTAGTTATTGACGCAGCTTTATCCCGGGGCATTTTCTGCAGCAATTCTGCTGCCGTGTCGGTATCTATTTGCCCCAAAATACCAATTATATCGTCTTCATTCAAACGACCCAAGAGATCAGCCGCGTCTTTGGTACTCATAGCCTTAAAGTACTTCGCCATGTCTTTATAAGTACTTTCTTGATTGGTCTTGGTCTGCTGTGACTGGCTGAGCTTTTCATTCAGGGCAATGATCTTGTCTTTATATTCCTCGTCAGCTTTTTGGATAGCTTTCTGGTTAGCTAACTGCTTGTTCTCTATATCCTTCAGGTCATTCTTCAGCAGCTTAATTTCATCTTGCTGGTCGGTTAATTTTTTTTTCAATATATCGTTTTCATGTTTTACTCTATCCAGTTCGCTAACTTTCTTATCAGCCGGAGAATTAGCTTTTTCCTGTATATAAGGTATAGCTGGCATAAAGTTCGGCGGAGTAATAATATGAAAATAGACCAGTGCGGCGTAGGTTAGCACTAGTAAAACTACTGTAACCAGGATAAAAATTATGATTTTAAATACTTTTTTAAGTTTTGCCATTATGTCCTCCCAGGCTTTTCAGGCAAGGGGACGGTTATCTGCCTGCACTTAAAGTATCTAAAAGGCAAAAGAACCGTCCCCTTGCCTGCGGAAATGACTGTTTATAGCCAGCTCATCGATGGTTTTCTGTTCCTCTTGGTTCAGTTCCTGTAAGTACTTGGCCCATTCCTTATCTCTCAATTTATTAAGGGTTTTGCTTTCTTTCATCTTTTCCAACAGAAGATTCCTGGCTTCTACTACCATTGATTCTGCCTTAATTAATTCTTCTTCTTTGCTTAAACGCAAAGTCCTTAAAACCGGAAGATAATCTTTACGGATCAGGAATTGCTGCATATCAAAGCCACTCTGCATCATAGCCTTTATACCAGCCTCAACCTCCTGGGTTTGAAGCAGAATTTTGTCCAATTCGTTTTGTACCTGATCTCTATGGACTATTGATATCTGGAGGCCTTCCCGGGCTTGCTGTTCTTCCCGGCAGGATATATCCAGTTTGGTTTGTAAGCGGAAATGAAAAGGCTTCATATTCTATCACCCCTTTACTCCAGCTTGCAAAGCCAAAGTTTTCTCGCCTGAAATATGGTTTATTTTTTCGTAAATCTTAAACAATGCAATTGGCTATGGCCTCAATGGTGGATGAAAAAGCAGCCTCATCATAAATATCCTGCCTGAGAAAATTCATACAGTTATCTATTAGTCGTATGGCTTCATCAATCCGGGAATTGGACCCTCTCTTATAAGCGCCGATATCGATTAGATCCTTAGCTTCTTCATATGTAGCCAGAATAGAACGGAAACGGTTAGCTTGTTTAAGGTGCTCAGGTGCAGCTACATCAATCATAACTCGACTGATACTATGTAAAATATCAATGGCTGGATACATGTTCTGAGCAGCAATATTGCGGCTCAACACTATATGTCCGTCAACAATTCCGCGTACGGTATCGGTAATTGGCTCATTCATATCATCACCTTCCACCAGTACGGTATATAATCCGGTGATGGTACCGCTTTCTGATGTTCCGGCGCGCTCTAATAACTTAGGCATCAAGGCAAATACTGAAGGGGTGTATCCTCGGGTAGCCGGTGGTTCCCCTATAGCCAACCCTACCTCACGTTGAGCTAAGGCAAAACGGGTTAATGAATCCATTAGCAGCAGCACATCCTTGCCTTGATCTCGGAAGTATTCTGCTATACTGGTGGCCACAAAAGCCCCCTTGAGCCTTACCAAAGCTGGTTGGTCAGAGGTGGCTACCACTACCACTGAACGGGCTAAACCTTCCGGGCCGAGATCTCTTTCTAAAAACTCTCTAACTTCTCGACCACGTTCTCCAATTAAAGCAATCACATTTATATCAGCTTCAGTGTTGCGGGCAATCATTCCAATCAGCGTACTTTTGCCCACTCCACTGCCGGCCATGATACCCAATCTCTGACCCTTGCCGATGGTAATCAGGCCATCAATAGCTTTCACTCCGACTGGTAATATATCGCTGATTCGTTTTCTTTTCAAAGGATTGGGAGCTGCATTTATAACCGGATAAGTACCCTGATAATTAATTCTGCCGCCATCATCGATGGGTTCTCCCATGCCATCCAGAACTCGACCTTTTAAACCCATGCCCACATTTACCCTGAGAGTAGTGCCACTGGCAATAAGTTCGCTCCCCGGCCCAATTCCTTCCAAATTCCCAAGCGGCATTAACAACATCCTATTGTTACGAAAACCGACCACTTCGCAGGGTACCAATTCCCGGTTAGCTTGATTGGTCTTAACATAACATAATTCCCCTATACTTACTCGAGGCCCTACTGCCTCCAGAGTCAGACCAATAGCCTGAGTAATCTTGCCTCGTAATGTATAGGGATTAATTTTTTCCAGCGCCGTAAAATATTTCGGTATATCAATAGTATTGGGCTTATTCATTTACAACGTCCAACAACACCGTTTCCACTGCCTGCAGGCGATTGGCCAGTTGGGCATCAACTATGCCGCCAGCCGATTCAAGCACGCATCCACCCCTGCTAATTCGTCTATCCCCTTTGATTTCAACCTTTATATCTTTACTTCCAATTTCGGTTAATCCTTCCCAGTTAAGTGCATCAATGACCATATCAATATCATCTTGATTAACATAAACCTTAACATTATCCGGATCATCCAAATTGGCGATGGCCTGTCTGACCACATTAACAATTGCTTCAGGCTGGATGCTAAGATCAGCTACAATTACTTTCTTGGCAATTGCCAAAACCAAACGTACCATATCTTTTTCTGCACCGCTTATCATTTCGTTTTTGATGCGGTGCGCGTCATCTACTATTATTTTAGCCTGCTCCATAGCTAATTGGCGGTCAGCTTCAATCTCTGTCTGAGCACGTTTAAGACCATCTGCATATCCCTGAGTACTCGCTTCTTCTCTTACTAATTTGGATTCTTCAAAGATCTGAGCCCGGATATGATCGGCCTCCTCCTGAGCACTGTTTATGATAGTCCTGGCTTCTATTCTAGCCTTTTCCAAAAGCCCGATTACTATCTGCTCAGTTTCGGCGAGAATAGTCCGGCTTTCTTCTTTCAATTTTTCTATGGGATCTTCTTCAGGTTCAATTATTGTTTCAACCACTGCTTCCTGGATTTCTTCCTCAGGAATTTCTTCACACAGGGCTGCCTGAACATCTATCACCCTTGGATATGCCAGTACCAGATTAGAGTTTTTTATTATCCTAGACAATGACCTCATCTCCTCCACCGCGGGCTACCACTATTTCACCAGCATCTTCCAGGCGGCGTATGATATTCACGATACGCTGCTGGGATTCCTCTACATCGCGTAGTCGCACCGGTCCCATAAATTCAATATCTTCACGCAACATATCTGCAGCTCGGGAAGACATATTGGCAAAAATCTTCTGTGATACTTCGTTGCTGGAACCTTTGAGCGCCAGTGCCATATCCTGGGATTCAACTTCCCGCAATACTCTTTGAATCGAACGATCATCAATCAGCACAACGTCTTCAAATACAAACATAAGTTTCTTAATTTCTTCTGCGAGTTCGGGGTCTTGAACTTCCAACGATTCCATAATGGTTTTTTCGGTAGCTCGATCTACTCGGTTAATTATCTCAACCACCGACTTCACACCGCCGGCTACACTCATTTCCTGAGGAGCAATGGAGGATAGTTTTCTTTCCAGAACACGTTCCACCTCTTTAATTACATCGGGTGAGGTAGTGTCCATGATAGCTATACGCTTAGCTACATCTGCCTGCCTTTCGGGTGGCAGCGCCGAAAGTACTGCGGATGCCTTTTCCGGTTCCAGATAGGCCAAAATCAAAGCTATGGTCTGAGGATGTTCACCTTGAATAAAATTGAGCAGCTGCACAGGCTCTGTCTTGCGAATAAAATCAAAGGGACGCACTTGCAAGGAAGCCGAAATACGACCAATAATTTCCATGGTCTTTTCCTGCCCATAGGCTTTTTCCAGAACTTCTTTGGCATATTCTATTCCGCCCTGACCTATAAACTGGTTAGCCAGGCACATCTCAATAAATTCCCGCAGGATATCATCTGCCTTATCGGTTGAGACTTTACGTAAATTGGCAATCTCCAGAGTTAGCTGCTCAATTTCATCATCATTCATATGCATAAAGAGTTTAGCCGACTTTTCTGGTCCCAGGAAAACTAAAAAATTAGCTGCTTTTTGTTTTCCCGTAAGGGGTTTTGCGGTAGCCATCTAATCACCTCTGATCTTCTATCAACCAGGTTCGCAGAACCTGGGCAGCATTTTCGGGACTTTCTTCGATAATACGGTCAATTTCCTCACGAATCCGATGTTTTTCCTTTTCTTCCGGGGAAAGATTCTGTTCTATGAGTTCAGCCAGGCTTATATCTTCCTGAACAATTGCCTCGAAACCTGGCATTGATTCCCGAGCTAGTTCTTCGGCTTTAGATCTGCGACGACGCATCAGCAACCAGGCTAAGAGCACGATCACCAGCACAATTAGAGCCAGCAAGAACGGCGCAAATGGAGACGACAGCGCCTTTTGCACACCTGTAGCTGATTCAGGAACCGGTTCTGAATAAAAATCGATAAAAGCCACTGAAATATTATCCTTCAGCTTGACGGTTTCGTTCTGACGATTTTCCCGCAGGCCACAGGCAGTAGCCACTATGTTCCTAATTTTTTCTACCTTTTGGGTTTCCGTATTACCCAGTTTCGACTGGGCTGTACCAGCATTGTTAACCACTACTGCCACTGTTAAATAATCATACTTGGCATCACCAGGTGCAATATTAGTAACGGTATCGGTTCGATTAAGCTCATAATTAGTAGTCTTATCACTTTTATCTGTGGTGGAAGTACTTGGGTTAGTGTTAACCTCGGTATACTGGGTAATATTGGTATCTGTCCCTGGTACCCCCTGAGTAGCAGGGGTACTGGTAGTTCCAGATTCCTTTACCACATGCTCACTACGAACGAAAGGGCCCTCAGGATCATGGGCATATTTTTCATTTTTTACTGTTTTGTCATCAAAATTTAATTCGGCACTGACTCTTACAACTGAATTATTCTTACCCAGGCTAAGGTCAAGCATGCTTTGAATGGCCTGCTGTTTTTCCTGCTCAAAAGCCCTTTTTAAAGCCAGCTGGTTTTGCAGGCTTTCCGTATCGTTTCCTTCGCCAGGTAGATTCTGCGAAATAAGATTGCCGTTATGGTCGATTATTACTACTTTTTCAGGGCTTAAGCCTTCTACCGAATTGGCTATCAGGTTAATAATCCCCTGAATCTCCTTGGTACTAAGTTTTTCTTCATCCCGCGTAGTTATCGCTACAGAAGCACTGGGAAGCTCTTCCTTGTCAGAAAATAGGCTCTCTTCAGGCATAACCAGATGTACTCGGGCTGACTTTACCTTATCAAGACTCTGAATGGTTCTAGCCAGTTCTCCCTGCAAAGCTACCTGATATTTGACTTTCTTGTCGCTTTGAGTTTCACCGTAATTATTTTCCTGAAACAGTTCAAAACCGGTCTCACTGCGCGGCAGGTTTTCTCCCGCCAGTTTCAGCCGAGTATTATACTTATCCGCAGGAGCTACTAAAATAGTAGTTCCATTGTCTTCCAACTGGTAATCCACCTTGTATTCTGTAAGCTTATCTACTACCGCTGAAGCATCCTTGGCATCCAATTCTGTGTACAGGACTTCGTATTTTGTTCCCGTTCCACGAATCAAGAAAACTATGGCCACAACTATCATCAAAACAGCACCGCCAATAAGCAGCTTCTGATTAAGACTTAATTTTTGCCATATTTCCTTAATTTTGGACCCCCAAGCACGCACATTCGTAAGAAATGTTTCCATCAAATAACTCCCCAAGCTATATTTACATTTGAATCCTCATGATTTCCTGATAGGCTTCTATTATCTTGTTCCTAACTTCAACGGTTAATTGCAAAGCCAGATTAGCCTTTTCATAGGAAATAATAGTGTTATGGAGATAGCTTTGATCTCCTAAGGCCAGCTTTTCTGCATTGGAAGCGGCATCTTTTTGCAGGGCATCCACTTCACCAATAGCTCCCGTCAAATATTCCATAAAACTGGCGGATTTATTGCTCTTGCTTTCAGGAGATGAAGATAGATCCAGCCTGGGCGCCAGCAGTTTACTATCCAGTTCAGCAATTTTCATCTATTCTGCTCCTATCTTCCGATATCCAGAGCCCTTAAAGCCATGCTCCTGGTGTTCTCGATAACTTTGGCATTAGCTTCATAGGCTCTGGTCGATGAAATCATATTTACCATTTCCTCTACGACATTAACGTTTGGATAACTAACATAGCCATCTTTGTCAGCATCTGGATGGGAAGGGTCATAAACTTTTCTAAACGGGGCCTCTTTATCGCTTAGTTCGCGGATTTCCTTAACCCTAACCCCGTTTAAACCATTCAGCTTTTCCTGTAAAACGCTGTTAAATTGGCCGGAAGGTTTACGTTCCTGAGTCTCCATTATCACCACTTGCCGACGATAGGGACCAGTACCGCCATTAACTCGCGTAGTCTCCACGTTGGCCATATTACTGGCAATAGTATCCATTCTTAGTCGTTGCGCCGTAAGTCCGGAAGCACTTACATCTATACTGTTCAAAAACCGCATATTTCTTTTATCCCCTTCCGATAATAGCCATTCTTAGCAGCCTAATTTCATTGCTCATGCTCTGACTAACCGAATCATAGTAAATCTTGTTTTTGTTCATATTGGCTGTCTCCACATCAACGTCGACATTATTCCCATCGTTTCGATAAGATAAATCTTCCAGCTTTCTAATTTCCGGTTGCACTCTTTCTATGTCAATATTTTCTTTATCTAGTTGTATATGTCTGGTATCAGTACATTTAAGCCTGTTATTAGTTGGTAAATTACCACCTAATACCTTTTTCATCTGTTCTTCAAAAAGCACCTCACTGCGTTTAAATCCAGGGGTATCCACGTTGGCCATATTATTTGCGATAACTTCATGTCTGATAGTCGAAGCATCCATAGCCTTATTCAAAATAACCTGAGATCGTGAATTTAACAGTTTTTCTAGCATATTTATCACTCCATCGAGAAATTAGATGTTTTTCTTACATGTTTACCCAATTAAATAGCTCTATCATTAGCTTCTAATTATTCTATTTCTTTTACATAAACTCCTCTTTTTCTCAGAAATTTTTGTCTTTTTATCTGAATTTTTAATTATTTATTAAAAATTGAAAGCAGTTTGTTTGATTCCATCACTTCAATAACCCATTTACTTGCTATCATTTATGTTCCGACGAAAGTTTTTTTGCGAATTTTGTAATGTTTAATTTAAAATAATGTATAATAGCATGAATTAAATTCGTCATTCAGGTTGGATATTCCATCGAAGCCGAATACAAACACGAAAAACAGCCTGCTGACTTGTTCAACAGGCTGAAATTTCACATCATGGCAGATAATTCTGCCATGATTTTTTTAATTTTATTAACTTGGCTGGGTTGATCGCATTAACTCTGCTAAGTCCGAGTCAATAGACCTCTTTAGTGAGCATAATCTTTGAGTGGGTTGCAGGTTATTTATTTTTTTAATTCATCAAAAATATAATCATTAAGCACTTTTATATGGGTTCCCTTCATTCCCAGGGATCTGGACTCAATTACGCCTGCACTTTCGAACTTGCGTAATGCACTTACAATGACTGATCTGGTAATTCCGACTTTATCAGCAATTCTGCTGGCCACCAGCAAGCCTCCATCACCTTCTAGCTCAGCCATTATACTCTCAATGGCTTCCCGCTCGGAGTAGGACAGTGTAGCCAGGGCAATCTGAACTGCGGCCTTCTTGCGAGCATCTTCCTCAACTCTTTCAGATCGCATCCTCATAATCTCATTAGCCACGACTATAGTTCCATATTCAGCCAGCACAATGTCCTCATCGCTAAACATTTGATTTTCGCGGGTTAATATCAAGGTGCCGATACGCCTGGCACCTCCAAAATTGGGACAGATTGTCCAGATACGAGTGGAGCAAGAACAATTAGGATTATCCATATTGAATATACATTTACGTCCATTCTGGAAAGTGATATTACTTTTGGTCTCCTGAATACTTATGAGTTCCTGATTAAAACTCTCCGGGAAACGTTCGGCATGATTTATTAAGCGATCTATTTCTGTGCAGTGTACACCTTCTGCAAATGAATAACCGATGATATGTCCTCGTCTTCCTACTATGAAGACGGTGCAGTCCATGTTCTCTGACAGAACATCAGCCATTTCAAAAAAATCAACTGGATTTCCAGACATTTTCTGCAGAATACGATTAATTGCTCTGGATTTCTCCAACAATGTTTTCACAGACATAACCTCCTATAAAATGTATCTACTAAGATCATCACTTTCCACAATCCTCTTGAGTCTCTGCTCAACATAATTCTGGTCGATAACTACTTTCTGTCCTTTCATATAAGCAGAATCAAAAAGAAGGTCCTCTAATACTTTTTCCATAATGGTGTGCAATCTCCGCGCGCCAATATTCTCCGTCCTGGTATTAACCTCATAAGCGATTTCGGCTATATAATCAATGGCTTCAGGATCAAAAACAAGCTCCAGATCTTCAGTAGAAAGCAAGGCAATATATTGCTTAATCTGAGAATTGTTGGGCTCTGTCAAGATTCTTTTCAAATCTTCTTTTTTCAGGTTTTCCAGCTCAACTCGGATAGGAAACCTTCCCTGTAACTCAGGAATAAGGTCTGAAGGTTTACATATGTGGAAAGCTCCCGCAGCAATAAAGAGAATATGATCCGTTTTAACTGGCCCATATTTAGTAATTACCGTTGAACCTTCAACTATCGGTAAAATATCCCTTTGTACCCCGCCGCGTGAAACATCCGGGCCATGGCTGCTTTCTTTGCTGGCTATCTTATCAATTTCATCTAGAAATATTAGACCGTCTTCTTCTACCCGCTTGATTGCTTCCATTTTAACCTGGTCCATGTCTATTAGCCGCTGTGCTTCCTCATGGGTTAATATTTTTCGCGCTTCCTCTACCGTTAGTTTGCGCTTTTTCGTGGTCTTGGGCAGTAGTCCCCCGAAGGCTTCCTGCATATTTATACCCATCTCTTCCACACCGGAACCAGAAATAATCTCCATAAAAGACTGATTTTTTTCTTCTATCTCAATTTCAATGATTTCCTGTTCTAGCTCCATACGGGCTAATTTCTGGCTGATAATAGCCCTTTTTTGCTCAACTTCTGTGGTGCGCTGATCAATATCCTCATCTTTTGTATTCGTATCGCTATATTGACCCAGAAACATGTCCAAAGGATTTTTAAAGCTGCGGTTTTTGCGTTTTGGATGGGGTAATATGTAATCTACAATTCTCTCTTCAGCGAGCACACGCCCTTTGTCTTCCACCTCCTCCATTTTTTCCTGCTTTATCATACGAATGGCAGTCTCTACCAAGTCTCGTACCATAGAATCAACGTCACGGCCAACATAACCTACCTCGGTAAACTTACTTGCTTCCACCTTAATAAATGGAGCTTTTACCAATTTAGCTAAACGTCTGGCAATTTCAGTTTTTCCTACTCCGGTAGGCCCAATCATGATAATATTTTTAGGATATATTTCCTCACTTAGATCTTCCGGCAGCAGCTTACGTCTATAACGATTACGCAAAGCAATAGCTACCGCCTTCTTGGCAGCTTCCTGACCGATTATATGTTTATCTAACTCCTCAACAATCTGTTTAGGTGTAAGATGGTTATTCAAGTTAACGTCTCCTTTGTCTCTTTATAAACTACTCCAACACTTCAATCGAAATTCTGTCATTGGTAAACACACATATTTCCGAGGCAATCTTGAGCGACTCATAAGCTATGTCACGAGCTGATAAATCAGTAAACCGGGCTAAAGCGCGAGCAGCTGAGAGAGCAAAACTCCCTCCTGAACCTATGGCAGTAATTCCATCTTCGGGTTCAATAACTTCTCCATTCCCAGATATAATGAACATCGTTTCCCGATCAGCTACAATCAACAGGGCCTCAAGTTTCCTCAATATGCGATCGCTTCGCCATTCCTTAGCTACTTCAACCACGGCTCGGGTTAAGTTCCCCCCGGTCTCCCTCAGCTTCTCCTCGAACTTGGCAAAGAGCGTAAATGCATCAGCCACAGATCCGGCAAATCCGGCCACTACTTTGCCTTCATATATTTTTCTTATTTTGACAGCATTGTTCTTCATAATGGTATTCTGCCCAAAAGTCACCTGACCATCACCGGCAATAGCCATCTGCTGGCCTTTTCTCACTGCTATTATGGTAGTTGCTTCAAACAAATCAATCACCTCCGTGGATGGCTGTCATTATAAATGCTTTTAATTTTCTCTTTAGTAAGATGGGTATATATCTGGGTTGTAGACAGCTTAACGTGGCCCAGAAGTTCCTGGACTGATCTCAAATCAGCGCCCCCATTCAACAGGTGAGTTGCAAATGAATGTCTTAATGTATGGGGACTTACCTTTTGGTTTATAGCCACTTCGTTGACATATTTATTAATAATATTCCTGACACTGCGCCCTGATAACCTGGTTCCATATTTATTTAAGAATAAAGCCTTACAGTCAGATTCATTGTTTTGCAGCAAAGCAGGTCGAGCCAGCTTCACATAATCTGATAGTGCTGTTTTGGCCTTACTGCCAATTGGAGCCAGGCGTTCTTTGTTGCCTTTGCCTCTTAGTTTAGTATACTCTTCATCCCAGTCAATATCCTCCAAATCCATGCCTACCAATTCGCTTACCCGCATACCAGCAGCATATAAAGTTTCAAGTATGGCCCTATCTCTTAGACCTATCGGTTTGTGCTGATCAGGAGCTGCCATTAGCAGTTCAATTTCTGATGGATATAAAAAGCGGGGCAGTTTTTTTTCCTGCTTAGGAGTGGAAACATTGGCGATAGGGTTACCTGGAAGAATGTCTTCACGGCAAAGGTATTTGACAAATGACCTTAGAGCCGCTAATTTCCTGGCCACGGTAGATCGGCTTAAGCCGCTGTCCTGCATTCTGGTCAGGTATTCCCGTACGGTTTTATGGTTGAGGAGCTCAGCCGACACTTGTTCTGGCGGCACTTCGTATTCCTCGGATAAGAATGTAAAAAACTGACCCAAATCAGTTCTATAGCTAACCAATGTTAAACTCGAGGCACTTTTTTCGACTCGCAGATGGGTTAAAAAATCTTCAATATGCTGAATAAGCATACGTTCGCCTCCGTATAAGTTTCCTATAAGAAATGTAGCATAATACACAAAATTTGACAACCTACTGCAGAAACAATTCTGAAAACTTGGACATCTCCTGCCCGGATCTTTCCGCATACTGCTGGTATCTTAATTTTTTATCCCTTATCTTTTGCTCGAGAGGAGGAAGAATGCCAAAATTAGCGTTCATGGGCTGAAAGTCATTGGGATTGGCATTACATATGAAATCCAGGAGAGCCCCTAGCATAGTTTGCGTATTTAGAGTCACAGGAGGTTGTTCTTTAAGATAACGAACTGCATTTAGCCCGGCTAATATGCCTGTAGCGGCTGACTCCATGTAGCCTTCAACGCCGGTTATCTGCCCGGCAAAGATAATTCGCGGGTCATTCTTAAACTGTAACGTAGGTAATAAAACATTGGGACTGTTAATATAGGTATTGCGATGCATAACTCCATATCTTACAAACTCTGCATTTTCTAAACCAGGAATCATTCTAAAGATCCGATTTTGTTCTCCCCATTTAAGGCGGGTTTGGAATCCTACCAAACCGAAAACAGTTCCTTCCTGATTTTCCTGGCGCAGTTGCACAATCGCCCAGGCACGCTTATCAGTACGTGGGTCCAAAAGTCCTACTGGACGCATTGGTCCAAAACGCAAGGTATCCTTGCCCCGACGGGCTATCACCTCGACCGGCATGCAGCCATCGAAGAACTCTTTTTTATCTATACTATGCCCCTCAGCAATGTCGGCATCCACCAGTTCCTGACAGAAATTTTCATACTCTTCCTTATTTAGAGGACAGTTAATATAGTCATCCGTACCTTTTCCATAGCGGGAGGCACGAAATATCTTATCTTTATTCAAACTATTCAGGGTTACACTGGGGGCTATGGCATCAAAAAAGTAGAGATTTTCTTGTCCGGTAATTCTGGCAATGTCTTGAAACAACAGGCCCGAAGTTAGTGGCCCGCTAGCTACAATACACAGCTCTTCCCGGGGAATAGAAGTCAGTTCCTGGCGAATTATTTCAACCTGGGGGTGGGATTCCAAGCTGCGGGTTACCAGTCCTGAGAAAAGCTCGCGGTCAACTGCCAGGGCTGAACCAGCTGGAACTTTCGCTTCATTAGCACAAGCCAGTGTCAAAGACCCCATCTTAACCATTTCACTTTTTAATAAACCCTGGGCTGTATCAGGTAAGTTGGATTTCAAGGAATTGCTGCACACTAATTCAGCCAGATGCGGGGTTTGGTGTACTGGGGTGTTGACCGTGGGCCGCATTTCCCATAGTTTAACTTTCATGCCTGCCTGAGCTACCTGCCACGCTGCTTCCGAACCTGCCAATCCTCCACCGATAATGTTTACTTGCACCAACTGCTACCTCATTTCATTAAGTCCACTAAAAGTGAACAGGGGGACGGTTCCCTTGTTCATCCAGTTAAAGTGTTAGGGGATGAACAAGGGAACCGTCCCCCTGTTCACTTTTACTGTGAAACTTGTCTAATCAGGATTCTTGATTTTGCATTCCGGGTTCTGGCAGACTACCTGGGGTTCCTTACCGCGAGCCACTTTTTCGACCATGGCATCGCCGCATTGCAAGCATTTCTCTCCTGTAGGTTTACTCCAGGATCGAAAGCTGCATTGAGGATAATTCTTGCACCCAAAGTATTTACGTCCCTTTTTCGATTTTAAGGCAACAATTGGGCCGCTGCAGAAGGGACAGCTTACTCCAATCTCTTCATTAAGGGACTCAGTGTGACGGCAATCCGGGAAACCAGAACAAGCGATGAACTTGCCAAAGCGCCCATACTTAATAAACATGGGTTTACCGCACTGGGGACAATCCTTGCCGGCCTCTTCTTCTTTGATCTCGATCTTTTCGATAACTTCCTGGGCTTTTTCGATATCATTTTTAAATGGCCCGTAAAATTCACGGATAACCAATTTCCAATCTAGTTCTCCATCTTCGATCATGTCCAGATTTTCTTCCATTTTGGCCGTGAATTCAATATCGAGGATATTTCCGAAGTGTTCATTTAGCAGATCAACTACTATAAAACCTAGCTCCGTAGGTACAAATTGTTTATTCTGGCGTTCCGCATAATGACGCTTAAGTATAGTATCAATTATGGGTGCATACGTACTCGGCCTGCCTATATTTTTTTCTTCTAATAGTTTAACCAGGCTGGCCTCATTGTAACGGGGTGGTGCCTGAGTAAAATGTTGTTCCGGGAGAATTTCTTTTAATTCCAGCAACTGACCTATTCCTAATTCCGGAATAGTGTTCTTTACCTCTTCCTCATCATTATCACTATATATTTTCTTGTAGCCAGGGAATTTTAACTGTGAGGAATGAGCTCGTAAACCATATTCTCCGGCTTTAATTTCAACTGCAATAGTGTCGTAAATAGCTGGGTTCATTTGGCTGGCCAGAAAGCGTTCCCATATAAGCTGATATAGACGATATTGGTCTCGGCTTAGGTACTGCTTAATACTGTCAGGTGTCCGCTGCACTGATGAAGGTCTTATTCCTTCGTGTGCATCCTGGGCTGATTTTTTACTTTTATATATATTAGGGGTTGTAGGGGCATATTCCTTGCCAAAAATGTCCGCAATATAGTCCAGAGCTTCATTCTGCGCTTCAACCGCTATACGGGTAGAATCAGTTCTCAGATAAGTAATTAAGCCAACCGTTCCTTCTTTTCCAATTGCCAATCCCTCGTATAACTCCTGGGCAACCCGCATTGTTCTGCTGGAATAGAAATTTAAGCGCTTAGATGCCTCTTGCTGTAAGGTACTGGTAATAAAAGGCGGATTGGGCTTTTTGCGTTTTTCTTTTTTTTCAATATTGGTTGTTTCAAACTGTGCTTGTTGGAGATAATTAAGCACCGTATCCTTGGCCTCGGCGCTTTTAACCTCTAGCTTTTCACCTTGATAAGTATTAATTTTGGCTATGAAACTATTTTTCCGATTTATTCCCAGTCGGGTCTCTATAGTCCAATATTCTTCCGGGATAAAAGCCATAATTTCCTTTTCTCGGTCGCAGATCACCTTAACCGCTACAGACTGTACACGACCAGCCGAAAGTCCTTTGCGCACCTTAGCCCAGAGTAAGGGACTGAGGTTGTAACCTACCAATCGATCTAATACCCGACGCGTCTGCTGGGCATTAACCCGGTCTATATCTACGGGGCGAGATTTCTTAATCGCTTGCTTAATGGCATCTTTGGTAATTTCATTAAACTCAATGCGGCACTTGGAGCCCGCAGGTATTTTAATAGCATTTTGCAGATGCCAGGCGATTGCTTCTCCTTCACGGTCCGGGTCAGTTGCCAGCAGCACTTTATCGACCTTGGCTGCCTCTGTCTTGATCTCCTTGAGCAGTTCACCTTTGCCACGAATCGTTATATACTGTGGTTCATAGTCATTATCAACATCTATACCTAGTTTGCTCTTGGGTAAATCCTTAATATGTCCGACTGATGCCTTGACTTTATAGTTTTTTCCCAAAAACTTACCTATGGTTTTGGCCTTGGCAGCCGATTCAACGATAACTAGCGTAGTTTCCGCCAAAATATCACCTCTTTAAGTCTATTCATATACTTTTGTAGTAATTGCCCGGTAAAGCCTTGATTATGCCCTTAAATTCCATTTGCAGTAATCGTGTACTTAGTTCTCCTATGCTTAATGCAGTATTATACATGATATCATCAATATGTACGGGTTCGTCAAGCATACAGTCTATTATTTGTCTCTCTACCTGGTCCAGCGCAAATAAATCAGCCTGAAACAAATCCGCAACTTTAGCTTGCCCAGATTTTGGATAGTATTCTCCTAAAATATCATTAGGCTCCGTTACTAGAGCAGCGCCCTGCTTAATTAGATTATTGGTTCCCTCACTATTCTTTCGATCAACTTGTCCAGGCAGAGCAAAGACATCTCTTCCCTGCTCCAAGGCGAAATCCACAGTGATTAAAGCCCCGCTGCGCTGTTGCGCCTCCACCACCAATACCCCCCTGCAGAGCCCTGATATTAGCCGATTCCTAACTGGGAAATTGCCCGGCTCAGGATGAGTATGGGGAGGGAATTCACTGATAACTATGCCCTTATTGGCTATTTCTCCAAACAACTGGGCATTTTCTGGAGGATAAATTATGTCCAGTCCACTACCTAGAATGGCAGCCGTTTTACCGCCTACTTCCAATGCACCACGATGAGCCTCGGTATCTATACCTCTGGCCATACCGCTAACCACTACCATACCCTGCGAGGCAAGTTCACGTGCAAAGCGTCGAGACTGAGCTGTCCCATAGTTACTGGCCATCCGAGACCCAACCACGCCAATGCACATCCCCTGCAAAATCTCTATATTGCCTCGATAATATAAAAGATACGGGGGGTCATGTATTTGGGCCAACATGGACGGGTAATCTTTATCTTCAAGGGAACAAAGTCTGGTTCCACTAGCAAAAAGATCTTGCAGTAAGTTTAATGGGTCGATTTTCTGACGAACCTCCAAAATTCTATCACTTATAACCTGAGCCAGAAAAGAGGCATACAAGCCCTCTCTGCCAGACTCAAAGCAGTTCTGGAAGCTGCCGAAATGTTTTTTTATCTTCCCTAAGCTGCGTGTGCCTATACCGTCCAAACTATGTAAACACACCAGGTAAGCTAATTCGTTTAGCTCCATTACCATTCCTCTAATCTCCTGGCCTGCCAGATTAGTTCTAAAGCACCTAAAGCAATTGATAACACAAATAAAACTACTATGCAAGGTTTATTAATAAAATTTATCTTTTTACTTCCATTAATTCCTAATATTTCTTTCGTAATATTGCCAGTTACGGGGGAAAATATAAAAGTATAATACTCAATAATCAATAAAAGGAGGCTGGATTTATTGTTAAATGGTATGCAAGATTATAAAAATTCAATCATGAAACAAATGACTGGTGATGACAAGATTGATCCGGGAACTTTCAGTATCGGTGAAACTGGTTGGTGGGTTCTACATGCCGGTGCTATAGCCGGAATATATGCTTTGGGCAGTAAAATGTCCAAAAGATGGTAACAAAGTCGGCAATTTGACAAGCCGATAACAGAAGTGAAGAGATCAAGCCATGAAAAATCCCGTGATTGAGGCGTGCCTAAACATGTCGATTGAGCGGGATTTTGAAAATAAAGATTCGCTTTTGTCATCGGTCTGAGACCGGTTTATACCGGTCTTAATCTTGCCGTATCACCCGTAACGGCACCACTGATGGATGAAAAAATTAATTATTAAGAAAACTCGGTTTACGCCGCTACCTTAATAGCGAACGCCAGAGAGCATCAGTAGTACCCGAAGGGTGAGCCTTTAGGCGACGTCGGCTGCTTGAGTTTTCTTACCTATCAACCTTAAAAAACTTATGCTTTCTGATACGGCAGGGCAAAGTATAACATTTCTGAATGTTGCATCCTTAGGGCATTACATATGCTCCCTATGGTCGCAATTAAGGAAACACCCTTCGGGTATTGGCTAAATTAATCGCAAGGAGGTATTCTAATGAAACCTGAAAACAAGCCAGACATTTCTACATTACATCCAGTTCTCCTCAAACCAGAGGATATTCTAGATCAGGCTGTTTACGAAAATACCTGGCTGCCCATTGGTGACAATAAACAAATGGACCTGCATCACCTGATTGAACAAGGACGTATTGGCAAACCATAAAGCTTACAGTTGTTCAGGCTGATATTTAATTATATTTATAACTTGATTGGCATAATAATCATATACTTTAATAGCTAGCGTATAACTACTTCTCCTAGGCACAGATAACAATATATCAAGGTCTATAGAGGCTTGTTTTCTGCTGCGAATAACCTGATATTGGGATTCAAAGATATGCTGATCATAATCGGTATCAATTTCCCAGAATTCAATACAGGAAGCGAATTTTATTGCATCCCAATCATCAGGTATAGGCTCTGGTTGGTAATATTCTATTCCTATGCTTAGCCAATAATTATCTGGACCATTGGTTTGAATTTTGGGTATTCTAATTTGTAAGATTGGATTTTTACCAGTTAAATCTATTGTCTTTTGTTCTTCGGCCTGTGTAACTAAAGAAATTTGGCTTGTATAGACCGAGAAAGGAGAACAATTTTTTATAAGCCTTTTAAAAATAGTTTGCATAGCTATTTGACTGTTATCACAAAGAATCCAATTACGATCCAGTTCATTACAAACTTCGGCGGTAGTGCCTGATCCCGCAAAAAAATCGGCTATCAGATCACCGGGGTTAGAAGCCATAGTTATTAAACGCTTTAATAATTCTCTAGGTTTTTGAGTTGGATATTTTAAATTCTCATAGGCAGTAGGACTTAAAATTTTGTTAATATCAGTCCACCAATCTTGTAAAGATGCTCCTTTTGCCGATAAACTGTAGGTAGGACCTTTAACTGCTGTCAGACCTCTCTCTAAAGTTCCCTGAGTATAAGGACGATATTGAGGATTGTATGTATATTCCCCGCTATGGGCATACCAAAAGATAGTATCGTGCTTGCGCTGTAAATGCTTACGGGCATTGCTCCCACCACTATAACACCAGACAATTTCATTGATAAAATTACTGCGGCCGAATATTTCATCCAGCAGCAAACGTACATAGTGACTTACATGCCAATCTACATGAACAAAAATACTGCCTTTTTCATGTAGTATTTGCTGCATTATTTGTAAACGCGGATATAACATATTTAAATAATTATCGATATTGTTTTCCCAATGGTCATCAAAAGCAACCCGGTTAAAACTTGGTTGATTCTTGATCCCTTTGACAACAGAGCGGTATTGCACTTTACTCATATAGGGCGGATCAATATAAATAAGTCGAGGTTTTGATATAGGCTGGTTTTTTTTTAAATAATTGAGCAGATCTAGATTATCTCCAAAATAGTATTTATTCTTGATCTTTTGGTTTTCTCTGTTTTCATTGATATTGTTAAAAATATCTTGCTCTTCAACCAGCACATTAGGATAAACCCTTTGTACTTCTTTGAACTCAGAAACTGACCCTTCCTTTATAGGATTCTCGCTTTTTCCCTTCCATATTAAACTGGCCGTATTAATTGGAGATTTGATAATATCCCTGCTTTCCTGTTTGGATAATTTTATACTATCATAAAATGATATGGCAAAGGGGGTCAGGCCGCTAAGTAACTAATAGAGAATTCTCTATTAGTTACTTAGCGGCCTGACCCCCTTTAATAATTAACTACTAATCTCTGTTACCAATCGGAGATATACTAATTATATTATCTGAAGTAAAGGCCGGTTCACTTTGAGATAGATAAAAAGTAAACGGTACAGCCATGGCTAATATTATGGCCAATAGCATAATTATCAGGAGGTTATTTTTCATATTCCTATTCCCTCACTCATTCCTAAACATATTTCTTTAATTGTTTTAACGCCGCCTTTTCCAAGCGGGATACCTGGGCCTGAGATATCCCAATTTCATCTGCAACCTCCATCTGGGTTTTACCATTAAAAAACCGTAATGACACAATATGTTTTTCCCTATCATTTAATCTTTTAAGAGCTTCATCGATAGTTATTGATTCCAACCATTGTTCATCTGTGTTCTTATCATCGCTTATTTGGTCCATTACCAGAATAGGATCACCGCCATCATTATATATGGGTTCAAATAGAGAAACCGGCTCTTGAATGGCATCCAGGGCAAATACGACTTCCTCCCTGGGCACATCCAAATGTTCTGCCATTTGTGCAATGGTTGGTTCAGCAGAATTATCAGATAAAAGTTTTTCTCTTACCTGCAGGGCCTTATAGGCTATGTCGCGAAGTGACCTGGAGACCCGTACCGCATTATTGTCTCGTAAGTAACGGCGAATCTCACCGATAATCATTGGTACCGCATAGGTGGAAAACCTCACGTTCTGGCTGAGGTCAAAATTATCGATAGCTTTTATTAGTCCTATACATCCCACCTGGAAAAGGTCATCCACGAATTCGCCTCGGTTGCTGAAACGTTGGATAACACTCAGGACCAATCTCAAATTGCCCTGGATTAGCTTTTCCCTAGCTTCTAACTGGCCTGACTGCATAGCGGCGAAGAGTTTTCTCATCTCTTCGTTCTTTAATACCGGTAATTTGGCTGTATTAACCCCGCATATCTCCACCTTGTTAATCATAAGGCTACCCCTTCCTGCTAATTGGATTTGTTACGGAACAGTGTATCGGGCATCAGATGACACATTTATTGCATAACCAACGCGTAGTCCATGGGCTTTCTTTTTAAATTATTTACTTATCTGTTAAATATTATTCTTAGACAGCCAAGCTTCTTTCGCGTTTAAACAGGAGAGGTTGACATTGCAGCTTTAATATTGCTAAGTGAACTTTCGCAGTAGACTAAAGATGCGCAGTAAAAGTGAACAGGGGGACGGTTCTCTTGTTCATCCAGTTAAGGGGTTGACAAGGGGACGGGGTTGTTGACACCCCAACCGGTATCATAGGGGGTGTCAACAACCCCGTCCCCTTGTCAACCCACCCAGCTTTCAGAAAACCCGAAAGACCAGCCCCCGGTTAATTCACATCCATCGCAGCCAACTGAGGGACGTTCTTTTTGTTTGGCACTTCAAAAGCACAAGTCAAACAAAAAGAATGTCCTTCTGTTGGCTCCTTTACCCAGCTCCCTGAAAACAACAATACCGGTCCCCTTAAGCCAACAAAAAGAACGTCCCTCTTTTGGCTCTGTTGGCCCGTAGACTAAAGATCCGCAGTAAAAGTGAACAAGAGAACCGTCCCCTTGTTCACTTTTACTGCGGATAATCTGTAAAATGCGACAGTTGAGTTACTAAGTTAATATCAATATCATGTCTGAACTGAACCCTCTTTCTCAATGGTATTGTAGCCATTTCTCCATAAAAAAGAGCCCGTTGAGGGCTCTTTTCATTATTCAATTTTTCTAATCTCTCGCTGCAGTCTTTTTAATATACGTTTTTCCAATCTCGATATGTAGGATTGGGATATACCCAAAATATCGGCAACTTCTTTCTGAGTCTTCTCATTCCCGTCGTTGAGTCCAAATCGTAATTGGATGATGGTTTTCTCACGGGCATTTAGCTTGTGCATGGCCTGCCAGAGTAAAGACTTCTCTACTTCCCCCTCAATGGTCTTGTAGATCATATCGCCCTCCGTCCCTAGAACATCGGAAAGCAGTAATTCATTACCATCCCAATCCACATTAAGTGGTTCATCCAAGGATACCTCCACCCGGTTTTTCAGATTACGACGCAGATACATGAGAATTTCATTTTCTATACAGCGGGAGGCATAGGTGGCTAATTTAATATTTTTCTTAGGTTCAAAAGTATTAACCGCTTTAATTAAACCTATGGTACCAATTGATACCAGGTCCTCGATATTAATACCTGTGTTCTCGAATTTTTTTGCAATATAGACCACCAGACGCAGATTGTGTTCAATTAGGGTGGCTTTTACCGAAGTATCTCCATGATCAAGTTGAGATATTAAATGAATTTCTTCTCCTTCTTTTAAAGGCGGCGGCAACACCTCAGCAGAACCAATATAGTGAACAAATTGGGGCAGTTTTTTCTTAATGTACCACTTAATAAAACTGAGCTTTAACGAAGCTAGTTTCTCCAGTAGGATCAATTTTGAGCCCCCCCTTTACGCATTCTGCACAACTTCAGATGGAATTAACAATTGGTAGCTATCCTCGGAACTTAGTTTATGGGGATAAATACCAACTACCAGGTTTTTATGCTGGCGTTGTTTTTTACCCAGGTTAACAATCATCTCATCACAGCGTACACCTATCAATAATCCATTTTTTTTGCCAATCGAGGAAAAAGGTATAAGCCGCATACGATTACCCCAGGTGCTCATGCTTACCGCCTCTAAGCGATCATTTTCATCCGGGTTGTTCTCCATCGCCAGCTTAAAATCTTCCGGCAAACAAGATCTTAATAGAGCATATTCAGCCACCACTATAGGACGCTGGGTTAGTGGGTCACGCAGTCCGTTACCAGTATCCAAGAAGCCCTCTCCCTTGCATACCAGATCACCAAAACGGATGGTAACCGGGTATTTTAGTAAGGCAGGAATTATAGTACGACTTAAATACTTTTCCCCATATATCCCAATCGCCAGAGCACATACAATGCCGGCCAATAAGTACACATAGGTCCAAGAAAATGAATGAGCGGCCTGGGGATATGCATATGAAAGCGCAATGCTGGCACCGGCAGCAGCAAAGCTAATCCCGTAGAAATAAAACAGAGTTTGCTTAAACTGGTGCCAATGTTGAATCCCTAGAGCCAGGATTATAAGGAGGCAAGATACCAGTAATTTAGCTGGCAGACTGTAGCATATGGCCAGGGATGAAAATAGATACCCCACTCCATACGCTCCCCCCAGCATGGATGTTAGTATTAAACGTCCATATTTTACTTTTAT
This sequence comes from uncultured Syntrophomonas sp., assembly GCA_964510795.1. Taxonomy (GTDB): domain Bacteria; phylum Bacillota; class Syntrophomonadia; order Syntrophomonadales; family Syntrophomonadaceae; genus Syntrophomonas_B. The sequence continues at coordinate 116,518 of CAZEDT010000002.1, forward strand.
TTGGCTTAACTTTGCGCTTGACCAAAGAATCAAAAAATCCATGGTGAAATTAATCAAAAACGTCAGGTCAGCGTAAATCTTGGGCTCACTCATATAATCTCCTAAACGTGCGTAAAGAACAGGCTAAAGATGTACGAACTCAGCTGCAGCTGCCCGCTAACAGTACATGGTAGTAGTTTCTTTTATTGCCGTATCAGAAAGTAAAACATCTCTGAATGTTGCACCCTTCGGGTATTACATATGCTCCCTTTGGTCGCAATTAAGGAAACACCCTTCGGGCATTACATATGCTCCCTTTGGTCGCAATTTAAGGAAACACCCTTCGGGCACTACTGATGCTCCCACTGGTCGCTTTTAAGGTAGCGGCGTAAGCCGAGTTTTCTTAATATCAGTTGGCAATAGGCGTCTCCTAACTAATATGAGATGATTCTTTAAGTATGTATTCCAAATTATAGTAAATACAGTACCGGCATATTGTTGTTTTAAGGAAGCTACCTTAGGCGTTCTTATTGCAGAAATAGAAAAAAACCGAGGAATTTCTTTCCTCGGTTTTGGGCTTACGGTGTATAGATAAATAATAATTATTTATCGGTTGCGTCTTAAGAAGGGCGGTATTTCCAGATCATTTTTATCCAGGAAAGTATGTGGTGTTTCTACGCCTTTGGAACGAACTGGGGTTTCGTGGGTGGGAGGTTTAGGCGCATCAAAGCCTGTCGCAATAACGGTGACCCGAACTTCATCTTCCAGGCTTTCGTCAATATTTGCTCCAAAAATAATATTGGCTTCCACGTCGGCAGACTGGTGAATAATCTCGGCAGCCTCATTAATTTCGAATAGGGTAAGATTAACCCCACCACTAATATTAAAAAGTACCCCCCGAGCGCCTTCGATAGAGGTTTCCAGCAGTGGGCTGGAAATGGCTAAGCGGGCCGCTTCAGCAGCGCGACTATCGCCTTTGGCCCTCCCTATACCCATAAGGGCTGAGCCAGTGTTCTTCATAACCGTCTGAACATCTGCAAAGTCACAGTTAATAACTCCAGGTACAGCTATCAAATCGGAAATACCCTGTACACCCTGACGGAGAATGTCATCAGCAATGCGGAAAGCATCGTTAAAAGCAGTATTTTTTTCTACTACCTGCAAGAGCCTATCGTTGGGGATAGTAATTAAACTATCGACTTCATCTTTCAAAGCCTGAATTCCACGTTCAGCCTGCTGGTTTCTTTTACGCCCCTCAAAGCTAAATGGTTTGGTTACTACCCCAACTGTCAGGGCACCCACCTGTTTAGCCAGTCTGGCGATGATCGGGGCTCCACCGGTACCAGTTCCTCCACCCATGCCAGCCGTAACAAATACCATGTCAGCACCCTGTAAGGCTTTAATAATCTCATCTTCGTTTTCCTGGGCTGCCTTCATGCCAACGTCGGGATCAGCTCCGGCTCCCAACCCTTTAGTAAGTTTTTCACCTACCTGGATTTTCTTTTCCGCCTTGGAAAGAAACAGGGCCTGGGAATCAGTATTAACAGCAATAAATTCAACACCTTTAAGACCAGCTTCAATCATTCTGTTTATGGCGTTATTGCCCCCGCCGCCTATTCCTATTACCTTAATATCTGCGAATTGTTGCATTTCCACGTCAAAATCCAATGGCATCCCGAAACCTCCTCTATATTATTAACCGAATAAATCCTTTAGCCAGTAAGTAACCTTAGCAAAAATATTGGATATCCCCTGGTAGTTTTCCAGGGTCACCGGATTGCTCATATTAGCTCCATGACATAAGCAACCCAAGACGACCGAATTTTGCGGTCGATTAAGCTCGCGCTGTAAACCTTTTATATTGTCTGGCACACCTAGTCGAACGGGAATACTTAGATATGACTCCATCATTTCTACTATACCTGCCAGTTGAGCTCCACCTCCAGAAACAACTAATCCCCCGGGGAGTTTATTCAGAGAGGTAGATTGACTAAGCTCGGCTTGAATCATCTCAACCATTTCCACCACTCGCGCTGATACTATGTCAGCAATCACATGCTGAGAAACCTGTTTTAGATCATTTCCCTGAATATTACGTACATTTACCATAATATCAGATCTGGCTATAGATGTTGTGGCAACTCCAGCTTCTTCCTTAATCCTGGTGGCTTCCTCAATAGAAGTTCTAAGAACAATAGCCAAATCTCTGGTTATGTATTCTCCGCCAATAGGTAAAACCGCGGTAGAAGACAAGGTTCCTTGCTCGAAAACACTGATTTCAGTAGTACCCCCCCCCAAATCTACCAGCGCCACACCCATTTCCTTTTCAGCTGGCATCAATACTGATTCTGCCATAAGCAGGGGGCTATATATAAATTTCTCTAAATGCAGATTAATGCGGTTGCTGCTTCTCTGCAGGTTCTGCACAGCTGCCGTAGCCGCGATTATAATAACTACCTCAACTTCCAGACGACTTCCCATCATTCCAACTGGATCTTTTACCCCATCGTAACCATCCACAATGTACTGACGTTCAATTATTTGAACAATCATTTTATCAGGGGGCAAAGCAATATTCTGCGCGGATTGTAAAACCCGACGTTTATCATCCTCATTAATTTCATAGTTGGGATTACCCACTGCAATCACAGCATGGTTGTTTACGGCGGTCAGGCTCATCCCTGAAAAACCGCTCAGGGCACTTACAATCTCTACACCAGTCAGTCTCTCCAGTTCGTTTAAGCACTGGTCAATAGACCTGGCCGTGGTTTCAATATCAACTATATTGCCCTTGCGCATGCCAGCCGAGGGCACTTGAGATAATCCCAGAATATTAAAACTCCCAGGAGAATTCACCTCGCCTAAAGCAGCCTTTATGTAACTTGTACCTACATCCAGACCAACTAGTATATTACGTTTGTTAATGGCAATACCACCCCTTATTATCCCTCTTGCCTTAAATACCACAAACGTATGAATAATCCCTCTTTTACCACCTATATTTTATTTAGTACTTTTTCAATAGATATCGACGAATAATTCCTAAATTCTGGAACAGCCTAACCCCAAAAACTACCACCGCTGCCAGGTATAACTCCAAGCCAAGGCGGTCACCTAAATATGCCAAGCCGGCTGCCAAAAGCGTATTAGTAATAAAACCGCTTATAAATATAGTATTATCGAAAGAATCTTCCATATAAGCACGGATTCCTCCGAAAACCGAGTCTAAAGCTGCCAGAACCCCGATTGACATATATTTAACATAAATCACTGGCAACAAAATAGGAAGCTGAAAACCAATGAACAAACCGATTAAAAGGCAAAAAAGAGTTAATAACCACATAAGTCTTGCCGCCTTTACTATTATTTATTAGATAAACTGTATTTGAAATTTAGAGCACCGCTAAAAGCGGGGATCTCGATTTTGCTGTTCTTCTGGATCTGCACTTGCAGGCTCCATAACCTTAATTCTTCTACAATACCACCTTTTATGGACAAACCGCTCTCCAGCATCTGCGGGTCACCAATAGCCTTGATTACAAATGGAGGGCCAATTTTATTCGAATTCACTAGAATGGTGGTACCTGCACACCTGATTTCTGACATTGCCATAATCCGCTCATCATTCACCGCTATAGCTTCCGCACCTGATGCTTTGAGTTCATTAACTATTCTTAGAATGTCCTTATCATGAATTATCAAGTCATTAGGGTTTTCATCAGCCTGAAGGGTGCGTGGACTATCATTCAATGTTACTAGAATACCTGGACCATGAACTGGCATCAAACCGGCGGCCATATTAGACTTTTTTAATTCGTCCTGTATTCCAGCAGTAGCATTATCGTTATTTCGTACATTGGCAATTTTCTCACGTAAGGAGATCACTTCTTGGGCTAGGGCATCTCTTTCCTGGGTTGCGGTATTGAGTTTAACCATTATCTCATCTGACCTGGTTCCCCTAAGATTGATATCAGAATTCTGAGAGTTCTTAAACTGTACTGCAAGCATAATCCCCAGAACCAGACAAACCAGCATAATAGATATTTGTCCATTTTTGCTGCGCATTTTATCACCTTTCTACATTCTGGTTTTAACAACTGGTTGACCTTTGAATCTTAAATCTACATAATCAAGTACATCTTTGCCCTCTTTCTGTAAATTGCTTTCCATTTTAATTACTTCACTGAAATTTTTAGCTTTTTCTTTTAACCTGTCCATATTCCCAAAACGAACCTCGGTACCTTGCATGGTATATATTAGCAAAGATTTATCTTTATCCCGATAATGAAACTGGGAAATATTCTGTCGGTCCGTAATCGTCAGGGATTTCCATACCTCTTGGATTATTTTAACAGCGCCTGTGTTAACTGCCTGTCCGAGATTTACCCGGTCCGGCAACTTATCCATAGTAATAATGGGAATACTTTCATTAGGCAACTCATTTAATTTATCAATACAGATCCCAGTATCATCTATCAGCAGAAAAATATCTCCATAAGGTATTATAGCCCAACTCTGCCGCTCAGTTATCTTTATTTCAATGGTTTTCGGAAGGTGCCTGATTACCTGGGCATCTTTGACCATGGGATGAATTTTCACTGAGCGCTGCGTTAATTCCCGGTTCACTCTAAATATATTGGTACCCGGTGATATACCCGCCAGTGCCAGCACTTCACTACGGGATACCTTATGATTATTGCTAACTGTAACCTTGCCAATATTAAAAATAGCACTGTGCAGGAATAAATATACACAGACCATCACCACCAATAATAGCAGAGATATTTTAAAGGCTTTACCTGAAGATTTTTTCGTCACAATAATTACCTCGAATATTTAATGATCGCACTACAGTAGAAATTATAACAAATTCTTTCGCGATAATATAGCTTACAAATTTAGGAGAACGGTATATTAATTACAACGGTCTCCTTAACTTGTCAGCAAGCTTCAAGACAGTTGACGGAGGTGTAGTTCAAGGCATGAGAAAAGCCCGCAATTCAGGTGTACCTAAGTACGTCGATTGAGCGGGCTTTTTAACACTTCCAGCATAAGTGCAACCAGGGCTTCCAGCGTCCAAGGATGGACTAGTGTCGCGGCGCCATGGATGGCATGTAGCAACGACCGTCGCCTTCGGCTCGGTACAAGCCCGGTTTTCTTTAAATAACGCAGATATTCGCTTTTGTCCACAACAGAGCGATGACAGAAGTGAAGATCAAGGCATGAAAAAAACCAGCGATTGAGGCGTACTTAAGTACGTCGATTGAGAGGGGTTTTTGACACTTCCAGCATAAGTGCAACCAAGGCTTCTACCGTCGCCTTCGGCTCGGTACAAGCCCGGTTTTCTTTAAATAACGCAGATATTCGCTTTTGTCATCGGTCTACCGGTGTATACATTACACCGGTCTTCTTTCGATATCTGCTCCCAGTTCTTTTAATTTCTCGTGTATTATTTCATAGCCTCGATCTATGTGTTCTATTTTGAAGATCTGAGTCTCCCCTTCTGCCCACAGCCCAGCCAGTATTAGGGCTGCTCCGGCACGCAAATCAGTGCTTTCTACAGTAGCCCCTTCAAATTTGCCACCTTTTATTATGGCTACCCGGCCTTCTACTTTAATATCAGCACCCATGCGCCGCAATTCCTGAACATGCATAAATCGGTTTTCAAAGATGGTTTCAACCATTACACTGGTACCCGGTACAGTAGCCAACAGAGCCATCATCTGAGCCTGCATATCAGTCGGGAAACCCGGATAAGGCATGGTCTTTATATCGGTAGGCATATAGTGGTTTTTGCCAACCAAACGAATCCCACCTGACCAGGGTAAAATTTCCACCCCTATTTCATTCAGCTTGGCAATGACCGGCTGCAGGTGTTCCACAACTACATTTTCTATCCACACGTCACCTCGACTTATGGCAGCTGCTACCATAAAGGTTCCAGCTTCAATGCGGTCAGGAATAACGGTATGTTCCACTCCGCCTAAATTATCTACTCCCTCTATGCGAATGGTATCTAAGCCGGCGCCTTTAATTTTCGCCCCCATCCGGTTTAAAAAATTCTGTAAATCTACTATCTCCGGTTCCCGAGCTGAGTTTCGAATAATCGTGGTTCCTTTAGTCAGTGCAGCAGCCATCATAATATTTTCAGTAGCACCAACGCTGGGAACGTCTAACATAATCTCTTTGCCTTGGGCCGACACTGCCTTGCCATACATATAGCCATAACCTTCAGTAATGTCATAACCCAAACTCTTAAAACCTTTGATATGCAGATCCATTGGCCGGGAACCAATTGCACAACCCCCAGGGTACGCAACTCGGGCTTCATTAAAGCGACCCAGCAAAGCGCCCATTACCAGATTGGAGGCTCGCATTCGCCTGGAAATAGACTCCGGCAGTTCGCAGTTGCTAACCGAACGCCCATCTATAATCAGAACCTTGCCCTCACGTTTTACTTTAGCTCCCAGTATAGTCAAGGCATCTGACATAACATTGATATCTTCCAAATCAGGTACATCATTAAGGACCACTTCACCCGACGATAATAAACTGGCTGCCATAATGGGCAGGGTAGAATTTTTTGATCCACTGATGTTTATTTGCCCCTTTAAGGGATGGCCTCCCCTTACCAGCAATCGCTCTTCCAATATAACACCTCCGCCAGGAATTAGGCCTGCGGGACTAGGGACTATCAAAAAATAAACTAGTCATTTACACCGGTCTTTTTTCCGCTATAATTCGTTGTCAAAGCTTTCACCCTCCGGGTACTACTGATGTTGCCTTGTCTAGCGCAAAGCAGCTCTTAGCCATCCACGGCACCGCTGCATTAGTACAGCCTTGGACGTCAAATCCTCGGCGTATTCTGCCTTGTTTATTCCTTGACAGTCCCTGAACCAGAGAGTTTTTCCACCAGCTTAACACCCAGTTTCCAAATATCTCCGGCACCCATGGTTATTAAAAGGTCATTATCATGAAATTCTTGCAGGATAAAGTCCTCAATCTTTTCTACGGTAGGAATATATAAAACATTAGATCCGGCCTTGCGTGCCATCTGATAAATCAATTCTCCGTTAACGCCTTCAACCGGTTGTTCACCGGCTGAATAAATATCCGAAATTATTACCAGATCAGCTTCCTTAAAACATGCCCCAAATTGTTCAGCCAGTAAACCGGTACGGGAGTATCGATGAGGCTGAAAAACCACCAAAACCCGTTCATAATCAAGATGCCGCGCGGCACTGATGGTAGCTCGTATTTCCGTAGGGTGATGCGCATAATCATCTACTACAGTACTTCGTTCAATATTGCCCAGTACCTGAAAACGGCGTTTGGCACCACGAAAATTTAATAAGCTTGATGATATGGCTGCAAATGAATAACCCATTTCAATTGCAGTAGCAAGTGCCGCAAGGGCATTTAGAGCGTTGTGTTTGCCGGGAATCGATAATGTAATTGAACCCAAGTAGTTATGTTGATGGTAAACATCAAAGCTCGATCCCATTCCCTCGGCTTTCCAATTGTCTAAATAATAATCAAACTGACTATCCTCTCCATAGAAAATAATTTTCCCGGACAAATCCTTACTAATACCCTGAATACAATAATCTCCCCCATATAACAAAGCAAATCCAGCGGGGTCTACCTGCTCTAAAAATTGCTTAAATGCATTCTTGATACGATCAAATGATCCATAGTAATCCAAATGATCGTTTTCGATATTGGTTACGATAGCTATATAAGGTCGAAGTTCCAGAAATGATGCATCACTTTCATCAGCTTCAACTACAAAGTAGTCTCCCCGGCCCAGGCGGGCATTAAGTTCACTCCCCTGTATCTCGCCTCCCACGATAAAGGTAGGGTCAAGATCGCAAGCCTCCAGAACTGTATATAGCATTGAGGTAGTGGTGGTTTTACCATGTGCTCCAGCAATTGCTATACCTTTACTGGCATTAGCCATGCGGGCGAGTATTTCACCCCTTTTGAGTACTGGAATTCCTCTTCTGCGGGCTTCCTGTACCTCTACATTATTTTGGGGGATAGCCGAGGAAATGACTAGTAAATCAACTCCCTCCTGAAGATAAGAGGATGAATGACCTTGACATATTTCTACACCGATGTCAGCCAGTTTTCTAGTAAGTTCATTGCTTTGTAGATCCGAACCACTAACCCTGCTACCCTGTTCTTTCAATACTTTGGCTATTCCGCTCATGCCTGCTCCAGCTATTCCTACCATGTGAATCCATTGCTCGGTATTTGTGGTCATATCCTCATCTCCTTTGTTCGTAAGAAAAACTCTATTAACACACTGTATAGTATGCACAATTAATAAAAGTGGTTACATTTTTGATTCATAGCCTGTCCACTCTGTATATATAAATTATGCTCAGTAAAAGTGAACAGGGGGACGGTTCCCTTGTTCATCCAGTTAAGGTGCAAGGGGATGAACAAGGGAACCGTCCCCCTGTTCACTTTTACTTATTAACTAAACCAATTATTTCATCCACAATTTCTTTAAGGGCTTGTGGTTTGGACTCCTTTAACATATTCTGCCCCATTTGCTGTAATTGTTCTGGCTTTTTGCGAAGTTCTTGCACCTTCTCATAAAGAGTATAACCATCCAGGAACTCATCAATAACCAGTAAAGCTGCATTTTTATCCACCAAAGCGCGGGCGTTCTTTTCCTGATGGTTGTCAGCTGCATAAGGATAAGGTATCAGGATAGCCGGCAAGCCAAGGGCCTCCAGTTCACAAACGGTGCTGGCACCGGCCCGGCAAACAGCCAGATCCGCTGCTGCCAGGGCTTCTTCCATATTATACAGGTAAGGATACAGGCTTACTCGACAGCTCATTTTGGATAGATCCAACCCTTTTTCCAATTCTTCCTGCATCTCCTGATAAGCACTCTGCCCGGTTATCCATATTATTTGGATGGCATCGGCACGACTGCGCTCAATAAAATCCAACATTGCTCGGTTAATAGTCATGGCTCCCAGACTACCCCCAAAAGCCAGCAGGGTAAATATTTGCTTATCCAAGCCCATATTCTTACGGGCCGATTCCCTATTTACAGTTAGGATTTCTTTACGTACGGGTAAGCCTGTCACTTTTGTATTCTGCCCGCTCAAATGCTGCTTAGCCTCTTCGAAAGTCAATAGTATTCTATCAACCCGCTTAGCTAAATTGCGATTGGCCAGACCGGGCATGGCATTTTGCTCATGAATAATCGTTTTGATACCCAAAAAAGTACCGGCTAATACGATAGGAAAGGATACATATCCTCCAGTTCCTATAATAATATCCGGTTGAAATTCTTTTATAATGGAGCGGGCCTCAAAAAAACTGGTTGGGAATTTTATCAGGGACTTGCTGGCCTTGAGCATCGATGTTCTATCAATACCGCTCACATCTATGGTCTTGAAAGTTATTCCGCTGGCGGGGACGATCTTACTCTCCAGCCCCTTTTTTGTACCTACATATAGTATCTCAACCGCCGGGTCCCTGTGTTTTAGCTCACTGGCAATAGCTAAAGCTGGATAAATATGCCCGCCGGTTCCACCGCCGCTCAGTATTATTCTCATCTTATTGCACACCTCACCTATAAGAACTGTATCGAGAAATATTTAACAGCAAGCCTACACTAGCCATTGAAAAAAGCAGGGAGGTTCCACCGTAACTGATAAAGGGCAGGGTTATACCGGTGACCGGCAGTGACCCAGAAACCACTCCAATGTTAATAGCCGCTTGCAACACAATCTGTATGGTTATTCCAGCTGCCACCAGACTGGAAAAGTTATCTGGTGCATTCAGAGCTATTTTGAAACCTCGCCAGGCAAAGAGCAAAAAAAGCATGATAACCAAACTAACCCCAATGAAGCCAAGTTCTTCGCCCAAAATAGCAAAAATGAAATCAGTATGCTGTTCAGGAAGATAGAAAAACTTTTGGCGGCTCCGGCCCAAACCTAAGCCGAAAAGCCCCCCAGACCCTAGAGCATACAGGGACTGGATAGTTTGGAACCCTTCATCGCTGGCATATTTCCAGGGATTGGCAAAAGCAACCACCCTTTCCATGCGATAAGGTTCGAAAATAATAGCTGCTGCAACAGCCGAGAGACCTGCCAAAGAAATATATCCCAAATGGGACCATTTAGCACCGGCTACCACCAGCATCAGGAAAACCGTGCCGGCCAGAACAAAGGAAGTACCTAGATCCGGCTGCATCATAATAAGAGTACAAGCCGTAGCTAATACGAACATATAAGGCAAAATTCCCTTGGTAAAAGATCCAATCTTACTTATATTGGCTTCCATAGTCTTACCAAGAAACATTATCATAGCCAGCTTGGTAAACTCAGAAGGAGAAAAGCGCAAAGGTCCCAGGCCTATCTGACGCGAAGCCCCCTTGGCATGAATTCCCAGAGGTGTAAGAACCGCAATTAAGCAGATAACAGCTATAACAATCAGGGGTACAGCAAAGTCTTTTAACTTATTAAAGTTTAACTTCATAACCACAATCATGCCTACAATACCTATTAAAGCCCATTGCAGCTGCTTCTTGAAGAAATAATAGGCATCGTCATAATTGACATTGGCGGTAACGGCGCTAGAACTAAAAACCATTACCAGACCAATACCGACCAGAGCCAGCGTGGTAATAAATAATACAAAATCAGGTGGACCTTTTTTTAACCGCACTGCTCTAATCACCTCTCCCTTTCCGGTATTCAGCCCTTCGGGCTTCTATTTAATGACTCTCAGGGTTCGCCTTCGATCGTCGATACTAGGTGCCAAACTGGCACCGTCGCATCGGTGGTCAGCCCTTCGGGCTTCTATTCACCGATACTAGGCGCCAAACTGGCACCGTCGCCTTTTTCAGTTCTTGCAGCTGATGGAACGAGTTGTTTTTGATCTTTCAGAAACCAGTTTTATTTATCGTTTATAATAGACTTCACTAATTCACAGAACAAATCTCCTCGGTGCTCGTAGCTGGAAAACATATCCCAACTGGCACAGGCCGGTGATAGCAGAACTACATCTCCCGGAACTGCTAGCTTATGGGCTGTGTACACAGCCGCAGGAAAATCCTCTACCTCATGTATATTCTGATAGCCTAATTCCATTACCGCAGATTTGATCAGCTCTCTGGCCTCACCCAAGATAACCAGTTCTTTTACCCGTTGCTTGATGAGTTCAGCTACGGCAGCATAACTGCCCCCTTTGGGCCTGCCGCCGGCAATCAGTATTATGGGACTATCAAAGGCTTCCAAGGCCTTAATGGTAGAATCAGGGTTAGTGCCCTTGGAATCGTTAATATATAAAATATCGTTATGGCAAGCTACTTCCTCCAGGCGATGTCTTACCCCGCTGAAGGAGCGTAGAACACTACAGATGCAGTCCTGACTTACCCCATCTACCCACGCCATAGCTACAGCACAAAGAATGTTCTCCAGATTATGCTTGCCCCGCAGGCGGATTTCCTGTACCGGCAATAACTCCAGGTGCTCTCCTCCCCAGCTTATCTGCAGGGATTCCTGGTCAATAAAAAAGCCTTCATCCAGTTTCCGTTCGGTGGAAAAAAAAACTGCTTTTGATGGTGCCAGCGAGGCCAGGTTTCTTACCTGTTCATCTTCATAGTTAAGTATGACGAAGTCATCCTCATTCTGACAGGCAAAAATCCTGGTCTTAGCCTTAATATACTTATCCATGGTCTTATGCCGGTCCAGATGATCCTGGGTGACATTTAAAATACCAGCCACATGCGGCCTAAATTTAAGAGTGCTTTCTAATTGAAAACTGGAAGCTTCAACTGAAATGTAACCTGACTCTAGTTCCTCCACCAGTGTGCAGAGAGGAACGCCGATATTGCCACCAGCTACTGCATTTCTTCCATCCTCAATAAGTATCTGTTCCAATAATGTAGTTGTAGTGGTCTTACCGTTAGTACCTGTTACCGCTAGCATTTCAACCTGGGGAGATTTCAGCAAAAATGCTAGTTCGAGTTCTCCAATAACCTTAACTTCCTCGCTAAGCGCCCTTTTAATAGGCTCAATATCCAGAGGTACACCCGGGCTAACTACCAGCATATCCAGGTTCCGGCTTACAGGCGGATAAGTACCCGCAAAGACCTTAACACCCAGTTCTTGCAGCAAGCTTAATTCGCTGGACAATTCTGCTTCTGATTTGGCATCATATGCCGTGAGAATAGCTCCTCTTCTGTGAAGCGCTTTTATTGCCGACATGCCACTTCGAGCCAAGCCTATCACTAAAATTTGTTTATCTGTAAAAACCAAAATATCTACACTTCCTATCCAAGATTTTTATAACTCAGCAGTCCCACAAGAGCAAATCCCAGGGACAATAAGCTGAAAATCCATACTACCTTGCGTTCAGACCAGCCCTTCAATTCAAAATGGTGATGCAAAGGTGCCATCAAAAATACCCTTTTTCCGGTTGTTTTGAACGAAGCTACCTGAATAATAACACTTAATGATTCCAATACATAAATACCACCAATAATAAGCAATGCTATTTCAGATCTATTTATAGCGGCTATGGCTGTTATGGCTCCACCGATGGCCATTGAACCAGTATCCCCCATAAACACCCGTGCCGGGTGATGATTGAACACCAGAAACCCCAGACAAGCACCAACCAGAGCTGCACAAAAAACCAGCATATTAAAGTGACCCAGCATGATGGATATCAGAGCAAAAGCCAGAGCCGCAAACAAGGTTACCCCGGACGCCAATCCATCCAGACCATCGGTCAGGTTCACCCCATTAGAAGTAGCTATGAGCACCACCATTATAAAAGGTATGTAAAAGTATCCGAAATCTAAACTCAAGCCGTTAAAAGGAATGTTAATCTGCGTTCCCCGGCCCAGATAGAATACCAGAATGTATCCAAACAGCAGGCCAATTAATGCCTGCAATACTAGTTTATCCCGAGCTCTCAAACCTAATGAACGTTTCAATACAACTTTTATGTAATCATCCCAAAAGCCTATACCACCAACTGCCAGCATCACTAATACTGAAACTAATACTTGTTTACTGCTGCCCGCCATTAAAAAACAGGCTACCATTACCGCTGTAATAATTATAATACCACCCATAGTAGGTGTACCCGCCTTACTTAAATGGCTTTCCGGTCCATCCTCACGAATACTCTGTCCTACCTTGAGTCTGCGTAAAAAAGGGATCATAAATGGTCCCATAGCAATGGACACGACTATGGCAATACCTGCTGCCAGCAGTCCATTAACGATATATTCATGCATCCTTGTACCTCCAGACTAAAACTTAAGTAATCCAATCCCGCAGCAGCAAGTCCAGTTGCATACCCCGGGACGCCTTAAATAATACTACATCAGCTCGACTAATATGTTCTTTTAACCATCCTGAAGCATCTTCCCGCTTGCTAAAATGGAATATTTTACTGGATGACATCCCCTTTTGGCAGGCACCTTCCCTATAGTATTGAGCTCTAACGCCAATGGTTACCAATATATCTACATTCATTTCCGCAACCTGGTTTCCTACCTTAATATGTCCCTCTTCCTCATAAGAGCCCAATTCCAGCATATCCCCCAGCACAGCCACTATTTTTCTCCCCTTGCTCATTTCTCGACAGGCTTCCAGAGCGGCTATCATGGATAGTGGATTAGCATTGTAGGTATCGTCTATCGCCAATCCCCCTTCGCCTAGAGGAATTATATCCATCCGCTTGCCCGTAGATCTAAAATTAGCCAGAGCATTTTTAATATCCTGTCGATTTACTCCCATAAGAAAAGCCATCCCTACTGCCGAGGCTAAATTGGTCGCCAATTGGCTTACCGGCAGCGGCAAATAAAAACTATCCCGACAGGCAAATATTTGCAGCTCAACCCTTATTCCGCTGCCATCGTTATCTACCGAAAGGATTCGAATGTCGTTGCTGCTCCGATATCCGAAGGTATAAATCCTAACAGGATAGGTTTTAGCAGTGTTTATTAATAAATCATTATCACCATTAAGCAGGGCAAAATGACCTTCCCGGATAAATTCCAGCAGCTCACATTTGGCCCTGGCTATATTAGCCAAAGATCCCATAGTCTCAAGATGAACCGCTTCAACATTAGTGATGATAGCATAAGAAGGCTGTAATAATGAAGCCAGGTACTGAATCTCGCCGGGAGCCCGCATACCCATTTCCATTACTGCTGCCTGGCAGTCTGTATTCAAGTCTAGAACGGTTAAAGGCAGACCGATTTCATTATTAAAATTACCTCTGGTTTTCAGGGTTTTAAAACTGCCAGACAAACATTCTGCCAGAATATCCTTGGTGGTCGTCTTACCTACACTACCAGTAATCGCAACCATGGGAATATTGAATAGCTGACGATAAGCAGCCGCCAGTCTCTGTAATGCTTTGAGGGTATCCTTTACCAGTATGACAGCTGTACGGAATTCACCGGAGGGTATACAATCCGGCCTGGAAACCACTACGCCTGCAATCCCTCCATTAATAAGATCAGGAACGAAATCATGCCCGTCAAATCGCTCACCCGGCAGAGCAATAAAAAGCTCGCCCGGATTAGTATGCCGGGAATCAATACTAACTCCTGTTAGGGAGGTCGCATTTGACCCTGATAATAAGACCCCCTCCATGCTTTCCAGTATAAAGTCCAGACCCAGTCTCATAATATTATAATCCTTTCAAAATTTCCCTGGCGACCTGACGATCATCGAAATCCAAAACCTTATCTTTAACCAGTTGGTAGGTTTCATGACCCTTACCAGCAATTATCACCAGGTCACCTTTACGGGCCAGACGAATAGCATGCTCAATAGCATCATGGCGATCTACAATTTTGGCATAATGACAGTTCTCAATGGCATTTAAACCCGGTACAATATCCTCAATAATAGCTTCTGGTTCTTCACTGCGAGGATTATCTGAAGTAACAATACAAAAATCACTATACTGGGCAGCAATTTTCCCCATCTGGGGTCGCTTCGTTCTATCCCGATCACCACCGCAGCCAAAAACAGTTATCAAGCGGTTTTCAACCACCTGGCGCCCTGTCTTCAGAATGTTTTCCAACCCATCGGGAGTATGCGCATAATCAACAATCACTGTAAAATCCTGCCCACAATCCACCTGTTCAAAACGGCCTGCCACCCCTTCCACTTTTTCCAGGGCTGACTTAATAATTGTCGATTTTATCCCCTCCTGGATGGCAAGACTAATAGCAGCCAGGGCATTATATACGCTGAATAGACCAATTAATTTAGTTTTAATTTCAAACTCCTCATCGGGAGTAACAACTGTAAAACGACTGCCTTTTAGATTGGTCTCCAGCTTAACGGCTCTAATGTTAGCAGGCTGATTAATGGCATAGGTATAGCAGTTAACTCCTGAGGCAGCGATAAAATCTTGCGCGTATGGATCATCTGCGTTAACCACTGCAAACCTGCCTTCGCTGCAAGCCAAACGACGGAAAAGTATCAATTTGGATTCTTTATAGCTATCCATGGTATGATGATAATCCAAATGATCCTGCGTTAAATTGCTAAATATGCCTACATCAAATTGTATCTTATCAACCCGGCCCAAATCCAAAGCATGTGAGGATACTTCCATGACCACATACCGACCTTCTTTTTCCCTGACCAGATTCATAAACTCCTCAATATCCAAAGACTCCGGGGTAGTATTGCCCATAACTATTTCCACATCATCGATGCGGGCATAAAGCGTACCTAAGATTCCGGTTTTCTGGCCCGCTTCCTCCAGAATAGCCTGAATTAAATGGGTAATAGTAGTCTTGCCATTGGTACCGGTAACACCTATTACTCTTAGGTCTCGTGAGGGCTCCTGGTAGAAATTAGCGGCCAATGCCGGCAAGCCCCTTCTGGTATCAGCAAGAATTAACAGGACTATTTCATCAGGTACATCTATATCCTTTTCGGCCACGATCACCTGGGCACCATTTTCAATAGCCTGACCGACGAAATTATGTCCATCGGTTTTTAGCCCCGGGATACATATGAAGAGATAACCAGGTTTTACTTTTCTGGAATCGTAGCTAATACCTTTAACATCAACATTCAAAGATCCCGAACCCAGCCTATAATCAAGGCCCTGCATCAAATCCCTGATTCTCATTTTCTATTCCTCCCTTCGAAACCCGCTTCTCTGTATTTCAAACTCTTTATTATTCCAGAGGCTGAAACTTTACCTTGATAGTTGACCCACTGGTAACTACTTTACCCGCCTGAGGTGATTGCTGGAATGATATTCCATAACCTTCAGGAGACAAATGTAAACCTAGATCTGCCAAAATTTTGGCGACCTCTTTCATGGACTTGCCCTGCAGATCAGGAACGGTAACTTCGCCATCAGATTTATCTTTTGACAAAGGGGTCAGATATATTATAACCTGTGAACCTTTAACCAATTTACTCTGGGCTTTGGGAGTCTGTTGCCAAACCAGATTCCCGGTGCCCTCGACTTTGGCATTAAGTCCGCGGGCATTTATATTGGCTAAGGCTTCCCCTAGAGGCAAATTCACTAAATCCGGTACTACCACGGTATTATCAGGCTGTGTCTCTTGCTTAGGTTTGTTGGGATCATTGCGCAGAGGTTCATCCAGATATCTGAGAGAGTCTTGCAATATTTCTCGCGCTGCTGGAGCAGCAACCGTACCACCGTAGTAAGGATATCCCTTAGGTGCATCTACCACCACCAAGCATACCAGGCGGGGATTATCCGAAGGAGCTACACCTATAAAGGAAGCTACATACTCACTGGCCAAATAACCACCACCGGGAGCAATCTTCTGAGCTGTACCTGTCTTGCCGCCCACCCGGTAGCCTTCAATATAGGCATTTTTACCGGTACCCTGGGTAACTTCTCCTTCTAGGATAACGCATAATTCGCGGGCGGACTTTTCAGAAATAACTCTTCTTACCAATTCAGGTTCATATTTTTGGATTACTTTGCCCTTAGCATCAACAATTTCCTTAACCAAATGGGGTTTCATTAATTTGCCCTCATTAGCTACTGCTGATACAGCAGTTACTAATTGAATCGGGGTAATAGCATTAGCCTGCCCCATGGCCATAGTAGCCAAGTCAATCTGTTTAGCACGACTCTTCGGAACCAGAATCCCTCTCGCTTCGCCCGGTAAGTCAATACCCGTAGTACGCCCAAAACCAAAGGCAGTTAAATACTGATAGTATTTATCCATACCCAAGTCCAATCCAACTTTAACAAAACCAACATTACAGGAATTCTCCACTATCTGGGCAAAAGTCTGACTGCCATGAGATTTACCAGCAGCACAAGATATACTTTCCTTACCCACCTTAACATAACCAGGGCAGAAGAATCGGCTCTGGTCATTAACAACGCTCTCTTCCAGAGCCATGGCTGCGGTAGTAATTTTCATAGTTGAACCAGGTTCAAAGGCATCATTGATGGCAAAATTTCTACGATTTTTGGCCGGCGACTTGCCAAACTGGTTAGGATCGAAGGTTGGCCGAGACGCCATCGCCAATATTTCACCAGTATTGGGATCCATTACAATGGCAGCTGCTCTTGCTGCCTGCCGTTCTTTGAAGGCTTTATCCAGTTCACGTTCGGTTACATATTGTATAGTTTCATCCAGGGTAAGAATGAGGTTGGCACCATCAACCGGCGGAATGAATTTATGCATAGCCTCAGGTATATCTGCTCCGGTAGCATCGTGCTCTATTATGATACGACCTTTAGTGCCGCCGACCGTTTTGTTATAGTAGTTGTCAATGCCCTCCAAGCCAGTATTATCCGTCCCTGAAATGCCCAAAATATGACTGGCCAGGCTTCCCTTGGGATAAAAGCGTCGGCTTTCCTCAGTTAAATCGATTCCCGGCAGTTGCAATGCTCGAATTTGTTTGGCTGCAGCAGGGTCAATCTGGCGTTTAATCCATTCAAAAGAGCTGCCCCGAGTGATTCTCTGAAACAATTTGTCCTCATCCATATCCAGTACCGGAGCTAGTTTGCGGGCAATCTCTTCCTGTCGCTTGGACTTGCATACCTCAGCTGGTATTGCATATACCGAGTCCGTACTAATTGAAATAGCCAGCTCATGACCATTCCTATCATAAATTACTCCTCGCTTGGATTCAACCGGTACATCGCGCATACGATTTTGAGTGGCCTTGGCAGATAGTTCGGCTCCCCTGACAAATTGTACCCAAAAGATTCTCCCGAACAGAAGACAAAACCCCACTGTAAATAAGAAAAAAAGCGCTGCTATACGCTTTCTTACCAGCAAACTAGTAGTTTGCATTTTATGCCACCTCTTTTAAGGATATTTTATAGGCTATTCTGGGCTAGATGAGACAAGCTGGTATAGATTTTATATAATGGCTTTTGACTAATAGCATTATTTACGTTCTTATTCTCCTTGGCAGCAACTGTTACAGGTTGGGCTTCCATTTCCATGGCAATGGAATTCTGAAGATCCACCTTTTGCATACCTAATTGACTGGTAGCTATTTGTTCTACTCTGGACAAAGAACTTTTTTGTGATATTTGATACTCCAGACGATTATTCTCAGTTTCCAGCTTTTGAATATCTTTATTAAGTCCTTCAATTTCATAGCCCAAGCTAGCACTCTTCGTGCACATAAAAACCAAAAGTACTGCATAGATGAAAAATCCCAAGCCACATTTAACCATTATTTTTCGATGCTGATTAACCATTTTGGTGGTTTTGGTAACTTGCCTGACACTTAACTCAGATTTACTATCAATCGATTCATTCCAGTCATTTGCATACCTGGATGCTGCCTGTTGCATACTATTCTACCTCCCTGATATTTAGAACTATATTCTACTCGCTACCCGGAGTTTGGCACTCCTGGCACGTGGATTATTCTCACATTCAGCTTCGCTCGCGGTTACCGGTTTACGGGTAAGAATTTTTAATTCGGAGCGGTGGTCACATATACATATAGGTAAGCCGGGGGCACACACGCAATCCCTGGCTTTTTCCTGCATAAATTGTTTTACTATACGATCCTCCAAAGAGTGGAAGCTAATAACACACAGTCTCCCTCCCGGGCATAAGAGCTCTGACGCCTGTGGTAAAACCTCAATTAATGCATCTAATTCACCGTTGACCTCAATTCTTAGAGCCTGAAAAGTCTTGCGGGCGGGATGCTTTTCCCGACGATAGCTGGCAGGTACCGACGATTGAATTATTCCCACCAGCTGCATGGTACTTTCGATAGTAGATTGTTTCCTATAATTCACAATGCCCCGGGCAATCGAGCGGGCATATTTCTCTTCTCCAAATTGGAAAAGAATCTTGCTTATAGCTTCCTCACTGTAGCTATTAACTATATCCCATGCACTTAATGCCTGTTCGCGGTTCATGCGCATATCCAAAGCGGCATCT
This sequence comes from uncultured Syntrophomonas sp., assembly GCA_964510795.1. GTDB lineage: Bacteria > Bacillota > Syntrophomonadia > Syntrophomonadales > Syntrophomonadaceae > Syntrophomonas_B. The sequence continues at coordinate 135,926 of CAZEDT010000002.1, forward strand.
TCATGAAAGCTAAATCCACGCTCAGCTGTATCCAACTGAAAGGAAGAAACCCCTAAGTCCATCATAATACCGTTCACTGCATCAATATTCTGTGCTTTCATAATCTCTTTTAGTTCTCGAAAATCTCCGTGGACCAAGGAAAGATTAGAAAAATCTAAAGTTTTAGCTGTTTCCTGAAGAACATCCTGGTCTTTGTCTATCGCTATAACCCGGGCATCTTCACTTAAATTCTGTAAAAGGCTGCGAAGGTGTCCACCGCCACCCAGAGTACAATCCACATACAATCCATGTGGGTCGGTCATCCAATAGTCAACTGTCTCGGCTAATAACACGGCTTGGTGCAATCAAATCAACTCCTATAATCCCAAATCCACCAGACTTTCAGCAAAAATTCCATAAGAAGCTTCGGCGTTCTGGTTATAGGATGCCCAGGTTTCGCTGGACCAAATCTCTAAGCGTGCTCCTACTCCGATTATTACCAAATCCTTATCGATATTAGCATATTCTCTTAAATTCTGTGGTAACAGTATTCGCCCCTGTTTATCAATTTCTAACTCGGAAGCTCCTGAAAAGAAAAAACGGGCAAAGGAACGGACATCAGCTCTGGTAAAAGGTAAGGAACGGAGTTTATTTTCAATAACCTGCCATTCATCCAGCGGATATACAAAAATGCAGTTATCTAAGCCTTTGGTAGCCACAAACTTGTTCCCCAGTTCCTCGCGAAACTTGGCTGGAATAATGACTCTAGCTTTTATGTCCAAAGAATGTTGATATTCTCCCAAGAACATAAGTTCCGCTCCTTATCAAAAAATTGTTGGGATTCCGCTCCACATTTCTCCACTTCTCTCCACTTTGTATTCCACGTTAATAATCAGTATCCTTCTTTGTGAATTATATCACATGCACTAAATTCAGACATTCATAACTACATTATTCGACTACAAGTCCAATATAACAGTATGTTTAGCCAGTCGTCCCCGGTATTATCTACAAAAAATGAGCGTATGGTCCTGGATCTATGGTTCTAGAAGTGCAAAACGGGATGTTATTACACGATGGATTGTGAGTGGAGCGCATAGTATGCTTTTATGAACAAGGGGAGTGGTGCTCGTCGTTCCAGGCTATCAATGTTCAAATTTAACTAAAGGAAGGTGATATCCTGTGTTCCCCTCGTCAATTATTTTCTTTGCCAATTAAAATCGGAATGTTGTTCATCGATTCTTAGCTTATCCAAATTGAATTTGAGAATATCCAGGGACGCAATTTCAAGCCACGGCGATGGTAAACCTCTACACGGTAAATGCCTGGGTTTATCTTTCTAAATACATGATTTGTCCCTTTACTGACTTCTGAGACCAATCCATTCTTAATTAGCTTAACCTGTGCATAATAAGGAGTGGAGACTTTAATGCTCATACTATTTTGCCAGGAAACGGTTTCTCCCATCGACCATTTTTGATTATCTTTACATAATTCAAAAGCAAAACCTCGGCTGTCTTTATAATAGTCATAAGCTACCCAGCAAGACCCCAGGCGTAAAGCATGATAAATGAGGTCTTTGTCACCTGCTGGGTCTCCATTCAATTCCTGGTTAAGCAGTACATGCATATTAATGCAGCGGAAACTGAGTTGGTAGGATATTATCGGTATTTTAAAGGGACCCAGCTTAATTTCTGGGGCATGGGCATCAGAACCTCCAAAAGCAACAACCCTCTGTCCCTGCTGCTGGTAATAATCAAATTTTTTCATAATTTCCGGATAAGGTCCGATGATTGCGGGATGTGGGTGGAGGCAGTAATAACAAGCTTTTATTAAACTGGTAATACTGCCTTTCCATTGTGATAGTAAATTCCAGATTTCTATACCCTGAAAACCTTGCACTGACCAGTCATTCCAGTTGTAAACCGCACCATTATTTAAAAAGGGTGAAGGGTATTCGACTGGGTGAGCTATTATTCCTATCCCTCCCTGCTGGTTAACTGAATCAATAACAGTCTGAGGTTGATCAGTATTGTTAGCCACTGCTTTTCTTATATCCAAGGCCAGGTAATGATTGTGATCATCATTAATTTCCATACCCACCAACAGCAGGAGCTTTTCCCGATAGCCTTCCTCTGGTAAAGCCTGTAAAGAAAAGTGATCAGTTACTATTATGAAGTCCAGCCCAGCACTAATGGCTGAGGCGGCAATTTCCTCAATAGTCCCGCTCCCATCGGAATATGTGGAGTGTATGTGGATATTTCCTATATACTCAAACATGAAAGCCTCCTTAGTCGCAGTAAGTAAATCAGGCTGCGCAGTTTCTTTCCTCTTAATGGATATTTTAACGTAAGAGACACCTAAACTCGATGATATTTTAAAAACTAAACATCATCGAATAGTAACTAAATCACACTTATGTTTTATTTCCTGTAACTAAGATGAAAAAAAGAGGGCTAAATGTTGGTGTGCATTCAACCCTCCAAGGTATTAATTATTAATTTATACCATTGATATTACTTGTAAGTTATACTACCGGTTAAGCTGACGTTATAAGACCCCATTGCAGAAACACCTTTGCCAGCTGCCTTAACATCTACTGATACTACTTTCTTACTGGTTTTGTCAATTTTGATAGTATAGTCTACAGTTACGTTCATTTTCAATTCTGCTAAAGCACCTTTGCTTGCACCATCCAGGATTACCTGCAAGGATGCGGGGCAAGGGGCACCTGCGACATCTAGAACATAATTGTTACCTGCCTCAGATAATTTGGCATTTTTAACTACAGCCAAACCATCTGCTTCAGGACCAGCAATTATTTCGGAGAAAGGACAGGCAGCCACAGTTGGATTAGTTTTCCCTGCCGCTCCCAAGTCACCTTTGAATGTTGATGTAGACTTTTTGTCGGCACCTATGCTAGCCGGACCATCGGCTGTAAAAGGAAGATCTCCCAATGGTGTCCCCTTGGTGACTCCTTTAAATGACATAGTAGCAGTTACAGGTGCAAAGGCAGCTATAGAAGCTTTCACTAGAGAATCTGGAGTTGCAGCTGCTGCCGGAGCTGGAGTTGCCGGCTTTTCTGCTGGTGCTGGAGTTGCGGGTTTTTCCGCCGGTGCTGCAGAAACTACAGATGCTATTTTCTTTTCGCCATCCCAAGCCACTTTGCCGCCAAAGGCTTCGCAAACAAAGCGCATCGGGGCGAGGGTTCTGCCATCAACTATTTTAGCGGCTACTTCTAGTTTGCTGGCTTTGCCGTTAATAGTCGGCTCCAGGGAACCAATCGCGATAACTACTTTGGTATCTCCTTTAACAGCAGTTGCTGTCTTGGTAGCACCATCCCAGGTAACAGTAGCACCCATTTGTGTAAATATGGCACTTAGAGGAACAAGTAATCTGCCATTTTCATTAGCTGGTGCAACATCAAAGGTCACGGTTTTTCCATCGATAACGACGCTGGCTGCCGGTTCTGCCGCAAACGCAGGAATTGCCAAAAGGGTCATTAACATGGCAAGGCACATTAAAACTGCTAATTTTTTCTTCATTAGAAAATTTACCCCCATCCTTTATTATCGTCTACATTTCCTTATTAACTTCAGCGAACTGGGCAGCTGACTTGGGTCTGCCAATGGCAAATAGAATAATGAGTGCCAGGGCAATTACTCCCAGTCCATAATTCATTGCGGAAGCTGCTCTGCTTACTACTGGTGTCTGGTATACATAGGCAACTGTTCCCTGGGCTCCTGCAGGTTTACCTAAGAAACTATCGGCCTGGCTGGCATTATCTTTTAATGCGGATACGATAGCTGGTGCTGCAGCCATTTTATCCAAACCTCCAGCAATGGCTTCCTTAGCCTGACCAGAACCATCAGCAATCTTACTGGTACCATCGCTCAGCTTGACTATACCGGGTACCAGTTTGTCATCAACAGCTGACTGGAGATAGGACATGGCGTATAAAATGCTCCCCGGCTTACCATCCACCATTATCTTAACTGGCTTACCATCAGGACCGACTTGACCTAATCCCAGAGCAATCATACCTAAACCACCATTAGCTTTACCTAAGCCAGCCGAAATTTGTTCAACTCCGGTTGCTACCGCTGTGACACTGGCTGGGAAGGGTATACTGCCTCCTGCTGTAACCAGGGTGCCTCCGTCTCTCAATACAGCCATATTGGAACCCATGATCATTATCTTGGGAGCCATAGCCTTGGTGATTACGTCTTCAGCCGGGGTACCCTTAAGCAGATTCTTTAAAAAGCTTACATCATTATACAGACTGGTACTTAGTGTAGGTTGAACTGGATCACTGCCAGGTTTGCCCAGTGCAGCTTCCATACCAGTAAGAACTTTTTTCTGAGCTTCCAGCGCAGGCACCAGCTTCTCATCCAAAGCTGTTTTACTCAGGCCAACTGCTTCACGTACTCCGGGCTTATTGCCAGCGGCATCAAGTCCCTTGGCGGAATCATAAGTGCTGGCATTGAAGCTGGGGTTGGATATCCCAAACCGGATAGCCTTCATCTTATCAGTCAGCGAACCCAATCCACCACTTACCTGACCCATCCCATCTTTAAGTGCGTTAAGACCGAATAGGAGAGTTGCGTCCTTGCTGGGAGCACCTACTCCACCCTGAATTTTGTCAAAAGCGTCGTAAAGCTTTCCAAAACTTTCCTGAACCGTACCCAGAGAATCTAATTCTGAGCTGACCGGAACAATGGAAAGTACGGCAATCTTATAACTGGGCATATCGATGTTTTTGGCATCGGCTTCTAAAACCGTATACTGCTTGGCTGGATATTTGGGCGGTACTAGTGGGACAGTCCAGCTAACAGAACTCTTGCCCTTCACATCAACAATTACGCCTTCCGGCGATTCTTGAGCTACACCCGGTGCCTGAATATTGGAGAATATCTTATTATCAAATTCCCAACCAGACAAGGAAACTATATATGGTGTATATACCATGGCTTCGCTCTTAACCAACTCACCCTTGTTGTTCTTAAATTCAAGGGTCTTTTTAGCTCCGGTGAGATTTTCCACCTCACATAAAATTTTCATATGACCGCTTTTGCCAGCCATTTTAGAAGGCTCGATCGGTTGTCCATCCAGGAAGTAGCTGACTTTTACGTTTACCGGCATGCTCACCTTGGATATTTCACTTTTGTCGAGAGCGGAAAGATAATAGACATCCTGATATCCTTCGCCATTCCCAAGTTTGAAGTTTACACCCAGGGCGCCGTCTTTTTGCTTAATTTTCTCTGAGCTGTAGAGATTTCTTACCGAACTGAGCTTATATTTGCTCTGATCTTCAATAGTTACATTTCCGCTACCCGATACTCTCATATGTGATAATACCTTGATATCATCTATAGTACCTGCATCGTTTAGTGTTGAAACTACCAGTTCATTATCCTGTACTTTAGCCACAGCGCCGGCATCAGCACTATAGGCCGAAAAAACCGGAGCCAGGATAAGCAACATGGACAGTAGTAGGATTATGTAACTTTTCATTTTACTGTGTTTTAGCACGCCTTTCCCCCCCTCTCTTATTGATTTGTAGCCATAGCAATCTTAATAATAATATTTGCCATTACCAGACCTACGAGCAGTGATACGCATACGCCTACCGCAGCAGGAACAGCACCGGTAGCTAGAGCTGCAGCATCAGTAACATATGTTCCATATACGGATGCAAAGAAGGCAGCCCAGCCCAGGAACATTCCGTCAATTCTGAGTCCAGTAACTGACAGTAAAATAAGTACGAATAAGGATAAGCCACTAACCACTGCTACATAAACCAAATTATCCGGGGGAAGAGGCATGCCTGCTACCAGCACCAGGATACCCACCAGACCTACAATAACCCCTAACAGCATGGAAATAGCGGTTTTAAAATAGTCTCCAAACGGACCAAGTACAGCAAACATAGCCATTGCTACTGCTGCCATATAGAATGAACTTACGGCAATAAAATCTTTTGCCATGATAAATGCAGCAAAAAATACTGCTACCAGCAAACCAAGACTAATAGCTTTTTTCATAGATTCACCTCCTTTGTAATATTTTTCCGACTTTTTCTGCATAAAAAATTCGAATATTACTACGTCTAAGGGGCAACTAATTAGAATATTTTATATCTTAAATGGTGTACTAGCATAAATATTAAATGTGCTGCGATGATATGCTACTAAGTGTGCTGTGATGATATGCAACAATAAAAAAATAAGTTGGATTTTATGTAGGATTAGCGCGTCTTCCCGCAGATATTTATCTGCGGGAGACACGTTAAATTTTTAAAGCTGGTATAATTCCTGTTCTTCGAGAAACTGGATACCTTTTTCTTTAAAAGCAATGCGGGCTTTCTTGATGTCTTCGACTTTGAAAATAACCAGAGCATCCTCTTGGGAGGTTCCGAGAAAGGCATATAAGTACTCTATATTAAGGCTAGCATCGGACATTTGTTCCAAAACTGACGCCAAACCACCAGGAGTATCCTGCACACGGACAGCAATTACTTCGGTTTCACTTACGGTAAAACCAGCCTCTTTCAAAATTTGATAAGCGCGAACGGGATCACTTACAATCAACCTGAGGATTCCAAAATCAGAAGTGTCGGCAATCGACAAGGCCCGGATATTTATATGAGCTTCTCCTAATACTTTGGTAACTCTAGCTAATCTCCCTGCTTTATTCTCTAAGAAAACTGACAGCTGTTTTGCCATAGTATATCCTCCTTAAATATTTCTTCTGTCAACTACTCGCTTGGCCTTTCCTTCACTACGTTCAATAGTTTTAGGTTCCACCAAGCGGACCTTAGCTGCTACCCCCAGAGCACTTTCGAGCTCTCTGGTTATAAGTTTGCCCAGGTCCTCAAGTTTTCTAACTTCATCACTAAATATCCTTTCGGATACCTCTACCTGAACTTCCAGTACATCCAGATTACCTACCCGATCAACTATTAAGAGATAATGCGGTTCCACTCCGGGAATATTGAGCAATACACTTTCCACCATGGAAGGGAATACATTTACTCCTCTGATAATAACCATATCATCTGAACGGCCTAGTACCTTTTGCATTCTGACATGGGTTCTGCCACAGGCACAGGATTGCTTATTTAAGGTAGTAAGATCTCGGGTCCGGTACCTTATGATAGGCAGGGCTTCTTTAGTAATCGTAGTAATAACCAGTTCACCCTGACCTTCGGACAATACTTCCTGAGTAACAGGATCAATAATCTCGGGGATAAAATGGTCTTCAGCAATGTGCAGACCGCTTTTATTATTACACTCTATAGCTACGCCCGGTCCAATGATTTCACTCAAGCCATAAATATCGAAGGCACTAATCCCTAATTTCATTTCTATTTCCCGGCGCATATTTTCAGACCAGGGCTCGGCTCCAAATAAGCCCGTTTCTAATTTCAAGTCAGCTGGATTGATTCCCATCTCCTCCATAATTTCGGCCATAAACAGTGCATAGGAGGGGGTACAGGTTAACAAAGTAGTACCGAAATCCTGCATTAACATAATCTGGCGTTTACTGTTGCCACCTGAGCTGGGAATTACCGAGGCCCCTACTCTTTCAGCCCCATAATGCACACCCAGACCGCCGGTAAAAAGTCCATATCCATAAGCATTCTGTATAACAGATTTTTTGCTGGCCCCGGCGCTAAACAAAGCTCTAGCCATCAATTCTGTCCATATCTCCAGGTCCCTTTTAGAATAACCTACTACAGTAGGCTTTCCGGTCGTACCGGAGGAAGAATGAATTCTGACTACCTCTGACATAGGAACTGCAAATAGCCCAAAAGGATAATTGTCTCTTAGATCCTGTTTGGTGGTAAACGGCAGTTGCTGAATATCCTCCAGCGAATTTATGTCATCAGGTTTTATCCCCTTTTCGTCCATCTTAGCCTTGTAGGCTGGTACAAAGGCATAAACCCGAAAAACTGTTTCCTTTAGTCTTCTAAGCTGTAGTTCCTCCAGGCTCTCCCTGGCCATACATTCCTTTTCCTGATCCCAATATAACATTAGTTCTACTCCTTTCGTTATTATTCCTGCATGATTTCGTAATAATTACAAATAAGTATAATTGGACATTGCGAACATAAAGGGTGTTTCTTTTTACAGTAATTTGCCCCCAGAGCAACCAGCAGGGCATGATATTCGTTATAAAGCTGAACATCTTTGGGAAGACGATCCTGCATATAGCTTTGCATCTGGGCATAACTTACACTTTCAGGCACCAGGCCCAGTCGATAAAAAATTCTGCAGGTATATCTGTCTACTACAAAGACAGGATAATTTCCTGCATATAACAAAATAGAATCGGCTGTCTCTGGTCCAATTCCCCATAAAGAAAGTAATTCTTCCCTAAGTTTATCCTGAGATTCCTGAAACATAATAGCAAAATCACTTTGATAATTTTTTTGCATGTAATCCATAACTATTCTTAGCTTTTTGGCCTTCTGGCGATGATACAGAGTGGGTTTAATAAGTTCTCCCAGTTCATCCTCGGGCAGGTTTAAAATTGCTTCTACGGATAATATATCATTAGCCTTCAGACAATCTAAGGCTCTTTCGACATTCTTCCAGGCTACTGCCTGAGTAAGTATCGCTCCCAATATTATTTCAAAAGTGCTTTCCGCTGGCCACCATCCTTGGTGCCCGAATTCCTTAAGTAGTATTTGATAGATTTCCATTATTCTATCATTTCGCACCGTCATAATACTACTCCTCCAGGAAAATTATTTTTCTATTATGAATTATTTGCATGTATTATTGCACTTCATAATATTTTTTTCATTACTTACATCCGTTTATACAATAAAAAACCCCACCGAGCCGTGGCGCCGCCAGTTTTAACCTGCAATGCAGGTGGTTGCCCTCTCACATCCTTTATGTGTCCCAGATTAATGGGCATACAAGTCAGATATGAAGATCGGGCCTCCATAGTTTTTGTGTTGGCAAAAACTACACGGCTATTCACGTACGCAGCAGGGAGTTATCCTGTATTTTTTAGGCCTTGTCTTTAAGGCAAGTATATCATATTTGGATATGAGCTTTCAATGTGAGCAAGTTGTATACTCTTGGCAAATAGTAGCAAAACCATCATTTATTTGAAGAATGGTGAGACAAAAAGGCTCATCTCTATGCCTCACCCTAATATTCTTACACTACATCATATGCTGTGAACATTTATTTATCTCTTATCTTAAGAGATAATTCCCTTAGCTGCCGGGGAGCTACTTCCGACGGTGCCGAAGTCATCGGACAAGAAGCACTCTGGGTTTTGGGGAAAGCTATAACATCTCGTATACTGTCCCGGTGCCTCATAAGCATAACCATGCGGTCAACTCCGAAAGCAATTCCGCCATGGGGTGGAGTTCCATACTCGAAAGCCTCCAGCATATAGCCAAATTTATCTATGGCTTCATCCCGGCTCAAACCAAGCAGGGAGAACACTTTTTCTTGCCAATCCCGACGATGAATTCTGATACTCCCTCCGCCAATTTCAACCCCATTTAAGACTAAGTCATAGGCCCGAGCTTTCACCTGTAAAGGTTCGCTATCCAGCAAAGGGATGTCTTCTACTTTGGGTGAAGTAAACATATGGTGCACTGCTGCATAGCGTTTTTCTTCATCATCATACTCAAACATGGGGAAATCAACCACCCAGCTAAAACAAAGGCTATCTGCATCATAAAGATCTAGTTTTTTAGCTAATTCCAAACGTAATGCTCCCAGGACTTTTGCTACCACCGGAGCTTGATCAGCACCGAATAGCAATAAATCTCCAGGTTGGGCATCCAAGGTCGTGAGTATGACCTGCATTTGTTCTTCGCTGAAGAATTTAGTTATAGGTGAGTTCAACTCGTTTTCCCGAACGTTTATCCAGGCCAGACCTTTAGCACCATAGGCAGTCGCAATTCTGCCCAGATCATCAATTTCTTTGCGGGTAAATGACCCACAAGTTTTGGCATTTAGCGCCCTGACTACTCCCCCGGCACCAATAGCGCTGGAGAATACTTTAAAATCCACATCCTTGACCAGTTCAGTAATGTCTTGAATCTCCCATCCAAAACGCAAGTCCGGTTGATCGCTGCCATACTTCAGCATGGCGTCATCATAGGTTATCCGGGGAAAAGGGGTGGTAATCTCAATCTGATTGGATTCCCAGAATATTTTCTTCATCATCATTTCTATTAGAGCATAAATATCCTCTTCATCTAAAAATGACATTTCCATATCTAACTGGGTAAATTCAGGCTGCCGATCGGCTCGCAAATCCTCATCCCGGAAACAACGAGCAATCTGAAAATATTTTTCCATGCCCGCTACCATTAAGATTTGTTTGTATTGCTGGGGCGACTGGGGCAAAGCAAAGAATTCGCCTGGGTGCACCCGGCTGGGCACCAGGTAATCACGAGCTCCTTCCGGGGTACTTCTGCCTAATATGGGGGTTTCGATTTCAATGAACCCTTCTTTATCCAGGTATTCCCGCATGGTACTAATAACCCTATGGCGCAGGATGAGATTATCCCTCATTTCCGGTCGCCGTAAGTCCAGATAGCGATAGCGCATCCGTAAAATTTCATCTACATCGATGCCATCTTCGATATAGAAAGGAGGAGTCTTGGCAGTATTCAATACCTCCATCTGCTCAATATGTATTTCGATGTGACCAGTCTTTAGATTAGGATTTATGGTTGCTTCAGATCTGGCTAACACCTTGCCCCGTGCGGCTATAACATATTCGCTTCTAACACCCTCCGCCAGATGAAAAGATTCCTCATCCAGTTCCGGGTTAAAGACTATTTGGATAATACCTGAGCGATCCCGCAAATCAATAAAAATAAGACCGCCATGGTCTCTCCGGCTATCTACCCATCCATTTACTACTACTTCCTGCCCGACATTTTCCAAACCAAGATATGTGGCACTATGAGTCCTTTTCATGTAGTACTTTCCTCCCAATTCTATAAGGGACTATTAAAGAATAAACTGATTATATTCGGCGTATTCCGTGTATTTTATTCCTTATTAATCCCTAAGTATAGCTTTTATTGCCTGAACCAATCCCTCCACCGGGACCTCTGATTGTTGTTTGGAGCTCATATTGCGCAGCGTGACAACTCCCCTTTGCACTTCATCTTCGCCCAACAGCAGTACTAAGCGGGCTCCCAGCTTATCCGCATATTTCATTTGGGCTTTGCCGCTGCGCCCAGTGTAATCCTTGTCCGATTTGATCCCTGCCCGACGCAGTTGCTTAAGGATTCTGATCCCCTGGGCCTCATATTTTTCATCCATTACGGCCAGAAAAACATCCAGCTTATTCGCTTCTAATTGCTGATTATCCAGGCTATCCAGCGCTAGCAGCAGCCTTTCCAGGCCCATCGCAAAGCCAACTCCAGGAATATTTTGTCCGCCACAGGCTTTCACCAGACCATTGTAACGTCCGCCCCCACCTACTGCACTTTGAGCACCTATCTGCGGGATATGGATTTCAAAGGCGGTATTAGTATAATAATCCAGGCCTCTAACTAACTGGTTGTCATGTATATAGGAAATGTTATTATCTTCCAACGTATTCCTTACCTGGGTATAATGCTCCAGACAGTCTGGACACAGGTAGTCAAAAATATATGGGAATCCGCCAATTGCTGCCTGGCAAGACTGTATTTTGCAGTCCAGGACGCGCAGGGGATTCTTCTCATAACGAGACTGGCAATCGCCGCACAGCTGATCCTTAAAAGGATTGATATGAGCCATCAGCTTCTTACGGTACAATTCCCGGCATACTGGACAACCTACTGTATTTAAGTGTAATTCATAATCTTTTAAACCCAGATTAGCCAGTATCTCCAGCATCAGGCTAATTACTTCGGCATCCAACTGGGGACTGTTGCTCCCGAAAGCCTCTACCCCGAACTGATGGAACTGCCTGTATCTGCCGGCTTGAGGTCGATCATATCTGAACATGGGGCCCATATAATACCATTTCGCTGGCATAACCCCGCCTGCTACACTGTGTTCTATAAAAGCGCGCACACAAGAAGCAGTGTTTTCCGGTCTCAAAGTAAGGCTGCGCTCAGATCGATCTTTAAAAGTGTACATTTCTTTACTTACGATATCAGTAGTATCACCCACACCGCGCTCAAACAGCTCGGTGTGTTCGAAAACCGGAGTCCTTATCTCCGAGAAACCAAACAATCCGGCAGTTTCTTTGATAATTTTTTCTATGTATTGCCATTTATAGGCATCATTCGGCATTACGTCAAAGGTTCCCCGCGGGGCTTTAACTTGCATTTTTCACCCTCCGTTCTTTGCATAATTCTAATTTAAGGCCCTGAGCTTGTCAACTTTACGCGCTAGCAGTGTATCTACCGTTCGGCAGTAGCTTAGCGGATCTTTAGGGTTATGCAGATTGGTCAAAGTCCAATCACCCGGATTGACAAACTTGCTGGAAGCTCCCCCTCCCATACCGATTATGGTTTGCCTTTCTTCCATGACCTGTATGTTATAGCAGCAGAAATGATCCGGCCGAGAATAGCCGATATTCTCCAGGCTGGCCTTCATATACTTCTGGCGATAAAGATAATACGGTAGATAACCCTGACTGGCCATACACTGCTGGAAATAATCTATCCCAGCTTTGGCCTCCTGTACTCTATAATTCAGCCCGCTTTTACCCTCCATTTCAGCCAGGCGCGACCCCTTCTTAACTGCCAGGCTATGCACAGTAATGTTGTCGGGGTGTAAAGCCAGTACTTTCTCAGCAGTAATAATATTCTCCGCTAAGCCCTCCCCCGGCAGACCTACAATTAAATCCATATTGATATTTTGAATTTCTGCTGCCCGTGCCCAATCTACAGTTCTTTCTATGTCAGCCTCCTGATGATTACGGCCAATCAGTTTCAAGCTATCATCATGCATGGTCTGAGGATTGATGCAAATCCGATTAACCCCATTTTTCTGCATGAACTGCAAAATACTCGGAGAGAGTGTGTCCGGTCGACCAGCTTCAACAGTAATTTCACGGCTAGCTGGAGATATGAATTTTTTATGTAATAGTTCAAATAATTGGCCCATATCAGTCTGCTGCAGTACTGTAGGGGTACCCCCACCGATATAGATGTTATCCACTTCCAGTTTCAGATCTTGAATACAATCCCCAATAGCATCCATTTCCCGCTTTAAAACCTGTAAGAAAGGTTTTAGCTCCGTGTCATAGTTCTGGAGAATGGCACCGGGAAATGAGCAGTAATAGCAACGGCTGGGGCAAAAGGGGATACCGATATATATACTGATCTTCCGGCCTGCCTCCAGGCGGGAATGGAGGTAAGGGCGATTGTTCAGAGCTATTTCGGTCAGCAACTCGGCCTTATCTTTTTCCATCAGATAATCAGACTGCAATAGCTCAATAATCGCTTGATCATCCTTCCCCTGATCCATCCAGCGGTGCACAATCTTAACCGGACGTACTCCGCTCAGGATACCGTAAGGATTAATGTTGCGAGCCAGATGCTGGCAGAGCAGATTGTAAACAAAAAGTCTGGTCAGTCTCCCCACTTGCTTAGTCTGATGAAGATTTAAATGGTAGGTTTTTTTATCTTCGGTTACTATCAGATCGTTTTTTACTGAAGCAGTAAATGTTACTTGTTCAGCATTTTCCTCAAGCTGAATGCAAATTTCCAAATCCGCTCCATCGAACTGCCCATCGTGGATTTCGTATTCTGGAAAGGCCATCCTGATCAACTCATGAACGTCTTTGTACAATTTTTGGGGTTGAAGATTTAAGGTTAAAATTATAGGGCTTCCCTCCCTGCGCAAAATATTAACGTGATCGGAGGAAATGGGGCATGGGATGTACCTCACCATACTCTGATACACAAATTGTATCACAAGCTATTTTGGCAGGCAAAATAACCGCCCCCAGCCTTTACCCCTGCTCGCAAACTGGTATTTCTCTTAAACTAATTAAATTATCTCATAAGAAAACTCGGCTTACGCCGAGCCTTTAGGCGACTGCGGATGCCTGAGTTTTCTTACCTATTTTCCTTAATTGCGACCACAGGGAGCATATGTAATACCCGAAGGGTGCAACCTTAAAAAACTTATACTTTCTGATACGGTAAAAAAATATGAGCCAGGATATTTTTCCCTGGCTCATGCATTGTTGGTTGCAGATGATATTTTGCTGTCCCGATACTTATTTACGACTCATTTTTTACAGAAACGGGTTGTGGTTCCGTTCGAAGCCGATGGTTGTAGCTGGACCGTGGCCAGGGTAGCAGGTTACTTCGTCCTCATAGCACAGGAGCTTTTCATTTATCATCTGAATAAGCTGTTTATGTGATCCTCCGGGAAAATCGGTTCTGCCAATGGAACCCTGGAAAAGCGTATCTCCTACAAATATAATGTTTTCAGTTTTCAGGCAGATTCCACCCGGACTATGACCTGGTGTGTGTATAACCAGGAGTTCTACTGTATTGCCAATCTTTATTATGTCTCCCTCATCAATTAACTGATCCGCCGGAGGGCTGATTACCTTGCTTCCAAATAGGAAGGAAAAATTGGAGGCCGGGTTTACCAGCATCTTGGCATCTTTCTCATGAATGAGAATCTTGGCTCCAGTAGCATCTTTTACCCCTTTATTACCGCCGATGTGGTCAATATGACCATGGGTATTTATGATATAAATGGCTTTCAGATTGTTTTCTTCCAGGAGGTTGACAACAGCCCGGGGATTGCCTCCGGGATCGATGACCGCAGCTTCTCTGGTCTCCTCACAGCCTACTATATAACAGTTTTCCCCCATCGTACTAATTTCCAACCCTTTTAAGATCACATTAAAGCTCCCTTCTAAAATGTTTTTTCACTATCTAATAATATAGTACAAGGTCCATCATTGATGATATTCACCTGCATATGAGCACCAAATTGCCCTGTTTCCACTCTAACGCCGCGTTTTCTGACCAGTTCAACACAGTAGTTAAAAAGCTCCTCGGCTGCTTCTGAATCCTCCGCCTCACTGAAGCTGGGCCTTCTGCCTTTACGAGCATCTCCATACAGGGTAAACTGACTGACCATAAGTACATCTCCGCCTTCTTCAAGCAGGGAACGATTCATTTTGCCCTCTTCATCTTCGAAAATTCTCAAATTAACTATTTTATCCATCAAGTATTCGGCTTCTGCACGGGTATCACCCTTCTTTACTGCGAGTAATACTACCAGCCCATACTGGATAAGGGCTATTTCATGGTTATCTACAAATACACTGCTGCGTTGAGATTTTTGTACAACTGACCGCATCTCATTCTCCTTTAAGTTCTCCTGGCAATACTCGTCTTACTTCCAGCACGTCTTTTATTTTTTGAATCCTTTGCCTGACGGCATTAAAATGTCCCATATCCATAACTTCAAGCTTCAAATTAATCATAGCCAAATCATTCTTGGTTACCCGCGAATACACCGAATTAATATGCACCCGGCTATCAGCAATGACCATCATAACATCGGTGGTCAGATGAGCCCGATCAACCGCCCGGACCTCCAGTTCCACCACATATACCCCTTTCTCATCGGCCCATTCTACTTCCATAATGCGATCTTTTTCATTGCGCAGATAGTTAAGTAAATTAGGACAATCCTTACGGTGAACTGATACTCCCCGACCTCTGGTTATATAGCCCAAAACATCGTCGCCGGGCAGCGGATTGCAGCAATGTGCCAGGCGAATAACAACATCGTCTACCCCTTTTATCTTTAAGGCCGAAGTTTCACGCTCTTTCTGAACTCCAGTAGTTACAGTTACATTTAGAATATCCTCCACCTGGGTATCTTTAAAATATAGCTCCTTGATCTTGTTTATAACCTGATTGATGGTTAAGCTTCCGTCACCCAGGGCAGCATAAAGATCATCCACCCGGGTCAGCGAAAAACGGGTGCTAACTTCAATTAATTTAGGTTCTTTCATTAATTCCCTGGGATCAAGGTGTTTCTTTCTTAGTTCGCTTTCTAGATAATCATGCCCCTTAATGATATTATCCTGGCGCTTTTCTCGCTTAAACCAATGTTTGATCCTGCTTTTGGCAGAAGATGTTTTTACAAAATTCAGCCAATCAGGGGTAGGACCATTGGAGTGCTTGGAGGTTAGTATCTCCACAATATCGCCGTTACTAAGCATGGAATCCAGGGGGACAATTCGACCACTAACCTTGGCACCGATACATTTGTGCCCAACTTCGGTATGGACTCGATAGGCAAAATCAACCGGGCAAGACCCCTTGGGCAATTCAAAAACCGCTCCTTTAGGAGTAAAAACAAAAACGGTATCATCGAAAAGGTCTATCTTCAGGGACTCCATAAATTCGCTGGTATCTTTAACATCCTGCTGCCATTCTAAAATCTGCCGCAGCCAGGCTAGTTTCTCATCAAACTTTTTATCTTTGTTGCTAACCGTATCGCCCTCTTTGTATTTCCAATGAGCGGCAATACCAGATTCGGCAGTACTATGCATCTCCCAGGTTTTTATCTGCACCTCGAAGGGTTCACCCCCTTGACCAATGAGGGTGGTATGCAAGGATTGATACATATTGGGTTTGGGGGTGGCAATATAATCTTTGAAGCGACCGGGCAGGGGCTTCCACATCGTATGAATAATGCCTAAGACCCCGTAACAATCCCTTACGTGATCAACAATGACCCGGATAGCGATTTTATCGTATATCTCATCAATGCCCTTGTTTTGCTTGAGCATTTTCTTATAAATACTGTAAATGTTTTTAGGCCTGCCGGCAATATCACCTTGGATGCCAATCTGATCCAGGCCCACATTTATTCTCTCAATCAGCTCATGCACATATTCTTCTCTATCCCGGCGTTTGGCTTTAAGTCGGCGGGCTATTTCATAGTACATTTCAGGATCAAGATATAGGAAGGATAAATCCTCCAGTTCCCATTTGAATTTGAATATTCCCAGACGGTGAGCCAGAGGAGCAAAAATATCCATAGTTTCCTGCGCAATTTCCCTTTGCTTATACTCAGGTTGATAAGTAAGGGTACGCATGTTGTGTAAACGATCGGCTAGTTTTATGAGGATAACCCTGATGTCTTTGGCCATAGCTATAAACATTTTGCGTAAATTTTCGGCCTGGGCTTCCTCACGGGATTTAAAATCAATGCGGCTTAATTTGGTGACTCCTTCTACCAGCAAAGCAATTTCCTCACCGAATTCCTCTTCCAGGTTAAGGTAGCTGTAGTCGGTGTCTTCTATAACATCATGTAAAAGAGCAGCACAAATCGAAGGGGTATCCATTTCAATTTCCGTAAGAATCATAGCCACCTCAATCGGGTGGATGAAATACGGTTCACCAGAAATCCTCTTCTGTCCCCGATGAGCAGCCTCAGCATAGTAATAAGCTTTTTCAATCAACTTAAAATTAGCATTACTATCATATATTTTTACTTTATCATTGATAAGCTGAACTCCCAAATTTATCACCATACCAGATTATTATTTAAACTTTTTTCCCACCCGAACAACCAACTTTTCTCCCTCTGCCCTTCCAGGTAGTATGGAGAACTGAGAATGTTTAACTTGGCAGTACTATTTTTCAACAGCTGTATTTCAATAATACTACCGCTTTTCTGAAACTGGCACAAGCCCAGATCAGCCAATATATACAGGATCGGAAGTAAGTCCAGGGCACGAAAGTCTCGTTTCATATCGTTTGCCAGCCGCGCGGCCAACTGTTCTTCAGCAGCACGTATCCTGTCTTTTCCATATCTGATTAGCTGCTGTCCTACTTCCTGAACCTGGTCCCATTCCGGATATATCCGCTCCAGGTAACGCTGATTTTTTTTAAAATCTTCCCTTGGGAAAGATATTTTAAGCGGTATTTTAATTTCATCCATATAATCAGCTGCCCCACTTAATTCATGATGTCCAAAGGGACTATCAGCCAGGATAAAATTCTCTATTCCCCCTAATTGAACCAGGTTACTGGGATGAGTGCCATCGATTATGAGCATTTCCGAAGCTCCGTTAACAAATCTCCGCCGAACCGCTGCCCTTTGCGAAGGTTCAGTTAGGCCGGATTCAATTAACGCCCCTGGGGCTGATTGACTAATACTACGTATGGTGGAAGGGCGGTTGGCATAGACAATAGTCCTTCCCACCGGGGGATGGTCCTCAACTGAGAACATTTCCAATTGAGGCTCTTTAATGCCGATTTTTTCAATCTCTACATGGGGTGCTGCAAAAGCCTGCCTCTGCTCAGCTGACCAGAACGCCACAGCGTAGTGAAGGGTATTAGGCAAACCGTATTGCTGACAATAATAGTCCAGATAGGCTTGCGTAGTCAGGAAAAGCTTGTTTTCACCTTGATTAAACTGGTTCCGGGTATGGGCTCGGTGGTTTACTGCCAACAGCCCATGTAGTTCCTGTACCTGTTCCGCTTTGAAGATTCCATGCAACAGAGGCAAATGCTTGCTGAGAGTTCTACATCCGGGATAGACAAATAACACCGGACAACCTGCTGCTATTTCATCCAGGGTACGTTGGAAGACATGCACCAGTTGAACCGTATTATTCTCTGCTTCATGCGGATAATCTGGATAGAAGGCGTTCTTCATGTCTTTTATTTTAAGCTGAAGGCTGGTACGGCCCTTGAATGTGTTTTCACTTAATTCACATAGCAAATCCTGCTTACAGGTATGAAGATTTGGTCCCATTATATCCGGCCTATTAAAGGCAATAGCTTCTAATAAATTACTGCCGGTTTTACATTTGAAATGCTCACCCTGACCTCCCACCAGCAAAGGCTCATGAATGTTGCTGGCTCTCATAACAAAGTAGGGCATGGGATTACCTTCTCCGAAGGGGCTTAATAAAGATATTTCGTTCCATAAATTGGTGTCTATGGCGGTAGGGTCAATTTCCAAATCGGCCCGATATTTTTTTAAATTAATCCTGCCTGCTTCTCCAGCATCCATATACCCTAAAAGGGTTTGCTGGAAAACTGCCAATTTATCTTTTTTCAGGCTTAAACCAGCCGCCATCTTATGCCCGCCAAATTGCTCCAGGCAATCCTGACAATGGGTCAAGGCAGCATAAAGGTCCACTTCCCCGGCACTTCGCGCCGATCCTCGTCCTTTATCCCCGTCCCAGGAAATCACAATGGCCGGACGATTATAGTGCTGGGCCAGGCGTGAGGCCACAATACCGATTACCCCTTCATGCCATCCTTCTCCGCCAGTTACGGTAAGCAAGTCATTGGCATACGCAGTATTGCTCTCCACCTCAAGTATAGCTTGCTGGTAAATGCTTTCTTCAATACTTCTGCGTTCATCATTCCAACTGCAGAGCTGGGCGGCTAACTGCTCGGCTTCATCTGCGTCCTGGGTGAGCAGTAGTTCTATACTCCGGCGGGCTGAATTTAGCCGACCGGCTGAATTTAGACGCGGTGCCAACACAAAACCAATATGCCAGGCCTGCAGTTTTTTCCCGACCAGATTAGTCTTTTGCATCAAGGCCTGCAGTCCAGGGCGCTTAGTTTTCTCCAGGGCTTCCAAACCGTATTTGACCAGGATACGATTTTCCTCCAGCAAAGGTACAATATCCGCGACCGTAGCCAGGGCCACCAGGTCCAGCCAATCCAGGCCAACTTCTGCTCCCCTGGCCTGCAGGAGAGCACAGGCCAATTTATATGCTACTCCCACCCCGGCCAGATTAGTCAGAGCCGATATTTTATCATTCTTAGGGTTAATAACTGCCATAGCCTCAGGCAGAACTGCCGGCGGAGTATGGTGGTCGGTGATGATAAGATCTATTCCCAACTGCTTGGCCAGCCGGGCTTCTTCTAACGATGAAATACCACAATCAACTGTAATTATCAGTTTATAACCCAGCCCGGTTAATTCTTCGATAGCCTCTTTATTTAATCCATAGCCTTCATCAAAACGATTGGGAACATAATAATCAACCCGGTGGCCCAGCTTTTGCAAACATTCTACCAATATAGCCACGCTGCAGACCCCATCGGCATCATAATCGCCATAAACAATGATTTTTTCTTGCTTCTCCAGGGCACTTAATATTCTATCTACCGCTATCCGCATCCCATTCATCATCATAGGATCGGTCAATAGTTTTAAGTCGGGATATAGAAAGCACCTGGCCTCCTCGGGACTGGTAATCCCACGCTGGACCAGCAGTCGGGCTGCAATCAAGGATATATTGGCAGCGCGGCTAATCGTTTGGGCCAGCTGTTCGTCATAATTTATAAATTGCCAGATGCTATTCATTCTGGTATTTCCTCCTGCAGGTTATTGGTCAAATTCTTAAGACATATTTGACCTGGTAAGCAATTTTACTATAGATTATATACTACCTGGAGTAATTTCGGCGCAATGATTGTTTGAGGGTAATAAGATATGAGAATAGATAATCATGATTTGCATAAAATGCAAAGCCTCGTAGGCGATATTACAGCCGACAATCTCAAATATGTAGATTGTTATGTATCCGAGCATCTGGGTATATTTATTCCCAGTGTTGGCTTTTGTGAGTATGCTATTAGACCTCAGCATACTCACCCTGGCTATTCATTTGTATTGTTTTTTTCTCCCGAGCAAAGTATCGTACCCGCGCAAATCACCCTACATGAAGAACACTATTTCTGTACGGCCCTTTCACCATCTGTGCCTCATGAAGAAGATCAGGCCGAGGATTTCAAACGCTATATAGCTATCTTTATAGCTAAAGACTATTATAATTCCCAGTATTCAAATTACCATAGCGAACCTCCTGAGCATTACATATGGAAGCAGTTTCAGATTCAAACAGATATCATGCTTTACATTAAACGTTTTATGTCTGAATATGAAAACCGATTATCCGGCTATGAGAATGTGCTGGCAGCACTTACCTCCGTTATTACTCACCAAATAATTAGAAACCTCTTAGATATTAGTCTTCCCGCTGATTCTATCACTGAGCGCCTGGATATTGAAACCGCTATAGAATACATGCTCCAGCACTATGGAGAAAAACTGTCGGTGAGACAATTGGCCAGGCTGTCCAATATGTCGGAATCAAATTTCATCCGGGTTTTTAAGCAGGAGACCGGGCTTGCTCCCATGGAGTATTTAATTAATTTGCGGATAGAAAAAGCCCAAAAGCTGTTGCGCAGCCGGAGCAAAAAGATAACCGATATAGCTTTACAATGCGGGTTTAACAGTTCCTCCCATTTTTCCAGCTGTTTTTCCAAACATATGGGTATGAGTCCCTCCGAATATCAGAATGTTTATTCATAACCGTAGAATTAAGTAGGATTGCTAAATCAAATAAGCATATTTTGGAAGTTATCCCCTGGCCAGATTTTATATACTTATTTAAGAGATAATTTATGAAGGTTGGAGGGGGCGAGAAGATGACCAAGGAAGAGATTTTTGAATTGATGAATAACAATCCCGCATTTCACCTGGCAACTGTGGCAGATGATCAACCCAGAGTCAGGGCCATGCTGCTTTACAAGGCTGATGAAACCGGCATCATATTCCATTCGGGGACCATGAAGGATGTTTATAAACAGATAAGTAACAATCCCAAAGTTGAATTATGCTTCAATGACTTAACCCAGAACATCCAGCTGAGAGTTAGCGGTAAGCTGGAAATAGTGGATGACATTAATTTAAAAAATGAAATTACCGCACATCCCAGTCGGGGATTTCTGAGATCCTGGAAAGAAAGCGGTGCCATGCCGGATTTTTATAATACTTTGGCGGTATTCAGGTTAAAAAACGGCCTGGCCAACATCTGGACCATGGATAGAAACTTTGCACCCAAAGAGAATATCCAGCTGTAACAGATCTCAAGGGGACACTGGGGACGGTCCTTTTTGTCATTTTCATCCCTTGATTATACTTACTTTGTTATGGTTTCCACCTTAACTTTTTCCACGATGCTGCGGCTAATGCATAATAACTCTGCAATATTTCTTATTGATAAATCAGTGTTGGACTTAAGTTCCATAATAACCTCTTTCCGAATACTGGGTTTGGTTCGAATTGTTTCAATGCACTCATCTGGCCACTGTCTTTTCAAATATTCCTGCAGGTATATCTGCCCTTGCTGCACCTTCCCGGCAACCCCTTCATGATCGTTGTCAAGGTAAAACTCATCTTTTTCGGTTTTCAGGTTCGAGAAAGCTTTAAATTCCTTAATAGCCTTATTAATGTCTCCCGAAATGAAGGCAAGAATATCGTTTTTATCTACCCATTGGTCTTCTTTTAGATTGGCCTCAACATATGAGCGATAACTGCTCCAGATGTATTGTTCGGGCGCTTCCACCATACTGGCCCTGACAGGGTTGACGTGAATATAGCGAATTGCGGCTAACAAGTACTGTTCGTTTTCAATTGCTTCACTCTTGAACCGATCTTGGAAAACATGTCCGACTCGTTGGTATTTATGGTTGAAATACATCGCATAGCTCGTTGCTAGACCTTTCATAATGATAGATATTTCCTGCTTTTCATCGTTGATTAATAAATGAATATGGTTATCCATCAAACAATACGCATACAATTTAAATCCTATTTGTTCCTTCTTTTTAACCAGACTGTCTACAAACCGTTGCCGGTCTTGATCATCAAAAAATATATTTTTCCGCTCATTTCCTCGCAACATTATGTGATAGTAACCGGTTCGGCTGTACTCTCTTTGTACTCGCCCCATTTAGACCACCCCCTCATTTAATTGTAATCCCAAAAATTGGAAGTGTCAAAAAGGACCGTCCCTATTTTCCGCAGTTTCAATTTCAGGACTAAAACCACAGCAGGACAGTCTATTACCATAATTATCCATGTTAATATAGACATGTATACACACATTTCACATATATAATAATGTCTGCTGCATAAAGTAATAACGGGTATCCAAGATTATTCAAAGGATCCTGTGCAACAATTTCTAAAGATATTTTATTTACGGAGGTGAATAGTTTGGCAAAAATAAGACATGTGTTTCCGGGAGGCAACAGTTGTTATGGATTTTATTCTTTTTATGATCATATTGTTCCTGTAAGTGCCATCAACAAGCTGGTTTTAAAAGGCGGCCCCGGAGTCGGCAAGTCCACTTTCATGAAAATGATCGGGGCAGATTTGAGTAGTCAAAACATAGATGTGGAATATCATTGGTGCTCATCGGACAATAACTCTCTGGATGGAGTGGTAGGAGGAAATCGCCAGGTTTGTTTGTTAGACGGAACCGCTCCGCATGTGGTAGATCCACGCTATCCCGGTGCAATTGATCGGATTATTAACCTGGGCGAATACTGGGATGCAGATAAGATTGCAGCTAATCGCGAGAATATTGTTAAGTTAACCAACCGTATCAGTCTTTGTTTTAATCGGGCCTACAATCGATTGAATGAAGCTCATCTGGCCCTGGAAGAATGGAAGAGTTATATCCAGGAAGCCTGTGATTCCGCATCAGTAAATCGCAATGTACTGGCTCTGGGGGATGATTTTTTACAACATTGTCCCAAAACCTACGAGGCACCCAGACATCTATTTGCTGCAGCCATTAGTCCCGAGGGAATAGTCACTAAGGCAGAAAGCCTGGTGGAAGATGATTTTGCTATCCTGGCAGTCAAGGGCAGTCCGGGTGGAGGCTGTAAAAATCTATTCCTACATGTTGAACATCAGCTGCAGTTGGCCGGCATTTACGCAGAAATCTACCACTGCCCTTTTGATCCCAAGAGCATTGACATGATCATAATCCCCGCAAGTAAATCTATTCTTCTGGATATAACGGCTAATGTAGTTGATTATGAAAAGGTACTACCCAGTCGGAAGTATAAACGGTTCCTGGATTTCGATCAATTCCTGGATGAATCCGTATTAAACCCGTACGCCAAACTGGTATCTTCCAGCCGCGAGCGTTTTTCAACCGGTATTCAGGAGGCCATGGACTTCATTAAAACTGCCAAGACCTACCATGATGAATTGGAGACCCACTATATCCCGGCTATGGATTTTGAGGCTATTGATGAGTTAAGAAAGGAAGTAGTGGAAAGCCTGCTTAATGATCTTCAGTAAAGAACTAAACCGCTTTCACATTAAAATTGAAGCTCAACTATCAGTCATTTGGCTGGTGGTTGAGCCCCTCTATTATTATCATTAATAAAATTCATTAAAACAGGTTAACTGTAACTATTTCAGAGCTCTTGATCCCCTGCTTTTCGTATGGAATATGTATATAACCATCGGCCTGGGCAAGGATGTTCATCAAACCTGATTTTCCCAACAATGGCTGAACCCCCGGACCATCCTCAGATTCAACCAGGCGGACGGGAATGAAATCGTCTCTTCCTGCCTGAGAAGCTACATTAATCAGCAAACGGGCCGATTGTTCCTGCCTATTAATTACCCTTAACAGCGGAGCACATATAATATGGAAAACCATCAATGCGGAAACTGGGTGTCCAGGCAGGCCAACAATAAGCTGCTTACCCACTCGAACGGCCAGTGTAGGCTTACCCGGTTTGACGGCTATGCCATGAAAAAGTAGTTCCGAATCAGGGAAAGATAACATGGCTTCCAGGGTATAGTCGGCTACCCCTACCGAAGATCCTCCCGATACCAATAAAACATCATTTTCTGCCAGCCCGCGAGCCATAGCTTTCCTTAACTCCTCAAGGTTATCCATAATAATGGGATAAGTAGTAGGAATGGCTCCACAAGATTCAACCACTGAGCCAAGCGCATAGGTATTAACGTCTCTAACCTGCCCTGGGGCAGGCTTTTTATTCACAGGAATAATCTCGTCTCCAGTCGACAATACTCCCACCCGGTATGGTTTATATACCAACAGTTCTTGAATTCCCAAAGAAGCTAAGAGTCCAATATCCTGCGGCCTCATTTTATGTCCAGATGCAAACACCTGTTCTGCACTAGCTATATCCTCACCGACTTGCATCACGTTCTCCCAGAGACCAGCCGGCCGAAATACTAAGATGGTCTTATCATCCAACTTTTCAGTATATTCGACCATTACCACAGCATTGCTTCCAGTTGGCAGCATACCTCCCGTTGGCATCCACATACATTGGCTGGCGGCAATTTCACAATCAGGTACCTGCCCCATTAAGACTGCGCCAGCATAGTCCAGCATTCCAGGCAGGTTTTCGCTGCTGCCAAAAGTATCCTTACAATCCACAGCGTAACCATCCACGGTTGATCTGGTAAAAGCCGGTATATTCTCAGGACTTATTATATCAGCAGCCAGGATGCGATTGGAGCATCTTCCCAGAGGCAGTAGTTCAGTATCCATCTGGCTGAAATTCTTCTCCAGTAATTCTCGGGCCTGTTGGTAGGTCAATACCTTCAGGAACTCACCCATCGAAAACACCTCATCAAAATTTTCTTTCGCTTCCATAATCTATTATACTTAAATACAATAGATGCGACAAATGTGCAGGTTCGGTTGGGATATTATTACAAAATGTTTCACGTGAAACATTTTGCAGCAAAGATCAAATAGTATCAGTTAAATTATTGGGGGATGCTGTATGGAAAGAAATGTTTACATCAACAATATGCCTCAGGAAAAAGCCCTGCAATTGCTTATGAATAGTCTACAGGATAGTAACTGGTTCAATAAAGATGACGAACCTATTCCGGTAAAGCAAGCACTGGGAAGAATAACTGCTAACCCTGTTATTGCACGAAGATCCTCACCCCATTATGTGGCATCAGCCATGGATGGGGTGGCAGTAAAGGCCGCCTCCACTTATGGAGCTACCGAGACCAACCCCATTAACATTCCAATAAATGAATATCTGGAAGTCGATACAGGTGATTACGTTCCCAAAGAATATGATGCAGTTATAATGATAGAAGAAGTAAATTTCTTCCCTGATTATATTCAGATAATCAAAGCCGCGGTTCCCTGGCAGCATATTCGCTCCATCGGGGAAGACCTGGTGGAAGGAGATATGATCGTACCGGCCCAAACTACTATTGGCCCCTATGAACTTGCTTCATTTATAACTGCCGGTGTTGATACCGTTACAGTAATAAAAAGACCGGTGGTAGCTATTATACCGACCGGCACCGAGCTGGTTGAAGGAGCCCAGCCAAACATGGTTCCCGGCGATATTGTGGAATCAAACAGCTATATGCTCATGGGTCTGTGCCAGGAGTGGGGAGCGACAGCTATTCGTCACGACATAGTCATAGATGATCGGGGTCTAATTAAACAAGCAGTTATGGATCTTAAACCTTTAGCAGATATAATCGTCATTTGCTCTGGCTCTTCTGCAGGAAGGGAAGATTATACGGCTGGCATTGTGGAGGAGCTCGGTGAACTACTGGTTCACGGCCTGGCTACTCGGCCTGGCAAGCCAGCTATTCTAGGCATCATTGACGGCAAACCAGCCATAGGAGTACCTGGTTATCCCATTTCCGCTCAGTTGATTTTTTCTCTTTTTGCCCAACCTATAATATACAAAAAGCTAGGTATAAATCCCCCCGAGCCTACCGTCGTTAACTGTTCCGTCTCCAAAAAACTCCCCTCCCCTATGGGAGTAGATGAGTATATAAATGTTAATGTGGCCCAAATAGGAGACCAGCTTATTGCCTACCCTTTGAATCGGGGAGCAGGCTTAAGCAGCATACTGGTAAAATCCGACGGCATTCTCCATATTGAACGTGGCAAGGAAGGTCTGGAAGCAGGTGCCAGCTGCAACATTGTACTCCAACGTTCCCCTCAGGAGATTAAGAATACCCTGATTACGCTGGGCAGCCATGACCTGTCTGTGGATTTTCTCATTGACATATTAAATAAGGAACACGGTATTCGTTTGGTGTCGACTAATGTCGGCAGCATGGGTGGAGTTATGGCATTACGCCGCAAGGAAACTCATTTTGCCGGCCTACATCTGTTAGATTACGAAACCGGTGATTATAATATAAGCTATCTGCAAAAATATTTACCTAATGAGAAATGGTTACTCATCAATCTGGTAAAACGTCACCAAGGGTTACTAGTATCCAAAGGTAATCCTTTACAAATCAGTTCTATTAAAGATTTGTTAAGAAAGGACCTGCGTTACATAAATCGACAAAAAGGTGCTGGAACCAGAATGCTTCTCGACTACCTATTGAGAAATGAGGGAATTTCACCCTCAGAGATTAATGGCTATAATCGCGAGGAATATACTCACCTGGCAGTAGCCGCCTCAGTTAAGAACGATGCCTGTGATGCCGGATTGGCAATCTATGCCAGTGCTAAAGCTATGGATTTGGATTTTATTCCTATAGGTGTAGAACGTTATGACCTTTGTATCCTAACAGATTTAATCAGCCCGCACCGTTTAGACAGCTTATTAGAAGCTATCCGGAGTATCGAATTCAAGCAGCAGGTAACTAAATTTGGCGGTTATGAACTGGAATTATCTGGGCAGATAATTCATAGTCATGGTTATTAGAATTTTTAAGTTTATCTGCAGAAAAAAATCCTTGCAATTAGATTTTGCAAGGATTTTTTTTTATTCTGTCGAACTATATAAAGGATGTTTATTTATAAACATGCGACCGTAGATAAAAACTCATATTGCATGGGGTAATTTTTACATAGGGGGTGGAAAAGTTGTTCAGAAAAAACGTTTCCTTCTTGTAATGGTTAATGTTTTTTGTGAACTTATGTGTTTTATGCCAAAATGCAGGGTTTTTATATTATTACTAGGATGCTATACTTATTGGGTAATAGTTTGTCTTTTTTTATTATGAGGGGGAAAGGAGAGTGTTAATACTATGAAGGTTACCCGTAGACAGTTTCTCAAGGTAACCGGAGCAACGGCAGCCACTTTGGCAGTAGTAGACCTTGGTTTTGATATGCATGCTACCGCCAGTGAAATCCAGGGAGTACGCACCAAAAATATTACTCCCACACCAACGGTTTGTCCGTATTGTGCTTCAGGATGTGGACTAATGGTTTATTCCGAACGGGATGCAGCCGGTAAGTTTCAAAAGTTGCTGAGCGTGCAGGGAGATCCAGACAATCCCATCAATCAGGGTGGGGCGTGTTCCAAAGGTGCTGCCATGTTTAACCTAAGAGAGATTTATGAGGAAGAAACTGGTGAGCAGATTATAAACCCGAAGAGGGTACAGAAACCCATGTACAGAGCCGCTGGCAGTGACAAATGGGTAGAAAAAGATTGGGATTGGATGCTAGATAAAATTGCCGATAGGGTAAAAGAAACCCGCGACAAGAGTTTTCTCCATAAAGAGAAAATAGCTGACGGCAGTGAGATTATTGTTAACCGTACTGAAAAAATAGCCTCTATAGGCGGATCTGGTCTGGACAATGAAGAGGCTTATGTATTGTCGAAGATGATGCGTTCCCTGGGTGTAGTGTATCTGGAAACCCAGGCCCGTATCTGACACTCCTCGACGGTGGCAGGACTGTCACCTTCATTTGGTCGCGGAGTTATGACTAACCACATTGTTGACCTTAAGAACACTGATTGTGCTTTAATCATGGGCAGCAATGCGGCTGAAAATCATCCTATTAGTATGAAATGGTTACTGAAGGCTCGAGATAAGCGTGGTGCCAAGATAATTCATGTCGACCCACGTTTCACGCGAACTTCAGCTCGTTCTGACATCTATGCTCCTTTGAGATCCGGAACTGACATTGCTTTCCTGGGTGGAATGATCAAGTACATTATTGACAACGAACTCTATCATAAAGATTACGTGGTCAATTACACCAACGCTGCTTACCTGATTAAAAACGAATTCGGTTTTACTGACGGCCTATTTACAGGCTACGATGGAGCCAACCGGAAATATGACGTGAGCAGTTGGGACTACCAGGTAGATGAAGCAGGTATGGCTCTTAAGGATTTGACCCTACAGGATCCTCGCTGTGTATTCCAACTGATGAAGAAGCATTACGAACGTTATGATATTGATATGGTTTGTCAGATTACCGGTACTCCCAAAAACAAATATTTGGAAGTGCTAAAAGCCTTCTGTGCTACCGGTGCTCCTAATAAAACCGGCACCATCCTCTATGCCATGGGTATAACCCAGCATACAGTTGGCAGTCAGAACGTTCGCGCTTTTTCTCTGGTTCAATTATTGCTGGGTAACATGGGCAGACCCGGAGGCGGAATTAATGCACTGCGTGGTGAGAACAACGTGCAGGGAGCAACCGACATGGGCTTATTGTTCCATGTCCTGCCTGGCTATGTTGATTCACCTATGAACACTCCGGCCAATAAGGATTTACTCTCATTTATTAGAGCTGTAACACCAGGGGCTGGCAAGTTAAGTTTTTCTAGCCTGGAGGAATTCCGCGCCCTGGTTAAGGAAGGTTTTCCTAATTCCGGTTGGAAAATTAATAGCTCCAAATGGGTGGTCAGCCAACTGCGAGCTTGGTATGGCAAAGCTGCCAATGCGCAAAATGATTATGCCTACCATTATCTCCCCAAACGGGATGAGAAGAAAAACTACTCCCATATAGCCCTTTTTGAAGCTATGCATAAGGGAGAAATCGAAGGTCTGTTTGTTAACGGCTCCAACCCGGTCGTGGGTGGTCCCAATGCTAACAAAGAACAGGAAGCCTTGACCAAGCTAAAATGGATGGTTTCCATTGACCTGTGGGCCAATGAAACAGCTGAATACTGGACCCATCAGGCCTGGGACAGACCGGTTAATAATCCCAACGTTCCCAAAATGGCTCCGGCTGATATCGGTACGGAAGTATTCTTCCTGCCCGCCGCAGCAGTATATGAAAAAGAAGGGACTGCAGCCCAAACCGGTCGTTGGGTACAATACCGTTGGAAAGGTGCTGACCCGGTTGGTGAATCCAAGTCCGACCTTTGGATTTTCAACGAGTTAGCTAAAACCATCAAGAAAAAATATGATGGCAGCAAACGTGCCGAAGATGAACCTATTGTCAATATGACCTGGGATTACGACAATGAACATGGTGAAGATGACGTTCTGAAAGTGGCCAAAGAACTCTGCGGATACAGCGTAGCCGACGATAAGCCGGTTGAAGGTTTTGCCAAATTGATGGATGATGGCACTACCGCCTGTGGATGCTGGGTTTATTGCGGCGCTATGACCTTTAAGGAAGGCAAAGTCATCTATAAACCTCAGCTACGTAAAAAAGACGACCCCAGTGGTTTGGGAATTCATCCCGAATGGGGATGGGCCTGGCCCATGAACCGACGCATCGTATATAACCGCTGTTCAGTACAGCCAGATGGAATCACTCCCTGGCCGGGTGATAAAGAACGCCAACTGGTCCACTGGGACCCTCTAGCCCTGTCTGATCCTAAAAAACCTGAACTGGTTGGCAGCTGGGTAGGTGTTGACGTACCTGACTTTATCAAGACTACCAGCCCGGACAAGCCTGCTTTCACCAGTCCCTTTATCATGCGTCCGGAAGGCAAAGGTTGTCTGTTTGCAGCCAAAACTTCCATGAAGGATGGACCTTTCCCGGAACACTATGAACCCTGGGAAAGCCCGACGCAGGCAGTTATCAATAAGCAAGCTCTCAATCCTGCTGCCAAAGTCTGGGAGCCGGATAAACAGGGAACCAGTGACAAATATCCCATTATTGGTACCACTTATCGGGTAGTTGAGCACTGGCAGACCGGAGCTCTAACCCGTAACCTGCCCTGGTTGGCTGAACTTATGCCCAACATGATGGTGGAATTAAGTGAACAACTAGCCAAGGAAAAGGGTATTAAAAATGGCGCCGAAGTCATTATTTCCACTACCCGCGGCGATGTTAAAGCGGTAGCCTGCGTTACCAAACGCTTTAAGCCGTTTAACGTAAACGGTAAATCAGTTCACGAGATTGGTCTATTATGGCAATATGGCTTCAAAGGCTATGCCACAGGCGATTCAGCCAATCGCCTGACACCTCATATAGGTGATGCCAATACTATGTGTCCAGAATATAAAGCATGGCTATGCGACATAAGGAGGGCTTAACTATGGCTAATTTAACGAATCTTTACGATGTTAGCAAATGTACAGCCTGTCGCGGTTGCCAGATAGCCTGTAAAGATTGGAATCAGCTCCCGGCAGTGATTGAACCTTTTAAAGGCAATTATCAAACTCATGAAGATACCAATGGGGATACTTTTACCATCGTCAAGTTTATCGAATCAGAGGATCCGGTTAACGGCGTACAATGGAACTTCATTAAACACCAGTGTATGCATTGCTCTGATCCGGCTTGTATGAAGGTATGTCCCCGCGGTGCCTATTCAAAAACCGCTACCGGTGCTACCAACCATGATCCAAATAAGTGCATCGGTTGTCAGTATTGCACCTATGCCTGTCCTTTTGAAGTTCCTAAATACCGGAAGAGAGAGGACAAAATTGCCAAGTGTACCCTCTGTGCCGATAGAACTGCGGAAGGTTTACAGCCAGCCTGTGCGAGAACCTGCCCCACCGGTGCATTGACCTTTGGTGACAGAGATGAACTCATACAGGTAGCTGAAGACCGGGTTAAGCATCTGCGGGCTAACGGTTACCCGAATGCCACCATCTACGGTAAGCTGGAGTTGGGTGGTCTGAATAAAATTTATGTATTAACCGATACCCCTGATAAATTTGATCTGCCGGTAAACCCCAAAGTATCTGGTGTTGTTCCAGCCTGGAAGGATTGGGTTCAACCTTATGCTGGCTGGCTGATACCTTTGGCATTAGTAGGTTCGGCTACCAGCTTTGTAACTACTCGCCTGTTGGCTAATAAACATGGTGAACACAAGGAAGGAGGTCATGAGTAATGCAATGGATTCCCGAATATAAAGAAGATGTTAAACGGGTAGAGCGGTTCAATTTTGTAGCTCGTTTTACCCATTGGGGTCATACCGTGACCTTTCTGCTTTGTCTCTTCACCGGGCTGGTATTGTTTGTTGATGGAGCCGACTGGTTAGCTGCTATTTTTGGTGGTTATGGTGGCGCTGGACTGGTGCATAGAATCGCGGCGGTACTCTTAACCATTTTAATAGCTGTATTCGTAGTATTTGACTTCAAAGGCATTATCGATTGGGTCAAGGACATTTTACGCTTTGGCAAAAATGATATCATCTTTGTCATGAAGTTCCCTCTGGAGTTTCTGGGTTTCCCGGTTAAAATTCCACCTCAGACCAGATTTAACGGTGGTGAAAAAGGTAATTCCATGATAACTCCTACTATGGTTATCCTGCTGGTATTAAGCGGTTATATCATGTGGTTCCCGGCCTTCTTCCCGGCTGGTCTGGTTAGAATAGCTTATCCCACCCATGATATTGCCATGATTCTGGCTACCTGCATGGTTTGTATGCATGGTTACCTGGGTTCTTTCCATCCCGGTTCCGGAGAATCCTTCTGGGGCATGTGGAAAGGCACCGTACAGGAAGACTGGGCCAAACATCACCATGCTACCTGGTTTGAAGAAACCTATGGCGACAAGGCCGACGCTGAGTAAAATGTAATGTAATAAGATATGCTATAATAGCTAGGAAGGGGGTTTCGGCTCTCTTCCTAGTTATTTATGAGCAGTCCCGGGAGTCTTATTTAAGCAGACTCTGCCTTTCCTGGGAACAATCTTCTAATATTTATTTTATAAAGGGGGATTTTGATGATCAGGCAGTTTCCGGTAGACCTTCCCGAAGGCTATGTCGATTTCTATAAACATCTTGAGAACTGGCAGAATGAGCAAGAAATTAAACTCAAGCAAGCCTATTCCCCAGAGGATATTGATGCCCAAAAGTTAATTGCCAGCAGCAATAAGAGCTTGATGAAGCAACATCACTTTGCCATTGATCCGGTGCAGTTAAAGGCTAATTATCTGGCCCTATTGGATTTATTGAAAATCCATCGTCAGGGAATTAGCGAGGTTCTGGACGCTTTGATTAAAGCTGTTGATAGTCTGGATTTTGAAAGCTTACCCAGAAAACTGCTTGACGATGATCAGCAATATTTCCTGGAACTAGCAAATAGTTTAGGTATACCTGAAGAGCTGTTTATTTTTTCAGTAGATCATTCCCTGCGGCCTTTTTTAAGGCTTTTTGCACAGCCATTTTATGAAGTGTTCAATCACGAAGATTTCCGTCATTGGAATCAGGCTACTATTTGTCCGTTTTGCGGAAGTAAATCTCATTTCAGCCGCATACGCATGGATGATAGTAAAAGGTTTATGTTCTGTGATCGCTGCTTTACAGAATGGGAAGCTCGTAACCTGTATTGCGTGCATTGCGGTAATGATGAACCAAACACCATCAGTTATATGAGTATTGAAAATGATAGCTCCTATCAGCTCTACACCTGCGAAAAATGCAAAGGTTATCTCAAGACTTATGACGAACGTGAAAGTGGCAAAACTACTGACCTATTTATAGCCAACATTGAGACTATATACCTGGATATTCTGGCTCAGCAAAAAGGCTATGTTACACATGATCAGGATTAATTAACCGTTATTATTAAAAAGCCTCTGGTATTTATAATTGCCAGAGGCTTTTTAATGGCCTGAGATATAAATACTAACCTAAGAAAACTCAGCTTACGCCGCTGCCTTAAAAGCGACCAGTGGGAGCATCAGTAGTACCCGGAGGGTGTTTCCTTAATGGCGACCACAGGGAGCATATGTAATACCCGAAGGGTGTTTCCTTAATGGCGACCACAGGGAGCATATGTAATACCCGAAGGGTGCAACATTCAGAAATTTTATACTTTCTACGCGCCATATGGGTCTGATACGGCAAAAAAAAACCTGCCCTGGTTCAATAACCTGGCAGGTATATAAATCCGCTCATGCTACGGTTCCGATGCTATCAGCCGGAACCACTAATTATCTGATATTAAATGAATTCAAAAGGATAAAACGACTTATTTTCAAAATCATTTACTATTTTATTTATATCAACACTAATTGCAGCCGGGCTTTGTTCTTCTGCATATCCATAATTATTGTAGTAGACTTCCTCTGCTGTTTGCTGGCATAATTCCATAATAGCTCCGCACTGTTGACAAACTATCTGAGTTTTTATCATAATAACACCCCTTCCCTCTTTTCACGACATGCAATAGTATTATTTCCCACTATTTAGCTGGCAGTAATATAAGCATTATTACTTATATTTATTAGAATATTCAGTAAAATACCTTACTACTGCGTGCATAATAATATCGCGCACCAATACCAAAATACTGGGGTGGGATAGCTCTTTGGCTTATGTCCAGTAAAATTTAATCCATAGCTACTAGAATAATAGCTTTTCCCGTCCAAAACCTGAATATTACGCCTCTCTGACTGCAAATGCTATCCCACTAACTCATGTTTCACCGGCTTGATTATTAAATGACATAGTCATAAATAACCCCCTTTCCGCTTCCATAATTAGATGATATTATACATTATTGTAAAAATCAACCATTTTGCCAATATGCTGTTAAATATTTCCTTTTTCATAAAGCCTAGCTAGGTATCTTATTGAAAAGTTCTGTCTGAATAAACTATAGGCAATATAGATCTAAACACCACCTGCCAGGTGGTTATGGGTTAATCTCAACAACTTTGTTCCCACCAACCGAAAACACTTGTTACTCTGTAACTTTTTGACTTCATTTCCAAAAGAATTTGCACTAAAAATCAACGGTAAGAATTACCTCATCGCTGCCATGAAATTGGCGATGACCTGGTTTTCTCCCCAGAGATTTTTTTTGTGTAGAAAGTCCAACCGCATTAGCAAGCAAGCGGCCAAAGAACCGTTCAGATACCTTCATACCTATTCACCCTTGACATTTCCTTTACATAAAATAGAATCATAACCATTATCTATTAGGGAGGTGCAATACTATTGAAATCAACGAAAAAAGCAAGACTAGAAAACCAAGTCTATTCAAGTCGAGTCTTGAGATCTGAATTTGATAGAAACTGGAGAACATTACTTTCCAGAAGTGGCTACGTAATATATGTAGCTACTGCGGACAAAGCTAAAGCTTTGGTTTTACTTGCTAACGGTGAAAAGAAATTACTTATTTTTAATAAAGGCGGTAAAATAATGGTTGGTGGTGGCGGAACTAGTCATTATAGTAAACCACATCTTGCTAAATCTATTTGATCAAATATAAAGGGGAGCCAGAAGGTATCCCCTTTTTCTAGTTGAGCTACCTTAATTTAAAGTTCCCTGCCCATAGTATTTTTTGATTAAAGGGGGTTTATAAAGTCCTCCACAGCAGTGTGAAAAATCCCAGAAACACCAATAAGCCCAGCATTGCCGGACTTATTTTGAATTAAATATTAAGTTTTAAATGTCTAATAACTCAAAGGCTGATACAATTAAACGTTTATCCGACTTTCACTAAAAGGTTTAGGAATCGAGAAATTGCGCACCATCATAGAGTGTGACCCTTACTAGAATAAACGAGCATACAATTTCTGAACTACATTCAGTGATGATAAGCTATTTGCTCAACTTCCGGAGAATTTACTCCAAATAATCTACGTGTTT
Source organism: uncultured Syntrophomonas sp. (assembly GCA_964510795.1). Taxonomy (GTDB): domain Bacteria; phylum Bacillota; class Syntrophomonadia; order Syntrophomonadales; family Syntrophomonadaceae; genus Syntrophomonas_B. The sequence continues at coordinate 171,450 of CAZEDT010000002.1, forward strand.
GCAGATCTCCTCTACAATAGCAGCCTTCTTAAGATTAAAAGCAGCGATATTATTTTCGAAAAGATTATTACCTTTTGTATCTATAGATACTATAAGCGGGCCAAATTCTTTCACCCGCATAATCCACATTGCCTCAGGCATGCCCAGATCCAACCATTCCACATCTTCAACTTCTACCACACAATTAGCTGCCAGCACCGCACAGCCTCCAGGAAAGACAGTGTGAATCGCCTTATTCTCCTGACACCCTGCCACCGTATTTTGACCCATACCACCTTTACCGACAATAATCTTGATACCAGTTTGGCTGATGAATTCCTTCTCGTACTTTTCCATTCGCATACTGGTCGTAGGTCCAATAGAGATTACCTGGTATTTTCCCGGTTGGCCTTTTATTTCCTGCATAATAGGACCAGCATGAAAAATAGCTTTACCGGCCAGCTGAACCGGCAACTCCTTACGCTGTTTGATTAAGCGCTGATGCACATCATCCCGACTGGTTATTAGATATCCATTTAAATAAATAATATCGCCTATGGTGAGATCTTCTATATCTTCATCCTTTATCGGGGTAGTCAATATTTTTCTGCTCATAGTATCGCTCCTTCATGGGAAATCGTTTCATATTCCATATTGGCATTGATTCTAATCAGACCTCTCCGGTGAGCCCAGCAGCCTGTCGATAAGCCGACTGCAAGCGTAGCTGGATGTCTGGCAGCCTGTTCAATATGAACACCCATTACAGAGTTCTCGCCGCCAAGACCTCCTGGCCCAATTTTTAGCGCATTCATTCCATTTTCTATCAGCGACTCCAGTTCTGCACCCCGGGGATTACTGTTATGAGATCCTAGCGGACGCAACAATGCTTTTTTAGAAAGTTTGGCTGCAACCTCCACAGAACCGGCTATACCAATACCGACCAGAAGCGGCGGACAGGCATTAATACCGTAAGAAGTAATCTGGTCAAAAACAAATTTCACTATACCTTCGTACCCTTCCAAAGGCATCAAAACCTTTGCTGTTCCAGGAAGGCTGCAACCCCCTCCTGCCATATACACATATATTTTTACATCATCACTGTTGGGAACGATTTCCCAATCTATCCACGGTACTCGGGTACCCACATTATTACCGGTGTTCTTTTCGTCAAAAACCTCTACCGCATTATGGCGTAACGGTCCTATAATGGTAGCCTTCTTGACTGCTTCCCGCAGGCAATCCTCGATATCGTTAATCAAAGGAAATCCCGTTCCGACCTGGACAAAATACTGAATCACACCGGTATCCTGGCAGCAGGGCCGATTCAATTCTTTGGCCATCTTCAAATCGTCAAACATGGCCTCATAAATAATCTTGGCCAAGGCAATGTCTTCTTTTTCTCGCAGTTCCTGTAGCTTTGCCACAACATCATTCGGTAGATATTTACCGATATACGCAGTGAACTTGGCCATGATATCGATAAATTGTTCACGCTGTTCTTCCTTATTCATTTCAGGTTCCTCCATAAACATCCATAAATAAATGGTTAATAGAACGATTTAATTGTATTATAGCTTAAATTTACAAAAATACCGACGTTCTTTGTTGCAAAAACAGTTAAGGTTATACTCAAGCACTCTTTTAGCCCTTAAACCAGAAATAGTTTAAAATCATTGATATTCACTTGTTTTTTATTATATATTTTAATTAAAGATAATTTTTGCATCTTGGCAGAAAGTATCTTCTACATTTCTTGCCAATAAACTCTGATACTTGCAGCATGATAGTTTAAAAAAATAGCTAAAGGATATCATATGACACTTCAACAATTAAGATACATTATAAAAATAGTTGAATGCGGCTCCATTTCTGAGGCCGCAAAAAATCTTTTCATGTCGCAACCCAGCCTTTCCAACGCTGTTAAAGAGCTTGAAAGCGAACTTGGTATCGAGATATTCTATCGTACAACAAAAGGCATATCTTTATCTGTTGATGGCTCGGAATTTCTGTCATATGCACGTCAGGTGATAGAGCAGACCGAATTGTTGGAACAGCGTTACCTGGGAAAAAAACCCACCAAACAGCTTTGTTCGGTTTCAACTCAGCATTACGCATTCGCTGTCAACGCCTTTGTGAACCTGCTTTTGGCACTGGATGTGGAGGAATACGAATTTACTCTTCGTGAAACGAGAACCTATGAAATCATTGAAGATGTCAAAAATCTTCGCAGCGAGATCGGCATAATTTATTTTAGTGACTTTAATGAAAAAGTACTTAATAAATTGTTAAAGGAAAAACATTTGATCTTTAACCCTCTTTTTGAAGCTGATCCACATGTTTTTATCAGCTCCGTTCATCCGCTTGCAAATAAAGAAAACGTCACACTTGAAGATTTGGATAGTTACCCTTTCCTTGCGTTTGAACAAGGCGAATATAACTCCTTCTACTTTTCAGAGGAGATTTTAAGCACCGCTCCTCACAAGAAAACCATCCATGTCAGCGATCGCGCAACGCTTTTCAATCTGCTGATCGGGCTGAATGGATACACCATCTGCACAGGCGTTCTAAACAGCGACTTGAACGGTGACAACATAGTTTCTGTACCGCTGGAAACAGAAGAGAGAATGCGCGTAGGTTGGATTGCTAATGAGAAAGCTCATCTGAGTACGATTGCCGCAGATTATATTGCAGAACTAAGGCGTTTGATCTCTGAATACGGTTATGCTGTATTATAATAACCTCAGTTTTGGGCGTTGGCAAAAGGCTTTTATGCGGCAACCAGCAGGGCGCTTATCGCCGCATAGATCTTCTGCGTAATATATGAGTTGTTCATCGTATACAAGTGAATCCCATCAACCTCCTGTGCAATAAGATCGACAATTTGATCAACAGCATAGGCAATTCCCGCATCACGCATTGCCGCAGGATTGTTTTCATATCTTTCCATCATGGTTACAAACTTTTTCGGGAGCTTCACGCCACATAGTGATACCATTCTTTCAATCTGTTTTTTGTTTACAACCGGCATAATTCCCGCTTCAATCGGTACGTTTATTCCTGCCATGCAGGCTCGTTCCCGAAATTCGTAAAAGTAACTGTTGTCAAAAAACAGCTGTGTGATAAGCTGGTTTGTCCCTGCATCCACTTTGTTTTTAAGATTGCGCATATCGTCAACCAGACTTCGGCACTCACTATGCCCCTCCGGATAACACGCTCCGATTATATTAAAGTCTCCGTTTTGCTTAATGAATGAAACCAAGTCGCTGGCATACCGAAAATCGTGCTTTGGTGGGAATTCAGTGTTCACATCACCGCGCAGTGCAAGAATGTTTTCGATGCCTGCTTGTTTAAAGCCTTCAAGCATATTCAGCACTTCGCTTTTCGTAAGATTGATACACGGAATATGCGCGACGCTCTCAATCCCGTAGTTGTTTTTAATAGCTGAAGCAATTTCCAGTGTTGCGGTGTTATTCTCACTTCCGCCTGCGCCATAAGTTACGCTGATGAAGTCCGGGCTTAACCCTTTCAACTCATCAAGAGTATTGTAAATGATATCAATAGGGGCTGTTCGCTTGGGAGGAAAAATCTCAAGCGACAGCACTTTTTTGTTTTTAAAGATTTCTGATATTCTCATAGCTGCAAACTCCTTCGGACTTGTTTGGCGGCATCGACCATATTTAAGAGACTCGAAACCGTTTCAGCGTTTCCTCTTGTTTTAAGGCCGCAGTCGGGATTTACCCAGAGCTTTTCCTTTGGCGTTTTCTCAAGCATCTTAAAAAGAGCTTCCTTTATCTCCGCGGTACCAGGAATTCTCGGTGAATGGATGTCATAAACACCCGGCCCAACCTCTGTTTTAAATCCGCACTGGTTCAATACATTGATAATTGTAAGATCTGAACGCGAAGCCTCAAAGGTGATAACATCTGCATCCATATCGTCAATTTCCCAGATAATATCGCTGAATTCGCTGTAGCACATATGGGTATGAATTTGAGTCTGTGCTTTAACGCTGCTGTGAACAAGCCTGAATACAGGAATCGCCCAGTCCAGATATTCGCTGTGCCAATCACTTTCTCTCAGTGGAAGCTTTTCACGCAGAGCTGCTTCATCAATCTGAATAATTTTTATGCCGTTAGCTTCAAGATCAAGCACTTCTTCCCTGATGGCCAGAGCGATCTGAAGGGCACTATCCTTCAATGAGATATCCTCACGGGGGAAGGACCAGTTTAAAATAGTTACGGGACCGGTAAGCATCCCTTTCATGTATTTCCTGGTAAGCGATTGAGCGTATACGATATAATCGACCGTCATTGGTTTGGAACGGGAGATATCCCCCCATACAACAGGCGGTTTAACGCATCTGGTACCGTAAGATTGCACCCATGCTTTTTCTGTAAATAGGAACCCTTCAAGGCATTCGCCGAAATATTCAACCATATCGTTACGCTCGAATTCGCCATGAACAAGCACCTCAAGTCCGATTTTTTCCTGTAGCGCAACACATTCCGCAATTTTCTCTTTATTGAATTCGATGTACTGTTCTAATGTAATTTTTCCGTTTTTAAAATTCGAGCGATTCGCTTTGACCTCTGCCGTCTGCGGGAATGAACCAATGGTTGTGGTTGGTAACAACGGCAGATTAAATACCGCCTTCTGTATCTTTTCACGTTCATAAAATGCAGGATGTCTGATAAAATCCTCCTGTGAAAGTAAGGAGACCGCTGCTTGTACAGAGGCGTTCGGACAGAACCTGCTTTCCTTGAAAAGACTGATGTTTTCAATGTATTCAGGAATCTCAGCAGGGCTAATACTTGCGGTTATTTTCTTTAGGTCGGCCAGTTCTGCAAGCTTTTCATCCGCAAAGGAAAAATGCTTTTTACACTCATCAGATAGAGAACTTTCATTTTTTAATGTATATGGAACATGCAGCAGCGAACAGGAGGTACTCAAAACAATATTAGCTCCAGATTTTCTCAATTCATTGAGGATACGCAACGTTTGATTATAGTTATTTTTCCAGATATTTTTACCGTTGACAGCACCGGCAAAAAGCGTTTTTTCTGCAGGGAAGCTGAATCGTTTTACCAGCTCCAGTGTATTATTACCTTCTATAAAATCTAATCCTATACCATCAAACGGCAGGGAGATGACCTCCTGATAGCAGTCACGCATATCGCCGAAATAGGTTTGTAAAAGCACCTTGGTGCTGCCTTTGGCTAAAAGTATTTCACTGTAGATTTTATTAAAAAGAACAATGTCATCTTCAGATAAGTCCGTAACCAGCGCAGGCTCGTCAAACTGTATCCATTCTGCACCCAAATCATGATTTTTTTTAAGAATCTCCGAGTATGCCGTGATAACATCTATGGTGAAATCAAGCGATGTTTTTTGGCCAGTAAATTTGGCTAGCTTTAGAAAGGTAAAGGCTCCGATGATAACGGGTTTGGTCACGATCCCCAGGTTCTTCGCTTCTGAGAATTCATCAAACGGCTTGGTCCCAACCAGCGATATTTTTGTATCGTCATCAATCTCCGGCACTATATAATGATAATTGGTATTGAACCATTTTTTCATGGCCAGCGCCTTTACATCACCTTTTACACCTTGATAGCCTCTCGCCATTGCAAAATACTTATCAAGCTGATCAAGCCCTAAATCTCTGTAGCGTTTGGGAACCACATTAAGCAAAACTGCGGTATCCAGCATATTGTCATAAAAAGAAAAATCATTGGATGGTATGAAGTCAATACCATTTTCCATTTGAGTTTGCCAATGTGTTTTCCGAAGAAGGGCAGCGGTATCTTGAAGCTCTGCTTGCGATAAAAGGCCTTCAAAATACTTCTCTGTTGCAAATTTTAATTCTCGTAATGTCCCTACTCTCGGGTAACCGTTTGTTGCTGTTTTCAAGGCAGTCCTCACCTCTCAATTATGATAACAAGAATATACCATGACAATTCAGCCATAGTGTAATACCCGTTACATATGTCTTGTCATAGTTAAAATCTATGCATTATGGGGGGGCACAAATCTTTAAGTAGCAGTGGCCTAACGATAAGCTTAAAAGAAGCTCAAAAGCAGGAATCTGATCCGTGTAGTATTTGTTAATCCCTTCGAAATCCATGGGATATGAACAAGGCTACGCAGGTGTAATTAGATAAATTAGAAACGGGAGGGAATATCATGAGTTGGTATTTGGCAGGATTCGCACACTAACGCCGAAAAGAACATAAGGGATATTAGTAACATGGCGTAAATACGCAGCTTAATCATTTATCACTTTCCATTCCGATTTTCTAGTTCCTTGAGAACAATCGGAGATGTATAAATTGGACATTTAAGGTGTTCGAAGGCTCCATATGACAATGGGTGCAACCCATTGGCCATGCAGATTGGGGCAACGACTGCAGATGAGTCTATTCCGTACCCCCTTGGCGGCAGGGCTGAAAATTTGATCTGCACATTGATATCAGGCTTATGTCAATGCATCAGCAAGCAAGTCCATGCTAAAGTCGAGGAATTCAATCTCATCAAATCCCTGTCCTTCCCAGAAAAATTTCTTATCCATATTTGATACCAAATTCAATAAACCCATTGAAGTGAACAGACTAAAATACACAGACTTTTTTGTATCCAGTTTTGAAGCGATACTTCCGTCTGACTTACCTTCTTCAACAATATCGGCATATTTCTTGATTGCAATATCTTTTAATACTGCAAGTTCACGGCGGCTTGGACTTGCTTCACAGTTAAGTATGTTATCAGGCTGATAATTCATCAAACGGAACATTCCTGGGTTATCAAAATAGAATTGACAATATGCTTTATTGGAAAGGCGGATTTTTTCGACCGCATTTCCCCCCTCCTTCATGGCTTCTTCGGCATAAGAAATGAATTTTTTTGTTCCTTCCACCGCTACTGCAAAAAACAAATCCTCTTTACTGATAAAATACCTGTAAATTGTGCGTTTTGTGAATCCGCTCTCTTTTGACACATCTTCCATTGATGTTGTTTCATAATTCTTTTGCAGAAATAACTTTTCCGCTGTAGTAACAATCAAATCTCTTTTTTTCATCTTATTTTCTTGACGTTTTGATAAATCTCTTTCCATAATATTCAATCTCCTGTTGACAAAAATAGTATAATCTCAGTATACTTATTTGGCTGGTATACCCTGAGTATACATAATAATTCATGATATAGTATAAATTTTAGTATGTCAATTTTTAGAAAAGAGGGCAGGAAAATACCCATTTACTTTTTAGGAGGTTATTTATGGAAAAGGAAAAAGCTCGTAATGGTTTGTTGTTCTGCGGAATCTGTTCACCTGTTCTTTATATTATCTCTGATATAATTGCTGGCAATCTATATTATAATTACAGTTTTAACCAACAGGCCGTCAGCGAATTGTTTGCTATAGGCGCACCGACAAATCATATTGTTGTTCCGCTTTTTACAATTTGCAGCTTACTGCTTGTGGCGTTTGCTATAGGAATTTATTTATCATCCTATAATAATCACAAATTATGTATCTTAGCCTTAATGGTATTTGGAAATGCAATAAACAGCTTGATACTATGGAATTTTTTCCCTATGCACATGCGCGGAGTACCAACAACTTTTACTGATACCATGCATACAATTCTTGCCATAAACCCATTCATTCTGATAAGCATTATATTAGGAGCTGTTATTTATAAAAAATGGTTTAGATATTATTCTTTAGGAACAATATTATTGCTTCTGGTATTTGCTGCTGTATCTTTTTCATTTATTCCCCTGCTTTTAGCACATAAGCCAACACCCTGGCTTGGATTTACTGAACGAATTTCTATATATGCTCATCAATTATGGCATGCGATACTGGCAGTATTGTTAATTCACAATCGCCAGAAAGTGAGGAGCTTCCCTGGCGGTTATTTGGAAAGCAGATAATACCGAAAATCGCAATAATCAGCACCTTCCATAATGGTTTGGGTCCGCACTAACTTGAGTTGGGGATTAAAGCCTCTGGCAAAAGGTTCATCACGACAGCAGGAGAATTCTACGCCGAACTCATCTAATCCCAATTCCCGATATTTCTCATAATAGGGACAGCGGGAAACGTTAAAAAAATAGGTTGTTGAAGTTTGTTCTAAAACGTCCATTTCCCAAATTCCGCCCTCTCCCCAAGTGGCCACATCATTAACCAATGCATCTATCCCATTCTGTCCCTCGGTCATCATATTTTGACCACGCTGAAATGCTTCTTGCTGATTGGTTTCCTTTAATATGGCCATAGCTTCGTCCCTGCCGATTCTTTGTGACACTGCTTTTATCACCGGGGCAATAGCTAAAGCCTCAATAGCTCTTTTTTCTATCCTGTTAAGTTCTTTGTGCTCTAAGTGGTTTTTCATATTTGTTCACTCCTTTTTGCACATAATCGTAATAGGGAGCGTCCTCCTCCCTCCCATATCACCTGGAATACGGATTACGCACCACGGTATTTCGGTTGATTATTCTGGTCTGTGTGAAAGCAGCTGACTTTTCATTTAATTTGGTTTAGTACAGTTAAAACATCTCAATCCGACTCATGGTGCGAGATACAGTATCCTCGTTTTCTCGCACCAGCAAGTGAACATGGTTGCTCATCAGACAGTACCCATAAAGCCCATACTCTTGATTTCTCTTTTTCTGCGTTAGCGTTTCCACAAATCGAAGGCTATCATCATCGTCGAATAAAATGTCTCCTCGATTTATTCCTCGCAAAACTACATGATAAATGCCACTCTCGCACCGTTGTCTCGCCTGTCTAACCACGCCAAAACACCATACATTTTTTCCCATTATATCGAATCTAATCAAAAAAACCCACCGTTTATTGATATATGCTCCCCTTAAAGTAGACAGCTGAAATAACAAAATTTTAACTGTCTACTTTAAGGGGAGCATATCATTTTCCAGCGAGTTCAATTGTTCAATTTCTTAGTTTTATTGTGTTACAAGAAGAGCGTCAGGCTGTGTGAAAAGTCCAAATTGGCGTTTATATATACATTATTGATTATAATATACACTTATCTACGCCATTACTCGGCATACAGTGTATATTTATACGGTGCCGCAACACTTTTCACACACGCTGGCGTCCCGGTGTAACCCCGATTTCTTTTAATCTTTCCTTATATATATCATTGCTTAACCATCCATCCGCCTCATAATATATTTGTAGCGCGGATTCAAATTTGTTCAACAAGGCACTATTTGGCATTACTATCTTCCCCATATTGTATCTCCTCCTTATAATTGTACAAGTAAGGCATTCATGATTTCTCGCACAAGTCGAGAAGGGATACCTTCACCAATACTTTTGCGTATAAAAGTTTCTTTTGCCCATTCTGGTATCGCCCAGTTAACAGGTAGTGACATTACAATTAGCAATTCGTATATTGTCAATACTCGAGCATCAGAATATAGAATCTCACCAGAACCATTATCGTATGGTCTGCCTGGATGAACGCAAGCTAAAGAAGAAATAACACCATTGTTTTGTGTTATTGTTCTACATGGCATATCCCACTTTAAACGTCTATAGTGATTATGATGTGCTTTTACAGGTATTCCATTGGCCTTCTGTGGGTAGAACTTTTCGTTATAAATAGCCGATTTTCCAGTTGGTGTATGCACCATCCATTCAACCTGTTTCCAAGAATGGGTCGGCGGATAATGCCATTTCGATACACTAAGAGCAGCTTCTTTTTTTTCTTCATACTGAGGAAACCTACGATGTGTTTCATTTAATCCTTCTCTTAAGAAAGGATCAAGCGAAGGTAAATCTCCGATTGCCTCTTTTAATGTTATTTCCTTTTGTTTCATAGGAAACTCCCAAACATATGGCTGGTCTTTTCGTACCAAGAGAAATACATTACGTTCTCTTAATTGGGGGACACCATAATCCTTTGCCATCACGAGTGTTTCCTTGTTTAAATTGTACTCTTGTCCTAATTCTGACTTTATGTACTCAGGGATTAAAACAAACTTATCCACATATTGAATTTTAGTTGTAAGCTGCTTAGGAACATTCTCTAACAATACAAATTTTGGCTTTATTCTTTTTATTACATCAACGGCATACGAAATAAGCTGATTTCTTGAATCAAATTCTAACCTTAACCCCGCTTCACTCATCCCCTGGCACGGTGGAGTTGCAATAATAAAGTTTACATTTTCCTCTATAGATAATTTAACAATTTCATCTCTTATTGAATCAACTGTTATATCACCACAAATCATATTTGTGTTTTTATAAACAGCCTGATAAAATTTAGCCCTATATACATCTATCTCGTTTGCGACGCACATATCTATTCCTAATTCTTCAAAGTAAGCTTCAGCGACACCTACACTTGAAAAAAGAGAAAGACCCTTTAGTTTTTCCATATTAATCTCCTATATTAATCTCTGAAAGACTTTTTTTACAAATAAAGGAGGTATTCCTTCTCCAATTATTCTTCTTAAAAAAGCTTCTGAAGTATTTTCTGGTACTGGCCAATCATTTGGGATGCTCATGATTTTCATGAGTTCATATAACGTTAATGCCCTTGCATCAGAATATATAGCATCCCCATTTTCATCAATGTATTCTTTTCTTCCGGGGTGAACGTTGTCTTGCGATGAAATCTTCCTATTATCCATAGTCACTGTATAGGCAGGTGTATCCCAGTTTTGACGTTTGTAAGTATTTCGAAAACCTTTGACAGCCTCTCCATTAGATTTCACCGGGTAATATATTGGATTGTCAAAAGCCGTTTTCCCAGAAGGAGTGTGTTGCATAGCTATAACTTGACGCTTAATATGATGAGGTGGGTTGTGCCATTTAGAAATTTGCAATGCTTTCTTACTACGCTCATAAAAATAAGGAAATATTTCTAAAAGTTCTTTCTCATCGACATCTGTAATGAACGGATCTAATTTAGGTAGATTGCCAATTGCATCTCTCATCGTGATTACTTTTGCATCTTTTTCTGGAATAATCCATTCCTTATTTTTACCCTTTCGAGTCAATAACACAATAGCTCGTTCTCTTGTTTGTGGAACAGAATAATCTTTAGTATCTATAACGGATTCATTAATTATATAGTCGTTACCTAACTCTTTTTCTATGAGTTTAGGGATGAGAATTTTCTTATCCCCAACTTTTATTTCAGTATTAAAAAACATAGGTACATTTTCAATTAGGGCATATTTAGGCTTAATTTCTTTTATAGCCTCTATAACTTGACAAACAAGTCTATTTCTTTCATCATCAACAACTTTTTGCCCTACGGTACTCATCCCTTGGCAGGGAGGGGTAGCCATAATAATATCTACATCTCTATCTACAGATTCCTTAATAATTTTATCAAAGATTTTTTTATCAGTAATATCACCACAGATCATGTGTGTTTCTGGGTATATCTTAGAATACAGAATCGCTCGTCTTTCAATTAGTTCGTTAGCAACAACAACACTAAACCCCATTTCTTTTAAATAAACTTCCGCAACACCGATATTCGCAAATAAAGATAATACATTTTTACCACTTTTTCTGTCGCTGCATAAAATTGCTTCATGAGTATTTACAAATTCAAAGTATAATTTCACGGCTTTCTTTATCTGGGAACGTACATCACTAGAGAGTGCTTGATAGGATTCAGTTTGTTCTAAATGAAATTGATATACCGTTTCATTGAACCAGGGAAGTATATTATCTGCTCTTTTAAACCTTGATACATGATTGCTAATGGTTTTAGCAGAATAATCTTTGTGTTCTGTAAGCCATAGCTTAAAATTACTTAAATCGGTCATGGAATAGCCCCTTTTCATCCGCCTGATAAGTACTACATATACAAATTCATTATAATGTATTCCATTTTGGGCGTCAAGTTTTTGACGCCACACGTGAAAACTTTTGCTCTATATGGAGATTAAACCTTTTCAATTTTGCCTATACCTTTTAATTTTTCCTTGGTTGCCGAACAAAAGGGGTGCAAAGACTGTGATGATGCACCCCTTGGGTGCACTTTTACGCAAAATGAAGCAAAAACCATATCCAGAAGCAGTCTAAAAATCTCCGCAAACACCAAAAAGCCCAGAAATGCTGGGCTTTCCATCGTATCAAATATTAAGTTTAAATATGTTTAAAGACAACGGTATAATTGGATGGCGCCGTGGCTATAAGGTGAAGGAGCATCCAGATTTCGTATTTATGAACAAGAAAATAGCCATTTTTGTCGATGGATGCTTTTGGCATGCACATAATTGCCGAAATACCTGTCCCAAAAGTAATGCTGAGTATTGGTAAAAAAAGATAGAGTACAACATGGTGCATGATAAAGAAATTACTGCAATTTTTGAACGCGGATGGTTAGTAATACGAATTTGGGAGTGCCAGCTCCAAAAGAAAAACCTTCCGTCAACCACGGCATTTTTACTGAAAATAATATGTAACAATAAAACGGCTCTCGATTGAATATATCTCACGCAATCGAGACCTTGTTTTTAATAATACCTGTCTAAGAGTTCCTCGAGTGTTATCGTTATTGCCAGTGCCTGGAGTTCTTGTTGTTTGTCTTCGGTATACAAACCTTCGAGTAACCTTCGCTTATATGTTTTTGAAGCATAATGAATGGCCTTATGACATGTCGGGCACAAGGAGACAATGTTTTCTGTTCTATCCAAGTTTACGTCGAAATCTTTCTGAGCCTTCATTGGGATTAGATGATGCCCCTCGGTATAATCATGTCTTTCCCTAACAGGGAAGGTATGATGGGCCTCGTTGATTTTACATTTATAATTTGCTTGGGATAATGCTGATTTTATTATACGAGGATCCGTTTTATATTTCCGACCATTCTTTGTATTCATAGCTTCTGGGGCTCTAGAATTAAGTGCGTTTAATTGCTCAGATCCGATACTCAAAATGTCTGCAGTTTCAATTGTTTCTGTTTGAAATTGCTCAAGTTCATCACAACATTCATCAACAAAAGCTGTATCAAGACTTGAAATATTAATTTCAAATTCAGGATGCCGACCCGATTTATCCTCATTATAAATGCTTAGACCTCGTAATCTTGTTGTGTAGTTGGTTCGCACCTCAGGAGAGATTGCAAAATGAATTGTTCGGCTTGTGGATATATTCCTAAAAAATCTCCACCCTAGTAGTGCTTCTATAGGCTTGGCATCTCGATATTTTTCTGCTTCTTGGGTCAGTTCCAATACCATATTACCCAATCGTGATTGACGAATCTCTTCAACAACGATTGCATACTCTCGTTCTAAATCGGCAATATTCCAAAGTAAATAAGCAAATTCTTTATATGTAATGTATTCCAAATCTAGTATTGCATGAATGGATAAACATGGTGGATCTACTATTGAATCGCTATCTGGACATCCAAAATTATTTTTTCCAAAAGATACTGTTTCAAGCGCAGTCATTAATGTTTCTTGAACACCAGCAATATCATTATGAGTCAAATAATAGTACATTCTCCTACCACTTATGGTAATTCTGCGTTTTGATCGTGGCTTGAAGATATCTTCCCATTCTGTAAATCCAAAATAAGCAATTATCTGATTCTTTTTGGTATAAGATGATGGGTATTGGTTGGCGCCAATTATAGCCTTTAGTTGTTGAGTATATTCTTTGTTAGGCATCCAACAATCCGTATTGTAGTAGATTTTCAAAACTGCTTCGAGTTCTTCAAGAACAGCACTGTTCTTAGGCATAACGATTTTTGACACAGCAATGCCTCCATATAATTACAAATATTGTTTATTATTATATTTGTAACCTGTATATTTTACAACATAAAAATTCTAAACGGAATCCTCGTTCTTTTCGACTGTCCATGTAGAAAAAGTTTGTTGGAACAATAAGGAGGGAACTTTTTTCTTTGACATATATACCCTCCTATTCAAAAAAACAGTTATAAGCAAAATATATCGCTAATTGTCGTGTAAAACAAGCTGTAAGTATATATCGTACCTTTTATGGTAAAGCGTTATTTGTTACAACCTAATCAATATTTTCGTTAAAAAGTGCACCCCCAAGAGAGGTGCATCTTTACGCAAAATGGGTTAAAAATTCATTTCCAGCAACCTGAAAACACCTCAGAAACACCAAAAAGCCCAGCATTGCTGGACTTATTTTGTATCAAAGATTGAGTTATTAAATGGTCGGAGTGACTGGATTTGAACCAGCGGCCTCTACGTCCCCAACGTAGCGCTCATACCAAACTGAGCTACACCCCGACGCAAGGAATATTCTATAACAGAACGGATTTTAAGTCAAGCAGAAGCTGATAGAATCCGACTTAATCTATTTCATCCAGACGGAATTTGCTATGTAAAGCCTGAACCGCCTTTTTAACATCTTCCTCATTGATAATACAGGACACCTTGATCTCCGAGGTACTGATCATATGTATATTAATATTGGCATCTGCCAGGGCTTCAAACATAGCTGCAGCAACTCCCGGATTACTTTGCATGCCAGCACCGACTATCGAAATCTTAGCAACATCTTTTCCATAGGACATGCCGGAAGCACCAATATTCATTACTACCTCATTTACCAGCGGCAAGGCCTTCTCTAATTCATCTCTTTCTATAGTAAAAGCAATATCATTGCGGCTAGCGCGCATACCACCTTGAATCACCATATCAACGTTAATTTTATTTTCAGCCAGCACCTTAAATATGGTCATAGCTACGCCGGGCTGGTCGGGTACATCATATAGAGCAATTTTGGCTACGTTTAAATCATGTGCTATCCCACTAACTATTCTTTGTCTTTCCATTTTTCCAACCTCCGTAATAATGGTTCCGGGTTCGTTATTAAAGCTGCTAAGCACTTCCACATCCACATTATATAGCATGGCAAATTCAGCCGCCCGAGGCTGCAGCACTCCTGCTCCCAAGCTGGCCATTTCCAGCATTTCTTCATAGGAAATTTGAGCTAACTTGCTGGCTTCTTTCACAATACGCGGATCAGCTGTATATACTCCATTTACATCAGTAAATATCAAACAGCGCTCTGCTCCCAGGCTAGCAGCTAAAGCAACAGCTGTAGTATCTGAACCGCCTCTACCCAGCGTGGTAATGTCACCCTCGGGAGAAAGGCCTTGGAAGCCAGCAATAACTACTATATTACCCTTTTCTATTTCTTTGTGGATTTTAGTCGGATCTATACCACTGATTCTGGCCTTGCTGTGCACTCCATCAGTTTTTATACCAGCTTGCCAACCAGTCAAGGAGACCGCCGGACATTGCAGGCCATTTAGCGTCAGTGCCAGAAGCGCAGCTGATTGCTGTTCACCCGTTGACAGTAACATATCCATTTCTCGAGCATTGTTACGTTCGCCGGTCTCCCAGGCTAGTTCCAGCAGATCATCGGTGGTGTCGCCCATAGCCGATATTACTACTACTAAATCATCTCCCCGACGTCTCATTTCCTGGATACGCACAGCAACATTTCTGATTTTTTCGATTGATGCCACCGAACTACCACCAAATTTGGAAACCAATAAAGCCAATTTTATTCACTCCCTAAAAAATCCTGTAACAAATATATTCTTAATAAATTCAACCTTAAAATTATATCACTTTAGACCCTAATGTAAAAAGCAAAGATGACACGTGGTAACCCTCCCCGTCCATCATCCCAGGTACTCTATTTAACCTTTTAATTCCGGTTGGTACCTTCCAGTCGGATAACACTATTTATCTCTCCTACCATACTCATTCCTTTGAGCACGGTCAGAGCATCCTGAAGATCCTTTTCCCGGACGGTATGAGTTATGAGAATGAGCTCAGCCATTTCCCAACCATTGGTTTTTTGCAGAACCTGTGCCAGACTCACATTATTGTTGCCAAATACTCCGGCAATTCCAGCCAGTACCCCGGGCCTATCTTTTACCGTCATGCGGATATAATACTCAACACTGAGTTCGTTGATGTTTAGAATTTCTTTACTTTCAAAACAGGTACAGCCAATTCGAGCATTGCTGTGGTAGAGCATATTTCGGCCAATTTCAATAATGTCCCCGGCCACGGCACTGGCAGTTGGCATCTCCCCAGCACCTCTGCCATAGTGCATGATCTCCCCTACCGCATCACCACTTACAAAAACAGCATTAAAAACGTCATTAACAGAAGCCAGCGGGTGGTTAAGTGGAATAAAAGCCGGGTGCACTCGCGCCTGAATCTTACCGTCAACTTCTTTAGCAATAGCCAGAAGCTTTACCACATATCCCAATTCTTTGGCATACTGAATATCTCGGAGGGTAATGGAGGTAATACCTTCTACATATACATCATCCAGGGTCACCCGACTGTTATAAGCGATGGAAGATAAAATAGCTATTTTACGGGCAGCATCCAATCCATCTACATCAGCACTAGGATCTGATTCGGCATAACCCAATTCCTGAGCTTCCTGCAGTACCTCCAGGTAATCTCGGCCTTCCTTGGTCATTTTACTTAAAATATAATTGGTGGTTCCATTAAGTATGCCAATAACCTCCTGGATCTGATTGGCCGCCAGCGATTGCTTCAAAGGATAAATAATTGGAATTCCTCCTGCGACACTGGCTTCAAAATAGAAATCTACATTATACTCTTCAGCCGTATTGAATAGTTCTCTGCCTTTAACGGCAATTAAATCTTTATTAGCACTGACCACGTGCTTACCTTTTTTCATAGCTTCGATAATAAAGCTGAAAGCGGGCTCAATACCACCCATCAGCTCAACCACTATATCAATTGCGTCATCGTTAAGGATATCCTCATAATGACTGGTCACCTGATCTTCTGTCAGGCCAATTTTATAGCACTTATCCAGATCTTTTTCCAGCACCTTGCGAACGTTAATTTCTGCACCAGCTTTTTTTGCAATCGTGGCCTGGTTCTGTTTTAATAATTTAACCACACCGGAACCAACCGTCCCGCAACCCAACAAACCAATGTTAATCATAATCTGTGTCCTCCTGTAAGTTAACTTTTGCCTATTATTTCTACGTGATTGACCCCATCAATATTATTAAGCCTGCCCAGCATATCGTCAACCGAAATGCTGACCTCCTCCATACTTACGGATAAAGTTACATAAGCCACCCCATGTAAAGGAAGGTTTTGGTTGATGGTCAGAACATTGCCGTTTAGATCGGCAATGCAATTTATAACTGCCGAAAGCACCCCGGATACATTACGCAGCAGCAGCGAAATGTTGATAATATTGAAATTATCAGCGTTAAAAAAAGGAAAGACCCCGTCCTTATATTTATAGAAAGTGCTGCGGGCCATTTGCAGTCGGTCCACGGCCTCAATAATATTCTCAACTTCCCCGCTGGCCAACATCTCCTTGGCCAGGGCTGTCTTTAATATTGATTCCGGCAAAATATCTTCTCTCACCATATAGAACTTCTTCTTATCTTTCAAACCTACACCTACTTTTTGTCTGCGTGGGATGGATGTTTTTCTATGCAGTACGGACATTATATCACTCTGTATTTTATGTGGCAAGATTAAAAGCAAATAGGACCAGACCACTAAATATATCCTTTTGTATTTATTAAGTTTAACTCCGGTAACTTCCGGTGAATCTTAAATGCATAGTTCCTCTGCAGATTTCGCCAGTGGTAAGCTTGGTATTGCTTTGCGCGATGTTATGGCATTGAGAACATGTCCTATCGACGAAAATGGTTATTTTAACTTTGGTATAAATAACAGAACTACCTATGAACAAGCTGTTAATGCCAAGTTAGTTATTGTTGAGAAAAATGCGTTGGGAGTATCCCCCTCTCTGTACCATATAAAATTATTTGACATAATCAAGTTCGACTATCTAAAATGAGTTACAGAACTCGTTAGTCAATATTGGTACTTATCAGTCAGCAGAGGGGTGAACGCCATGCTTAATCGCAAGGAGCGCGAGCGTGATTTTAGGAAACAATTGATTGCTGAGGCGGCTTTCAGACTTTTTACGGAGACTTCATTTGAAGGGGTAACTGTTCAGGATATTGCCACTGCCGCTGAAATTGGCAAAGGAACCATCTATCAATATTTTGATAACAAAGATGATATTTTAATTTATATATTATCTGAGAATCTGGATAGATTGAACCAAAATATAGAAGAACAGTGCAGCCAGGAGGCAGATGTCGTTAAAGCCTTGAATGCCTATTTAACCCTGCAATATAGATCGCATAGCAGTTATGGACCACTATTAATGTCCCTCTATCGCCGACGTTTGGAAGGAGCCATAAAGAGTGAAGTCTTCGAGGATCTGCTCTTAAAGAGACAACGTAAAATTGAACAGGTGGCCGGTATGATTGAGCGCGGTATTCAGGCAGGCATATTAATGGAAGTTGATAAATATAAAATGGCAGTCCTATTGAACAATATCGTACGCGGTTATTGCTTAGGTAATCTGGAGGAAAAACGCGAAGCCAACGAGGAAAGCCGTGATCTGGAGCTAATCAAAGCTGTATTAACGGAAGGAATATTGACCAGTAAGGGAGGACATACGTTGTGAGCCAAATTGAAACTGCACCTGATCTAGAAAATACTAAACCCCGGAGAAATAAACTCCTGTTGATGATATTAATGGCCTTATTACTGGCTGCCAGCGGAATTTTCTGTTGGCAGTATAGCCTTAATAGCACTGTCTCTACTGACAACGCTAAGGTTACTGGTGATACTGTGGATGTCAGTTCCAAAGTATCTGGCCGTTTGGAAAGATTAGCAGTTAACGAGGAGGATACAGTAAAGGCTGGCCAAACCATAGCCTGGCTGGATAACAGCCAGTATAAAATCGCCCTTGATCAGGCTGCTGCCAACCTGGAACTGGCACAAACCAATCGTCAGAAACTACCCATGGATCTTAAATCAGTTCAAGCCGGTTACACCAGGGCTCAGGATACCGTGCAAGTTGCTCAAGCTCAGCTTAAAAACAGCCAAATTTCTTTGTCCGATGTCAAAAGGATGCTGGATAAAAACCAGACATTAAACCAGGCAGGTGCTATATCCCAGGAAGTACTGGATAAATCCCAGTCCGATTATGAAAAAGCGCAGGCCACGCTGGAAAGCAGCCAGGCCAATCTGCTGGCAGCCCAGGCATCCCTGGTGGAGGCTGAAGCAAAAAAGGAAAGTGTTGAAAAAACCGGTGATGCCTCCTACGTATACCAGTTAAAACAAGCTCAAGCAGCCTATAACGCGGCATTATTGAATTATAATAACAGCTTTATCAAGGCCCCCATAAGTGGTACCGTAGTCAGGTTTACTGTACAAGTAGGTGAAAATATCAGCGTTGCCCAGACCATCCTTACCCTGTGCAATATGGATTCCACCTGGGTTACTGCCAATATAGATGAAAAAAAGATCGGTCAAATCCATCCCGGACAAAAGGTTGATGTCCGCATTGATGCCTATCCAGGAAAAGTATTTGCGGGTCGGGTTACGTCCATTGCCGGGGCTACCAAATCGGTATTTTCAGTACTTTCAACTGAAAATAGCTCTGGTAACTATACCAAGGTGGCTCAATATCTGCCAGTAAAAATATCTGTTCAACATGCTGGACTGGTCTTGCGTTCGGGAATGTCAGCCACAGTTAAAATACATACCAAATCCTAATTATTATTAAGAAGGTTGAATATGTCAGATACAGCATCAGTTAAAACTGATTGGTCAGTCGTTATCGTTATTTTAATAGGCACATTTATGGCCGTTCTTAATTCCAGTATTGTCAATGTGGCTTTGCCTAAAATTATGGCGGTTTTTAATTCCACGCCCAATTCCCTGCAGTGGGTTTTAAGCTCTTATATGATGACCATGGGTGTAGTAATGCCCCTTACAGGTTATCTGGCCGACACCTTTGGCTATAAACGGATGTATTTTTCGGCGCTGGCTATTTTTGTGCTGGGCTCTTGCCTGTGTGGTCTGGCGTGGAATATACCCAGCCTGGTAGCGGCTCGCATAATACAGGCTATCGGGGGAGGTATCATGCAGCCTCTGGGTATGGCTTTTATTTATAGGGTTACGCCTCGTGAAGAGATTGGTATGACCATGGGTATATGGGGCATAGCGGCGATGGCGGCACCCGCCATCGGTCCCACTTTCGGTGGTTATCTGGTGGAATATATCAATTGGCGTCTAATCTTCTATATCAATGTTCCCATCGGAATTTTAACCCTCTGGTTGGCAGCGATTCGTCTCCCCGAAACGGAGCTAATTAAAGGCCACCGCTTTGATATAATGGGTCTGGCAAGTTCAGTTATTGGCTTGTTCTGCCTGCTCCTGGCTTTGAGTCAGGGCAGCAAACATGGCTGGACCTCTGTCTACATCGTTTCTCTCTTTACCACTTCCCTGATCATGCTAACTGCTTTTGTTGTCAATGAACTGAATCATCCCGAACCACTTTTGGAACTAAGACTTTTTAAGAGCCCTCTGTTTACCATAGCAACCATAATTGGTTCATTCCTAAACATCGGCATGTTTGGGGCTATGTTTCTACTGCCCATTTTGTTGCAGACGGTACTGGGATTAAGCCCTGTGCAAACCGGATTAATTCTATTTCCGGCCGCGATAACAACCGCTTTAATGATGCCGCTAAGCGGCAAAATATTCGATAAATATGGAGCCCGGACGGTTGTATTGGCAGGCCTGCTCATTGTAAGCTATACCACCTATATGTTAAGCCATTTTAACGGTTTGACTCCTTATATGATAATGATTGTCTGGTTGGCCTTGCGGGGAGTCGGGATGGGTCTTTCCATGATGCCGGTAACGACAGTAGCAATGGCCACGATTCCAATTAACCTGACCAGCAAAGCTTCAGCCCTGCGCAATGTAATCCTGCAGGTTGCAGGATCGTTGGGAATCGCCATGTTTACTACCATTATGCAGAATCGCCAGGTACTTCATTTCGCTAATTGCGCCCAGTCAATAAACATGAAAGGAAATGAAATTCTGAATATGCAAGCTAATTTATACGATCTTGCTATTCGTCAGGCCTGGGATTCTTTAACCGTAGGGAGTGTTAGTGCAGGTTTGATCGCCAAAGAAGTGAGCAAGCTGGCTATTATAAATGCCATTAGCGACTGTTTTATTATTGCTTCAATTTTTTGCGTACTGGCATTTATTTGCACTTTTTTCATACCCAGCGGAAAGATCAATGCCCACACCGGTCCGGCAAAAAAAACAGACATGGAAAAGGCAGCCTAGCTCTAATGGCCGATAGCCTTAAGCAAGCAGCGCATTTAATATAATCTAGCCAGTCAGCTATAGCAAACATTGGTTAGATTCTATTGTCTTTACTTATGTGAAAGCTTTTTCCGCATTTTAGACAATTCACCTGGCGATGACTGTCCTTGCGCAAAACTTCAAACCTATGCTGGCATTGGGGACATTTAGCCCGAGTGACGAGGTTTGATTTAATAACTAAATATTGAAATATTGGATTCATCCCGTATGACCCTCCTCTAGTATAAAATAGCCAAATTGCTCAAGTTGAACATTGCTGCCCATAACAACGAGTGTATCCCCCATGGCAATACTTTCTTGACTATGAGGGTTAATAATAATTTCCCCATCGCTTCTCTTTATGGTAACTACTGTACAGCCAGTTGATTCTCGAATACTGCTCTCCCGTAAGTTTCGGCTGCATAAAGAACTATTATTTACTTCGAAACCTCTAATTTTCAGTGGTTCACCATCGGGGCTTTCGCTGCTCTGATGACGCATTATTTCATGATAATCTTTAAAATAAAGGTTTTCCAAGTAATCTACAACATTGTCAGTATAAAATATTTTTTGTAACCAGCTAATTTGTTGCAGCTTACGGTATAATTCAGGACCTTATCGCTATAAGGGGTATAAAAATACGCTGAAATTTTTCCCCAATATGAGGTAAATCTCAACGCTACTAATCTTTATGTACTTATTATAACATATACCTTATCATCCTATTTATCTCGAAGGTGTTCCTTAATGTACGTACAGGGCCTCTCCCGGAATTCATAAAGGTACGTTCGACCATGATTCCTCACCCATAAAAAGAGCTAACCCGGCTACAATGCCGGGTATAGTAAGATATATTCTATATATTTATCTGCTCTTTCCTTATTATAGTGAGTGAAGCCTACAGTTTTAATTTCAAAGGGACAGCAGGATCAGTAATGGCGCCAATTTTAACCGCGAAGGAGCTTTTTCTAGCTATATCTTCATCAGTCACTATATGGATATCGAGCAGTCCCTCTGATGAATAACCGGTTTTAAGATAATTCATCTCTGCCAGGCATAGACTCCATCCCTTTAGCCAATACAACAATTCTTCATGCTGCTGTTGATTTCCCTGAAAATGAATAAGCAGATCAATGTCACTTCCCGGGCCAGCAGTACCGTTATTGGTACTTCCGAAAACATAAAGCCCCTTAACTCCAAAATGCTCCAAATCCAGTCTCTCGGCTATACGTTCAGCCATATAATAACGCCACCGCCAAAACCTGTCATCAGTAAAAGACTCACCCGGCCGAAAAGTTTTTTCGGCTTTGGTTATTTCACTATAGCTAAGTGTAGTTTCACCGGAAGGAGCGGCCAGATAAGCCAGTGCTTCTTCCAAATCTGCATTCATGGAGATTTTCAGAACATTTCCATTACATGTTGCGGGTATGTCAATTACCCTGATTACATTCTCCAGATACGCGAATTCAGGTAATATTTGCTCTAAAATACTATCCCTTTTCCGTAAGAATATTTCATTAAAAATAATGTCTTTATCATCTGGATAAAGCGGCAAATAACGAATATTGGATTCGACTAAATCCTGAAAAAAATGTGTACCAAAAGACAGTTCCGGTAAATAATTCGATTTCTTGCGGGCAATCTCAATAAGGGCCGCCGTATTGTTTATATCAGCATAACTCACCTGTACACCCAGCTTAATATCTCCGCGACTTCCCCATCGCCCGGGCCCCATGAGTATAAATCGTTGTCTGGGAAGCAGCATATTAAGCATTCCAACCGCTTTTCCTACCTTCACCAGGTCATCCAGTTTATACAGTCCATTATAGCCTTCCGGATCGACATACACGATATGGGAAATATCCTGAATAGTACCGTTAGATACGTAACGCCTGGCTGAGAATATGATATCCCGGGGGGACAGATCTTTAGGAATTGCTGCAGGACTTGTATCCGGCCTAAAACTCTGGGGTCGGCATTGAAGAAGATAGAAATTATCTCCATCGGAAGCAAATTCAATGTCTACCGCTGTTCCCAGCTTTTCTTCCAGAATGTTCTGGATAAGAGCTATTTGCTTGATAAACGGGGTATCCTTAATAAGCCCATCAAAGGTAACTACCAGATCATCCTGTTCAAAATCGATATCAAAAGCGAGTGGCTTTTTCACATATTCCCGTGTATAAATTGAAACAACTTGCTGTACATGGGGAATCATTTGTCCATATTCCTTAAGCAGGGCTGATACCTCTATGGTTTCAAAGCTATTCTTTTCCAGATTGATTACATCTAATTTTTTGGGTGAGTAGCGTTTGATTTCTTCAGGAATCGTATTAACCCTCAAGCCTGGCTGTCCAGGAGATACCAGGATGGGAAAATCATCACTTACCCGATCAACAGCACGGGTACCCAAGCCCATAACCAAGCGTATCAAGCCATCTTCACGTTTAATCCGAGGTGACCAGCGAAATTCATTGTTGCTAAAGGCAACCCCAGCATAAAGCGGCAGGAAGTATCGGCCTACTCTTCTGCCTACAACTTCCTGGATCATGATCCCCATTTCTTCTTGGAAATCCAGCAGGGCTCTCTCCGAGCGGTATTGAATGGAGTCCGGGCTGTACAGAGAAGCATATACTTCACCAACTGCATCCATAAGGGCTTCCATGCGTTGCTGCTTGCTTCCCTGATTAGCCAGAAACAAACTTTTATACTTACCTGAAAAAGCCGCCCCCATTTGATCCTCCAGCAAGCTTGAACTTCTTACGATCAAAGGACAATCCCCGAAGTCATCCAGTGCCATAGCCAGACTCTTGACAATGCCTTCAGGAAACTCACAATTCTTCATCAGTTGAGTAATGTTAGGATAGTCTATGCGTATCTCAAATAAATCCTTGTACTTTTGTACATTTAATTCCTCTAGGTTGTTATAATGCAGGAATTCCTTAATTTCATCGGTGGCGATATACCAGGTTTTCGGCACCTTGACCGCTTGTAAGAGCGGCGTATCTTCACTGGCCCTGGCTAGTATCTGCTGAGCCATAAATAGACCGGCACCTTTTCCGCCTATTTTACCATGACTTCCTGCGGGAAAAATCAAACGGCTAACAATGTCATAAAAATCGCTGATCTCTATATGTTGACGGGCAATGTTGATAAATTCCAATTTGTCGGAAAGGAAGCGGCGGATTAAGGCAACTACGAGCCAGTGCCCCATCGGGGAATAGCTCATACTGCTATCCCCGATCGTACCACTGAAGCGCGTAATTACTTTTACGATTTCTTTCACTGATGCATCTAAACGATCTACCGCCTTTATCAGCGGGTACGCTTTTTCTTCCTGTATCCAGTTCTTCAGACTTATCGATATTTCGGTGTCACTTAGATGACGGGAAGCAATTCTAAAAGTTTTTTCACATATACTGGCCAAATTGCCAAGAGGGATTTTTTCACTTGGATAATTCACCTCTCCCGGCTCAAAGAAATCCCTGGAATCATTGCCAAAATCCCATAGCACTTCTTCCGCTTCTTTGATTCCACTTAAACAGAGATAATTGACCATCTTCCTGCAAATATGCAATAGCATGCGCTGATTAGTTCTGCCCACCAGATCTACAATGACCATCCATTCACTGAGTGCAGCTCTGCCTTCATACGGTTGGTCTTTGGATAGACTCCACTCCCGCAGCACTGGCCCAATGTAGCGCTGCAGGATCGTATGGCCAATACGATCAGCAATGGTCCTGATAAGCTTCAGCTCTTTTTCAAGGAAGTAGCCTTCCTCGCTTTTGATAACCTCGCTTATATAGACAACCTCAACTTGTCCTACCGCCTTACCATCCCGTTTTATGCTGGCACTTAAAGAATAGGGCGAAGTACGGAAACCAGATGTTTGGTAACTTTGGTTATCGTACACTATTCTTGCTTTACATACCTCTGGAAACTGCCATCCTAAAGGTATTATTCGGATTAATTCTCTAAAAATTTCAGGCATTGACAGACGTTGATTATTTAAGATTTCATCTACCTGGTAGAGACAATTCAGCTCTTTGGCTCTTTCTTTTAGATTATCCAGTAAGTATTCATTTGAAGATTCCCTGTCATTCATAAAAACACCTTGCCATTTATTCAATACAATATGATTTACACGCGATCATTCCTTTTATACCCAACCACGCATCTTAACCGCTTGCGCTACACGGTTTATGGAAATAACGTAGGCGGCATCACGCATATATAGTTTGTTCTTATCAGCAGTTTCCTTAACTGCTTTAAATGATGATGTCATCTGGACATCAAGTTTGTGCAGTACCTCATCCTTTTCCCAATAGTAGTTGGCATTGGACTGAACCTGTTCAAAATAGCTGCAGGTTACTCCCCCAGCATTGGCCAGGAAATCAGGAATAACAAACATGCCGCTCTTTCTGAGTACTTCATCAGCATCTGTATTAATAGGACCGTTGGCACCTTCAGCAATCAATAAAACCTGTTTGCTTATTTTGCCCACATTTTCCAAGGTAATCTGGTTTTCCAGAGCTGACGGCATAAGGATATCTACCTCTTGTTCCAGCCAGGCTCCTTCCGGGAGAATTTCGCAGCCCAGGTCAACGGCCTTGCTCTTGTCGATACTGCCAAAAGCATCGGTGATGGCAAACAATGCATCGATATCCAGACCGCTCTTTTTCAAGAATGTATAGGCCTTCTTATCATTATTATCCCAGCAAGAAACAGCCACTACGGTGCCGCCCAATTCTTGATACAATTTGCCTGCGTATTGAGCAACATTACCAAAGCCCTGAATGCTGGCAGATGTGTTCTCTATTCTCATGCCCAGACTCTTTAATGCTTCACGCACGGTATATATCAATCCATATCCAGTAGCTTCGGTTCTACCTAAGGATCCACCCATTCCCACTGGTTTTCCGGTAATAAATCCGGGGAATCTGCCGCCATGAATAAGTTCAAATTCATCAAGCATCCACAGCATATGCTTTCCATTTGTCATTACATCCGGTGCCGGTACATCGATATAAGGACCAACATCTTTGGCCAGTTGTCTTACCCAACCCCGGCATAGTCTTTCCTGTTCATTCTCGGTCAAATTGCGAGGATCACATATAATCCCACCCTTTCCTCCGCCCAGAGGAATATCAACTACTGCACATTTCCAGGTCATCCACATAGACAGAGCCCTAATAGTATCGACGGTTTCCTGAGGATGAAAGCGAATGCCTCCTTTAGCCGGACCTCTGGCATTGTTATGTTGAATACGGTAGCCATTAAATACCTTGGTACTTCCATCATCCATATGTACAGGTATGGTAAAATGGTGCTCCCTCATCGGTTGACGAAGCAATATCTGGGTTGCCTCATCAAGACCAATAATTTTCGCTACCCGATCAAATTGAGATTGGGCATTTTCGTAGGGGTTGTATGAACTACTTTGCATTTAGTTTTTCCTCCTCGTTTTGCAATTAGACTTTTTTTAGATTATAACCCAGAAATTTAGTATTTTGTATACATTAATATTGTATACATTATACATCCATAGTGTGTTTAGTTTTTCCAGTTCAATCAATCTGCTGATTGCACAATTTTCTTTGACCATTGGAGCGCCCCGATCAATTGCATTAAATCATTTTTCGACACCTTCTGCTTTTGCAGAAGATCATCATATCGTCCACATATAATGGTTAAGAGTGATCAATATTACCAGGTTTTACATTTCCACCCAACCGTTCGCTCAGGATGACATAAAAAGTTTCTTCTGCTGCTACCTAAAATACATATTCATCGGTGGTTGCGGCCTGTAACCATGGGGGCAAAATCAAATAATAGTCTCAAAACCGATTTATAACGCAACAAGGAGGGGGCTTTGCCCCCTCCTTGTTGTATAGCTTCCACAGCTTAACCTCGATTATTTTTCAATTGTCACCATATGCTTTGCATCATCCCAGCTGACCTTATAGCTCAGGCGTTCAAAATCCCGGCTTCTAACCAGAGCTTCATCATCGACAACTGTTCCTGTCATAATAATTCTTTGACCGTTGCGCTCTACATAAGCTTGCTGTGTTGCCTCGTCCCAGCCTACTTTTTCGCCCATTGATTCGGCTACGAAACGTAAGGGAACATAAGCCTGGCCGTTTATTACGCTGACATTGATAAACCCGTCGTCGTTGCTAAATCCTTTATCAAAGGTGTATTCACTATCGTCTACCGATATCTGCATGCGAACCGGCAGCTTTTTCTCCACCTCGTCCAAGGTAATAATCTTACCGGTAGGTGCACTCACCTGTATTGATGGAATAACCTTAACTACTTGTTTGACATTAAAGGTTATGTCTATTTCTTCTTTTTGTTCATCATTGGATACGTCCAAGCGCAGTTTTGTTGAGGCCTCGTAGGTTTGAGCATCCTTCTTTTCAATACTGGCGACCAGTTCCGAATCTTTTAAAGTCTTAGCCAGATCCTTCTGAGCATCAGCTGAGCTTTTGTCCAGCTCTTTCAAGTACTTATCCTGATTTTTATTGACATCGGCAACCATTTTATCGATACCTGTAAGGGCCTCGTTTTTGGTTTTTTGGGTCAGACCCAGATACGTACTCTCTTCTTCACTGAGACTGTTCAAAAATGCGGTTAAAGCAGATCCTATTTTATCTACATTATTAATCGAATATACAATCATAGGTTTAGTAACATCAAACAATTCTGCTCCCCGCAGTTTTAATGTATATTGGTTGTTGTTCTTACTTATTAGGTTACTTTGGTATTGGTCAAAAGCCTTATCAGGCAGTATTGCAAACAGCTTTCTCATTATCGTTTGCTGCTTAGCAGATTGTTGGAATATATTCTCGCTGGACTTATTCTCCATACCAGGTGCCATAAGCTCGGCTAAATCTTGACCACTTATGCTAACGTAATTAGCGTTGCCGAGCATTTTATCTATTTCTTGCTTTTCTTCACCATTTGCATATTGTTTTATATAGCTGATCATATCATCTATTTTTATGTACATAACATTATCTTTACACACTATAGACGTGAGATCGGTCCTTTCTCCAGTCTTATTGCTAACAATGGTAAAATCATATTTAAATATACCCTGAATCATATCAATTCTACCTGAGTAATCGATTCGGTGTTCGTTTATGGCTTTCTTAATTAGCTCTTCCGTAAAGACTTTTTCGCCTTCGAATATATCCTTGGGCATTTGCGAAAGAGTTAGTTCCATGGAGCCGCTTTCTTCAAAAACCTTTTGGCTGCTGGCTTCATTCATTAGATTAACATATTGCTTTTCTACCGAGCTGCAACCTGCCATCATTCCCATTGATAGCACTAATACCAGCATTAGTACTACCCATTTTTTCTTGTTCATAACTTTAGCTCTCCTTTTTTCTTATCTAAATTTGTGCTCAAGGCATAAAACACTAAACAATACACACATTTACTTGCTAATGTTTTCCATCTTTGATATTTGCCTTGCATGAACTTTATATTTATTGTAACAAATTGTCGAACAATATATAAGTATGTAATTTCCTCGCGTTACATATATAACCATAATTGCGTGCATAATTTAATATTTCCGGGTTTTATAATAAATAATTATTAGTATTATTCTGCGGACACTGCCTTTGTGACCTGCATCCACACTACTTACGGAGACCTCTGTATGCCTCAAGCCATGATTAAGATTGCTTCGATTCAATAAAAATGAAGCCTAAAAAAGACCTCACAAGTATCTCTACTGTGAGGCGCTCTCTCAAAAATGATGGTAAGTTAATTTTTCAAATTCCTTCTTTATATTGATACAATTATCATATTTTTCCACGATTCATTTTACATGATAGCTATCACAGGAATGTCGCGTATATGATTATATATCCTGTATTTATCATTACTGCAGAGTTATGGTAATGAATCCATAATAAAATAGTACAGGTAATAACCTATTACTTGAAGGAGGATGATTGTAAGTATGTTCAAATACCGTTATTCTGCAAGAACTGGGAAACGCAGAGGCTATGTTCCCCTGCTGGTAACGCTTCTATGCTGCTTATTGCTGTTGTGCCTGGGGGGATGTGGCTCAGAATCCCGGCAACCTGACCAACAGGCGGCGAATAGTCCAGATGCGGTTGAAGGCGATAGCTACGGCTTGGCAAGTAATATAAAAGTAAAAACGCCGGTAACACTGGGCAATAACAATATAGCCAATATAAAAAGTGGTAACGCCAGTTCTCCCGGCAGTTCTGCAGACATAAACCGTAAGATTATTCAGAACGCCAGAATCAGCCTGAAGGTAAAAAATGTGTCCACAGCCGTAGATCATATCCTGGAATTTAATCAACGAAACGGCGGTTACACAGTAACCAGCCATATTTATAAAAACAAGTACATATCGGCCGACCTATCGATCAAAATCCCCCGCACCAAACTTGACAGTCTCCTGTCCGACATTGCTGAATGCGGCGAAGTAACCGACAAGGTTATGAACACTGAGGATGTTACTGAGGATTACTACGATTCCAAAGCCCGTATGAAAGTCCTGTTGGCCAAGGAAGAGCGACTGCTCAGTTTGATGAACAAAGCCAGCAATGTCACGGATATAATAAGTATTGAAAACGAGCTGAGCAATACCCGCAGCGAAATAGAGGTGTTGACCGGACGTGTTAAATATCTGTCCAATGCTACTGATTACAGCCTGGTGAATATTCAACTTGTACAGGAGGTTAATGGGGGAGTAAAAGCACCCCAGGGAACTCTGGGCAAATCCATTCAAGGATTGATCAACAGCCTTAATCAAATGATAAACCTGGCCAGCAGTTTTGTTGTACTGCTGTTTGTTCTTCTTCCCTGGGTAATCATCCTTGCATTGTTGGTACTGCTGATCGTGTATGTATATAGAAGGAAAAAGTCCTCTGCTTCTCCGCCAGCAGAGTGAAAAGATTTGCTTAGTTGTTTTGAAAACGCATATCATTGAAGGCTTGTTTATATCGGATTTTGCCTATTTGGAGGTTTTTACAGCGAAATCAACGATACCAGCAAACCAGTGGTTTGAACATTATGTCCTGAATGCAATAGAAACATCGAAGTTGAAGTAAGTCTTTTGGGGGTGTGAATACGGCGTTTATCGCCATTTTGCTGATTGCGCAAGGGGAACAGGGATGGTCCTTGAGAACATTGCAGACCTCAAACGCCTGCTGGTAACCCCGGAAAAAATGTATTAATCAAAAGACGTCAGGCGGTTAACTGCTTCCTTCAGATTCCTCTTCACGGGTGACACCCTTGCTCTTGGCTAATGGTTGGTAACTACAAACCCCCATAGTGGACTTTCACCACCTAGTTAATCGCCATGCGTGGCACACCAGAAAAAAGCCGGCTTAATAACCGGCTTTTTCAAGTATAAAATTAGATTTATATTACTATATTATTATACAGATCAGACCGCCACTACCTTCGTTAACAATTCTCTGCAGAGTATCCTGTAGTTTATGCTGTGCATTTTCAGGCATACGGTGCAATTTGTTTTGAATGCCCTCCCGGACCAAATCGTGCAGCGATTTACCAAATATGTTTGACTCCCATATTTTGGTGGGATCTTCCTCGAATTCATCCAACATGTAACGAACCAGTTCTTCACACTGCTTCTCGGTACCTATGATGGGAGTGATTTCAGTAGTTATATCCGCCCGGATTATATGCAGCGACGGAGCTTTGGCTTTCAATTTAACTCCAAAACGACTGCCCTGCTTGATTAGTTCGGGTTCCTCCAGTATCATTTCCTCCAGCCTGGGGGTAACCACTCCATAACCTGATTCCCTGACCTCATCCAGGGCCGAGGCTACTTTATCAAATTCCTTCTTGGCAACACTCAGATCCTTCATCAGCCGCATAATATGATGATTGCCCTCAACACTGAACCCACTCACTTCACTGAGTGACTGGTAGAAAAGCTGCTCCGGAACAGCCACCTCAATCGCAGCTATACCGGTTCCCAGATTCATTTCTTCCAGACTAACATAACTTATATTCTCAACATCAGATAACTTCTCGATGGCCCCGTCAATATCCCGGACTTTTTTTATGCTGCTTAAGACATCGCGGATAGCAGTCTCCATTTCATCTCTTAGCCAGAAGTCGTCATCCAGTTCTTCCACCCACATAGGCAAGCTGATATTCACCTCTTGAACCGGGAACTCATAGAGGACTTCTTCCAGGATACTATAGATCTGCTCGATGGTCATATTAGCACTATCAACCGGAACCACAGTTACATCGTATTTACTCGTTAATTCGTCGGCCAGTTCAAGGGTCTCTTTCTCATACGGATGAGTTGAGTTTAAGAGAATTATAAAAGGCTTGTGTAGTTCCTTTAATTCACTTATTACCCGTTCTTCAGTTTCCACATAATTGTTTCTGGGAATGTCACTGATACTGCCATCGGTGACCATCACGATCCCAATCGTGGAATGGTCGGCAATGACCTTCCTGGTTCCTATTTCGGCCGCTTCTTCGAAGGGAACCTCATAGTCAAACCAGGGAGTTCTTACCATGCGCGGTTCGTCATCTTCTTCGTATCCCAAAGCTCCATCAACAGCATAGCCAACACAGTCAACCAGTCTAACTTTTAGTGATAGACCGTTTTTCGTTGATATTTCGATGGCTTCATTGGGTACAAATTTGGGCTCGGTAGTAGTAATAGTTTTGCCTGCACCGCTCTGGGGCAGCTCGTCTTTGGCACGTTCCCGTTCATAGATGTCTTTTATATTGGGTAAGACCATCAGTTCCATGAACCTTTTGATAAAGGTTGACTTGCCGGTTCTAACCGGGCCTACTACTCCCAAATAAATATCGCCGCCAGTTCTTTCAGCGATATCGTTCAAAATATTATTTCCTTCCACTTCTCATCTTCCCTCCCTCGGATTTAGACTTTTTAAAAGGCACCCTAATTGTGGATACCCCTTCAACAGGTACTCGGGCTATAACAGTATAAATATATTTAGTAAGAATCGTTAATATAACCAGAAAAGAAAAAAAGTGTGGTTTTTATCACACTTTTTTCCATTTTTTATTTTATACCATTATTCTCTACCAGTTATCCATGGCGCTCACTATTTCTTCCATTTCATTTTTCTTACTTCGCTGCATAAGCTCCTGGACTTCTTCCCGCGGATGTCGGCCTTCGTACAATACTCGGTAGCAGGCATGTGTTATCGGCATATCCAACTTCATTTCAACCGCCAACTTATGCACTACCCGGGTGGTATGGATTCCTTCCACTACCATGCCAATGTGCTGTACGGCTTCCTCCAGGCTTTTACCCTGACCGATTAATTCTCCCGCGCGTCGATTACGAGAATGCCTGCTGCCACAGGTTACCACCAGGTCTCCTATGCCACTGAGTCCAGAAAATGTTCTCGGGTCCCCCCCCATGGCTACACCCATACGAATCATTTCGGTCAGACCGCGGGTCATTAAAGCAGCCGCTGAGTTATCCCCATAACCCAATCCGTAGAGAATTCCTGAAGCCAGAGCGATTATGTTTTTCAAAGCCCCTCCCAACTCAACTCCAGCTACATCCGGGTTAGTGTATACCCTAAAGCTACGTGACATAAAAGCATCCTGAATATTAAAGGCGTTCTCCTGATTGTAGGCTGCTACTGTTACCGCAGTCGGTACCTTCCGGCTTACCTCTTCAGCATGACTGGGGCCTGATAACACCGCAAACCTGGGCATGCATTCCGTCCCCAGAACTTCATTGACAACCTGACTCATGCGTAAACCACTGGTTGTTTCCAACCCTTTAGCAGTATTCACCAGTCTGGCTTCACCTGGTATGTAAGGCTTGGCTGATTCAAGTACACTCCGTAATGCTTGTGAAGGTACTGCCATAACCAGCAGGTCTACACCATCTATAGCCGTTTGCAGATTGGTTTCCGGATAAACCTCAGCAGGTAGCTTCACTCCCGGTAAGAATCGTCGATTCTCTCCCTGAATTTTTATTAAATCAATACCATCTTCAGGTCTCCCCCATAGCGATACCTGACAATCATTATCGGCCAGATGAGCAGCCAGCGCTGTACCCCAGCTGCCAGCTCCCAGAACACAAACCTTTTTCACTATAAGTCCTCCATACTTGCTTCAATCTACCTTCTTGCCAATCTTCCCCTCGGTACCATTGCGAATACGTTTAATATTTTCCCGGTGCTGGAAGATAACCAGCAAAGCCATAATTAAGCTCATCAGCACTAAGG
The DNA here is from genome assembly GCA_964510795.1 of uncultured Syntrophomonas sp. GTDB lineage: Bacteria > Bacillota > Syntrophomonadia > Syntrophomonadales > Syntrophomonadaceae > Syntrophomonas_B. Next base: position 204,932 of record CAZEDT010000002.1, read on the forward strand.
ATGCCGGTTTATGAAGTATTAGACATATAAACGGAAAACTAGCTGCTCCGCAGATTGAACCTAACGATACGTACCTGCTCAAGGCAACAATAATAATGAAGCAAAAGAATAAAATAATAAATGCTTTAGGTACGAGAAAAAGAATAATTCCCGCGGAAGTGGCTACCCCTTTGCCACCTCGAAAACCTAAAAATACCGGCCAACAATGCCCCACTATTGCTGCCACTGAGCATATAGCGGCCAGGGTATAGCCTCCAAAATGAAAGCCCAGCCATGCTGCCAGCACTCCCTTAAGTATGTCACCAGAAAAAGAGGCCAAAGCAACTGGAATTCCTACTGTACGCAGAACATTGGTAGAACCAACGTTGCCGCTTCCTTTTTCCCGAATATCAATCCCCGTAAATAGTCGGGTAAATATATAGGAAAAGGGAATGGCTCCAATTAAATAAGATAAAACCAGTAGTAAAATTTCCTGCACAAAACTCTCCCCCCCAATGATTTTCGATCCTATTCCTCTTTGGACTCACGCTTGCGCAGAACCAGTTTTATAGGGGTTCCTTCAAAGCCAAAATTACTGCGCAAGTTGTTCTCCAGGTAGCGTAGATAAGAGAAATGTACCATTTCCGGGTTATTAGCAAAAAATACAAAAGTAGGTGGTGCAGTGCGAACCTGAGTAGAATAGAATATCTTAATTTTTCTGCCGCCCCCACCCGGTAATGGGTTGAGCAACATAGCTTCATTAATAACCTGGTTTAATTCGGAGGTGGAAATACGCCGGTTATGCTGCTCAACCACAAAATCTGCCAGTTCCAGAATTTTATAGATCCTCTTCTTGGTCAAAGCTGAGACATATAAAATAGGGCTATAGGCCATAAATTTCAAATCTTCACGAATATCTTTATCAAACTTGTTCATAGTACGTTCATCTTTTTCTACCAGGTCCCATTTGTTGACCACAATTATATTAGCTTTGCCCTGTTCATGAACATAGCCAGCTATCCTTTGATCCTGTTCATTAACCCCTTCGGTAGCATCCAACATAGTTATTACTACATCAGCCCGTTCTACACTCTTTAAGGATCTCACTACGCTATATTTTTCGGTTGGTTCTTTTATACGTGATTTTTTCCTAATTCCAGCGGTATCAATTAATATATACTTGTTGCCGCCATAGTTAAAAGGAGTATCGATAGCATCCCGAGTGGTCCCGGGAACATCGCTGACAATTACCCTCTCTTCCCCCAGCAGCGAATTAACCAGTGATGATTTACCAACATTAGGACGCCCTACAATAGCTATCTTAACTGCTTCTTCATCCTCTTTATAAGCGGATAAAGGAGCGAAATGGCTGATTACTGCATCCAACAAATCATTGGTATTCCTGCCATGCATGGCAGATACTGGTATAGGTTCACCCAGACCTAAATTATAGAACTCATAGTATTCCAGCTGTTTGTCAAAATTTTCCACCTTGTTGGCGGCCAGTACCACCGGTTTTTTGCTCTTACGCAGGATAGCTGCAACCTGTTCATCTTCATGAGTAATGCCATCCTTAACATCAACCACGAACACAATCACATCAGCTTCTTCTATGGCCAGCTCGGCCTGCCATTTTACCTCCCGGGTAAAAAGCTCACCTTCATCAAAGCGTATACCGCCGGTATCAATAATTATAAAATCACGCCCGACCCATTCTGAGCTATCATATAGACGATCCCGAGTAACCCCAGGCATATCCTCAACAATAGCCTTACGGGCTCCCGCCAGTCGATTAAACAAGGTTGATTTACCTACATTAGGTCTGCCTACTATGGCTACTACAGGTTTTGACATTTGTTTTTCCTCCATATAATAATGACGTCAGGCGGTAAAATAACTTAGTGCCTGTCTCCATTAAACTAACTATTTAATATTTTCTCGATCAGATCCTCGGCAGTTCCGGCTACGCTAATAATATTGGCCCCGCTATGCTCCTTAATTTGCTGAATAGTAATATCATCGAGCAGGGTTTCCTGACCATCCCGGAGTAATACTTCGGGAATAAGAACTCGTTTACCTTTATAGGATTGCCCTAAAGCAGCTATAATATCTCGGCCGGTTAATAAACCCGTAACGCTGACTGCTCCTCCAAAGAATCGATTCTCTACGGGGACTAATTGTACATTTAAACCGTCTATGGCGCGCAAACGGGCTACGATTTTTTCTAATACCGGTACGGCTGACAGACCGGTAATAATATGAGCTTCCCGTTGTTCCACCTCTTGCGGAAGAAACGGTACGATTTGCTTAAATTCCTCCAGCAGAAGACGGGATAAACCGATACCGTTTTCTATTTGACAATAGTCATCATAGTACTCATCGGCAGGCAGATCCAGCTGTGCCCGCAGGTAAAACTCATCCGCCAGGTATACAAAGCCCTGTCCCCAGTTTTCCCTAAACCGCTCCTGGTAAGAATCAATCAGTCTGGTTAGCTCCTTGGCTTGAGCGGCGCTGACCGGCTGTAACTCAGGCAGCTTCTCCCGATGTCCGGTTAATCCTACCGGAACAATACCAACTGATTGAACCGATGGGTATAGTTTGGCCAGCTCTTCAATAGTTTCGGTGAGTATTTCCCCATCATTCAAGCCGGGACAAAGAACAATCTGGGTGTGAACCTCAATATTAGCCTTTTTGAGCCGCTTCAGATCCTGTTTTATACTAGCTCCCCGGGGGCTTTGTAAAATTTTGGACCTGAGTTCGCCCTGAATGCAGTGTACGGAAACATATAGCGGGCTCAGGTGCATGTCGATGATCTTTTGCCAGTCCGCTTCGCTTAAATTGGTTAAGGTAATAAAATTACCATACAGGAAGGAATAACGATAATCATCATCTTTAACATATAGAGTTTTCCTCATCTGGCGGGGCAATTGATCTACAAAGCAAAACAGGCAGCGGTTGGAGCAGCCTTTCATCTTATCAAAAACTATACCTTCGAATTCCAACCCGAGATCCTCATCGTAATCTTTTTCAATCTCCAGTGACCATATTTCATTATTCTTTTTCCGTATCTCTATGATCAAGTAATCGTCCTGAGCATAATACTGGTAATCCAAAATATCTAGAATGGGATGCTCATTTATGGATAAAAGTATATCTCCGGCTACTATATCCATCTCTTCGCCGATACTATCGAATCTAACATTTTTAATTTCAACTGTCACTTTCCTTCTCCTCCCTGGAGAGATAAAATTCCATTCTCCATTATCCTTCATTATAACCTTCAACGCAACCTTAATAGCGAATGAAAGGAGCATCTGTAGTACCCGAAGGGTGCAACCTTAGTTATGGAGCAATCCCGCAACCTTAATAACGAATATAAAACTTACGCAGTAAAAATGAACAGGGGGACGGTTCTCTTGTTCACTTTTACTGCGATATTTAGTTTAACGCAGAAAACGGTGGGTCTCCCCACCGTACAGCTAGTTTAGCCGGCTGTTTTTAGAACTGAAACCTGCTTTAGCTGATCATATATTGCTGGCAGAGCCAACTGAGGGACGTTCTTTTGAGCCAACTGAGGGACGTTCTTTTTGTTTGGCACTTCAAAAGCATAAGTCAAACAAAAAGAATGTCCTTCTGTTGGCTCCTTTACCCAGCTCTCCGAAAACAACAATGCCGGTCTCCTTTACGCGAGTTATTGAAAGACATTAGTTAAATCGTGTCGTGATCTTGAACCAACAAAAAGAACGTCTCTCAGTACGAACAGTTGGCATGGAAAACCCGGAAGACCAGCCCACTGTTCTTTATTCCTATGTGAACAAGAGAACCGTCCCCCTGTTCACTTTTACTGGGATATTTAGTTTAACGCAGAAAACGGTGGGTCTCCCCACCGTACAGCTAATTTATCCGGCTGTTTTTAGAACTGAAACCTGCTTTAGCTGATCATATATTGCCGGCAAATCTCTTTTAAGCAGATAATTGATTAAAACCGAGCTTAATGATTTTAGGACTCCCAGTCGTGATGCCCTCTGTAATATTAATATCAACCATTGAGATTTAATAACAATGGGGATTATCTGCAATTCATTCGATTTAGCATCCAGGATGGTACTTAATTGCTCAATAGATTTTTTAACCATCCCCACATCCGAACCCACTCCCAGTGAAAAAACCCTATTACCACTCGAATCCATTCCCAGATACAATGGCTTACCGCTAATTTCCAATTCATAGTTGTCAAAATATTTGAGATGTCGATAATTTTCAGTATTGAGTGGATCTAAATACATGTACGCGGCGATGAGGGCATGATGAACTCCTGTTGTAGCTATAAAAAGAATATTCATATTTAACACCTAACCTTGCTTGTTACTTAAAACTCGCAAGCGAGTAACCTCTACCAGTTTAACCATCGAGTCATAGGCTTTTCTGGTTCCCCAGATAACCACCGGACGCCCAATGAAGGTAAAATTTAATCTTCTTGAGGTAAAACCTCCCAATTTCATCCACAAGTTTACATGCTTCATAACGTTTACTGCCAATAACTGATCTTCCTTATATAGGATCTCAGCTACACCCATCATTAATCGGCTAAATCTATCACCTAAACTTTTTTTGCCTAGAACATACACATCATTACCCATCTCATCGGTTCCCATATAGTGTATGGTGCCAAAATCATCATCAGTAGTTTTATCATAATAAGGAAGGTCCATCAAATCTTCCGAGCTCGGCAGCTTGGCCTTATTTAACCAACCCATATGTATAGCAGCTACGGTGACGGAAGAATGAGCCCCCCCAAAACAATGATAAATTATCTTCATGTCTCGTCCTTTCATTCCGGTACTAGTGTTTAACAATAATATATACTCCGTTCTCCAGGTCGTGTACAACCCCCCCCATAATCCGGGCCAAAAGCAGGCTGGTTCTTTGTTGTTCCTCCGGAGTGGCAACCTGAAAAATGGGAGTATCGCCACTGATCTTATTTGAATCCAAAGTTACCGCCGCAAGGATACTTTCCGTTCCCATTAATCCGCCGCCTTTCTGCCTGCCAAACTTTTCAAGGTAGTAGCCTGAGCAGTTTCTAAAACCGGCACCCTTTTAATAATTTCAATTAGAGATTCTATATCCGGTTCATTAGCCACAATGAACAAAGCCAGGTAGCCTTTGTCAATATGTTTTCTGGCCAGAGGCATTAATTCAGGTTCCGATAATTCTACTTTAGACCCCAGAATCGAAACCACATCATGGATAATGGCCATACGCTGACCGGGATTATCAATGGTCAAACGAGCGTTATCATCATTGGGATGAATTATTACACCTAAACCCTCTGCCATTATCTTTTCTCGGGTGGTCGGAAGGCCGACGTTCATGATTACCACATCATCTACCATCAATAGTGAACCGGCAAAATGCAGTTTTCCTGGCCTCAGTTCAGTCATTTCGCCCAGCCTGGCACCGGCCATCAATTTCAGGGATAACATTATACTTAACAAACCAATGGCTATTCCATATGGCCAGCTCCATATTTGAGTTACTCCGCTGCTGATTAAAGCGGTCAACATAACGAGGTAATTCCTGGCTTCAAAAACCTTGGCAATTCCTTCTATATAATCTGTTCCCCGCCGTATCATTTTAGTTTCTTCCAACTTGCCCAGACTTTCTCGTTCCATATTACGTATATCCCGAAACTGTTGAGCTGCCAGAGCCAGAAACGTGACCGCTACATAGTCAGGTTTGGCCAGCGCAGGAACAGCTACAGCCCCAAGACCAGCAGCAATTAAACCCATAGTTAAATGGGTGAGGTGACCATGGGGATAGGTAGGATAATGCCGATAATCATTACGCAGCATTATCCACCTATCCGCAAAGCCCATCAAAACTCCAATCAGAATAACTATTTCATGATTCTGCATCTTTTATTGTTTAGAGGAGGAACCCCGATTTAGCAGGAAGAATCCACCTATAACTGCGGCAGTTATTACTACGATTATTAGAATAGCAGTTCCTGATCCCTGGCTGTTTTGACTAAGAGGCTTTTTAGCCGGTTCAACCTTCGAAGTATTGGTTCCAGACTGAGCTGTGCTAGTCATCCCAAGAACAGAAGGCAGAACCTGGGCAAATAGTTTTACCCCCCGCTCGGCCTCTCCTTTCGTATTGGTATGAGCACCTACTTCAATCAACATAGCCCGAGGGCTTAAATCCTGGTTATAAGCGCCCTTGCCGACAAATATACCTTCGGATAAACCGGGCTCCTTTTTGTCCATGGCTGCCTTTAGTCTTTTAGCAAACTCCATGTTGGTCTTACTATTGGGATTGGATCTGCCCACAACCAATTTCACTTTGGTAACATCCTGACCTTTAACCGTAGCCTGATATTCGCTGGGCGGTGTAGAGTCACGATGCACATCGATTATGGCAGCTGGCATATTCTTTAATAGTACACTGGCAGTTTTTCGGGAGCGATGATAGGCATTTACATCATGGGGATTGTGATTGTCGGTGTTGTATACGACATTGAATCCCTGAGCCTTTAATTGCTTTACAAAAGAAGCCCCTACATCGTAAATACCCCCCTTGCCATTAATGCTTTCCTTACCGTCAGTAGGTACATAGGATTCGTCACTGTGGGTATGGTAAACGGCAATGGTGGGTTTTTTCCCCTTGGCAACCACCGGAATAGCTTCTTTCCCCAAATAGGACTGAGACTGGGCGACTGTTTCCAGCTCAGGCATAGCTTCCTTCCCCTGGTAAGCACAACGAGCGGTAGTTGCAATAACCTCAACTACACGATATCTGGAGTTATCTGCAGAAATGAAAATATCTCCGGGATATACCTGGATACCAGTCTGGTTAATTACATGGTTTTTTTCATCAACCAGGGTAAAATACTTACCCCCCGACAATTCCACCTCGGCAACAGCAGTTCCTACGAAGGCAAAAATAAAAAGGCCCAACACTAATAAAAACGAATAACGTTTAGGCATTTTCATCCCCCCGTTCTTCTGAATTGTCCACCAGCGGTTTATGGGCCGGTTCAGGTTCTCTTAAATTATGCAGCAGTTCCGATGGCCTATCCTCGGTTTTAGGTCCGCCCTGGACTCTTTCCAGACTTTCCCCGATTAACTCAGCCAGAAGCACCGCCAAAATTCCAGACAAAATAAGAGAATCAAAGGCCCCTCCACCACCGACATGAACGGTTCCCCTAACCCCCGTACGCATTAAATAAATATATTGACCAACATCCAAGGCAAATACTCCCATTACAGCAGCAAAAAAAGCACCGCGACGAGAGCGACCAGCTAAGTAACCAACAATACCGGCAATTAGAGGGTAGAGATAAATGGGATCAATGAATATTTGCTCGGGCTCGGCACCTAGATACCTGCCAGCAATAAAGAGGGCTAGTGCCGTAACTGCAGCGGCAATAATAGCGCGTACTTTTTCATAACCGGTACCGGCACCCAATAAAACATAAAGGGCAAGAATTACCGCAATAGAACCACCTATGTTAATAGTTACCCTGGGACCCAGGGGGATATCGATAAAGCTTCCCACGATTATAGCAGCAATGACTGCCAGCGCCGACTTATCTGTTAGCCTCATCCGGTCCAAAACCCGATGAGCTACCCCAAAATATATTAGGATGGAGACTATTACCAGAGCGATCATGCCTGCAGGGAAATTACTCATTACCTTTTCATCCCTTTCACAATATATATTTATACCATTTTCAATAGTATTGTTCCCTCAATTAACCTTTTTATGTAGGTTTTCAGAGTGGAATTAGGCAATATAAGTGAGCACAAAATATAGCTAAATGACAAATGCTATTAATCCACCAAGAGGTTTTTATAATCCTAAAATGAACAAAATATCAAATAAATACACCATTAGCTTAAATAAAATTAAAGAAATGGAGGACGCAATATGAATATCGTGCTAATTTTGATTGGCCACCGTACCGAAAGTGCTGCTAAAGTTCAGAGCATACTGACTGAAAATGGTGACATCATCAAAACCAGATTGGGATTAAACCGGGAGTTAAGCAACGATGAAAATGCCAGTGGTTTTATTTTCCTGGAACTTTGCGGAGAAGATAGTCGACTGAAACAGCTTTGTAATAACCTTAATGATATTGAAGATGTAAAAGCGGAATGCGTGATGATGACATTGCCAGGTTGTTCCTGTGGGTGTGGTTGCGAGGTATAATAGCCCTTAAAACCAATAATACCGGGCAAATTGCCCGGTATCAGGCCGTCGACAAAAGCGAATCTCAGCGTTATTTAAAGAAAACCGGGCTTGTACCTAGCCGAAGGCGACGGTAGAAGCCTTGGTTGCACTTATACTGGAAGTGTCAAGGAGCCCGTTCAATCAGCGTACCTTTGTACGCCTCAATCACGGGCTCCTCTCATGCCTTGATCTTCACTTCCGTCAACAGCCTGGCAGCTTGCCGACTTTGTCAACAAGCTGATACCGGGCAAATTGCCCGGTATTATTGCTGTATATATTAAAATCGGCACCATTGTTGGGGATCTATTCCTCGTAGTTTCAGCCATTCGGCCGTTGGACCAGTAATTATGACCGGTTTCTTTTGTATCTCCGTACAGTTGCAGGACCCGGTCATTAGAAATATGGCTTCAATTTGATACAATAACCTTTCCAATCTCCGCTCCAGTTCTTCGAGACCTTCACTAAGAAAAGTCTTGAGGAAAAGTCCGCTTATTCCCACCAACTCTGCTCCCATGGCAATAGCTTTGGCAATATCACCAGGCAGCCTGATTCCACCGGAAGCGGCAATTTGAATTGGCAATTGTAGAGCTAGAATTTCTCCCAGGCTAGCCGCAGTAGGTATTCCCCAGTCAGATAACTGCTGATCAAACCTGCCTCCTCTTTGGTCTTCGATGACCAAAAAGTTAGTACCCCCTTTTCCTCCGTTGTCAAATACTCTTATCCCGCAGGCATAGAGTTTCTTTACACTTTCCCTGGAAAATCCAAACCCAACCTCTTTGGCGATAACCGGAACAGGACAGCTATCGACAATCCGCCGAACATTATCAATGATCCCTCTAAAACTGCGATCACCTTCACTCATCGCCAATTCCTGAGGTACATTAAAATGCAACTGTAAGCCATCGGCCTGCAGCATTTTAACTGCTTCCAGGGCATTGTCAACCAAACTATTAGCACTTACATTGGCCAGGATTACACCATCCGGATTCATATCCCGAACCACGGTAAAACTATCCTTGAATCCCGGTTCCTCAATGGCAATGGTTTGGGATCCAACTGCCATGGCCAGTCCATATTTTTGAGCTAAATAAGCCAGGCTACGGTTAATTTCTCGGGCCTGTTCAGTTCCTCCGGTTAGCGCATTAATAAGCAAAGGATAAGCCAGGTCTTTGCCAATAAACCTGGTACTAAGATCAATATCACCCATATTTAATTCTGGAACCGAATCATGCAAGAGCATAACATCCTCAAAACCGTTGCTGTCAGGACCATCAGGGATGCTGGCAGCCAGATTGAGATGCTCGGTTTTCCGTTTAGTTCTGATTACAAATACCTCCCTGCAATTTGCTTGGCATAATCCAGTGCTGCTTGGTCATTTACGTTCATAAATATTTCCCGTGGATTGCCGAATTCCTCCAGTTCAATCTGCGGAATAACACAAGCATTTAGCTCCTCAAACACACGGATTAACTTGAGCTTGTCATTCTCAAGGCAAGCAGTCAGTACTGGCAGGCATTTTTTACTGTAGACCGCGGATAATGGTTGTAGTCGTCCATCCAACTCAGGCACCACACTATCGTATTCTGCCAAGCTATCAAACAAAAAATTAACTACTTCCAAACTCATGAAAGGCATATCACAGCCCATCACAAAAACCTTATCATAGCGCGCATGATACAATGCTGAATGGATGCCCGCAACCGGTCCCAGGCCAGGAAATACATCTGGACATACCTCCAGCCCAAGATCTCCATATAGCAGCAGTTCATTGCTTATAATTAGCGTTTCATCAAAAAACACCTTAAATTTGTCTATGATAATCCTAACAACTGGCTGTCCCGAAATTATGGCAAAGGCTTTATTAAATTTCATACGAGAACTTTTGCCCCCGGCTAGAATTACACCACTTTTTTTCATAACTACCGCAAATCAGGACTAAAATTAAAAGTAACATTGTATATACGCTCTACTGAATGAATTTCTTCTCTAAAAAAATGCAAGTCCTTTATGTGTTCATTCTTATGACGTATCTCAATTTTGCTATTCTTACCTTGATGATGATAGGTCTTGGCAATATCGTTTAGAATACGAATATTAATAGGAGCAACGATATTGACCACATCATCATCGTCTAAAATCCATCCTCTATCCAAGACCTCACTCTCCCCCCAATATTAAGAAAACTCGGCGTACGCCGCTACCTTAAAAGCGACCAGTGGGAGCATCAGTAGTACCCGAAGGGTGAGCCTTTCGGCGACGGCGGATGCCTGAGTTTCCTTACCTATAAACCTTAATATTGACCTTCAGGTCAAATGTGCAGTACCCCCGAAGGGTGTTTCCTTAATGGCGACCACAGGGAGCATATGTAATACCCGAAGGGTGCAACATTCAGAAATGTTAT
>CAZEDT010000003.1:0-172361 GCA_964510795.1 uncultured Syntrophomonas sp.
AACCTGTTACAACTTATGCAAAGCAAATTATGGCGTTAATGTCCTATCAGATTGCGTTACCAGTTATGATAAAAGGAAAATTGACGAAATGCTAAGTTATTATGAAAGTAAAGGTAGTAAAATCATTAGTTTAAATGACTTGTTACCTAATCACATCTTTGAAGCAACAAAAACATTATAGAGGCGGCGAATTGGAAACACAATAAAAATGGACGAAATTTATGTTTACAATCTATGTTTACGTTCTTGATACTTTAGCCGACTGGGAACTGGGGTATGTTATTTCGGAGCTGAATTCTGGTCGATTTTTCAAAAAGGCGAGCAACGTCAATCTTCTTGCTTGAGGTATTTGCTATGGTTTATCCAAAATCCTTTCTGAACATTTGTTTGTTATTAATTTATTTAACAATTATGTCAGATTGCGGAAGGTGAGTTACAAGACAAATTGAGTCAGGGAATCTTCCCCTGACTCAATTCATATTCTTTATGGAATTTCCGATGCATTAATTGTGAGAGTATATGATGCCTTATGATAATTATCCCAAAAAACTGCCGTTGCACTGGAGGAACTAACCCATTGATCGGTCAATTCAACGTCACCATCTGTGCTCCAAGCTCTATCAATACTGTCAATAGTAGTTGTACCGCTTGAATATTTAGTGTAATTTACTCTAATGTAGTTGGTGCCATTCATTGCCATTTGATCTTTGGTTGCTGTACCCTGGGTAATTATGCTTTTAGAAGTTATTATTTTTTGAACATTGGAAGTCTTAACATTTGTAGCCGCATTTGCTGGGTTGTTTAATATAACAAGCATAAAAACGATCATAAACATGCTGCATAATAATCGGATAAGTTTCATTATTACCATCTCCCATCTTTTGAATGTGACTCAATAATAGATAAACCGGTTTTTTAAACAATCATTTTTAATAATAAACCAAGAATTTTAACAAAACCTATTTTTTCTAACATAGTTCCCCGATTTTCATTACGAAGCTATTTAAATCTCCTTAGCAATCAATTCAACATGACTTTCTCCAACTCCCCCCATCCACAACATATATTTCGCGCGATGATATCCGTTTTACACATTTCCAGTTCCATTTCTTGCAAAGATTCCGTGAAAACCCGATTTCATGGTCTGAAATCCCGATTTGAGGGTCTGAGTATCCGAAAATCGGCAGGACGATGCGCCTGGAAGGTCTTGTCACTCTACTTGACTCAGGGGGTTTCTTTAGATGACCCTAAGCCGGGAGCTGTAATAGCTGTGCAGACCTTCGGGGATTTTCTAAACTTCAACCCACACCTGCATATCATTGCAAGCGATGGCTGTTTTGCAACCGATGGAGGATTTATGGTGGGGACTGAACCAGATGCTTCGAGCCTCATAGATTTCTTTCGTGTGGAAGTATTCAAATGTTGAAAAAGGTAAGGAAAATATAGATAGTGACGCCAGTAAACGATATCCTTTCTGCTGAGCTAATTTGAGGTTTTCCAAATTGTTGTAATAATATTTGGCATTAAACTAGGGCAAATTATTCTATGGAGGTGATAAACATAAACGGAAATGCAGAACTCTTAAACTTTATCTATCAGAATTCTCAAATGGGCGTTGAGACAATAAAACAATTGCTAGGCATTATCGAAGATGCTGAATTCAAAAGACATTTAGAGGCTCAGTATGATGGGTATAAAGAAATCCATACTGCCGCTCAGACTTTACTGAATACCAATGGTTATGACGAAAAAGGGCTTAGTACACTTGAAAAAGCCAAAACCTATATGATGATTAACATGCAAACCCTAACCAACAAAACGTCTTCTCATATATCTGAAATGTTAATAATAGGAAGTAATATGGGCGTAATAGATGCAGTAAAAAACCTGAAAAAATATGTCGAAGCTGAAAAGGACATTACTGATCTTATGAAAAAGCTGCTTAAATTTGAAGAGAACAATATTCAACAGTTAAAAAATTTCCTTTAGCATAGGGAATGATATTCAATGGATGCTTGAAGCTTCCTCAAGATTCAAACTTGCACCGATGGGATATCGTGGGTATATTGAAGCAAGGCCTGTGAAACAAATTAATATCGGATAAACAAAATCTTAAATAACAAATTAATCATCTGCTAACAACAGGTGTTTTTTTTTGTGCCGGCGTCTCCAGCCAAGCACTTATTAATTAACTATAACTTTTTCGTAACCATTTTTAAGCATTTTGTAAAACAATTAGCAAAAAAAATTGTTATTGTGATGAAACAGTACATGCTTTGGCTAATAATGGCGTCGTGGATACTGAATAATATTGGATGGAGAGTGAAATCAAGTAATGGAACGGGATGGAAGGCTTGGAACAGCTACTTATTATGGAAGGAATCCACTCGACGCTAGACGATATATGCCGGGATTGGATGGGCTGCGGGCTCTGGCGGTGCTGGCGGTGATTGCCTATCACTTGAACCTCCCCTGGGCTCCGGGAGGTCTATTAGGGGTAGGCATATTTTTTGTTCTGTCCGGTTATCTTATTACAGACATTTTGGTTGCCCAATGGCAGTTTTCCGGGAGCTTGAATCTGATGGTATTCTGGCTGGGCCGGGCCCGGCGGTTGCTGCCGGCACTGTTTGTGATGCTGGCCGGCGTAATCGTCTGGCTCTCTATCTGCGATCCCGTGCGGCTGTCATTGTTGTGGAATGATGTTATTGCGGCGGTATTCTATACCAGCAACTGGTGGCTGATCTTTCACCAGGTTTCTTACTTTGCCAGTTTCGGACCTCCTTCACCATTGGGGCATCTCTGGTCCTTAGCCATAGAGGAACAGTTTTATTTGCTCTGGCCTCTGTTGTTATCGTTGGGGATGCGCTGCATTCCTAGGCGGGGCCGTCTGATCGGACTGATCATAGCTTTGGCTTTTACTTCAGCCATCTCTATGGCCATTATCTATCAACCTGGCATGGATCCCAGCCGGGTTTACTATGGAACCGATACCCGCAGTTTTGCTCTGCTGATTGGTGCGGCACTGGCACTGGTGTGGCCCAGCCGCAGGCTGTCGGCTGATCTTCCCCCCCGACCTCGCTTATTTCTTGATGCAGCCGGGGGAGTGGCGCTGCTGGCCGTGCTATTAATGATTTGGCAGAGCAATCAATATCAAACTTTTCTATACCGTGGCGGGCTTTTCCTTTTCGCAATTATCTCGGCGGTCCTGGTGGCAGTGTTGGCTCATCCGGCCAGCCGTCTGGGCAGGATTTTTGGTATGCAGCCATTACGGTGGCTGGGGGTTTGCTCGTACGGAATTTATCTCTGGCACTACCCGGTAATCATTCTGACCAATCCGGGGATCAATACACAGGGAACAAGCGTTGCTCTGGCGAGTGAACAAATGCTATTGAGTATTCTTCTGGCCGCGGTTTCGTGGTATTTTATTGAAGATCCGATCCGTCAAGGCAAGTGGAAAAAGCATTGGAAACGATTGTCCACCATATTAAGACACCGCCCCAGGTTATTTAGAGCGCATGGCAAGGCTGCCTTAATGAGTTTTATATTAATCATGTTTGTATTTGTATCGGTGGTAAGCGGATGTTCATTGATCAGTCATGCACATCAGCAGAGTTTATCACCCAAGGCGGCCGGTAAAACGAAACAAACGATTAAGCCTGCCGAAACCCAGGTACAGGAAAGCAAGGATAATAAAACCGATAGCCAAGCCGGCACGGAGTTGGCAAATCACGATACAGACAAAAAGGATATATTTACCGGAAAAGGAGTTACGGCCATTGGTGATTCAGTTATGGTGGAAGTAGGACCTGAATTGCAGAATCTATTTCCTGAAATTACAGTAAATGGAAAAATAGGCCGACAAATGTGTCAAGCGCCCCAGGTTATAGAAAATCTTGAAGATCAAGGTATGCTGGGAAATACGATTATTATCGAGCTGGGAGCAAATGGTGCATTTACGGAAAAGCAGTTTGCAGATATACTGGAATTGCTGGGAAGCGACCGGCAGATTGTGTTGATGAATACCAGGGTTCCGAAACCGTGGGAAAGTGTAGTCAACCACATTCTGGCCCAGGCTGCCGACGACAATTCAAATATAAAACTGGTGGATTGGTATACCGCCAGCAGCGGCCATAATGAATATTTTTACTCGGACGGAGTGCACCTGAAACAAGCCGGTGTTCAGGCCTATGTGTCGCTGGTAGCCGATGCGGTTAACCATTGAGCTTAAAAGATGTATATATTTCTGATGCGGGAGTGAAGAAATCCGATGAACGAAATTAAATCAAAAGTTCTGGTTGTTGAAGATGAAGAGCCAATCAGAAGATTTATCACCCTTAATCTCAGTGCGGCCGGTTATGAAATCAGCGAAGCGGATACGGGGGAGAAAGCGCTGGCCATGTTGGGTACCTTTAGACCTGATGTTATCGTGCTTGATTTGATGCTGCCGGGAATTGGAGGATTGGAGGTTTGCCGGCAGGTCCGGGAAAAGATGCCAGAGACGTTTGTGATCATGCTGACGGCCAAAGGGCAGGATACCGATAAAATTCTCGGCCTCGAACTAGGAGCCGATGATTATATGGTCAAACCGTTTAACCCCATTGAATTGACCGCGCGAATCAAGGCCATGTTAAGGCGCAGCACTCATTTCAAGGCGGAAAATGATATACTGGCGTGCGACGATCTGTTACTGGACCTCGCTGCCAATAAATTTTTAAAAAATCATGCTGAAATTGAATTAACGCCGACTGAATTTGCTTTGTTGAAGATGTTTATGGAAAATCAGGGCAAGGCGCTGGAACGCAATGAGATGTTGAATGTCGTCTGGGGAGAGGATTATTACGGCGATACCAAAACCCTGGACGTGCATATCAGACGCTTACGGGAAAAGCTGGAAGACAATCCTTCGGAGCCTGAATACATTAAAACGGTTTGGGGCCGCGGCTATCGATGGCAAGCCGGGGCCTGCAGGAGCACGCCATGAAGGGAATCAAATTAAGGCTGACCGTCATTTTTATGATCGTTATTATTTGCACAGTTGCGATTTTGGAAATGCTGCTTATTTATATCGTCAGGCAGAATTACTATAACAGTTTGGAAGGTAGTTTGCACAATCAGATCAAGATTTGCGCGGACATGTATTCCAAATATTATGGTGATACCTCGCTGCAGGACAACGTGCTTTATAATGTTGATACATTTTGGAATCAGAGCAATGCCGAAGTGCAGATTATCGATAAAGACGGCAATATTATCTTGGATTCCCAGGGTATCATTCCATCGGAGACGGCCGGCAGTGACATCAAAGAAGCTTTGGACGGCAAAACGGGGAGCTGGATCGGAACAATAAACGGGCAAAAAGTCATGACTGTTGCCAATCCACTGAAATCAGGCGACAAAGTCATCGGCGCCCTGCGATTTGTCGCCTCGTTAAGCGCCGTCGATCAGGATATTTTGAAAACCGAAGAGATTTTTATCCTGATCGGTTTGCTGGTAATCTTCATCGTTGGTTCGGTGAGTGTCCTTTTAGCCAACACCATCGTGGTGCCCTTGCAGGAAATTACTTCCGTAGCGCAAAAGATGGCCAAGGGCAATTTCGAAATCAAAAGCCAGAAAAAGCATGACGATGAGATCGGCAAACTTTCCGACACTCTGAATTACCTGGCCGATGAAATCGTAAAAAAGGAACAACTTAAAAACGACTTTATTTCTTCCGTGTCTCATGAACTGCGCACCCCCTTGACCTCCATTAAGGGCTGGGCGATTACGTTACAGAGTGAGAACTTTCAGAAGAAAGAAATGCTTAGCGACGGCCTGAATATTATTGCCAAAGAAAGCGACCGGTTGACCCGGATGGTGGAAGAGCTTTTGGATTTCTCCAAGTTTGTCTCCGCCAGAATCAAACTCAACCCGGAAGAGGTAAACCTGATCAATCTGTGCGAACATTTGCACAAACAGCTGACCCCGCGGGCCATGCGGGAAAATATTGAATTTACGGTTGAATATCCTGAAAATATGCCCCATATTTATGCGGACGCAAACCGGCTGAAACAGTTGTTTATTAATATTTTGGATAATGCCTTTAATTTCAATCTTCCAGGAGGCTACGTTCGTTTTAAAGTGGAAATGCAGGATCAAAGTTTCAAATTTACCATCTCCGACAGCGGCTGCGGCATTGGCGCCGACGAACTGCCCAAGGTAAAGGAGAAATTCTATAAAGGAAAAAGCTCGCCTTCGAAAAACGGTATCGGGCTTTCTATTTGCGAGGAGATCGTTACCCTGATGAAAGGCAAACTTGAAATCATGAGCGAGCTAAACCAGGGCACCGATGTGGTGGTTATTTTACCTAAAGGGGAGAAGGCAGATGCTTAAGAAATACAAGCTTTTACCGGCGTTATTCCTTCTTCTTTTAGTGGGTGGATGCGCCAATCCTTCCTGGACTACAGCAGGGAAGATTATTCCGCCCGTATATGAGGTTTGTCCGCTGGAGGGAAAATGGTCAGTGATCGAGGAACTGGGTTCCGATGGGTATTTCGGCAAGACCAGCCGGGAGGCCGCAGGCAGTCTGCTTCAATTCAGCAGGGAAGCTGCGATATTAAGCAGCAATGTCTGGAACAAACCTACCTATAAAATCAAGAAGGTCAATGCAACGGATTATTTAATGACCAGATATACCGTCCTGAACAGCGAACTGGCATTGACAAGCGAAAAAGTTGAGGTGGTTACCGTATTCGCAGACTCCAATTATCTGGGCGAATTTATGAAAATTAATGATGCCACCGTTGTTTCCTTTGTTCAGAATAAAGTGCTGCTGCTGCATAAAATCGCTGCTCATGCCGACCATCCCAGGTCGATCGCCAATGCCAGTATTGATGATACCGACCAGTATAATAAAACCGGTGCTTCAGGCATTTTTATCGGTCTGAAAATACCGTCCAATGATGACTATATTTACAAGACGGTTTGGGTCGCGGCGGACAACAAAAAACTTCATCCGGTGCTCAGTAGGAATGATATATATTTCCCGCGTAAAAGCGGTTTTTGGGAGCTGCAGGTGAAACAAGGAAATAATAGTGAAGCATTATCCGCCCATAACATGGCGGAAAAAGACCTGGTGGCGGTTGAAAAAGCCTATGCTAAAACCGCATCATCCAGTTCAGAGAGCATAGTCATTGATTATATCGGCAATGATTATGTCGCCATTGAGAACAATGCCGACGGTATATCCAGACTGCAGGTTTTACCTGTGGATAAACTATCGTCGCCGATC
Organism: uncultured Syntrophomonas sp.; assembly: GCA_964510795.1. Lineage (GTDB taxonomy): Bacteria > Bacillota > Syntrophomonadia > Syntrophomonadales > Syntrophomonadaceae > Syntrophomonas_B. Next base: position 7,268 of record CAZEDT010000003.1, read on the forward strand.
GGCATCAAAGTTCCAGATCTGCTGGGACCGGCGGGATTAAAAGCGTATCACGGTGCCAGGGAACAAGCGGTGCAAACCCTATACAGACAGGGAGCCACATCGATAAATGCGGATATAAACGAGGACAATTATGGACTGACACGGAAAAACGGCCATTGGTATTTGCAAGGAAGAGTAAATTATTATGGCAACAACGCTCCCGGGATCATGGAGTTTAATATAAAATTCCTTCCCCCCGCGAATTTGATATTTTACGATGCGTTATATCCCAGTTGGCAGAGTATAAAGGACCGGGTTCCTAATGCGCTGGATGCGGTTACTTCTCCTAATAAGGATATCGTGGTGGTTAAAACCAAAAGCAAATTGTATATTTTCGGCATCAACGGCGAACAGCTGAACAGTATCCCCCTGGGAGAAATTGCCTTGGATGAAGGAACAACGATTATAATGGCCGAGTGGGCTACCGGGTTTTACGTGGATGATTGGGAGAGGAATTTTCTAACCAACGGCGCGAGCGTGCTGAAGAAGTAAACGCCATATCATTCAGATTCTTTCAGCTATCATTTCGAAATTATCAGTATTTACCATTTATACCTCTCTATCTACCATAATAAGAACGCCTGAATCCAACAAGATAGTTTTACGAAGAAGGTGGAAGAATGAGCTTTAGGGCAAGAATAATACGCTCTTATAGCTGATGATATTTTCTTCCGTCTGCATATCAACGGCAGAAAAGGGTCAATAATGATGATTCTGCTTTTCGGCAACAGTTTTCTGGCCAAAGCTGTGCGAGCTTGCTGGCTTCCACGATAGCATATGTAAAGGGAGAGATGGAGATGGGATTAATGTCTGAAACAGAATGGGGGATAAGATATTCATTTGTTCAGCAACAGGCAGATCTTTATGAACAGGCATTAAGACTACGTTATAAGGTGTTTTTTGAACCCTTTAGCGGTTCAATGGATTATATATTTGACAGCATGGAGAAGGATAGTTTCCACTTGGTGGCCAATTTGGATGCTTTAGCAGTAGCTTATGGCCGGTTGACCATAAATGATAAGACAGCACAAATATCACAAATGGTAGTATCAGAATTATTCCAAAAAAAAGGAATAGGTTCGCAAATGATGCAAATATTAATCGGTAAAGCCTTAGAATTGGGCGTATACCTGGTTTTCTTGAATTCCAAAACAGATGCCACAAATTTTTATTCAAAATTTGGTTTCTACACGGTTGGTCAGGATTTCTCCTCGCCCAAAACAGGATCTCCTCATATAAGAATGGAGAGAAAATGGGACAAAAAATAAGATCCCGAAGGACAAGGGGACAGGCTCATTGTCCCTATGATTTCCTTAATATTGTACTTTGTGCCAAGCTCCTCAATGAACGTAGTTGCTTTATGTAGCCCTGCGAGACAGTGATGTGATAGAACTTTGCAAGCTCAGATTACCATTTCCAGAAGAACGTTCCCCATGAATCGTGCGAACTTTTGTCCGTTGTTGCAATCAAGTATGGTTTTATTTTTTCGTATTAAACCCCCTCGATTATTTTAAGAAAATGAGGAATACCTTCTTCTAGAAGCAAATCAAATATTTTTAAAATATCATCAATATCAGCTGATTCAGTATTTAAAAGCAATTGGATGACAATGCCATCAACAGCAGCGATCAACCAGGTTGCCATTGCTCGATTTAATCGGTTAGGTTGAGCTTGGTAGGCACTTGCCAGAATATCCTCAGTTCGACTGATCCAATCATTATATTTCTCTTTAAACTTGCTCTTAAGCTCACTATTCCCTAACATGGCTTCATGAACTAAATAAAACTGCAGGCGGTTTTCAGCATATTTGCCAAAACGGTCAATCATATTGGTATATACTTCGCTGCTTATTTCCTCACGGTTTTTTTCACCCTTTAAAGATAATTCGGCAATCCGGTTGGAAGCGGTTAACCCCTGGTCCATTATGTCATATAGAATATCTTCTTTGGAATGATAATAATGATAGATGGCTCCGGTACTAATGCCGGCTTCATCAGCAATGCCGCGCATAGTTGCACCATTAATACCCATTTTACTGATCACGTTGCGAGCCGCCTCTATGATCTTGACTTTTCCGTCGGTACTCATAATTTATACCCCCAAATAAACATTTCAGTTCTGGTAAGAATAACAGATAGTCTAGCATTTATAAGATTGACTTAATGATAACACTTTGGTATATTATAATCAAACCGAACGTTCGTTATGTTGCCTGCAAATACTATTATTGAGTCTAGTTTTAGAAGTTTAAATAAGAAGGAGGAAGCAAAATGGATGTTCCAGTCTGGCAATACATTGTAACAATGACGTCGTATATTATTCTGCTTATATTGGCGATTGAGTTTATGCGCAAAAAAACCAAGATAGCCTTAATATTCTGGATTCTGATGCTTTTTACGTTCCCGCTCTGGGATTTGGAGGGTTGGTTTCGCTGGGCCAAAACCCTGAGTGTTATGATCCCGATTATTTTCCTGTGTCTGGCCCGTTATGCCTATCTGGAACAAAAATCAGGCCAGTTTTGGGAAAGCCTCAGACGGCCCTGGGTACGGTGGACCCTTTATGGGGTGTGGTTTTTAAATATTGCTGAAGCCACTGTAAAAGATGCTACTATGGGAAATTACTGGAATGCATTGGCTGGCTTCCTGTTGTGTGTAACCATACCGTTTGCAGACAAGTATTGGGAGTTTTCCAAGACCGAAAATGGGGATCTGCATGCCTATACAACAGTTGCCTATAATTTTCTTTATACCACCTGGAATATGTGCTTCGTATATGGAGAAAGTCCGGTATTCTTCTTCAGTACCGTCTGTATCCTGCTGGCAGCTGAATTATACCCGATTATAAAAAAACGTCCCGAACTCTATGTGATTTCCCGGGCCTATACCCTGGCGATTCATTTGCTCATACGGGCTTGCCTTCCAGCCCTCTTCCCGGCAATGATGAATGCCCAAGCTTTCAGTAATCCGCAGATACTTAAGTACTGGGGCATGATGAATGGATTATTATGTATCCCCTTTGTATTCTGGCACATGTGGCAGCTCCATACGGGTAAAGCCGAGATTAGCTTCCGGCGTGGCAAAATACGAGAACCTAAAGCTGATTGCGCGTGATGATACACTGAAAACGATTGGAGGGGAGAATTATGTTTTTGTTTGAATCGATTCCCTGGTATTCAGCTTTAATGGGACTGGTGGTACTTGGCGGGTTGATGTTTGTCAATGAAATTACGCGACGCAGTAAATGGCTGGCTATTTTTGTGTATCTGATTTTGCCAATAATCATGACTTTTACAATTTGGCAAAAAACTGCTGGACCGGGTACGCCGGTTGGTTATTGGTTCCCGTGGGTGAAGACGTATTCGGCGTTGGCCGGGGTGCTTGGCTTTATGGCCTTGAGATATATTAAAGGGCTGGATACCAATAAATTGATGCTAACATTTCCACCGCTAATTCTGGCCATAAACATTATGGAAGCAGTAATTCGAGATTTCCAGTGCTTCAGTTTCAACGGCATGGCAGATGGCATTCTTATTTATGGCGGCGCCTGGAATATTATGAATGGCATAGCCGGTATTTTAAACATTATAACCATTTCCGGTTGGCTAGGCATTTTTATAGGGAAGGATAAAAACAAGGATATGCTTTGGCCTGATCAGCTCTGGTTCTGGATCATTGCTTATGATCTCTGGAATTTTGCTTATGTATACAATTGCATTCCCGACCATTCTTTCTATACCGGAGCAATATTACTGTTATCATGTACGATTCCTGCTTTCTTTATTAAAAAAGGGGCCTGGCTGCAGCATCGAGCCCAAACTTTAGCCCTTTGGGCGATGTTCTCTTTGACTTTGCCGACTTTTGCCGATTCTTCCATGTTTGCGATCCAGTCATCGCATAATGAAACAGCCTTATGGGTGGTTAGCGGATTAGCACTGGCAGCTAATATTGCAGTATTTGTTTACCACTTCGGCAGAATCATCAAGCATAAACACAATCCACTGCAAGATGAGATTTATACAGATTTAATGGGCTACCAGGATATTGTAGCTGTAAACAAATAGTATTTTAATAAATAGCGCAGGAAAGCAGGTATGAGAATGGTTCTCGTGTCTGCTTTCTTTGTCATCCCAGCATACGTCAAAAGGAAGATGTAAAATATAATGACAGTAAAGGAACAAAATACAATTAAATACTGGGCAGTGCAGATTCATTACGAAGGATTGTAAGAAGGTAACGTGAAAAACAGAATCGTTATCATCCAGGATGATATCATAAACAGCATATGGGTGGCATCGTTAATGCCGCGCAAAATACTCTTATGGGAAGGGCAAAAATAATGCATCCTGCCAACCCGTATATCACTAGTGTCGCGGTGCCAAGGATGGCAAGGAGCGACCGCAGTCGCCTAAAGGCTCACCCTTCGGGTACCACTGATGCTCCCACTGGTCACTTTTAAGGCAGCGGCGTAAGCCGAGTTTTCTTATTGCTGGTTTGAAATCTAAATTATCATGTCATTCATACTGATCAAGAAATGTCAGTTCATAGTATTTTTTAGGCCTGCCACGCCCACCGCTTACGTTTTCTTCATAGACATGAGCACCGCCGGTCATGAGTATTTTGGTTAGGATGCGGTTTGCTGTACGAACTGTTACCCCCATAAAATCTGCAAGCTCGTCAGCGGTGATGTTGGTTGTATTACTTAGTTTTGTAAATGCAATAATTTTTTGCAGGTTAACATGGTCAATTTTTAAACGTTCCGCAACATGTAGAGTGTCTTCATCTGGTATCCGTGTGAATGAGGGTTTACCTTGTCCAAGCGGTCCGGTGACATTATTGTCCTCACTAACATGATATACTTTTTCGCTATTATTCCGGCTTATTTCCAGTGCACTGAAAGAGTTACGCTTTGCCTGAAAAATGCTTTGTCCTGAGCCCAGCCCTATATGGACATGAATATCTGAAGGAACAAATTGATTATTAAAACTAGCGTCTGAAAAATCCACCGTCATTTTCGCAATGTCTTTGTGGTGGGTGATGATTGCCAAGATATCTTTTTCAAGTGCCAATGTAAAGTCAAGACCATTGGCTGTGGCGTATTCCATCACTGATTTCCCGGTTTTAGCCATTAATTCATCTCGTTCTCGTCCATTTACTTGGGGAAAGCTTATAGATATGGCACCAATCAACTGTTCTTGTTTTCTTTTTGAGTTAATGCTATTGATGACCTGCAAGAAGAAGTTAATAATATATTCCCGTGTTGGAAGAATATATACATAAGGCAGCCCCATCGCTTCCAATTCGTCAACAATAACACCGACACGGGTTATGGAAAGATCAATCAAACCCTCACGATGGAGTTGAACATGTCTCTGCAGAATAGATGCAATCAGCCTGTCAACATCGCTTTCGGTAATCATAATTGAAGAATCCGGAATTGTATCATCCAAAAAAAACGGCCATTGATCAGGCGGGAGCAGTTCTCGAAGCCCGTGATAATTATTTTCCTTTGCAGCGATATCGATAAATGTACGGGAAAAATTAAAACCGCGATCCTTCAGCACCAACTTCAGGATGATATCCTGGATATCGCCTGTCATATCATCAAAAGCAAAGTATGGGCGTTTTACATCTTCGCTTACACGTTTCATGGCAGGAAGTAATATCTTGCCGGAAAAAATGAATACATCGTTTTTTGGCCAATTCTCCATATATAGCGTGTAAGCGTGTTCAGTGCTCTTAGCGGTGAGTACAGTTACATTACAATAATTGTTTAATTCTGGCAGGATTTCCATAACTAAATCATGCAAAGGCCGGGTGATCATCAAAGCGATATTTAACTTCATTAAAATTCAATCCTATTCTATTCTATTCAATAGTTTTTTGTTGACAGTTATTTTTATTTTGTTAATATTGTATTTAAATAGTGTCCAAAAAAGTCCAAAAATACTGACTTACTATATTTATAACCATAATTCTTTATTTTGTAAACAGGGAGGTGAAAGATACTGGTATAAAGCTCCAAAAAGAATCCGTTTTTGAAAACTACGAAAGTAAAGGATGGGTAAAGATGAAAAACAACTATGGGAATGATACGGGAACTACGGAAGTCATCAGAATGATGATTGGCGGCGTCGACCAGGGAATGATAATTGGAAGTCCTGGTAAGGATAAGCCCGTAATTTTACATATCCATGGTGGACCGGGCATGCCGGATTATGCTCTTTTCCGTGAATACGGCGTGAATCTGGATGAAAATTACACCGTATGCTGGTGGGAACAACGTGGATCGGGTATTTCTAATGTTGGTGATATTCCGCCTGAAAGTATCACGCTAGATCAGTTAATCGCCGATACCGTTGAAGTAACACAATATTTAAAGGACCGTTTTCATAAAGAAAAAATCTACTTAATGGGGCATTCATGGGGAAGCTTTCTTGCTTTCAATGTCGTTGCCCGATATCCGGAATTATATGAAGCATATATTGGTATAGGTCAAATCACAAACCAAATGCAATCCGAACTGAAGTGTTTCGAATACATTTCCCAATGCGCATATGCCAGCGGTAACGAAGAGCTGATCAGCAATGTGGAAAAGTTTAAGTTGCTGCCGCTCGACGAGATGGCTGTAAACATTGAATACCTTATTTTCCGTACCGATGCAATAAATTTATTGGGAGCAGGGTTTTGCCATAGCAAAGATTGGGTACATGATGATCATGACCCATTAGAGTATTGCCTGGAATATACACCGGAAGATATCAACGCGAATAGAGAGGGATTGGTTCCCTCAGTGAGCCTGCTCTGGCCAACACTAATAGGTCCGGATTTGAAAAAACAAATTCCCAAGGTAGAAATTCCAGTGTATATGATTCATGGTGCATTCGATAAACAGGTTGCATACGAGCTTACCAAAGAATATTACCATACTTTGGATGCACCTGAAAAAGAGTTCTTTACATTCGAAAACTCTGCACATTATCCTCATCTGGAAGAAAAGGAGAAATTCTTAAATACGATACATGAATTAATTAATTAGCGAAAATTTATGCCTGCACTAATTTTGGACATTTAAAGACACGAAGTATGGAAGTGCTAAGGAGGAAAAGATGCAAAAATTGCTACAAGAAGCCCAAGAAATGCAAAATGACCTGATTGCATGGAGAAGATATCTGCATCAGAACCCCGAACTTGATATGAACCTTCCCGTAACGTCTGCTTTTGTGAAAGATAAGTTGGAAAGCATGGGGTATGATGCAAGCTACGTTCTCGGCAGCGGCATTACTGCAATTGCAGGAGGAATAAAGCCTGGCAAATGTATAATGCTTCGTGCAGATATGGATGCCCTTCCGTTACAAGAACAAGCCGATGTTGAATTTAAGTCCTTAAACGGCAATATGCACGCCTGTGGTCACGATCTTCACACAACTATGCTCCTTGGTGCCGCAAAAATCTTGAAGGCAAATGAGGATGAAATTGAAGGAAGCGTGAAATTAGTGTTTCAGCCAGCGGAAGAATCAATGACTGGAGCGCGGGAAATGTTGGAAGCAGGTATATTAGAAAATCCAAAGGTTGATGCAGCAGTAATGATTCATGTTATTCCAGGAACCCGTCTATCCTCAGGTACAATAATTGTTCCTGGCGGTGGTCCGTTCAGTGCAGCATCTGATTGGTTTGATATCGTAATCGAAGGCAAAGGTGGACATGGCGCCATGCCAGAGAGTACGGTTGACCCTTTAAACGTAATGAGTCATATACATATAGCTTTACAAACAATTATCAGCCGCGAAATATCTGCTACTGAAACGGTCGTGCTCACAGTAGGCCAGATGCAGGGGGGGGAAAGGGCGAATATCATCCCTAATACTGCGTTAATGAAAGGTAGTATTCGAACATATAATCCTGTAGTACGCCAATTTATATTTAAGCGAATATGTGATATTGCAGATCAAACTGCCCAAACTTTTCGGGCATCTGCGGATACCAGTATTATTGACGGATGTCCGTCTGTTGTCATCGATACTAATATTTCCGAGGATGTGCAGCAAAGCCTTATCGAGGTGTTTGGCGAAGACCTGGTAGCGGATTCATCAGTACTAGGAAAAATGAGTGCTTCTGAGGATTTCGGGTATATTTCCGAGCAGGTTCCCTCTTTAACAATGCTGCTATCAGCCGGTAGTGCCGATGAGGGATATTCCAACCCCTTGCATCACCCTGGGGCCAGATTTAACGAGGATGTTCTGGCTATAGGAGCAGCCGCTTATGCCATCTCCGCAATTCGTTGGCTTAATAAAAATAAATAAAAAGGTGCATGGAGGGATTGATTTGAATCACAAGGAAATAGTAAAAACATCAAAGGCACCGGAGGCTATTGGTCCATATTCCCAGGCCGTAAAGGCGGGTTTTATCCTATATACATCAGGCCAGATACCTATCAAACCGGAAACGGGGGAGGTTGCCCAGGGGGATATTTCAAAGCAGACCGAACAGGTTCTTGACAATTTGAAGGCTGTTCTGGAGGCAGCAGGGTCAAATATGGAGAAAGTTCTGAAGACTACGGTATTCCTTAAGGATATGGATGATTTTGCTGCAATGAACGCAGTTTATTCAAGATATTTTACGCATAATCAACCGGCAAGGTCGGCAGTACAGGTAGCAAGGCTACCAAAGGATGTAAGCATTGAGATAGAAGCTGTTGCGTTGATTCAATAGAGACAGTGGGGACGGTCCTTTTTGTCTTGTGAGATAACAGACAAAAAGGACCGTCCCCACTGTCCATTATGCTTTTTAAATTACACTTTTTACCGGATGCCAACTAATTTTGTTATCAATTAATGTTTTACAGTACTCCAATATCTCCCTTCGCCTTACTATTCCTACGTATACTCCCTGATCATCGATAATAGGGATAAAGTTTTGATCTATCGCAAGGGTTATTAAATCCTCAATTTGGGCGTTAATAGTGACGGGTTTATTAACCATTTTTAAAGGTATATCTTTTAAAGGAATTTTTTCTGTCCCCCTAAAATCCAACCCGGGAGTGTTTTTGATTTTCCAAAGCAAGTCACCTTCAGTAACAGTTCCCTGATATTTTCCCTCTCGGTCAATAATCGGTATAGCTGAATAACGGTGGTATTCCATTTTTTCTAGCGCCTGGCGCATGGTTAAGTTAGAGACTAGATATACTGTTTCATTTTTGGGTATAAGAAACATGGCCACATTCATGTATAATACTCCTTATTAATTATTCTATTTACAGCTATATCGGGCATTCTATATCATATTGAGATTGATATCAAATGAAAAAACTATATATGGGGTTTTTCATTTAAAGAAAAAAGGACGGTTCCCTTGTTCAATATCTTCCTAAGTAGAATAAAGGAAAAATAAAAAGGGGATGCCCTTTGGCTGTTTGATATCATGTTACCATACTTTAAAATGGGACAGGGCTGTATGTAAATGGAATATAGAAAACAATCATCAAAGCTTAAGGGATGTGATCATTTGAACGAAAAAATTGCTATCAGCAAAGAAAATCGGAAAGCAATGATTGACTTAATAAAAACCTTTTTCCTAAAGGAACGAGATGAAGATCTGGGGGATTTATCTGCTATGTTAAATTTAGATTTCTTTATTAAAGAGCTTGCTCCAGAATTCTATAATCAGGGTGTCGCTGATTCGTATACATTTTTGAATGATAAAATTGAAGATTTATTTGGCCTCCAAATATACAAACGATAGAGCAATATTATTATAGCATTATAAAAATATAAGACTATCGAGTTCGAGGGCAAATACAGCCCTTGTTGTTATGTCAAGAAAACTAGCTAATTACCTTCTCACCAACCCCTATCTCCTTAACATATGTAGGCCTTCCGTATGCAATCTTGGACATGCTTTTACAGCTTCTTTTTTGGCGCGTGGAGATGGTAGTTTGCGTATAAAGAAACACAGTAAAAGTCTTTGCGCGAGCGACTAGGGATGTATTAGTGCGATCTGTTACTATTTTTATGGTAAAATATAAAATGGTGTTGCAGTATTAAATCAAAGCGAATTCTATATATGCAAAGCATGTCAGTTTATAATACTTTATAAGGGGTGTAGTTGATTGAGTGGATTTTTCGGTGTTGTTTCCAAGGAAGACTGTGTCATGGATTTGTATTTTGGTACAGATTACCATTCGCACCTGGGGACTAGTAGAGGTGGGATGGCGGTTTGGAGCGGAAACGGTTTCAACAAATCAATTCATGACATTGAGAATACTCAGTTCAGAACAAAATTTGAATCTGAACTGCCAAAAATAAAAGGCAATATGGGTATAGGATGCATTAGCGATACAGAACCACAGCCTTTAACGGTTCGTTCACACCTGGGTCAATATGCAATTAGCACAATTGGGAAAATCAATAATTTGAATGAATTAGCCGACCAGGCATTCAACCATCAAAATATTCATTTATTAGAAACAAGTAAGGGTGCAATTAATCCTACCGAGCTTGTATCTGTAATTATTGATCAGGAAAACTCTTTCAAAGATGGTTTATTAAAAGCGCAGGAGTTGATAGAGGGATCTTGTTCAATTCTGCTTTTAACCCCGCAAGGAATTTTTGCTTCCAGGGATAAGCTTGGCAGAACGCCTTTAATAGTAGGTGAAAAAGAAGGCTCATACTGCGTTTCCTTTGAATCCTGTGCTTTTACAAATCTCGGCTATAGATTCAACTATGAACTTGGTCCGGGAGAGATCCTGCGTCTAACACCGGATGGTATAGAGAAAATTGCGCCTCCAAGGGATAAAATGAGAATTTGTGCTTTTCTATGGGTTTATTATGGTTACCCATCCTCAACCTATGAGAAAATGAACGTAGAGGTTATGCGTTATAGAAATGGTGCAGCAATGGCCAAAAACGACGATGTAGAAATAGATTTGGTTGCCGGAATACCTGACTCGGGTGTTGGACATGCCATCGGTTATTCTAACCAATCAAAAATACCCTTTGGCCGTCCTTTCATTAAATATACACCAACCTGGGCCAGGAGCTTTATGCCGCAGGATCAGACTATAAGAAATTTGGTTGCCAAAATGAAACTGATGCCCGTTCCTGAATTAATTTCTGATAAACGCTTGCTTTTCTGTGATGATTCAATCGTTCGTGGTACCCAGATGAGAGAAACTGTAGATCTGCTCTATCAATATAACGCTCGTGAAGTTCATATTCGATCAGCTTGCCCACCGCTTGTATTCGGTTGCAAATACTTGAACTTCTCAACTTCCCGGTCAGAAATGGATCTTGCAGCCAGACAGGCAATTATCGAACTTGAAGGTAAAGAGCCGGAGTCTCTTGAAGAATATTGTGATCCAGCCAATGAAAAGTACAATTATATGGTGAATTGCATTAGCAAACGGCTTAACTTTTCAACGCTAAAATACCAAAACTTGCATGACATGATTGACGCAATCGGTATAGGCAAGGACCGAATATGTACGTATTGCTGGAATGGTAAGGAATAGCAATGTGTTCCAAAATCGGGGCCAACAGAGGGAACGTTCTTCTTGTTGGCTCTTTTTTATTGGTTTGATATAATTACGCCTGGTAGTATAAAAGAAAATACGGGCAAAGAGGTCACGTCTTTCCTCGAGTTACTGAGCGAGTGTTGATATTGTTTTTATCGCCTTGTAGTATAGAAAACACATATAAAAGCTTTTCAGTTATTGAAAAATTACTTATAAATACTAAGAGCTTAGTTTTATTAATATTTTATAAGTTATTTATCACTCAATAAGAACAAATCCTAGTTTTGGCCGTGAGGTAGAAATATATTGACTAAAAAATTATACATCACAGAAAAACCATCTGTGGCATACAGCTTTGCCAGCGTGTTAGGTTTAGAAATATTGAAATCCGATAGGGGTAGGGGCTATGCGGAAAATGATACAGCAATCATAAGCTGGTGCTATGGTCATCTGGTGACCATGGCTTACCCGGAGGTATACGATCCTGCCTATAAGTCATGGCGGGTAGAGCATCTGCCTATCATTCCCCAAGAATATAAATATAAGATCATTGAAAATGAAGGGACCAAAAAACAGTTTGAAGTGATAAGAAAGCTGATGCATCGTGATGATGTGGCTATGATTTACTCCTGTACAGATAGCGGGCGTGAAGGTGAGTATATATTCCGCTTAGTCTATCAATTAAGTGAAACGAATAAGCCTGCCAAACGGGTGTGGATATCCTCCCATACTGAAGAAGCAGTAAAAAGAGGAATTGATGAAGCCAAGGATATTAGCGAGTATGAATCTTTGTCCCGGGCGGCCTATTGTCGAGCCAAAGAAGATTGGCTCTTTGGCATGAATTTCAGTAGAATTTACACCTGCCAGTATGGCAAGGATTTATCGGCTCGTTTACAAGAGGACAAACGGTCGGTAATTGCCATTGGGCGAGTGATGACCTGTGTACTGGGTTTGGTAGTGGATAGAGAATTGGAAATCAGGAACTTTGTGCCTAAGGTTCATTACGGGATTACAGCCAGCTTTTTGTCTCAAGAGAACAGTATTGCTTATAAGGGTAAGTGGCAGCCCAAGAAAAAAAAGGGCTCAGAGCCATCAGATGAACTGGGAGACGAAGAAAAATATCTCAGCCAGGAGGATGCCCTGGCGATTATCGAAAAGTTGAAGGGGCATGAGGCTGCAGTAAAAAAAGTGGAGATAAAAGTGAAGAAAGAACAACCCCCCTTGCTTTTTAATCTTGCCGAGCTGCAATCGGAAGCCAACAAAAAATACAAACTTGCTGTAGATAAAACCTTAGAGATTGCGCAGAGCCTCTATGAAAAAAAACTTATATCTTACCCGAGAACAGACAGTCGGGTATTGTCCACGGATATTATTGAAGAGATTCCCAAAGTTCTGAATGGATTGTATAAGAACGTAGAATTTAAGGACTCTGTCCTTAGAATTAAGGATTTTGGCAAGCTGGCTATTGATAAATCCACCAAAAGGTTTGTGGATGACAGCAAGGTCACTGATCACTATGCTATCATCCCCACCTATGTGGCGATTGATTTGTCCAGGCTGGATGCAGACAGCCGAAATGTATACAGCATCATTGTAAAAAGGTTTTTGGCTATTTTCTACCCGCCAGCGGAGTATAATACGGTGAAGGTAGAGACAGAAATAAAATCTGAAATATTTGTAACCAATTCGAAAACATTAAAAGAGTTAGGCTGGAAAGAGGTATATGACGTCACCCCGGCAAAAAACGAAGAGGAGATCTCTACCTCACCCATTCATCTGCTCATTAAAAAGGAAAAGTGCGACACAACCGCACTGGATTTAGAGCAAAAGGAAACCAAGCCACCCTCCCGATTTTCCGATGCTGCATTGATTCTGACTATGGAAAAAGCCGGAAAGTATATCGAAAACGAAGAGCTCCGAGAGCAGATAAAGACGTGCGGTATAGGTACCTCAGCCACACGTTCGGGGATTATTAAGAAGCTTAAGGATATTGGCTATATTAAAATTAATCCCAAGACTCAAATTGTTTCACCCGAGCCCAAAGGAGAGGCGATTGTGGAACTGGTTCGCCTATCAGCCAAGGAGCTGTTAAATCCGACTCTGACTGCCAGTTGGGAGAAGGGCTTGTTCATGATTCAAAATAATGAGATCACCGAGGAAGTTTTTGAAGCGAAGTTGAACAGCTACATCACCCGAACCATTGAAAAGGTGAAGAAAAATAGAGGTGCAGCACTTCGGGTTCAGATGACAAATAAAGCCCAACCTAACGGTGGCATTGATATTGCGTCGAAAGGATCGTAATGCCAATTTATTTTGGGGTAAGCATAATGATAGGCATGTAAGGTGAGGATATGAGACACACATTTTTAGATGAGACAATAGCGTATGATTTGTTGTATAAGAAGCGCAAAACCATGGGTATTTATATAGATAGCTATGGGCATGTTGAAGTGAGGGTTCCTAAAGAAACACCGGAAGAAAGGGTTCTTCAACTTTTAGAGGAAAAATGGGATTGGATTCAACAAACAACCAAAGAAATGCAAGACAGAATGGATGGGCACAAGGAGAAGGTCTATGCTAATGAAGAGGTATTTCAATATTTAGGAGATAATTATCCCATAGAAATTGTACAAGATATTGATAGTAAGCAAGATCACGTTGTAATTGAAGGGGATAAGCTCATCATATATGTGAAGCAGCATGAGGATGAAAGAATAAAACAAGCCTTAAAACGGTTTTATTATCAAAAGTGTAAGGCGCTTGTAGAAGAGCGTATTCGATTTTATCAAAGCAGTTTCAAGTTGAAACCGCGGTCAATTAGAATTACTGATAATAAGAGCAACTGGGGTACTTGTGATTCAAAGCTGCAGTTAACCTTTAATTGGAAGTTGGCAATGGCACCATTAGAAGTGATTGATTATATAGTAGTGCATGAAATGTGTCATATGGTCCATCTGAATCACGATCGATCATTTTGGCGTCTGGTTGGAAAAATCCTTCCAGATTATGAAGAACGAGAAAGTTGGCTGGCTCAATCAAGTTGGAAGATGATTGTTTAAATTGTTAATTACTATCGGGTCGATTAAAGAAGTAAAAAAATTTGTGTTTTTACAATCATATGCTTATATTTAAATATATCAATTTTTAGCAGGTCCTAATGAGTGATTGGAGGTAATTAATATGGCAGATAAAAGTCCTAAAAAAAAGGAAGAGAAGAAGAAGAAGGCAGAAAAGACGGCTATTGACCCAACAGCTACTTCAATAGCACCAGCCAAAAAACCCAAAAAAACATATTAATTTTGAAGAATTGTGCTGAAGAAAACGGCTGCATCTACCGAAAGGTAGGTGCTTTTGTTTTTCTGTTATTTTATAGTACATACAAGAAGTATAGGGTTTTATATATCTTTTGACATTAGGACATGATTGTATACTATATGTAAGTATTTGTCCCACGGGTTCTACTGATGCAGAAGATGTATCTTAATTTACCTGCAACTTTAGGGACGACAGAGTAATTGAGAAGCTGGTATAATATTCATACATAATGAAGAAAAAGTGGATAACCTAGGATATCTTGACGAAAGCAAAGAGCGGAGAAGCGGTAACCGTTTTTATCAAGGTGACTGGGATAAGAGACATGTCTGACATATTAGAAATATGATTATCTCTTGACTAATCGTATCACCCACCGGGTGATATGAACCATAAACCCCCTACTATACATTTATGTATAGAGCTTGTGAAACGAGAGTAATTCGCATGATAGAAAAATGGAGGAAGTTCATTCATGGCAAAGCCTGTAATTCTGTGCATTGACGATGATAATCTTGTGTTAACCAGTCTTAAGGAGCAACTTAAAAATGCCATAAAAGGATATGCTATAGAGGTTGCCGAGAGTGGGCAGGAGGCGCTGGATTTTATAGATGAATTGAGCGAAGAAAAAGGTGAATTGGCTCTGGTCATTTCGGACTATATAATGCCTGGAATGAAGGGGGACGAAGTCCTGAGTGAAATTCACAAGCAAATTCCCCAGGCAGTCAAAATACTTCTTACCGGACAAGCTACCACCGATGGTGTAACCAATTCTGTAAATCATGCCAATCTCTACAGGTATATTAGTAAACCATGGCAAGAAGAGGATTTATTGCTCACAATATCTGAAGGAGTCAAGAGCTACTGTATGGAGAGACAGCTTGAAACTCAGAATATAAAGCTGGAGGCATATAATCAAGAGCTGATTTCATTTTTAGAAGCAATTGTGGAAGTTATGGTATCCGCAATAGATACCAGAGATACAACTACAGCAGGACATTCCAAACGGCTTGCAGAATATGCGATCAGTCTGGCGGAAGCTATAAGTAATGCCGACTATGGTAAGTACAAAGATTTTAAGTTTACCTCGGAACAAATCAAAGAACTATATTATGCAGCCTTACTTCATGACATTGGTAAAATCGGGGTCAAAGAGAGTATTCTCCAAAAAAAATTCAGATTATCAAGTGAAAAACAAAATGAAATTAAGTCCAGATTCCGATATTTCAAAAAGTGTTTGGAGCTTAAAAATATTAAAGGAGAAATTACTGAAGAAGAAATTAATAATATGGACAGATTGGACGAAGACCTGCGATTTGTAATTGAAATGTCATCAAGAGCCTACATTCTGGCGGAAGAAGCCCAAAGAGTCTGTCGGATTGCAGAAATACAGTATATTGATGATGATAATGAGTGCCGTACTTTATTAAGCGAATTTGAAGTGGAAAACTTAATTATTCCCCGAGGTAATTTAACTGATAGCGAAAGACAAATGATTAACTCACATGCCCAGCATACTTATGACATATTAAAAAAGGTACCCTGGACAGAAGATTTGAGAGCAGTGCCGCAAATAGCATCAGGTCATCACGAACGTTTAGATGGATCAGGTTATAATAGTGGGATCAAGGCAGATGAACTAATGGTGCAAATCAAGATCCTTAATATTTTGGATGTTTATGAAGCCTTGACAGCGCTCGATAGGCCATATAAACCTCCTATGAAGGTAGATCAGGCATTAAGCATCATTGAAAAAGACGTGGAAAAAGGGAAATTTGATAAAGATATATATGAAGTATTCATCCGTGAAAAAATATTTGATATTCAAAAATATACTTCGATTGATCAATTAAATCTCATCCTTAACGCCTAACCTGAGGAGAGTATGAAGCTCAGAAGACTTTAATAAATAATTGGAGGAAAATAAAGGTGAGATTTAAAACCAATAAGTCCGGTAGCTCGATAAAAGAGTCTTTCTTCTGCTTAGCCAAGAAAAAGAGGTATTGGGGTGCTGTATTCATATTATTTGTTATGGTTTTTACATATGTTTGTGGTGTTTATGCAAATGATTTGAAGCATTTTACCCGGCAGGATAACTTGTCTTACGATCCTCTTCCTTATTCCGCTGAAACCAATTCATTCGACTTCAAACATATCACTGACCAGGAAGGTTTGTCCCACGATACCGTTTATTCAATTGCTCAGGATAAAGATGGTTTTATGTGGTTCGGTACCGAGGATGGTCTGGATAAATACGATGGATATACGATTAAAGCATATCAAAGAGAAGCCTTCAACAAGAATTCACTTCAGTGTGCCAACTGTTCAGCGATATTTGTAGATGATTCTAATTTGATTTGGATTGCTTCCTGGGGTGGTGGAGTTGAGGTCTTCGATCCACGAAGTGAAAAAATCACGTCCTATGTAAATAATCCTGCCGATGCCAACAGCATCAGTGACAATAATGTGCAGAGCATTTTCCAGGACAGCAAGGGTAAATACTGGTTTGGTACGTATACCAAAGGATTAAACCAGTTTGATCCTAAGACAGGCAAATTCAAGGTTTATATGCATGATGAGAATAATCCCAATAGCCTCACTTCAAACCGGGTATGGTCAATAAACGAGGATAACAATGGCGCTTTGCTAATCGGAACCAATGAAGGTCTGGATAAACTCGATCCCTTTACAGGAAAAATTACCCATTACAATAATGCAGTTAATGATCGCGTAAGGGTTATTTACCGGGACAAGTCCAATCGTTTGTGGCTTGGAACGCAAAATGGTCTTTGTCTATTTGATACCTCAACCGGCACGAATAAGTACTTCTTTTCAAGTTCGGATGATCCTTCAACTAATACCATAACCAGTATTTTTGAGGATTCCAGAGGTGTTCTCTGGGTTGGGACTGCCAATGGATTAAATATTCTTAATAGAAATACAGGTGAATTTATTAGATATGAAAATAATCAAAATGACCCTAATAGTATTAGCAACAACGATATTCGAGCTATTTGCGAAGATTTATCAGGTAATGTTTGGATATGTACCAGAGGCGGAGGCGTAAATAAGGTAGATATAAAGCCTAAGAAATTTGGATATTTCACGAATACAGAAAATGATAGCCAGAGCCTCAGTAATAATTTCGTTCTGTCAATCTTCCAGGACAGTTTAGGTGCAGTATGGGTTGGGACCAAAAAAGGTGGATTAAATAAACTGGACCTAAATACCAAACAGTTTTCTTACTACATGAATGAATATACCAAGGATGAAAATCGTGATTTAGCATCAATCTGTGAAGATAGCGCTGACTCTATCTGGGTAGGCAGTCTGGGCGGATTGAATAGGTTTAATAAAAATACCGAAAAGTACTTTACCTACAAAAATAACCCTGACGATGCTGGAAGTATTAGCTCCAACACTATTTTGTCAGTTTTTCGAGATCATCTTGGTACGATTTGGGTTGGAACGCTTGACGGTGGGCTTAACCAGTATAACGCAGAGAGTGATACCTTTATACGGTATACCAACGACGCCAATAATCCGCACAGCCTCAGCGATAATACGGTTAACTCAATATATGAAGACAAACAAGGGTTACTTTGGATTGCAACCCAAAACGGACTCAATCGGTTCGATAAGGCAACCAAAAAATTCAGCAGATACAGCCTGATAAAAGATAATCCCAATAGTATAAGCGATAATCAGATAAATTGTATCTATGAAGATAGTAGAAATAACTTATGGTTGGGAACCCAAAGTGGTTTAAATAAGTTTGATAAACGAAATAACACATTTACTTTATACACCATGAAAGAAGGGCTTCCTAATAATGTAATACACAGTATTGTTGAAGACCATCAAGGGCGGTTATGGTTAACTACCAATCATGGAATTTCATTATTTAATGTGGACAAGAGGACCTTTAAAAATTATGACTCCCTTGATGGGCTTCAAGGCAATGGGTACAATGACATGGCCTTTGCCAAAACTATAAACGGTGAGATTTTCTTTGGCGGGATCAATGGTTTGGATTATTTCAATCCCCGGGATGTCAAGGACAATACATTTGTCTCTCCTATTGTAATTACCAGCTGCAAAGTAATGGACAAACCAATGGAATTGAGTAAATTATTCGAGAGCAGCCATACCCTCAACTTAACCCATAAAGACCTTATGTTGGCAATTGAATTTTCATCACTTGACTATACCAGGCCAGAAAAAAATCAATATGCATATAAGCTGGAGGGCTTTGATAAGGACTGGAATTATACCGGCACAAGAAGATATCTGAGCTATACCAACTTACCGAGCGGAAACTATAAGCTGTTGCTAAAGGGTACGAATTGTGACGGTGCATGGAATGAAGCGTCAATACCCATATCTATCAAAATTGCACCTCCGCCATGGAAAACCTGGTGGGCATATGGTATTTACACCATCATTTTGCTGGGCTTAATCTACTTATATACCCGTTATTCTTTAAATAAACGGGAAAGGAAACTTGAAGGTCAGATTCAAAGCATGATAATGCTGCTTAGTTCGACCCTTGATATAAATGAAGTCCTGCAAAAATTCATGGATAGTTTTATGAAGATCATTCCCTATGACAAAGCTGTGGTAATTTTAAAGGAAGATGATGAATTTAAGGTTACTGCTGCCCTGGGCTATGTTGATGCTCAAAAAACGGAACATATAATGGAAGAAGAGCAAACCCAAAGTATCATTAAAAGAATTGAAGAAACAAAATTGCCGTATATTCTGAAGTCGGATTTATCCTGGCTCAGTATACCGATCATATATAATTCTAATATCGAAGGTATTGTTATATTGCAAAGAGATTCTTCTAATTCATTTGGATCGATGGAAAGCAGTACTGGATTTCTCTTTGCCAGTCAGGCAGGCTTTGCACTTAAGAATGCGAGTTTATATGCTGAACTGAAACTGGCCCTGGAAAGTATACAGGCGGCCCAGGAGCAACTTATCCAATCGGAAAAAATGGCAGCCCTGGGGCAACTGGTAGCTGGTATTGCCCATGAAATAAATAATCCTCTGGGAGCCATACGAGCCTCAGTTACTAATATTGCTGAATATCTGAAACAATTTACTAATTATATAGAAGTATTCAAAAGATTAGATGGAGAACAGCTGGGGGCATTAAATGTCCTAATAAGCAGAAAATCAGAAATGACAGGGCCTTATAGTACTGCTGAAGCGCGTAAATATAGAAGAAAACTGTCTCAGGAGCTTGAGGATTGTGGGATTGAAGATGCGGATACCCTGGCGGATATGCTTGTGGATATTGGAATTAAAGAAGATATTGAGCCTTTCATGCCGATTTTGCAATCCGAGCAAGGTGAATCGATATTGCAGAGTGCATACAGTATCTCCGGGCTTTACAGGAATAGTCTTAATATACGGTTGGCAGTTGAGCGTGCCTCCAAAATCGTCTATGCCTTAAAAAATTATTCAAGAAACGGACAAGGTGAACCATTCGTGAAAGCAAATGTTATAGAAGGAATAGAGACCGTTCTGAGTATATATCACAACCAAATAAGACAAAATATTGAGCTTATAAAAAACTACTCTCAGATACCTGAAATCATCTGTTCACCCGATGAATTAAACCAGGTCTGGACGAATATTATCTATAACGGCCTGCAGGCTATGGATTATAAAGGTGTTTTGGCAATTGATGTGTTCCAGGAAGCCCAACATATAGTTGTTAAAATTACTGATAACGGCAAAGGCATCCCGGAGGAAATAAGAGATAGGATATTCCAACCTTTCTTTACTACCAAGCCTCAGGGTGAGGGCACTGGCTTAGGTCTGCATATTGTCAAAGGAATTATTGACAAGCATAAAGGTGAAATTAGTATGGAAAGCGAACCGGGAAGAACAAGCTTTACCATTACACTACCCATTGAGGTTAATTGTTAGCTTGATCGTGCAGAAAGCGAAAGTGACCAGATAGCCAGGAGCAAGGGGAGGGTGCCAAAAACACCGTCCCCTTGATATCGTAAAAAGGTATTGGGAGCGGAAAGCTATGCCCCGGCGACTCTAATACAAACAAAATATAATTTTAAAGATAAAAAAAGTAAATAATAAAATAATAATACTTTAGTCATTTAAGATGCAAAATGTAGCAAGGATCGTAGAAGTTTTGTATTTAACCACCAACCCAAAATGTTTCGAATAAAAAGGTGCAGATATTAAAACTTGCGTTAAAACAATATATTAATTTGGAGGATGTATGGCTAAAATACTTATAATTAATTTGCCTGTACATGGTCATGTGAACCCGACCATTGAATTAACAAGAGAATTGATTTTACGTGGACATGAGATTACATATCTCATTACAGAAGAGTTTCAAGAGGAAATTGCTGCAACCGGAGCGACCGTGATTTGTTATGAAAAATACATTTCACGAAGGAGAAAATCTTTAAATGTCGCTAAGTGTACGAAAGCTGCGTATAAAAAAGCATTAGAAATTGGCGAAGAATATGATTTGATTTTCTATGAAATGATTTTTTGCCTTGGGGAAAAAGTGGGAGAAATGCTTGGAAAACCAACAGTGGAGTTACATTCTGTTTTTGCACTGAACCAAAAAAATGCTATTGAATTTCTGAGTACATACGGGTTCCCCTTACGTCTTGCCAAAAGTAAAGGCAGCAGGAGATTATTAACTAAATTTTTTATTGGAAAAGGTATGGTAAAAGGTGATGACATGATTGCGGAAATGACGGAAAACACATCAGATCTTAATATCATCTATACCTCAAGAAGCTTCCAACCCAACAATGATGATTTTGATGAAAAGAAGTATAAATTTGTTGGACCTTCCATTATTAAAACAAAACATAATAATGATATTCCACTGGATAAAGTCACAGGCAAACTCATTTATATTTCCATGGGAACAATAGGTACCCCTTCTATGGATCTTTTCAAAAAATGCATCCAAGCATTCATTGGGTATGATGCAACGGTTATTATGTCAGTAGGCGAAAATATTAAAATAAACAATTTATGCTATGGAATAGGTACTTTAGGAGCAATGCCGTCTAACATTATGATTTATCCTTTTGTACCGCAATCAGATGTTCTTCAGCAGGCGGATCTCTTTATCACCCATGGAGGAATGGACAGTGTTAATGAAGCTATTTATTATGGGGCTCCTGTAATCGTGGTACCACAAAAAAACGAGCAACTTATGACTGCGAACCGAATTGTCGAACTGGGATTGGGGAAAAAGCTCAATAATAAAAAAGTTTCATCTAAAATTTTGCGCAAAACAGCGACATCCATTCTTGAAAATCCCAGCTATAAAGAGAATATGGCTTTAATGAGTATAGATATGAAAGCATCCGGAGGTTACGAACGTGCTGCAATTGAAATTGAAAAGTATATTGCTGAAATAGAATAAAATAACTGCAATTGCAGATGAAAAATACCTGAAATTGCAGTCATATCATATATTGCTCATGAAGCTAAAACAGACTGTATATGATAAAGCTGTTGCCTTGAAATGATTTGTTGCTCCAAATTATTATTCCCCAGTTGCTGAGCTGTAGATAGCTTGATATTCTAACTTGGCCGCTTCCTGCTCCGGAATGCCGCGTTCACATCTAGGAGTCAGCAGGGAACAGTGTTTATCACAGCCGGTACAGAACATATTGCTAAGATAATCGGCTAAAGTAACCTGATTATCGGCTGAACTATTACTGGTTCCCGAGGAAATGCTTGGGGTATTGGAGTCGCCGGTATCTTTGGATATACTTGTATCCTCACTGTATTGGCCGGTACCGGTTGATTCACTGTTGGCTGACGGCAAACGGTCATGCCTCGGCCTGGGTCGATTATCATCACCGGTGCTTTGAGGCTCCTGCAGGGCTACTGGATGGTTCGCATTGCCAGCTGAGACCTGCGAATATAACAGGGCCAAGACCAGAATGACCGCACCTAGGTTCAGGGCTATTTTGCTCCAAGGCGGTCGGTCCGGACTCCTTAACATACGAGGCACGATGTGAACGAAGAAACGCCAGTGTAAAACAAGATGGAGACCAAACAATACCAAACAGCTATATGAAACCCATTTGTGAACCAACACAGTGGTATGGCTGATAATGCTTTGCGTCGGAAAAAGGACCTCGGAAATCTGTACCCCCGTAATAATAATGGTAGCTACGGCTATAAACGATAAGCTGTTTAACAGGTAAAAGAATTTGGTCTTGCTTTTCATCTTGGGATTGATTAAATTTTTAGTGACGTTTTTGACCCATGGCCAGTTTAGGATAACATGAAATATGAACATAACCCCGATGGATAGCCCAGCAATTTCGTGAAATGTTAAGCCGGTTTCGTGGGGATCAATTAATACAATAAACAAAACCGTTATAACTATGTCGAGTATCAGTTTGGTCAAGGTTTTACTCTGCATTTAACAAACCTCTCTTTGCTTACCTGCATCATTTGCATTTTCGGTATTTCAATATTCTAACCGGCAAGTATTAAGATTTTGTGAAGAAATAATTTGATTTAGATTAACTGCCGTTACATTAACTCATCAATTCATTCATAGTTAAGGCAATATCCAGATTGCCGTTGCGGCAGCGAAGCTCATCCAAAAATGTCTTTTGCGAGTATTTTTTATTGAATTCAATACGATATACCAGATTGAACAAAGTTCCAAAGTCACTGGTTTTTACACGATTCATTTGCCATGATCTAGTGTATTCGTTGAGGATATCGTCGAATAATCCTTCGTAGTTTAGATTCTCCGGTACCGTGATTTTAAGTATCATGGAGGTGTTTTGGGAGTTCGCATAATTCATCCTGTGCAATAAAAGCATTACACATCCAAGAATTACCGCAAAAAGCCCGGCATATCCTATATAGCCCATGCCGCAAGCGAGACCGACTGCCAGCGAAAAAAATACATAGGCAATATCCTTGGGGTCACCCGGGGCGCTGCGGAATCGTATCAGAGAAAACGCGCCTGCCAGGCTGAATGCTCTGGCTATATTGTCTCCAATCAGCAGAATGATGATGGATATTATGGCTGGCAGCATAATTAAAGCTATGGTGAACGAAGGCGAATAACCTTCTTTCTTATGAGTAACTATATATACCTGGCTAACGGCAAGGCCGCATACCAGCGCAGCCGCAATTATAAGCAGCGTTTTACTGATGCTTAGCGTCTCGCCAACTCCAGATGAAAATAATGTCTCCAACATAGTAGGTGGCTCCTTCCTTAATAAGATTTATTAAACAGCTTGATAGAGACTGTAGACCGCCTTGTTTTCTAACAAACTTTGTTTATATTCCTTGCCGTACTTGGAGTAGCTGGTCTCGTAAATCTGATTTTCAGACAACAGGTTTGCCAACCATAAAGGAACAGTAGCTGTTACCTTGACTTCCATAAGATACTGGTCTGGTCCCAGCAGGTGTTCTCCAAATCTGCCATTTTCAATGCTAACGTCTTCCCGGCGGGTAACTATGTTGTGATCAAAAGTTACCCGAAGCTCGCTCTCGTCTTTACCAAATAACGCTTGGCGGTCATAGCTGATATAGACAGCAGGCTTGACAGCATTATTCTTGAGAAAGTAAGCTATCTCGTTTAGCACTTGTGTGTTCAAATAATCAATGTTTTGCGGTCTTATACCATGCTCAAGGAAATTATATGCTTCACCTAGCGTTAGAACCGCGCGTCGTTTATTTACAATACCACCTATTTTCTTTTTCAATTCCAGGTACACCTTACTGTTGGGCATATTAAGTAAACCGTAACTTCTCAGTCGCAGCTTTTCCTTATAGTAAGGCTTGGAAACAGAGTGACGAATGACTCTGGAATTATCTGTATCATAGTAGATGTTAGATATGGTGTACACCTGACCATCTCTGCAGTATTCATCAAGCCGCATATGCTCCAATAAGCTTGGAAGAATCGACTTGTACTGAGCTTCGTTTAATAGAAATTTTTTCTCATATCTTTTGAATGTTGCAATTGTCATGTTAAACCCCCTGCATTTCTTATTGCTAATATGTACTTCCCGGTGATAACTAGCTTAGTCACATAATACAGGTCATTACTTAAATTTCTCTTAAACAGTAATTCAGACTATTTTCAGATTGGTAAATTACAATGGAATTGACGATAATAACCACATATATTAGAAGAATATATGTGGTTACAGAGAACCCGGGAGGGAGGTAATATTAATGAGGATACTGGTTGTTGAAGATGAGATACGCCTGGCAGAAGCCCTGGGTCAAATAATTAAAGAATTCAAGTATACTGTTGATGTTGTGAATGACGGCGAGGCTGGCTATGATTATGCCATGAGCGGCATCTATGATGTGGTTGTTCTGGATATAATGCTGCCTAAGATGAATGGGTTTGAGGTGGTTCGTCAGATGCGCAGGAATAAAAAATCAACTCCCGTAATACTGCTTACAGCCAGAGATGAAGTATCCGATAAAGTAAAAGGCCTGGACTGCGGTGCAGACGATTATCTGACCAAGCCCTTTGCACCGGAGGAGTTAATTGCTCGTATTCGTGCGCTGTCCCGCCGTCATGGCGAGGTGATTATGGATGAATTAGCCTTTGCAGATATTAAGCTAAATCTTTCTGCCTATATGTTGGAGTGTGGATATAAATCCGTACGTCTGGGCATTAAGGAATTTGAAGTGATGCGGCTGTTGCTTTCTAATCCTAACAGCATAGTACCCAAGGAAGACATTTTGCTGAAAGTATGGGGCACTGAAACGGATGCTGAAGACAATAACGTAGAAGTGTATATCTCTTTCTTAAGAAAAAAACTTGCTTACCTGAGTGCCTCTGTTAAAATTGCCACAGTCCGCAAGGTAGGCTACCATTTGGATGTGGAAAAATGATTAAGACATTAAAATACAAGTTTGTTTTAATAAATATGATTCTAATAACCACTATTCTAGGTATTATTTTTATTACTGTTTATGTATCCACGCAGCAGCGGTTGGTTAGAGATAGTATGGGTACACTGCAGCACACGATTATGGAGGACGATCACGGCGAGCCTCCTAAAAAAGAAATTATTGTTCCAAAGAAGGAACCAGACTTTATGCCAATAGCAACCTTTGTGGTCAACCTGGATGAAAAGAACAACGTTATCAATGCGCATGGCCCTTTATATGACCTGTCCGATCAAGAAACGTTAAACCAAATTGTACAGATTTGCCTGGCAAGTAACAAGAATGTCGGAACAATAACATTAGCAAACTCGAATCTAAGATATCTTAGACAAAGTACTGAGACTGGGACCAAAATCGCCTTTGCCGATCGTAATATAGAGAAAAGTACCCTTTCTTCATTAATAATGACATCTATATTCGCGGGGATCGGCAGTCTGGGTGTATTCTTTGTCATCAGTATGTTTTTGGGAAAATGGGCCTTGCGGCCCGTGGAAAAGGCTTGGGAACAACAAAAGCAATTTGTTGCCGATGCCTCGCATGAATTGAAGACGCCGTTGACAGTAATACTGGCCAATGCAGGTATTGTGCTGTCACACCGGCAGAGTACGGTTCAAGATCAAGCCAAATGGATCGAGTATATACAGACCGAAGCAATCCGGATGAACACGTTAGTTGATAATCTATTGTTTTTGGCCAAGACTGATGATGCTAAAAGCAACCTTATATTGTCCCGCCTTAACTTAAGCGACACGGTATATGGTGCACTATTGCCATTTGAGTCGATAATTTTTGAGCAGGAAAAGAACCTGGATACCAATATTAATCCTAACCTGTACGTTAATGGAGATGAAAACAAGCTTAATCAGTTGCTGGTGATCCTGTTAGACAATGCTATCAAATACTCAGATGAAAGGGGGACTATAAGCGTCAACCTGAATGAGACAGCCGAGCATAAAGTGGTTCTATCAGTGTCTAATACTGGTGCCCACATCCCCCAGGACCAACTAGAACATATTTTTGATCGCTTTTATCGGGTTGATGAGTCGCGGGCCAGAGAACAAGGCGGTTACGGTCTGGGACTGGCTATTGCCGAAGGTATTGCCCTTACACATAATGCCAGGATTGCGGTGCAAAGCTCAGAAGGATCAGGAACAACATTTTCGGTGATATTCAACAGTATGTTATCCGCTTGACCCGCTGCAGAACACCCAACCATTATGCTGGAACAGGCAGGGAAGGAACAGGACCTTTAGTTTTTCTTTTTATAGACCCTACCAATCTAGGCCTATCACGAGGCATGCATTTTCAACTAATTTTCAGCCAGTATTCAGTTTTCTTTTACTTATAAATTGGATAATATATGCAAGGCAATTCATTAAAGATTCTATTGTATGGATTGATCTAAATATATGTCGGATTCAAATAAAATGGAAACAAAAAGTTAAAAGAGCTAAAAATCGTTCAGGCGGTGACATAGTCAATGCATCAATTAAAAGGAATCAAAGTATTTATTGTGGATGATGAACCGAATATACTGCAGTTTTTAGAGCTGGGTCTGCAGAATGAAGGCTTTGAGGTGCTGACTGCTCAGGATGGTATGGCCGCCATAACCCAAATCAGGCAATTTCAGCCGCATATAGTCATCCTGGATGTTATGATGCCTGGAATGGATGGATTTGAAGTGTGCCACATGCTGAAAAAAAAGGAAAATGTAGCGGTTATTATGCTTACCGCCAGGGATGAAATTGATGACCGTGTTAAGGGGCTTAACCTGGGTGCAGATGATTACATGATCAAACCTTTTAGCTTTGAGGAACTGTTGGCTCGGATTTATGCCCGAATTCGCAATCAATTTCCGCATTTATTTGGAGAAGTGGTCATGGGACCTTTTAAAGTCAATGATCGACGTAAAGAAATTAGCCATAATAACAAAGTATTGGAATTGTCAGCCACAGAATATGAACTCCTTAAATTCATGGTTCTTAATCATGGTCTGGTCTTAAGCAAAAGGACGATTTTGGATAAGGTGTGGGACTATGATTTCGGAGGAGAGGAAAACATAGTGGAGGTCTATGTCCGTTCACTGAGAGAAAAACTAAACGACAAAGAACATAGCCTTATAAAAACCCTGCGCGGAGCAGGTTATCGGGTGGATCTGTAGTGAAGCGGGATTATTGTTGGCGCTGCCGGGACTTCTTCTCGCCCGGTTCGTTGCGTATTCAACTGTTATCCAGGTCTCTGCTGGTGCTGGCGGTACTGTTGATTCTGGTGGGAATATTTCAATACATTTTTATGCGGGACATTATATATAAAAATAAAGCGGTTAATCTTCAAAGCCAGATAATGAGTATTCCACCACCTGCCTGGGAAAAATTGGGCGGAAACTTGAAAGAAGACTCCATGGGTCCACCACGCATTTTTATTCCTGAGGCTACGGTGGCTTTTATCGATATTAATGGTAACTATAAAGTATTAAGTGATGGCCCTGATGATAGAGCAGTTCCAAGACTGGGTAAGCAAAAATATTTAGATCTAATAAAAGAGCGACACAGATTAAACTATATGATTGTTGATGAAGAGGAAGAACAACTGACCGTATTTCAGCCCATTCGTGGAATTCCCGGACAGGAAATCGGTCTAGTTCAGATTAGCACCCCGACGGGCCCACTCCAGGAGTTGCTTCTTCATCAATTGTTGATGTTTTTATTGCTCTCTTTACTAGCATTACTCTGTGGATGGCTGGCTTATCTGCCGGTGCTCAAGCGGACCCTGGATCCCTTGTCCAACATGGTGGATGCCGCTGAACAAATCGATGCTGGAAATTTGGACAAACGATTTCCAACTCAGCAAGGGCAGGAAGAGATTGACCGGTTGGCGGAATCCTGTAATGGCATGCTGGAGAGGTTAGAAGATTCCTTCACGGCAGAAAGAGAAACCAAAGAGCAGATGCGTCGCTTTGTAGCTGATGCCTCCCATGAATTGCGTACCCCATTAACCTCCATCTATGGATTTTTGGAGGTCTTGTTACGGGGAGCAGTCAATCAGCCAGATAAACTAAACAAAGCTTTAGTAAGCATGCATAGCGAATCTCAGCGTTTAAACAAACTTGTCAATGATTTGCTGCTGCTGACCAAACTTGATAGTAAACCCAATATTGAGCTTGCTGAAGGTTGCCTGGACAAAGTGATTAACGATATGAAAGCACAACTGTGCATTCTGGCGGGGGAACGGCAGGTGCTTTTTAATATTGAGTCTGATGTCAAATGCAAATGTGATGAAGATCAAATGAAACAGGTGGTTTTAAACCTGTTCCAGAATGCGGTGCAGCATACTGATCCCAATATTGGACATATTCAGATTTCTGTAAAGAAGGATAATGAGGGGGTACTAATGTCGATTCAAGATGATGGACCGGGAATCAACGGCGACCATCTGCCTCATGTCTTTGAGCGCTTTTATCGCAGTGATACTGCACGTACGCGCAAACACGGGGGGACTGGTCTGGGCCTGGCTATAACTAAATCAATCGTGGAGGTTCATGGCGGAAAGATCACCGCAGCAAATCAAGATAGCTGTGGGTGCGTGTTCCGGGTATGGCTTCCGCTATAAGGCGTTTTTTTTCTTTTCAGCATATATTCAGCTATTACTCAATCAATCTTCAGTTCATATTAAGGACAAACTCAGGTGCCGGGTTTAATATGGTAAATGATGTTAGGAATTGGTAAGCAATTAGAAATTTAAGGAGGTGAAAGTGTGAATGTAAATTTTAATACCTGGACTACATACAATAATCCTTATTATTCAGTGCAGACTGCTCGCCAGACACTGAGCTCCAACCAAAATTCCAGCGATAGCCAGGTTGCAGGTGATACCCTCAATATTTCCAGTGATTGTAAACGATTGCAGGCGGCAGCTATGCAGAGCAGTCAGACAAATGACCCGTCAACTGATCAGCAGGGAAACAATAACGCGAAAACGTCCCCGCCCCCTCCGCCCATGGACGATGCGCAAATGCTGCAACGAGTTGAGAATTTGCAAAATGCTTATGATCAGGTAAGCGCCTTGGATGCTGAAAACATGTCAAGCGAGGAAATTAAGACAGCATTGGCTCAACTAGCAGATACACTAACAGCTTCTGTATCCAACACCAGCAGTAACAGTGTTGGCAGTTCAACCAGTGTGGAGCTGGATAGCATGTCTGATGACGAATTGCGTGGTACGCTAACACAGCTCAAGCAAGAAATCACCAGCCAATATGAGCAAATACAGGAGTTCAGTTCTCAGGGCGGAAATAGTGGAATGAAGATGGGACGGGGAGGCCCTCCCCCGGGCGGTCCACCACCAGGTCCTCCACCGGGTCAGATGTCGCAAGAAACTGAGAGCTTGACCGCGGCCTATGAGCTGATAAGTGAAATGGACCTGGAAAATATAAGTGATGATGAATTGCAAACGGCTATGGAGATTATCCTTGAGACCTTGGAGGAAGAATCAAGTACTGAGAGCAGTAGTGATATCAGCAATGCTGCCGTTTCCACAGCCAGCAGCTCTGCCGATGTGGTTAGCAGTGGCGAGGAAAAAGTGACTGCCTTTGATACGAGCGATTTACGCAGCTTTATGAATGAGTTAAAGACCAAGATTACCGAAGATTACCAAAAGATTATGCAAACCGCTGAGAACCAGGCAGATATCAAGGACGACACTTCATCCGATCGCCAAGGATACGGATTAGGTCTTGAAAATCGTATGAACAGTGATCAAAGCCGCGGGATAGTAAATGCTAATAAACAAATGCCCCAATTCAGAATCGACTCTGTTTCCAAAGAATTGTTTAGCGCCTTGTTCAATACTGATGAAAACGATCTAACAACCAATTATGCTGATACCATTTAAGAGTCAGTCAGACTAGTGAACGTGCCTGATTCTACCAGCATGCTTGATTCAATTCAAGAAAGAGTCAATTGTATCTTATGTCAACGCCAATTATCTACGGTCAATAGAAAGATAAAACAACCAACAAAATAGCGAATATAAAAGCTGACCTTTCAGTACTACAAAAAGTAACGGAAGGTCAGCTTTGTTTCGGATGGCCTTGTGGATCACCGGTTTGGGGGTGATCCAGCAGGAGCAGTTCCAGGTGGTATTGCCAGGCCGCCATTTCCGGGTTGACCGCCAGGTCCGCTGCCCATGGGGCCGTGAGCAGTAACCTCTGATCCGTCTTCAGATATGCTAGTCAATGCACTGGATATTTTAACATCTGTGAGCTTGGTCCCAGCTTTATACGTACCGCCGGTATATAGCCCATCAACATTTTTTCCGTTGCATGTGCCGCCGGATGAAAGGGTATAAGTTTTACCCTGCTGCAGTTTTGGCGTACTTATCACGATGGACTGATAATCCTTGGGCGGGGCAAAGGTCAGTAAGGAATTGCCATCTTCATCTGATAAGTTCACCAATGTTCCTGCCTTTTTGACGGTAGAGTAGCAGACCATCAGTGAATTCTGTGAGGAAGAACCCTCGGGAGCCTGTGCCATTCCTGAACTGCCCGCGGCTACCAGGACACCCCCGGTAATCTTGGAGGTGCCATTGTAATCCAGGGGGCCGTTGCCGTTGTTCGTCGGTCCGTTGACAATTATAGTACCTCCGTCTATATTGAGGGATCCATTCGAATCGAGGCCATCACCAGCTGCATCAATGTAAACGTTCCCGCCGGTGATCCGCACCTCGTAATCACCTGCAGCAAAATTATCTCGGCCTTGCTGCTGTCCGCTGCCATCATTGCCTCCAGCAGCGTTAATGCCGTCATCGCTGGTAACCAAACTAATATTTCCACCATTGATAGTTATAAATGCACCTTCCAACCCTTCATAGCTTTTAACCGCTTTAATGGTTCCTCCATCAATCGATACATGGCTGTCAGCATGTATCGCGTCGTCACCGGTTGAAATATTTAATGTTCCACCTTTTATAGCTACATCGACGTTAGAGTGTATCGCGTCATCAGCTGAATCAATAGTCAAAACACCATTGCTAATACCGACACCGGTCCCAGCCTTTAGTGCTTTAGTGCTTTCGGTTTCTTCCTCAGTTGCAGCCGTTTTACTTATGCCCCCGCCGGGTAAATCATTATGAGCTTTACTGTTTGTAATCGCACCGCCACCGCTGGTCAGACTGAATTTACCACCATTTATTTGCAAAATGGTTTCTGCCTGGATACAGTCTTTATCGGCATTTATAGTAAAGGTGCCACCATCTAATGAGATCCAGCCCTTATCTTTATCTTCGTTGTTATTGGACTGAATCCCATCGTTCTTAGTCTGAATCGTTAAAGTACCGTCTTTTACTGCTACAGAATCTCGTCCCCGCAGTCCATCGTTGGCAGCAGTAACATTGATAGTACCGCCAGTGATTACGAGGTCGTCTTTGGTTCCAATACCGTTTTTATACTTCCCGTTAACAATCAGGTTGCCGGTACCATTTATGGTCAGGTCACTCTGGCTAAAAATAACTGCGTCCGGTGCGCCCTCTTCTGAGGCATTTTTATAAGTAGCTCCATCGCTTACACTATTGGTCGTTCCTTCAGCCAGGGTGACAATAGTCTTGGCGGCTTGTTTGGTGTAAATCGGCGCGCTGTTTGAACAAGCCAGGGTTACCCCACTCAGCACCAGATGTATTTTGTCTTTTTGACCGGCTGAGACGATAATCTGCCCGTCGCTAAGGGTGCCGCTCAATATATATGTTCCTGCCGCAGTGATAGTGACGGTGCTGTTTGCAGCTGAAGCTCCGGAACCGTCTATTGCAGCAGAACTTCCATGTAAATCAATCTTGGTGGCACTGGTCGGGTCCCAGCTGGCGTCTATGTCTTCACTGTTGTATTCCACTAGCTTGGTAAATAGGTTTGACGCAGCAGCAACCGAAGAATTTGCAGATTTGGAGCTTGTCCCGCACCCCGCCAGGCCAGGTAATGTAATTAGCAGGGTGGCTAATAAGGCCAGGTATTTAAGGCGTTTACGAATCATATTTCTTCACTCCCATATAATTATTAGTTTTGACATGCTCAGGATGGTACCTCAGTTATTCCTGTTACACTTATATTAAAATCCATATCTTAAATTTGTCTTAAATGCAGGAGAAAAGGAGCACTTCCACTGAAGAGGTATTAAATTAATTGAATTTTAATTAAATCTTAAGAAACTTTTAAGATTTTTACTGACTTAAATTAAAGAAATGATCTTTAGAATAGAAGCAACATAATTTAGGGGGACTACAAATGAAATTATTGGAATCTGATTCGTACATATGTAGATCAAATAGTAGTTCTGCGCTGCAAGATCTAAAAGTAACAGTCACAGAAAAAATATTTTTCCTGCGTCAATTTGCAAAGCATCCTAAAAGAGTAGGGAGTATTACACCAAGCTCTGATTTTCTTGCCCGGACCATGATTGAACCAGTTCAATGGGATAGTATTCAAACCATTGTGGAATTGGGAGCAGGTACGGGCGTATTAACTCGTTATATTGAAGAATTAAGACATCCAGGATCAAATGCTATTGTATTTGAATTAGATTACAAAATGCAACAGCGCCTGGCGGCTCTATATCCGGATATGCATTATCGCTCAAATGCCACAGATTTAAGTACTGCCTTGCAGGAAATGGGACTTACCGAAATTGATTGTATTTTATCAGGTTTGCCGTTTGCGAATTTTGAGCAGCAGCTTAGGAATAGTATTTTGGAGGAAGTTCTTTCCTCACTTAAATCGGGAGGCTTATTTGTTACATTTCAGTATTCTTTGCAGATGAAAAATCAGCTTCAAGAGCGATTTTCACATGTACATATCAAGTTTGCTCCTTTTAATATCCCCCCGGCTTTTGTCTATTATTGTTATAAATAACCATGCAATCAGCTGCCAAGCCCAGTCATTCTGGAGCTTATAAATACTCTTAAAAAGGGAGAGCCGATATGGATAGCAACGTTTTGCTTGGAATGATTGAAGTGTACGGATATATGGCCTTATTCTTTTGTTTGTGGCTTGGTATTGTGGGAATGCCGATTCCTGATGAAGTTGTTGTAATGGTGGGAGGCTTGACTACTTCTCAAGGCCTGCTAGAATTTGCTCCCGCTTTTCTGCTTACTTACCTGGGGGTTATTTCGGGTTTAACCCTGGGCTATGGCATAGGCCGAATAATTGGGGCGACGGCCCTAGAAAGACTGGCACGAAAAAAGCGGACCCAAAAACATCTAGCCAGGGCGCAGCAACTGATAGACAGATATGGCAGCAGGACCCTTTGTATCAGCTACTTTTTTCCCGTAGTCAGGCATATGGTTCCCTATTTGCTCGGAATTGGCAGGATGCCCTTCGCTCGATATGCCTTGTTTTCATATTCAACCGGCTTGGTGTGGACCTTTTTATTCTTTATGCTGGGAAGATGTTTTGGAATGTACATCAGTCAAATCGAACAATTACTAAAGTCTTATGGTCTAGGTGGTATCGCAGTGGTTTTATTGCTTGCTTTAGGTATTAGCTTGTTGCGTTATTATTACAATTCAACTAAAAAGGCTTTGACTTAGATTGTCTTGGCTAGCATTTTGAAATGGCATAAAATAAGGAATTACCAACGCCGGGGGAGTCGATGATGAGTTAGAGCTCAAAAAAGTATAATTAAACAATTGCCTATGTGACAAAAAGAATAACCCAATGGATAAAGATTGGTTTTCAGCATGGAGAAAATCTATAACCAGGTATGGAATGAACAAGCATATGAATCCAATAATGCGATTATGGTACATATCCGAAAAAAGATTGAACAAAATCCTGGAAAGCCTCGCTATATTAAGACAGTTTGGGGAGTAGGATATAAAATGGAAAAGTAGTTGACAAGCTAACAATACATATTGTATTCTTTTGAAGTTAAGAGGGAGTAGTTAGATATACAAAGTCAACATACTGGTGAAGATATTCGCCTGGCTTTGTAGCCATTTTTGGTAACGAGACTTTTAGCATAGCCCACTTGAGTGGATTATGCTAAGAGTCTTTTTTATTTGCTATTACTTGAGAATAATACTTTTGAAAGGGATGATTGAATTGTATCTAAGTTTTATTGCTTTTTTATTTTCAGCAGGGGCAGTAGTATTAGCGGAGATGGGAGATAAGACACAACTTTTAGCGATGGCATTCGCTACAAAATACAAAGCATCAAAAGTACTAACCGGTGTTTTTATAGCAACTGTTTTTAATCATGCGCTGGCTGTGGCTGTGGGTAATTACATTACTCATTTTGAATCCGGGCAGTTGTGGATTCAAGGGATTGCGTCATTATCATTTATATTCTTTGGATTATGGACGATAAGAGGAGACAAATTAGAAGGGGAAGAAAATAGAACAACCAAATATGGCGCAATTGTTACTGTGGCAATAGCATTCTTCATTGCAGAAATGGGTGATAAAACACAGCTTGCTACAATAGCACTGGCTACAAAGTTTCCAGCCAACCCGGTCTGGATTCTAATGGGAACCACCACTGGAATGTTAATTGCGGACGGTATTGGCATAATTGTCGGGGTTGTTATGGCCAAAAAGATACCTGAGCGAACTATAAAACTGGTTTCTGCCGGTGCATTTATCCTCTTTGGGTTTATTGGGAGTTATCAGATCGTAGCAGGACAACTTCACTGGGGATTAGGTTTAACGATAACAGTGATGGTACTATTGATGGCTTTAACTAGTGTAGGAGCTTATTACTTAATAAAGCAAAATAAAATTATTGAATAGTATATCAGGGCCTTCAAGTAATGCAAAGAATTACCCCAAATGAACAGACCTGCTCTGTCAGACGATATTCTATCGTCTTGACCGGCAGGTCTTGAGCAAGGCTCACGATGGACAGAAGGACTCTATTTTAGTGTAATTGTCAGCCTGCCTCCATCATTCACATTAACTATCGCAACAACAGGTGAAAAAGGGATCAAGCGTAGTAATAGGCACCTAGTGCACCGAGAACGGCCCCAACAATCAGGGCGAAGGTACTGGAAGAATAATTCAGGGCAACAAAGGCGCCTAATGCAGCCCCTAGAAGTGACAACGGGAGTTGTCTTTTCCAATTTCTGGAGGTGTTTTCGCCTTCGTCTCTGCTTTTTTTAAACACGGATAGAGTTCCTCCCTTCTAATACATAGTATTGACAAAAAATGAAAATTTCCTTCCAGGAGAAGAATGCATATTATTGAGGATGGTTATTAAAGAATGAATAATAACCTAAAGAGGCTGCCTTAATAATTATGGCAGCCTCTTTAGGAAAAAGAAAATTAATATATCTATTTAGCTCCAGAACAACAAGCAGATAACACCGCCGAATACGGCCATTGATATTCCCCAGATAAGGAGTTTGCGGAAAAGTACGTTCTTGTCTTCCCATTCAGGAGCATTCGCGATACACAGCGCGCCCAGGAGGGATAGTGGGCTGGCATCAACCAAATGGGCGGAAACACAGCAGGAGTAGACCAGGTTGCGGGCCATGTCAACAGCATCGGCACCATGAACACCCATTTTGCCTACTAATCCTGGAATCAGGGGTATAAATGCAGGCATAACTACGGCGGAAGAACCGCTGTATGTCGAAACAAAACCGGTAATAAAACCGAAGACCCCGGAAATTGTACCAGGAGTTGAAATAGCAGCTATAGCGTTAACGGCGTAATCCAGTCCGCCAGTTTGCGCAGCAACTTCTACCAGAACCATAACACCGACCAGCATGAACATGGTAAACCAGGGCTGATTCTTCATGGCTTCTTGTTCATCTGCTGCATTGAGCATTGAAAGGACAACAGCGATCATCATGGCGGAGTATCCAACGTCCCACTTGAAGACGAGAACCAGAATAATCCAGGTGACAATACCGATCAGGGTAACTATTTGATTTTTGTCAAAGGGATCAATTTTTGCGCTAACAATATCCTTAACGCGTTTCAGCACGTCCTGATCAAGTTTGCCTCCCCAGAGTTTAAGACCGCCAAAACCAACATAAGCTAGTATTGCTGCCGCTCCATTACCTATACAGGAGTTTATCCAAATATTGGTGCCTATATAATCCATGGCAGCTTTTTCAACGAGACCGTTGGCTATAATACCGGTAGGTGCAAGGGGTGAAAGAGCACCGGCATTAGCACCGTTAACGATCATCAGAGTCATTAAGAAAGGACTGATCCTGGTTTCTCTGGCTAAAGCCATGCCGATAGGAGCAAGTACTACACAAGTAGCAATGTTACCAGGTCCAATAGAAGATAGGACCAAAGGCAGGATAAAGAAAATGATGGGGATCATACCGACATTCCCGCCAGACATCTTAACTGCCCATTGTGCTAATTTAGCGATCGTTCCATTATTGGTGGCCATACCGAATAGTAGGGTTGCACCAACTAAAATCATAAAGAGTTTCAGGGGGAAGAACGTAGCCAATTGCTTTACATCCAAGGCTCCGCCGCTGAACATAACAATTAAGAAAGCAAATGCAATACACATGATACCGACGTTGCGTTCGGAAAAGCAACTGATTACAACAGCAACTATAAGGGCAATAAGAGCAATAATACCAAGACTCATTTTTGTACCTCCTCGTTGTTACATAATTTGCTAGATAATTTGCAACTATTTAAGTGGAATGCAAGTGATAAATATGTCACCTCCCAATTAAGTGTTTTTTAGGGTTCCATTTCAAGTCCCCGTTATGTGATGGCAGGAAAGGCAATATGCCAGCGTTCCAATGGTATACAATGCAATGAATGTGCCAAATTGCAACATAGAATCTGGCCGTCGATCTCTGATTAGTCACAAACCTGATTGTTACTTGGTTACTGTTTACAGTGAAAGTGAAATAACACAAACCAAAGGTTAGTACTGTTGTCCGGATTATCTAATGACAGCAATTTATCGGATTTGCATCATATGAATTATCGGCCAGGAAGTTGTCAATCTAACCATACACCTGCACGCAAAACCGGACGATGATAGCTGGTGGCGCGATAAGTATTGTGCCCGCAAACTACAGTATATTCGGTAATTAACCATGTTAGATCCTCGCCTGACTGCATAGAATGCCATGTTGACATCCCGGCCCAATCAGAACTGTGCCAATAGCAGTGAACTTCCTGAAAAAGTACTTGCACTAGCATGATGTTTTTGACCACTTAAAAAGGAATATTCAGGAATCAGGGGTATAAATACAGGCATAACTACGGCTGAAGAACCACTGTATGTCGAAACAAAACCGGTAATAAAACCGAATACACCGGAAATTGTATTAGAAGTTGAAATAGCAGTTATAGCGTTAACGGCATAATCCAGTCCGCCAGTTTGCGCAGCAACTTCTACCAGAACCATAACACCGACCAGCATGAATGACTGGTTTTTAATGGCTGCTTCCTCGTCATCTGCATTGAAGATAGACAGGATAACAGCAATGACCATGGCGGTGTAACCAACATCCCATTTAAAAGACGAGAACCAGGACGATCCAGATGAAAATCCCGGCCAGGGTAATTAACTGATTTTTGTCAAAGGCCTCAATTTTTGCGCCAACAATCTCCTTGACACGTTCTTCTTCTGAAATATTGCTATCTGGTTTATTATTTCATCGGTCGAAAGATGTCAATCTAACCATACACCTGCACACTAAACCGGACGATCATGACCCGGCCTGCACGATGAATTCTTATGCCCGCAAACCAAAGTATATTCGGCAATCTTTTACATGTTACATTCAGTTAGTCGAATAAACAGTTGTAAATAAGGAGAAGCTATCAACTGAAAAACTACATATTTCCGTTTTGGCGACATCTTATTTGTATTCAGATGATTTATAAATTCGTAAAAGAAGTATTACATTAATTTTAGTTGGCAAGATAATTGCATAAATTAAGTATGCGTTAGTAATTATTCACCCAATAAGACCAGGAAATAATACTAGCTATGATCAGGAGTCAGCTTTATTAAGCATCCTGGAGATGACCTAAATATCTTTATAAAGGAGGCATGCGATTAGATGCAGCAGTGCCCTGAAGAGGAGTTGGCGTCAGGGAAGATGCCGGTACATCAAACTCCATCCTAGGGTTTACTAGGTCATCGAAATGTTTTCAATGAAGAGGCTATAGCGATTAAAACATGATTTTGAAAGGGGACTATTAAAATGGAAAAAATAATTGCACCAATTCCTGGTAAAGTACTTGAGATTAAGGTTAAAAAGGGACAAACAGTAGAAGCTGGAGAACTAGTTTTAGTTCTGGAAGCCATGAAGATGGAAAATGAAATATTCTGTGACAATGCTGGAGAAGTTACGGATATCAATGTAAATGCCGGCGATTTAGTAAATGCCAATGATGTTCTGATTGTTATAGGTTAATTGTTGAAAAATTAGATTGATTAATTAAACGAAGTAAATGGAGGAATTTAAAATGGAAAAAATAATTGCACCAATTCCTGGTAAAGTACTTGAGATTAAAGTTAAAAAGGGACAAACAGTAGAAGCTGGAGAAATGGTTTTGGTTCTGGAAGCCATGAAAATGGAAAATGAAATATTCTGTGACAACGCTGGGGAAGTTACTGATATCAATGTAAATGCCGGCGATTTAGTAAACGCTAATGATGTTCTGATTGTCATTGGTTAATTGTTTTAGCCTAAACTAAAGTTGTTAAATGGAGGAATTTGTTTAATGGAAGCTGTATTTCAAGACCTTATGGTCGGGATTTCTGGCCTAACTATAAAATATGTTATTATGTGGCTCATAGGATTAGTTCTGATATATCTAGCAGTTGTGAAAGACTATGAGCCATTGCTTCTGATGCCGATTGGTTTTGGAGCAATTTTAGCTAATATCCCTTTTTCTTCAGCATTAGGTCCGGAAGGACCGCTGACTACTTTACTGCATGCAGGAATATCAAATGAATTATTCCCAGTATTGATCTTTATAGCAATTGGAGCCATGTGTGACTTCACACCCCTCTTGAAACAACCCTCGATGATGATTTTTGGTGCAGCAGCTCAATTTGGAATTTTTGCAACCATTCTGCTGGCTGCTTTTCTTGGATTTCCTATCAATCAGGCTGCAGCGGTTGGAATCATTGGAGCTGCCGATGGCCCCACCACCATTTATGTGGCCAATAAGTTTGCCAAGGAGTTGCTAGGTCCGCTCTCGGTTGCAGCTTATTCGTATATGTCTTTAGTACCTATCATTCAACCGCCGATTATCAAGCTCTTAACAACTAAAGAAGAACGCAAGATTCGGATGCCTTATAGTGACGTAAAGGTTAATGATAAGATTTTGATTGCTTTTCCGCTTCTAGTAACGCTTATTGCTGGTGTTATTGCTCCAATCAGTGTTGCTTTGATAGGCTTTTTGATGTTCGGCAACCTGTTACGGGTCTGCTCCTCAATGTGTCCTGGTTTAAACAATTTAAATAAGACAGCCCAAAATGAGCTGGCTAATCTCGTAACCCTGGTTCTAGGTATTACCATTGGTGGTACGATGACTGCGGAAGGTTTCTTGACTGGCAGCACCTTAATGATTATGGCCTTGGGCTTAGTTGCTTTTATCTTTGATACTGCAGGCGGCGTACTTCTTGCCAAGTTTATTAACATCTTCAAAAAACAAAAAATCAATCCCATGGTTGGTGGCGCTGGTATTTCCGCTTTTCCGATGTCAGGAAGAGTTATTGCCAAAATGGCATTGGCCGAGGATAAAGGAAACTACATTATCATGCAGGCAATCGGTGCTAATGCTTCAGGACAGATCGGTTCAATTATTGCCGGTGGTGTGGTTCTGGCTGTTGTTGGATCGATGATTGGTGTGAAGTAAGGAGGATTAAGAAATGACAGCTGTTGATCAAGCTTTAACATTAATGGCCATAGGATTACCAGTCATGTTCGCAGTTATTTTTCTATTTATCGGTGTTATAAAACTTTTATTCAAAGTATTCCCTGATAAAGCTGAATAGGCTTATTCGGGAAGTTTTGACCATAAGCGGGCTTGGTACTTGTTAAGAAGGTGAAGTATAATTGGAACTGGTAATGTCATTGGTTTCTGTTGTTCTCATCAATATCATCTTAAGTGGTGATAACGCTGTGGTTATAGCTCTGGCTAATAGAGATTTGCCGCCGGCACAGCAAAAAAAGACCATATTCTGGGGCAGTGCTTTGGCAGTAATACTTAGAATCGTCCTGGTGTTGGTGGCTACCTTCTTAATGAGAGTTCCCTACCTCCAATTCGCGGGCGGGCTAGCCTTAGTCTATATAGGCTGCGATTTGTTGGCTGGTGGAAAAGAAGCGAAAGATATCGAAGCTTCTGATGACTTGTGGAAAGCGATAAAGACCATTCTGGTGGCTGACGTGATTATGAGTTTGGATAATGTGCTGGCCATTGCTGGTGTGGCTCAAGGAGATTGGTTAATTTTGGGTGTCGGTTTAGCAGTAAGTATCCCGTTGGTTATTTTTGGCGCTCAAGTTTTATCCTCTCTTATGACTAAATGGCCTATTCTGGTATATATCGGCGCGGGACTGATAGCTTATACAGCAGCAGAAATGATGGTTTCGGATGCAAAGGCTGGTCACTATCTGGAACCCTATGCTATTATTATCAAAGTCGTAGTGACATTAGGTGTCCTGGGATTCGGTTATTGGACACATAAAAGGGTGGCTAAGGCACAAACCAAGAACATTCAGAATGCTTCATAACACATGAGTATAAATAAAATAAGAGGCTGTCCACGAAAGTCCAAGATGGATTAGTGGGGCAGCCTCTTTTGCATATGCTATTTTTTTATTTATAGTGTTGTAGTAGAAGTATATTCAACTTTTATTACATTATCTTTTTGTTTACTTAATTTTGCTTTGTTACCTTTTCCATCTTCTAAAGATAGCTTTTCAAGCTCATTTTCTTGAAAAAAATTGACAATAGTTGTTTCAACAAACCCAGCCCAGTTTATTTTTTGATTTTGTTCTTCCATAGTTATAATATCCCCTTTGCTCAAAAATTTACCTTTGATATTCTAACCGTGATTGGATCATAAAGCAATGTATTTCTATTCAAATTAGATCTTAGTTGGTTTTTTTGTTTTTCGAAGTATTATAATTTATTTGATTCCTAACTGTATAAACTTCATTCATAAAACAAAGAATAGGCTCATATAAGCGTTGATCTAATATGATTAAAAAAAGGAGAAGTTTAAATATGGGAGATAGACAAAATCAAAACAATACAATTAATTTAGAAGAAACGGAGTCTTTAACCAATACACCAATTAGCTATATAACTCGCGCTGAAAAAATGCTTGCTGAAAATATACCTATGCTTATGGATCCAAAAGGCTAAACAGCAAGATTTAGAATTATGATTTAAAATACACTTTTATTACATGTTCCCGCAGATAATATTTCTGGGGGAACTTTTTCATCCTGCCAATAACTATAAGCCTGGTTGGGTAGATTTAAGTCATAAGCCAACATATTTATCAATGCGGAAGAAGATAAAAGGAATCAGAAAACGGTAAAATTCGCGATCAGGCAACTAATATTTTAAGCTAAATGAAACTGTGAGCATGGTCGATAAATATTATGTAAAACTTAAAGTTATTTATCTGAAAGATCGACAATTATGCAGGGATAACTTAAACTAGGCAAGAATTAAAAAGTTATAAGGATAACAAAATCGTATCTTAAGAGGGTGAGTTTATGTGCCTGATAATTTTTGCATATGATTGCCATGCCCAATACAAACTAGTGGTAGCGGCAAACCGGGATGAGTTTTATAAGCGTCCTGATTTACCTGCGGCTTTTTGGCCTGACAATTCTAAAATATTAGCGGGTAAAGATTTACAACAGGGCGGTACCTGGATGGGTATTACCACCGCTGGACGTTTTGCCGCTTTAACTAATTACCGCAACCCTTCTAGTTATAACCCGCAGTTGCCATCTCGTGGATATTTGGTTCAAAACTACCTGACCGGTAGTCTTGATCCTCAATCCTATATCGAAAGCCTCGGTGATGTGGGTGCCAAATATAATGGCTTTAATCTTTTGGTTGGAAACTATGATTCCCTATATTACTACTCAAACCAAGAAAAGCTAATACGTAAGGTGGAAAAGGGCATTCATGGTTTAAGTAATAGTTTACTCGATGTACCCTGGCCTAAAGTAACTAAGGGTATGGAAACTTTAGCAGATTGCTTGCATTACAAAGATGTTGAAGTAGAAAATTTATTTGAATTGATGGCAGATAGGGAACAGCCGGCTGACCAGGACTTACCTCAAACCGGTGTAAGCCTGGAAATGGAAAGAATGCTTGCTCCAGCTTATGTTATGAGCCAGGATTATGGAACCAAGTCAACAACTGTTTTATTAGTTGACCGAAATAACAGGGTTCAATTTTGGGAACGCCGTTTTACGCCTACACAATCGGAGCCACACAACGAAGTTTATTTTGAATACTTACTGGAGGGGACAAATAAATGAAAGTTTACCTGCATCTTGCCGATGGATTTGAAGAGATAGAAGCTCTCACAGTTGTTGATGTGTTAATCAGAGCCAATATATCGGCAGAAACCGTATCAATCACGGGTAAAAGAGAAGTTATTGGCGCGCATAATGTCATAGTTACAGCAGATAAGGTTTTTGAAGAAACTGATTATGATGATGGAAACATGATAGTCCTTCCAGGAGGAGTACCAGGAACAACCAATCTTGAGCAACATTCTGGCTTAATGGAAATAATAAAGGCTTATGAGAAACAGGGCAAATGGATTGCTGCTATTTGTGCAGCGCCTAGAGTTTTGGGGGATTTGGGACTTTTAAACAATAAGGCTGCAACCTGCTATCCTGGTTATGAAGATAGATTAAAAGGTGCAATTATCTCGTCAGCCAATGTAGTTCAGTCAGGCAATATAATTACTTCACGTGGACCAGCAACAGCAATGTTATTTGCATTAAAACTTGTAGAGGTACTGGATGGCCCTGATAAAGTTAATATGATCAAGGAAGACATGTTAGTTTTGTAAGTCTTAAGACCAATAAATAACTGAATTTAATGTAAGCAAGTGGGTTTCACTTTAAAAAACTCAATGATGAATCAGGTTGTTATTATTTAAGGATATTAATATTGGATGAGGTAATATATGAATATTCAAATATTCGGTGTGAAG
Source organism: uncultured Syntrophomonas sp. (assembly GCA_964510795.1). Classification (GTDB taxonomy): domain Bacteria; phylum Bacillota; class Syntrophomonadia; order Syntrophomonadales; family Syntrophomonadaceae; genus Syntrophomonas_B. The sequence goes on from CAZEDT010000003.1 coordinate 51,262, forward strand.
AACTGTTTTGAAACTAAGAAAGCTGAACGATATTTTAAAGAAAGAAATATCAAGTATCAGTTTATTGATCTTAAGCAAAAGGCTCTGAGTAAAGGTGAGCTCGAAACTGTTAAGACATCTGTTGGGCTTGATAAATTAATTAATCAGAACGCTCAAGATTATGTCAAATTAAACTTAAATCGTATAGGAAGCAGTAGCATGCGGCAAGAGATACTTTTAAATAACCCCAAGCTTTATAATACTCCTATTGTGCGAAATGGTAGATTGGCTACGGTAGGATATCAGCCTGATATTTGGCAGGAATGGGATTAGTACGCTTAAGAATACCCCCCCCATTTTTAGGTATACAAAAGCCTCTCTCTAGCTAAGCTGCAAAATGATTTTGTATCCACTATCTGTGCGCGAGGGCAGTAAATACTGTTTACAAAAGTATTCGTCTGCTAACGAATGATTAGTATCTGTATCTGTGCCCTTATATTTAAGTTATTTTAACTAATCAACTAGTAGTTTTCCAATAATATATATAAGTCTATTTAAACATATTAATATTGAATAAAGGCCTTCTACTGCAAGTAGTAGGAAAGGAAATAAAATGGAAATAAGACCTATTAAGAAACAGCTGAAGCTTTATGGTTTTAATAATTTAACCAAGACTCTGAGCTTTAACCTGTATGATATCTGCTACGCCATTAGTCCAGAGCATAGCCGAGAATATATTGAATATGTTGATGAGGAGTATAATGCCGAGAGATTAACGAAGATTTTGACTGATGTGGCTAAAATAATCGGAGCCAACATTCTAAACATAGCTATGCAGGATTACGATCCCCAGGGAGCCAGTGTTACAATCCTTATTGCTGAGGAGGATTCCCGGATTGAAGGGCGTGGTGATAATAACAAGGAATCACCCGGTCCTTTGCCGGAGGCTGTAGTAGCCCACCTGGATAAGAGTCATCTTACTGTACACACATATCCTGAAAGCCATCCTGATAAAGGTGTCAGTACCTTCAGAGCTGATATTGATATTTCCACCTGTGGACAAATCTCACCACTTAAGGCACTCAATTACCTTATTCATAGTTTTGGTCCTGATATAGCTATAATTGATTACCGGGTTCGAGGTTTTACCCGTGATCTTGATGGCAAAAAACTTTTTATTGACCATAAGATTAATTCCATACAGAACTATATAAGCAGCAAGACCCGCAGCCATTATCAAATGATCGACGTTAATGTATATCAGGACAATATTTTTCATACCAAAATGATTTTAAAAGAATTTGATTTAAATAACTATCTATTCGGAACAGCCAAGCAGGACCTTAAAACCCGAGAAAAGACTAAGATAAAACAACAAATAAAGAAGGAAATGATGGAAATTTTCGCCGGACAAAATATAACAGTCTAGTGTTTAAATAGGCTTGTTTTATCAGGAAAAATATGGCAAAATATATCAAATAGAATATTCGAAAATATGCTGTTTGATTTAGCGTTGGAACAAACTCAATATATAAGAAAACCTTACCTGTCAAGCGACAGGTTTTGGTGTTTTTAAGGGTATCGACAATAAGCTTTAGGAAGAAAGTATATAATCACTATTTTGACCGGTCTTAATTTTAATAAATATATTAAGTGAGGTGAGATATTTGATTAATCTTAGAAGCTTAGCAGGTATCATTATTATGGCAATATATATAATATTATTTAATTTCCCAATTGCTTGTGTAAATAATTCCGCATTGGCTTTGCAGGCTGCAGAAACTGGAAATAATATAATAAGTGGAGATATTTCGGCCAATGTGCGAGTAAAAGTGTTTATATGGGTATCTTTTGTAATCATAGCTATATTCCTGATCTTGCTAAACCAAATCTTTAAAGCCTTGAAGAAGCCTGGTGCTAAATGGAATCTTGGTGAGGCTCTATCCGAACCCCTAAAAACTGACGATAATAAGATTGCTTTTAGTGATCCTAATAATACTAAACCAATTTACGTGAACAGTTCGAGTCGCTTGATTGCTCTGATTGGTCTGGCGGGCATAGTGGTAATCGATCTGGGAATCGCTATTGCTATTTACTGGGGCTTGATTGTATATAATACTCTGCCTGACCTCGAAAAAATTGGCTGGTATATATTCGGACAGGCCGCAATTTTCGCACCATATTTAGCTAATCAGATTCGGGCCGCTTTCACTGATAAATAGCACCTATCATCAATACTAGGTAAAATTATGATAGAGGTGAAATGACATATGTGCATATAAAAGAGCATCTGCTTACTATGGGCAGATGCTCTTTCAGTAGTTTTGTAAAAACTTCCGTGTAAAGGCATATTGTTGAGAAGGTAATTATTAGTCTAACGCTATTTTTTTGAAATTACCGCTCAGGTCAGCGATTTCTGCGGTTGCTTCTTCCAGGTAAAAGGGTGCCATTGTTAGTCCGCTTTTTTCATTATATAGATTTCTTAAAGTAGGCATGGTTTCAAAAACCTTTTCGATAGTTGACATTCTTTCATCAATATTGGCCGTTCCGCTAATTCTTATCCAATCTCCCTTGGCACTAGCAGTGCAAATCTCAACATATGGATTGGCTATGATTTGTTGATATGATTGCTTGTGTTTACCAATTCCAAAATATAGCCTGTTTTCATAGCCCATAAAAAATCCTATTGGCCTCACTTTGGGTTTGTTATCAGCCACTGTTGCTAAATAGAATATGGAATTCTCACCTAAATATTTTAATACTTCTTCCACTGTTAAACATCTCCTCTACTTGTGTATATTGCCTCCCTTATTTATGACATGTTATTATAATAAGTACAAGTACCCAGTATTATAATACATAGTATTATTCATGATAGTAGGAGGCTGATTTTCATGGAAGATGAATCTTTGCTATTTGGCAAATGTCCGATTACAACTGCCCAAAAGCTGATTGGAGGCAAATGGACGCTGCTTATTTTTTATAATCTTCACACTGGCACCAAACGCTTTGGTGAACTTCAAAGACTGATTCCTGGAATTACCCAGGCAATGCTGACCAAACAATTGCGTAATCTGGAACACTACGGATTGATTAAACGCTTGGTATATCCTGAGGTCCCCCCAAAAGTAGAATACTCACTGACAAATATGGGGGTTCAATTCGTACCGGTTTTGGAGGCTTTAGAGAAATGGGGAAATGAGTATATTGAATATCTCATAAACAACGGTTCTAATTAGCAACTGGTTAGAAACTATAGTTTATTTACATCAAAGGAGATTTAATATTATGATACCTAGGCTAGAAACTGATTTTTTTACCTTACGGAAAATTGAATCTCACGATATTGAAACGCTGCATAGCTATTGGTCAGATCATGAGGTTACCAAATATATGAACGTAGCTTTTCAAAGTATCGAAGAAAGCCAGCAGATGGTTGAACTATTAAACAGCCTTCCAGAGACAGGGGAAGGTATGCGCTGGGCAATTGTAGAAAACAGCAGCGGAATTGTAATGGGTAGTTGCGGATATCACAATGTCAAAGCAGAGCATAGCCGTGCTGAAGTTGGCTATGAGCTGGGGCATAAATTCTGGGGTATGGGTGTCATGCAGGAAGTGATGCCTGTAGTTCTCAATTATTGCTTTCAGACTAAAGGATTTAACCGAATCGAAGCCTTTGTCACAGTGGGTAACCAACGTTCCATAAGCACACTGGAAAGATTGGGCTTTAAACCTGAAGGAATACTTAGAGACTATGAATTTGCTCAAGGTCAGTTCCAGAGTCAAGTAATATTATCAATCCTGAAAAAGGATTGGGATAGCTAATTCTCGACCCCTATATTCGATACCGGGGTCGAGAATTTTCGGCAGATTGTTTTATGTGCATTAGTTCATTATTTGGGGACGGTGGTTAGGTTATATCTGATCCATGCAACGCTGCAGTAATCAATGTTCACAATGTCAGGGGTGTTAAACTGTGCAGCAAAAGGACTAAGCTGATCCCAGATGCCTTTATTGCAGCAGAGTTTAACTATCCTTAAATTCAGGTTTCCTTTTTTCGAAAAATGATTTAATAGCTTCCTTCTGATCCTGTGTATCACAGCAAAAAGTAGATTGAATCTGTTCTAAAAGTAGTCCGCTGGCGATACTGCTGTCCTGAGAAGCATTAATTGCTTTTTTACCAAAACGTACTGCCCAGGGTGGTTTTTCCGTAATCCGCCGGGCAAGTTTTTCAGCCCGGGCATATAATTCTTCCCGTGGCACAACAATTTCTACCAGGCCAATCTCCCGAGCCTCCCGAGCATCGATTTCTTCACAGGCCAGGATCATTCGTTTGGCTTGACCTGTCCCTATTAGTCTGGGCAAACGTTGGGTTCCACCCATGTCCGGGCTCAATCCGAAATTAACCTCCTGAATACCAAAACGAGCATCCTCGGAAGCCACCCGGATATCACAGGCACAGATCATCTCTGTCGCGGCACCGTAACAGATGCCATGAACCGCTGCAATTACTACCGGGTTCATTTCCTGCCAGCGACTGTAGGTCCGTTGCAGGTAGTTAATATTATCAATCACAAAATTTGCATTAACACCTGACAAATCATTTAAGTCAATCCCCACTGAAAAATTTGGCCCATCTGCCTTGATGATGACGGCACGGATTTCACGATTGGCTTCTATCGCATCCTGTACCAGATGAATTTCTTTCCATGGACCGATTCCCATGGTATTCATCCGATCAGGACGGCTTAGGGTCACTGTGGCGATAGATTTTTCCATTTCGAGTCTGAAAAATTCAAAATCTGCCATAACTCTTCCCCCAATCCTTGATTAAATATATAGTAATAATTATATACTAATAATAACTAATACATAATATGGAAGCTTAGCTGATCTTCCGCTAGCAGTTGTATCATTTATAAATTAGTATTAAACAAAATCCAATAAAACCTGCTGTTGAGAATTTTTAAGGAGGATACAGATATGTTTAATATAGGTTGTCATCTATCAGCATCCAAAGGTTATACCCATATGGCAAAAGAAGCTATTGAGATTGGAGGCAATACCTTTCAGTTTTTTACCCGCAATCCGAGAGGCAGCAAAGCCAAGGCCATAGACGCAAAGGATGTAGCAGAATTTTTAGCATTTGCTCAAGAAAATCAGTTGGGCACTATTCTGGCTCATGCACCTTACACCTTAAACCCTTGTTCCGCTGATGCAAGAACCAAGGAGTTTGCTCTGGAGATTATGGCCGATGATTTGAAGAGAATGGAATACACACCCCACAATTATTATAACTTCCATCCCGGTAGTCATGTGGGTCAAGGAGTAGAGATGGGAATAGACCTGATTGCCGAAATGCTCAACAAAATATTAAAACCGGAGCAAAGCACCATCGTTTTGCTTGAAACCATGTCTGGCAAAGGTAGTGAAGTAGGTGGCAGCTTTGCAGAACTCCGGCAGATAATTGACAAGGTGGAGTTGCAGGATAAGATGGGAGTCTGCCTTGATACCTGCCATGTATATGATGCTGGTTATGACATAGTAAATGATTTAGACGGCGTGCTTTCAGAATTTGACCAAATAATTGGGCTTAAGAGTCTCTGTGCGATACACTTGAATGACAGTAAAAATCCCTTTGCCAGCCACAAAGACCGTCATGAAAAAATCGGCTTTGGTTCCATCGGCTTAGAAACTATTATCAATATTATTAATCACCCCAAGCTTCGGCATTTGTCCTTTTTCCTTGAAACCCCCAATGAGCTAGAAGGATATGCAGAAGAAATCAACCTACTTCGAGCTGCGTACCAGGAGTAATACTACAATTAAAACTAAAAATGCCGAGATTAACATCTACCCTATGCGAGTTTGTAAATTAGCCGAAACAGTTACCCAAAGGAAACAGTAATCAATTTTGTTGGAGGAGGGTTTTTATGAATTATGAATGGCTTGACGATTATTGCCTCACAAAAAAGGGTGCCGAAAAAGACTTCAAGATGGAGTGGGATGCAACCAGATATCTAATTGGCGGGAAAATGTTTGCTTTGCAAGGTGGCGATAAACAGAAAAAACCGATTATAACATTGAAATGCGTACCGCCTTTCGGGGATATGCTGCGCCAAGAATATGAGTATATTGTGCCGGGATATTATATGAACAAAGAACATTGGAATTCGGTTTACTTGGAGGGAGATGTCCCGGATGCTATTTTAAAGCAAATGATAGATATGTCATATGAGCTGGTACTAAATTCTTTAAGTAAAAAAGTTCAGAAGGAAATACTTATATAGCAATAATCCTTAAAAAGACGGTGCTTCTTGGACAAGCATTCCATCAATTGGTGGACAACTAACACCATCTATTATGGGTTGGCTCTAAAAACTAGTCAGCATTCTTCCAGCTCGATGCGGATTAATATAATCTAAAGACTTTGACCTTATACTGATATTGTGATATATTGGTAAAAATAGTGCTAATTAGTGAATGGCGCTAAAAACCGTATAGAGCTATAGACATTAAAGTCACTTTTATTAAAGTGGCTTTTTTCTATGCATTGAAAAATTAAACGTTTTATGTTTAAGAAGGAGTCAGCATAATTGGATAAAAAAAGGGTATTAGTTGGCAGTCCTGTATATCAAAAGCCGGAAATATTGGAAGCATTTTTAATGTCCCTCAAAAACCTTAGACAGGATACTATTTCTATTGATTATATGTTTGTTGATGATAATGTTGATGAAAAATCCAGCAAATTGTTAGCTGCGTTTAAACAAGAAGAATCAAAAGTAATGGTGTTATATGGCAATAAACAGGACTTATATGTATGCAATGACGACACCCATTATTGGGATGATGATTTGATGCTAAAAGTAGCAACTTACAAAAATCAAATAATTAAACATACATTAGAAGAAAATTATGATTACCTGTTTTTTGTGGATTCTGATCTGGTTTTGCACCCCAACTTAATTGAACATTTAAAAACTACAAATAAGGACATTGTATCTGAAATATTTTGGACTCAGTGGCATAATGATAGACCTCTAGAGCCCAATGTTTGGCTATTTGACGAATATGATTTAGTTCCAAAGGAATTAGGTGAAAAGTTAACTGAAAAAGAGATGGATAGCCGGTATAATCAGTTTTTAGACCACCTCAAAATCCCAGGGGTGTATGAGGTGGGAGGATTAGGGGCATGTACACTGATTAGTAGAGACGCATTAATAGCCGGCGTTAGTTTTAAACCAATAAAAAATTTGACTATCCCAGGCGAAGATAGGTTCTTTTGCATACGAGCAGCAGTATTGGGTATTGATTTATTTGTGGATACTCATTATCCGGCATATCATATTTATCGAGAAAAGAACTTGGATGGAGTTAAGAATTATATAAAAAGCTGTGAAATAGGCCCCGCATTTGTACGTCAGTATAAAGAGCGGGGTAATAAGCTTAGTCTTTCGATGATAGTGAGAAATGAAGGCAAGCGTTATTTATATCAGGTGCTGAATAGTCTACGAGGACATATTGATGAGGCTATTATAATTGATGATGGAAGCAACGATAACACGATTGAAATTTGCCAAGATGTATTAAAAGGTGTACCGCTACACATTATACAAAATGAGCAATCTATGTTTTCTAATGAAGTTGAACTGAGAAAAAAACAGTGGAGCGAAACCATAAGAACAAATCCAGACTGGATTTTAAATCTTGATGCAGATGAAATATTAGAAGATGGTTTTTGGGACAACGTGGAAGATCTTATGGATAGTCGTGATATAGATTCTTATTTCTTTAGACTATATGATATGTGGGATGAAATTCATTATCGTGAGGACCAATATTGGCAGGCACACAGTATTTACAGACCTTTTCTTATGAGATATCAGCCGCATTTCAATTATGCGTGGAAAGAAACCCCACAGCACTGTGGGAGATTTCCTAGCAATGCTGTACAATTCACTCAGACTAGATCCGAATTTAGAGTGAAGCATTTAGGTTGGGCTACTGAAGCAGATAGAGCAGCAAAATTTAAAAGATATAAGCTATTAGACCCAGATGCCAGGTATGGAGTCAGAGAACAATACGAATCAATTATGGACACCAAACCTAATTTGATAAAGTGGGAAGATTCAGTATTAACAAAATGGGAAGGTCAAATCACATGAAAATAGAAAAAAAGAAAATAAACGTAGGTGTCGGGTTTGTAACAGGTCGCAAAAATTTTAAGGATGTTGTCAAAACATATGTTTATAACTGGAATGAATCAGGACTTGTGGATAATAATAAAATTGCTCTGCATCTATTTGTTGCTTACGATTTAAAATATTCTAGGACAAAAGTAAGTGATTATAAAATTATAGATGAAGATATATTAGATATAGTGGATTCAGCTTATTATATAGGAAAGTCATCAGTGGCAAATGAGATCCAATATTTGAAGGAAAAGAAAGTTATTGGTTTGAAAGAGGCTAAATTAATATTTGGCGAGGGTTATGCAAAGAAAAGAAACATGGTGTTGTATTTTGCCATAAAAAATAGAATGGACTATCTTATTTTCCTTGATGATGATGAATACCCTATAGCAACTATAAAAATAGATGATAGTCTGGTGTGGAAGGGCCAAGAAGTTTTATCAACCCATATTAGTAATCTTAAAAATGTTGATATAACTCATGGGTATCATTGTGGATATATTTCTCCCATTCCATATATGGAATTCAATGAAAAGCTCTCCGAAGATGATTTTAAAATATTCATTGAATCTATAAGCAATGATATTGTTAACTGGGATTCAATAAGAAAGAAAATGAATGATGGCGGAGTTACATATGCTGACATTGATGTAACTAATAGCGAGACCCATAAAGTCGTAAAAGAAATAGATGGTATGAAATTCATTTCGGGCGCTAACTTAGGTTTTAACCTTAAAAATACGAATAAAATATTTCCGTTCTACAATCCACCTGGAGCTAGAGGGGAAGATACTTTTTTAAGTACCAGCATTGGAAAATGTGGTGTGTGGAAAATTCCTTGCTATACTTTCCATGACGGTTTTGGTATTTATGAACATTTACTTCTGGGTGTACTGCCTAAAAAATTAAAAAATATGAAAGCAGATTCAGGCAAAAATACAAAAAGGTTTTTAGCAGCTTCAATAGGCTGGATTAGGTACAAACCACTTCTGCTTTATATTACTCAAAGAGATAATTATGAAACAGAGATCATAAAAATGAAAGAAAACCTGTCGAATGTAATTCCAAAGATTTGCGCTTACTTTGGGAATGATGAATTTAACAACATCTTGACTGAACTTGAGTTTTATCATACCCATGTAGAAGAGCATTTCAACGATTTCCAGCAAACCAGGTTAACGTGGTTTAAAATATTACATTTTCTAAGAAATACTTAATATGCTTTGAGCTTTTGAACAGTTCTTTAATATCTTTGCATGGTTTAACGCGGCATTATTTTACTCACTTTTATTGGTACATTCCTTCAATGAAGCTACATTAGCGTTCGAAGCGGCGTTGAGGTTAAAATAATTATGGGTAATAGAAAAATATGACCCCAGAGCAAGGTGCATACCTTGGTCTGGGTTTTTTGCTTCTAGGCAAAAAAACTAAAAGGATCTTGACATTTGGAGGTTACAAATGTAAACTGCATTCAGGGTTACGGCTGTAACCTGAGAGGAGGAGTTACAAATGAATTCACTGGTTGCCAAGATAACCGATTCGGAAGTTGAGGTCATGCGTGTATTGTGGGAAGCAGGTCGTGAGCTTCCTATTGCGGATATTAGGAAAACACTTGAGCAGAAAAGCAAATGGGAAACCTCCACAATAAAAACATTACTGCGCAGACTCTGTGAAAAAGGAGTAGTTATAACGACTAAAAAAGAAGTATTTTATTACCAGCCTGCGGTTACTGAGGCAGAGTATAACGAATATACTACCCAAAGCCTAATTGATCGTTTATATTCTGGTAGTGCCAAAAACCTTGTAGCATCTCTCTTAGGAAGCAAAAAGCTTAATTATCTAGATATTGCAGAGCTGCGCACCCTTTTTAAGGTGGGTGATAGAGATGAATGATACGATTAAGCTAATACTATCGCTTTCCTTGTCCGGCAGTATCCTTGCGTTATTAATATTTGCAGTTAAGCCTTTAATAAAATACAAATTATCCAAGTCTATACAATATTACATATGGATTGTGGTGCTATTAAGGTTAATAATCCCCGTTTCTTTTGAGGGGAGTATAATGAATGCTGTGTTTTATAGCAATAGTACTTCTGTGGCCATAAACTCTCCAGGTATTGTTCAACCAATGGCTGGGTCAAATGATAATATTATTAACTCACCAATATTGCCTAATGTCCAAGAGAACGTAACCAATGGTGTCTATAATGATGACGTTGACCACAGTAGATATTTTAATGATCTATTTAATCAGTATGCTTTATACCTTTGGTTACTTGGCATAGTAATCGCACTTACTGTTAATTTAGGTGGATATGCTCGGTTTATAAGATACCTAAAAAGAGCCAACCAACCAGCAACTGATGAGCAGAACAGAATACTAATCGGGCTACTGAATGGTCGATATAAGGTGAGACTGGTACGTAATCGTTTTGTCACCACCCCCATGCTTATAGGAATTGTAAAGCCTTGCATCATAATTCCTGACTTGAACTTGGATGGGGAACAGCTCAAAAACATTTTGCTGCATGAGATATCACATCTCAAGCGATATGATATAGCAGTAAAATGGCTATTAATGCTAGTTGCATCAATACACTGGTTTAACCCACTTATGTATTTTATTAAAAAGGAAATTAATCATGCTTGTGAATTGGCTTGCGATGAAGCGGTTATCAAAAATTTGAATCAAGCAGAAAAACAAGCTTATGGTGATACCTTAATATCTGTCGTTGCAGATCATAAGTATCCCCTGGGGGTTTTACAGGCAACTATGTGTGAAGAGAAACAGAGCTTAAAGGAAAGATTGGTAGCAATTATGCAGCATAATCAAAAGTCCAGGCTTATTAAAATAATATCAGCGGTGCTCGTGGCTGGAGCAGTCATTGCTGCGATAGCGCTTGGGACAAGTGTTGAAACTGTTAATGATAAACCACCCGAGCTATATATTAGTGCTGAAGGGGCAGAGACGAAAACAGCCCTTACAGGCAGCTATTCCTGGAAGTACCTGGGTAAAAGCATTCAAGCTGACTCGGAACATCCGGTGAATTTTAAATACAAATTTGATAATATCGTCAATACAGATGCTATGCAGCAAATAATAATAAGTACCCAAAAGCTTAAATTAGATAAAAAATATGATTTTACAATAGATCAAATTTCGGTGTATAAAGATGGTCAATTGATAAAAAAATCGGCAGAGCCAAGCTTTATGAATGGAAATTTATATTTTCAGGCACCCCCAGATGCAGGTGAATATATTTTTCATATGATACTGAATTTTAAAAATAAAGGAACAGTGAACTATGGCTTCGTCGTACGAGTAAATATGTTAACCTATAATTTGGATGAGATAGCAAAAAACAAAACGCCATATGTAGGAAATCATGTCAAGGTTTTGGGTGTAGTAGGTAATATTCCGGCGCCGGATAGCTACTTTCGGCAACAGTATATATCAATGGTAACAGACAAGAAACCCTATAAGCTTACCGCATTTTATGAAGCCCAAAAAGACGCTGCCCATAGCAGTGAATGGCCGGTTGTCAATACTGATAGTGTAACTTATGCAAATTTACGCAAGAATGCATTAGTTGTATTCTGTATGATTGATAATCTTGATGAAGTAACCTTCGCATTTCGTAATTCGCAGTCTACCGGAGATTTGGACACTTCCCAATATGAGAATTCATTTACATTCCAAAGAAGTTCTTTTGAAGAAAAATATGGAGATCTTACCCTGATGGGCAAGGATTTAGACTTACTTGAAGCTGCATTGCAAGAAAAAAACAAAGGTGTTGAAATAGCTAACTATTAATAAAGCCTGGTGGGATTCGGTTGATCTTATTGCTTCTAATCTGGTAGCTGCAATCTGCTTAGCTTTTCCGGACCTCATCGATAGCCACGTTCTTAAATGGGCGGAAAATGAAAACTTATGGCTGATAGTGACACACTTTCTTGGGATGACCATACCGCCGATGATATCGGCGGTATGGAAGAATAAACGGTCAAACGCGAGTGATAATTAGTACCAATTCAATCGGCACTATTGTGGTTAGCTTTTCACACAGTTACCGTCCATGGCTGCTCCTTCTCTAATTCAGCTAAAATCGCTATTCCATTTCAATTGTAACCTTGTAACAGTTTATATTCACATCTTTTAAATATCTATAGTTTTGTTTTGTGGTTGATAAGCTATCTGCCAGTGTCTCGGAACATAGACTCTCACTGAATTCAGCTATAACTGTCTGCATAAAGTTATCCTCGCTATATAAAGCAAGCTTAATAGTTTGTTCGATCCGAAAATTAGATTCTTTTCTAAACATTTGGCACATCCGCAAAAGATCACGATAGGCACCTTCTCGAAGCAATTCCTCGGTCAATCGGGTGTCTATGGCGATAACCATTTGACCTTCAGCGGTGATGGCGAGATTATTTTTGGCAGTTGCTTCTACTGTAAATAAAGAAGAATCTAAAGCTGGCGCGTAGCCTGTTAGCAATACTCGTCCCTCGGTTTGATAGTCCATCAAATGCGATTGCATCTTCTTGTCCGTTAATTTATCAAGCAGATTTTTTACAATCGGCAAGTCACCTTTCAGTACTGCTCCGGCAGTTTGAAAGTTAAGCCGCAGGCATTTGCTTTCAAGCTCGGCCCGATCATCAAGATAAACTATGGTTTTTATATTCAACTCGTCCAAAACAATGTTTTTCATAGCGTTGAGTGCTGACTTGAGCTGCTGATCGGCAACGACATAGAGAACAGATAACGGTTGCTTGACCTTCAACTGCTTCTCGTTACGTAGTTTCAATGTCATGGCGATGACTTTACGCACTTCGTTGATATCATCCAGTATGGAAGCGTCTGCATCTTCAACCTTCGGGAAATCATTTAAATGAACAGAGATATACGTGTTGGGGTCATACTTCCGTATCATGCTCTGCCATATATGCTCCGTCATAAATGGAATAATCGGTGCCATCACTGGCAGGATGTTTTTTAAGGCTCGATACAAGTACGTGTAGGCAAGTCGATCACCATTCCAGAATCGACGTCGGTTCACCCTTATATACCAGTTAGACACATCGTCAGTACATGCTTCAAATGCTCTAACAACAGCAACGGTATCGTAATTGTTATAACTGCTGGCAGCAATCTTGACAAATGCTTTGATTCTGCTGTCCAGCCACCGATCCGTTATATTTGAACTCTCTAATGTTACCGCTGTGTCAATCACTGGTTTCTCAATTTCGGCATAGGTCATAAAAAAAGTATAGATATTCCAAAGTGATAGTAACCTGCGCCGAGCTTCATCACCAAGATTAAAACCAAAACGAACGTCACTGGATGTATTGGCCCCGGCAAAGAGATAGCGGATGGGATCTGCACCTACGGTTTCAGCAGCATCATCGAACTTTATCATGTAGCCGGTTTTGGAAAACTTGGTGCCATCCTCGGCAACCACACTGTTATAAGCTAGTACTCTCTCATAAGGTGCTTTCCCGGTTAAGGTTACACTCATGAACAATAACGAATAAAACCATAGCCGTACTTGTTCACGCATTTCTGTGACCCATTCAGCCGGGAACTCCTTCTCCCACTGTTCACGGTCTGTAAAGTAACCCAGGGTTGAAAAAGGAACAATACCAGCATCCAGCCAAACGTCCCCCACTTCGGTAACTCTGGTAACCTTTTTGCCACATTGGGGACACGTAATCTGTACCTCGTCAATCCAGGGACGGTGGAGTTCAGGTAATTTATCCACTTCTTCACCCCCAAGCTGACGAAGTTCGTCTTTTGAACCTACAACCGTAACCTGCCCACAGCTTTCGCAAGGATAAAAAGGCAAAGGCAAACCATAAAACCGCTTACGGGAAATATTCCAATCGCCCATATTGTTAAGCCAATCAGTCATTTGTTTGCCAATATATTCAGGCTCCCACCGTACCTGGCTGGCAGCTTCTATGAGCTTGGGTTTTATGGCCTCGGTTTGGATGTACCACTCACGAACCAATCGAAATAGTACCTCAGTCTTGCAACGCCAACAAACCGGATAGCTATGGGTATATGGATGAGTTTTAAACAGCTTGCCCTGTTTCTCTAGCCGGTCAAAAACAGCTGGAGCTGCTGCACCGGCCGCTTTTCCATTTAAGAAGTCATATTCCTGCAAGAATATCCCATTCTCGTCTATTGGACATATTTCTGCCAGGCCTAGACTTTTACCTAAATCAAAATCCTCTGCGCCGCAACCCGGGGCGATATGAACCACGCCGCTGCCCTCATCAGCGGCAACTTCCTCCCAGGCTACGATTCTATGCAACAAATCTTGCTGAACGGACAAAAATGGGAAGAAGGTTTCATACTGAAGTCCAATCAGCTCGCTTCCTTTAAGAGTTTGAATTATATCTTTTTTTCCGTCTATATGCTTCAAGGCTGTTTTAGCGAGAAGAAGGGGCTTTTTTCCGCTCTCAAGGTTTACGATCACATATTCAAGCTCCGGATTTACAGCCAGGGCTACATTTGCCGAAAGTGTCCATGGTGTTGTTGTCCAAACCAATATTTCAAATCCTTGGTCTTTGACAGGAAGCTTCGCAAACACTGCGGTGTGGGTTACTTCTTCGTACGAACCAGACATTTCATGCTGGGACAAAGAAGTTCCGCAACGTGGACACCAGGGCATAGGCCGGTGCGATCTTGCGATCCAGCCTTTATCGCTGCAGGTTTTCAGAAAATACCAAATACCCTTGATGTTTTCATCTGTGTGGGTATAATAGGAATGATCCCAGTCCATCCATTGTCCAAGGCGTTTAGATTGAGCTGTTATTATTTCTGAAAACCGGGTTATTCTTTCTACGCATTGATTTGTAAACTCAGCCATTCCATAATTCTCAATATCCTTTTTATCTTTAAAACCCAGCTCTTTCTCCACTTCAACTTCTACCCACAAACCTTGGGTATCAAAACCGTTACGATAGTGGCAGGAATAACCGTTCATGGCCTTGTAACGCAGAAATACATCCTTAATGCTTCGGCCCCAGGCGTGATGAACACCCATGGGATTATTGGCCGTAATTGGACCATCCAGAAATCTAAAGGGCGGATTATTCTTATTCTTTGCAACCAGCTTGGCAAAGCAGTCTTGTTCCTGCCAGAAGTCCAGCATATTGTGCTCCATCTTTATGAAGTCGGGCTTTTCCGCAGTAGTTACAGGTTTTATTGCGTTTGACATATTTGATATTTCCTTTCATTATATATTTTTTACTAATGTCGGAAATATCTTCAATTGCATTGGCTATGACCATAGCCTAACCACCTCCCATTCTTTGATTTTTGTTGGAAGGCGTAAACGACAAAAAAAGCTTTCGTCCCGCAAAAGGAACGAAAGCTTTCAACTTTCATCATACCACCTATTACGACATACCAACATATGCGTTCCCTTTAACGGTGGAAAACCGTCATAGCTTACTAGCCAAGTACCTAGGAAGGAACTTAAAACTTTGGGCTTGCAACTCAGGAGTGATTTTCAGCATTTTTCTAATACTATTAGGCTCACACTATCCCTAACTCGCTGTAAGGTTTGAAAAGACTTACTCTCTCCATCATCGTCTTTATATAGCCTTATATTATAGTGTATGCAGCTAAACTAGTCAAGATTCATAGCAATGCGCGGAATACCAACTACACCAACCAATCTCTCCGGAATATTGGCTCATTTTCGACCAGATTATTCAAAACATTAAAACCAGCGGAATTGGATCATCGCCCTGAACCATGGTGGCAAGGCATATTGGTTGTATGGTTTAGGCATTTGCCCTTTTTTCCTTGAAACACCAAATGAAATTGATGGATATGTCCAAAAAATTAGCCGGCTTTAAGCTGGGTATAAAAAGTAAGGGCTGTCCCTTTGTCCGTCATCGGATGAAGGGGACAGCCCTATCAGTTCAACTCAGTTTTACTCAGTTATATCTGAATGATATTCCTGTAAAGACTTCAAGTTAGCTTTACCGAGATGGTTTTCTTTATAGGCGGCAATTCCCTTGGCACTGGCCAAGGCTGCTGCCATTGTGGTAAGATACGGGACTTTGTATTTTATAGCTGTCTTGCGAATATAGGAATCGTCATTTTTACTGCGTTTCCCGGACGGTGTATTGATCACCAGGTTTAGCTCTTTATTGGTAATACCATCAACTATATTAGGACGGCCTTCCGCCAGTTTTTTAATCTCTTCAGACTCGATCCCGTTTTCCTGCAGGAATTTATGGGTTCCTCCCGTGGCCTTAATCTTAAAGCCTATTTTGGCAAATTCCCGAGCTGTTTCCAGCGCCGCCGGCTTATCCTGATCGTTTACACTGATTAGCACCGTCCCAGACAAGGGCAGGGAAGACTGGGTTGCTTCTTGAGCTTTATAGTAAGCTAGTCCAAATGAATCAGCTATACCTAGAACTTCTCCGGTGGAACGCATTTCCGGTCCCAGTATCGGATCGACTTCCGGGAACATATTGAATGGGAAAACAGCTTCTTTGACACCGAAATGAGGTATTTTTTTGGTGGTCAGACTACTAATAGAATACTTTTCACCAGCATGGGCGGCCATCATTATTTCGGTAGCAATCCGAGCCATGGAAATATTGCAGACTTTCGATACCAGGGGAACGGTTCTGGAAGCCCGCGGATTGGCTTCCAATACATACACCCGGTCATCGGATATAGCATATTGCATATTCATAAGACCAATAACGTTCAGTTCTTTAGCGATCTTCCGGGTATATTCCTCGATGGTGGCAACGTGTTGGGGCGGAATGCTAATGGGCGGAATTACACAAGCCGAGTCGCCTGAGTGGATACCTGCCAGTTCAATATGCTCCATTACGGTAGGCACAAAGGCGTCGTTGCCATCAGCTATGGCGTCTGCTTCGGCTTCAATAGCGTTACTCAGGAATCTATCTATTAGAATCGGTCTTTCGGGGGTAACTCCAATAGCCGCTGCCATGTACTGACGCAGCATTTCTTCATCATGAACAACTTCCATACCGCGTCCGCCTAAAACATAGGAAGGGCGCACCATCAGGGGATAAGGAATTCTCTGAGCAATAGCCAAGGCTTCATCCAGATTAATTGCCATACCTGATTCCGGCATGGGAATATCCAGTTTCTCCATGATCTGACGGAAACGGTCGCGGTCTTCGGCCAGATCAATAGTTTCTGGAGTAGTGCCCAGAATTGTTACACCTGCTTTAGCGAGTTCACCGGCAATATTCAAGGGGGTCTGACCACCAAACTGAACGATTACCCCCAGCGGTTTTTCCTTTTCGTATATACTCAGAACATCTTCCACGGTCAGTGGTTCAAAGTAAAGCTTATCGGAAGTATCGTAGTCCGTGGATACTGTTTCGGGATTGCAGTTAACAATAACTGTCTCATAGCCTAAATCGCGCAGGGCAAAGGCGGTATGAACGCAGCAATAGTCAAATTCAATTCCCTGACCGATTCGGTTTGGACCTCCGCCCAGGATCATAACCTTGGGACGGTCTCTGGAGCTGGTTGTATCAGCAGCATTGTAGGTGGAGAAATAGTAGCAGGCGTCTTCAACTCCGCTTACTGGTACGGCTTCCCAGCCTTCTACAATTCCTAATGCGGTTCTGCGCTGACGGATCTCAGTTTCCGGCAGATTTAAAAGCAGAGCTAAATAACGATCAGCAAAACCATCTTTCTTGGCCTGCATGAGTAGTTGATCCGGCAATTGTCCACCTTTATACTTCAGAATCTCCTCTTCCAGGCCAACCAGTTCCTGCATTTGCTGAATAAACCAGTCTTTGATATGGGTCAAGCGGTGCAGTTGTTCAATGCTTGCTCCTTTGCGCAGTGCCTCATACATGATAAACTGGCGTTCACTCGACGGCTCGGCTAACATTGATAATAATTCTTCCAGGGAGCGCTGGTTGAAATCTTTGGCATAACCTAAGCCGGAACGGTTAATTTCCAGGGAACGAATGGCTTTTAGAAAAGCTTCTTTATAGTTTTTGCCAATGCTCATCACTTCGCCAACGGCTCTCATCTGAGTTCCAAGTTTATCTTCTGCACCTGGGAACTTCTCAAAAGCCCAGCGGGCGAATTTGATAACCACATAATCACCCGAAGGGGTATATTTATCCAGGGTTCCTTCCCGCCAGTAGGGGATTTCATCCAGTGTTAAACCGGCGGCTAGCATGGCAGAAACCAGCGCAATAGGAAAACCAGTAGCTTTGGAAGCTAAGGCTGAGGAACGGGAAGTACGAGGATTTATTTCAATAATAACTACTCGATCAGTTTTGGGGTCGTGGGCAAACTGAACATTGGTTCCGCCAACCACTTCTATGGCTTCTACAACGGCATAGGCGTATTTTTGCAAGCGTTCTTGCAGCTCAGTGCTGATGGTCAGCATGGGAGCTGAACAAAAGGAATCACCGGTATGGACACCCATAGGATCAATGTTTTCAATAAAGCAAACGGTAATCATTTGATTCTTGGCATCCCGGACCACTTCCAGTTCCAGCTCTTCCCAGCCTAGGACTGATTCCTCGACCAGGACTTGTCCAACTAAGCTGGCAGCGATTCCTCGATTAGCGATAGTCCTTAACTCTTCCACATTATAAACCAGACCACCGCCGGTGCCGCCCATGGTGTAGGCAGGACGGATAACCACTGGATAGCCGAGCTCTGCTGCTATATTTTCAGCTTCCTCAACACTATAGGCGGGTTTGCTAAGGGGCATTTCAATTCCCAGTCGATTCATGGTTTCTTTGAAGGCAATTCGATCTTCACCACGTTCAATCGCATCAATTTGTACACCGATTACTTTAACTGCATATTTTTCGAAAATGCCAGCCTTACTTAGTTCTGAACACAAATTTAGAGCAGACTGACCGCCCAAATTAGGTAATACTGCGTCCGGCCGTTCTTTTTCTATTATGTCAGAAAGACTTTTTAGATTTAAGGGCTCAATGTAGGTTACATCCGCAATGCCCGGGTCGGTCATAATTGTCGCGGGATTGGAGTTAACTAGAACAATCTGGTAACCTAAATTTCGCAGGGCTTTGCAGGCTTGGGTACCGGAGTAGTCAAATTCACAAGCCTGGCCAATTACTATCGGGCCTGATCCAATAATTAGAATTTTGTTGATGTCAGTTCTTTTCGGCATGTTCTTCCTCCCAATTTTCCAATATAGAATAAGTTGTAATACTTTTGATAACAGCGTATTTAATAAACTTATTAATTTTATCATATAAAAATAATAAGTTGTATTATCTTCTGCATGAATACAGTATAATCACGGAAATAAGACATCTCAGGCAATAATTTGGATTATTTATCCAAAAGAAGAACTCGAAGCAATTGTGACATCTAACTAAAGGTAGAAAAACAGATGCCTCTGGTTTTAGTATTGACTAATTATCAAAACACTTACATGTTCTATAATAAAAGCAGGTTAAATTTATCTCATAGTTGTTGAAATAGAATGAAAAAAAAGAGAACAAATGATTAGTACAAAATCCAGGATGAAAAGGGTATGTGACATGGATTTTATTCCAGCTAAAACTATCATCTCAGGCTACAGCGCCGATAACGCCTGGTTTGGCAACAACTACAATATGAATATTTACAAAGGTTGCTGTCATGGGTGTATTTACTGTGACAGCCGCAGTGATTGTTATCGGGTGGAGAATTTTGACCAGGTAAGAGCCAAGGAGAACGCTCTGGCCATAATTGCACGGGAGCTAAAATCAAAGCGCAGGACCGGGGTAATAGGTACAGGGGCGATGAGCGACCCCTATAATCCATTTGAAAAGGATTACTTATTAACCAGAGGAGCACTGGAGCTTATTGCTACTTATCGCTTTGGGGTTTCTATTGTCACCAAGAGCGATTTAATAGTAAGAGATGTTGATGTATTACAGGCAATAGCAAAACATTCTCCAGTATTGATAAAGCTGACGGTTACTACTGCCGATGATAAGCTGTGTAAAATAATTGAACCACATGCTGCGGTCTCGTCAAGGCGGTTTTCGGCTGTGAAAGAGCTTTCCGAAAATGGCATTTTTACTGGAATATTGATGATGCCGGTACTGCCTTTTATAGAAGATAATGAGGATAATATAATTAGCATTATTCGACTTGCTTATGAAAATGGAGCCAAATTTATATATCCTGCCTTTGGTGTAACCCTGCGCCAAAACCAGAGAGAATGGTATTATAAAAAACTGGATGAAAGCTTCCCGACAATTAAAGAAAAATACCTTAAACAATATGGGAATTCCTATGAATGCCGCTCGCCCAAGGCCAAGGTATTATGGCAGCTGCTTCAAAGTGAATGTGACAGGTTGGGAATCCTATACAAAATGGAGGATATTATTGAGAGCTATAAGCAAGGGTATGGAGATAGTCAACTATCCCTGTTTTAAAAGCTTTAAATGTCAGACTTTTGACAGGAATGAAGATCAAGGCTTTTTTCTTCCAGTATAAAATCAGCCTTCGCTTGCAGCTCGGCACAAGCTCGGTTTTCTTTAAATAACGAAGGGATTCACTTTTATTGACGGCCTGAAAGGGGTTAGGTACTACTGCTTTTTCTTCTCTATAAACCTTGGCAGATTGAAAACCAGGTGGCTTTCACTGAAAAAATAGATATTAATGGAAGGAATACTATTATTTGTGCAGAATAGGATTGTTGTAGGTAATTATGAAACTCGGTGGAAGTTTCATTCGGTATAAATGTAGAACGGTAGAAGATGTATAACGGTTTTATATCACAATAAAGGGTAGGAAGGCTAGAACGGTAGGTAAAAGAATGCATTAATGCTCTTGTTGTCTAAACAACAGGGGTATTGGTCGCTTTTCTTTGTAAACTCCTGCGGGAGTTTTTTTATTGCCTAAAATCAAATTTAGAGGAGGAAGGTAAGATGAAGGGAATTGGTAAGAGATTTAATGTCAAAGGGATAGGCTGGAGAGGGAGAACGTTGATACCTTGGATGTTAATGCTGCTGATGCTGGCATCAGTGGCAGGATGTGCGCAAAAAGCATCCACCCCTACCGCATCAACTGGCCAGCAGATGCAAGTGGAACTAAAACTGGCCCATTTTTGGCCGGCTACCCATCCGGCTGAGACTCAGCTGGTTCAGCCCTGGGCCCAGGAAATTGCCAAGGCTACTAATGGTCAGGTTAAAGTTACCAGCTATCCAGGCGAGACCCTCTTAAAGGCTCCTGATATTTATGGCGGTGTGAAAGATGGTATTGCTGATATCGGCATTTCATGCTTCTCCTACACCCGAGGCAGTTTTCCAGTCAGTGAAGTATTTGAGCTGCCGGGTATAACCTACAATAACTCCAAGGTAGCCAGCAAGGTAGCCTGGGAAGGAATCAAGGAATTAAACCCCAAAGAAGTCCAGGATACCCACCTGCTTATGGTTATAACTACTGGTCCGGGCGACCTATTCACCAAGGCACCAGTTCGTAAACTGGAGGATCTAAAGGGCATGGAAATTAGAGCTACAGGCCTAAGCGCCGCTACCCTGAAGAGTCTGGGAGCAACCCCGGTGGCAATGCCGCAGTCCGATGCTTATGAAGCCCTGTCCAAGGGAGTAGTTAAGGGTAACCTGGGTCCCATAGAGGTATTGCAGGGGTGGAAACAGGCTGAGGTAACCAAGTATATCACTAAAACTCCCTTCCTGTATAACACTTTATTTTTCGTTACCATGAACAACGATAAGTGGAATTCACTCAGCCCTGAGGTTCAGAAGGCGATTGAAGATGTCACCCAAAAATATTTCGACCAAGTAGCAATGGGGCTCTGGGACCAACAGGACGAGGCTGCCTTGAACGGAGCCATCAAGCAAAATGGCATGGAAATTATTAGCTTACCGGCAGCAGAAGCTGATAAATGGATACAGCTGGTTACTCCGGTCCAGCAGGAATTTATAAGCAAAATGGATAAGCAGGGACTAAAAGGGCAGGAAATCCTGGATAAGGTTAAAGCCTTAGCTGCTAAATACAACCAGGAGTATAAGTAATTTTTTTGGGAGGAGCGTTATGAAACAATTAGCCGGTTTGGTCGATAACTTGAGCCGGGTTCTGGATAGGATAGCAGCTTTTTGTATTGTAGCTATGATGACAGTGGTAGTTATTAATATAGTATTGCGTGTGACCTTGGGAAGACCATTACTGGGAACCATGGATTATGTCAATATCTTGATGGCAATGACCATTGGTCTAGGTTTGGCTTACTGCGGATTGAAGAATGGACACATTGCGGTGGAATTTATCGTAGAAAAATTATCTGATAGGAGCCAAGCAGTAATTAATATTATCATCAACCTGATTGCGGTACTCTTCTGGGGAGCAACGGCATGGTATATGGCTGAGTATGCCCGCAACATGATGGTAACCAATCTGCTGGCTGGAACTATCTCCATACCATTATATCCGGTATTTTATCTAGTAGCTTTTGGCATATTGGTGCTCTGCCTGGTTTTAGTGCTGAAATTATCAGATTCAGTTAGGATGGTAATAAAATGAGTGCATTAATGCTTGGAATTATAGGTCTGCTAATATTCTTGCTGCTTATCTTTATGAAGATGCCTATTTCTTTTGCCATGGCTTTGGTGGGCTTTATAGGCTTCAGTTATATGACCTCAGCCTCGGCAGCAATGAACATGGTGGTCAGGGAGATCTACAGCAGCTTTTCTTCATATAGTTTAAGCGTTATCCCCATGTTCGTATGGATGGGTTTTTTGGCTTACTACTCAGGGATCGGTACTCGTTTGTACGTTTTTGCCTATCGACTTATCGGGCACTGGCCAGGCGGATTGGCCATAGCAACCCAGACCGCCTGTGCCATATTCGGGGCAATTTGTGGGTCCAACACGGCTACGGCTGCAACCATGGGAGCCATAGCCCTACCCGAAATGAAGAAATATAAGTACGATACCTCTTTGGCTACGGCCAGTGTAGCAGCCGGAGGGGTGCTGGGGGTGCTTATCCCGCCCAGTGTGATTTTCATTGTATACGGTATGGCAACGCAACAGTCTATCGGCAAGCTTTTCATTGCTGGGATATTGCCTGGTATTCTGCTGATGCTCCTCTATCAAGCGGCTATATCCTTTCTTACCTGGCGCAACCCGGAGCTTGGACCTGCCGGGCCCAGGTTCACTTGGAGAGAAAGGATGGCTGCGCTCCGCGGGGGATTAGCAGAAGTTTTACTGGTATTCGTAATATCCATGGGAGGTCTTTTTGCCGGCTGGTTTACTGCTACCGAAGCTGGCGCAGTAGGTGCTTTAGGAGTGCTGGCAGCGGGTCTGGCCGGAAAAAAACTGACTTGGGATGGTTTTAAAAAGTCCCTCTTTGATACCACCAGAACAACCGCGATGATTATGTTGATGGTGGCTGGGTCAATTATTTTTGGTAGATTTATGGCGATTAGCCGCGTGCCTTTTGAACTGGCTACCTGGACTGGTTCCCTGAATCTTCCCTCCATAGCGGTTATGGGAGTAATTATGTTTATTTACTTAATTCTGGGCTGCTTCATAGATGCCCTGGCCATGATACTGTTGACTATTCCCATATTCTATCCCATTGCCGTAGGTACTCTGGGCTATGATCCTATATGGTTTGGGGTTATTATTGTACTGGTGGTTGCTATGGGTGTAATTACACCTCCGGTAGGTATGAATGTTTATATTATTAAAGGAATTGTACCCGATGTGCCGCTGGAGGTGATCTTCAAGGGTATTTGGCCATTTTTAATAGCAATAATCATTTGTCTGACTATACTTATGATATTCCCACAGATAGCTACAATTCTACCTGACATGTTAACCAAGTGAGTAATTGAAAATGTTCCGGCCTGGCAAGAATGACGAGGGGACGAAGAATGACGAGGGGACGGGGGTGTTGACAACATTCTTGATCCAAGGTAGTCTTGGAAAAGGGTACTTTTGTCAATTGCACTGTCCCCTGCATATCGTTCCCGTTTACGTGTCGAGGAGGAGCTTATGAGTGTTAATATATTAGTGGTCGATGATGAACAAGCAATTGCTGACCTGGTTGAGGTCTACTTAAAGAACGAAAACTACAATGTACATAAGTTTTACACCGGAAAAGAAGCACTGGAATGTGTGGGGACAACCCCGCTTGATTTAGCGATTATAGATGTTATGCTGCCGGATATTGACGGGTTTTACATTTGTCAAAAAATCCGCGAAAAGCACTTCTTTCCCGTCATAATGCTCACGGCCAAGGTTGAGGATATGGATAAAATAACAGGTCTTACTCTAGGCGCAGATGACTACATAACTAAACCCTTTAACCCCTTGGAGCTTTCAGCACGGGTGAAAACGCAGTTAAGACGATATATGAAATACAATAACCATGATGGGCAGTCAAATCATGTGGTGAACAATGAATATGACTTTGCCGGTCTGATTATTAATAACGATACGCATAGATGCACCTTGTACGGGGAACAGCTTTCCTTGACTCCCATAGAGTTTTCAATCCTCTGGTATTTATGTGAGAATAAAGGCAAGGTGGTTTCATCGGAAGAATTATTTGAAGCCGTATGGGGCGAAAAATATCTGGATAATAACAATACCGTTATGGCTCATATAGCAAGGCTGCGTGAGAAAATGAAAGAACCCTCAAGAAAGCCCAAATTCATTAAAACAGTATGGGGAGTTGGGTACACCATTGAATAAACGAGAAAAAGATGTCAATGTAAACTTGAAAAGTATGGTTTTGTTAAGAATTTTTACGACAATACTACTATCCACTTTAGGATTTGCGGCAGTGTTATTATTGGCAATAGTTATTTATAAGCAGTTTAGTTTTAATGGGAATGAACTGATCTACTTATTAGCCCATGCAGTAGAATACTACCTTCCTTGCCTGTTTGTTTTTATTTGGTTAATAGATATTATCATCGTGATTTGGTTTTATTGGAAAAAATCATTGGCTCATATTGAGCTTATGGTGGATGCGGGTAGAAAGCTTATAACTACTGATGATGAGTTAATACATCTCCCCATTGAACTCAGAGAAGTAGAAGAAAAAATGAATCATGTGAAGCAGGATGCTATACGCAATGCGCGCTTAGTAAAGGAAGCAGAACAGCGCAAGAATGATCTGATCGTCTACCTGGCTCATGATTTGAAGACGCCGTTGACCTCTGTTATCGGTTATTTAACCCTGCTCCGTGATGAACAGCAAATATCTGAGGAGCTTCGTGAGAAATACTTGTCCATATCTTTGGACAAAGCCGAGCGTTTAGAAGATCTGATTAACGAATTTTTTGAGATTACCAGATTTAATCTAAGTCAGTTGACGCTTGAACTCAGCAAGGTTAATTTAACCCGAATGCTTGAGCAGATTGTTTATGAATTCAAGCCGATCTTCGCAGCTAAAAACCTGCAATGCTCCTTGCAGGCTGCGCCCGATACCGAAATCAAATGTGATGTCTTTAAAATGGAGCGGGTTTTTGACAATCTGATTCGTAATGCCGCTAATTATAGCTTCGAAAACAGTACAATTGAAATTGCCGTAGAGCAAAGACCTGACGGTGCATGCATACGTTTCAGCAATCAAGGCAGTACGATTTCCAAAGAAAAGTTAAACCGCATATTTGAACAGTTTTATCGTTTGGACAGCTCTCGCGGCACGAAAACCGGGGGTGCAGGGCTTGGGCTGGCAATTGCCAAAGAAATAACTGAGCTGCACCACGGAACCATAACGGCATCCAGTGAAAATGAAAGAATTGACTTTGAAATCTATCTGCCGACACTCCCGTAAGAAAATCGTATGATTATATTGAGGGAAAAATAAGGAAGCCTTATTGAATAACGAAAGAACAACACTCTCTGCTTTGGTACTTTATAGGTACCGAAGCAGAGAGTGTTTTTTTGCCGTATCAGACCCCTATGCCGCGATGCGCCAAAATTTGAGAATGATCTTTTTTTGAAAGAAAGTTTAACTTTTTAAGGTGGATAAGTTTAAGTGCAAATTTGGTTTGCTATATTTGCGGGATGTGTTCCCTCAGGTAGTTCTCAAAAGAAACAGTCATAAACCAGAAGGAGAGTAAAAATGGTTCAATCTAAGAAAAACATCAGGCAACAAGATATGAAGCTTACAGTTTATTCCTGTCAGCCAGACGAAGCTCCGCTTTTTCATCGCTACGCAAAACAATACGGAGTAGAGCTGTCCCTGATCGATCAGCCTGTTACGGCAGAGAATACGGTGTTAGCAGCCGGAAGCCAGTGTGTCAGCATCAGTCATGTCGTATCGGTCACGGCTTCAATCATGAATGCACTGCAGGAGGTGGGCGTCCGCTATATTTCGACACGAAGCATCGGCTGCGATCACATTGACATCGAGCATGCAGAGAGAATCGGCATGGGTTTCGGCAATGTGAGCTATTCGCCTGACAGTGTGGCAGATTATACACTGATGCTCATGCTGATGGCATCGCGCCGTATTAAGTCCATTTTGCGGCATACCGGCGCGCAGAATTACGATTTGCACGGAATGTGCGGGCGCGAGTTACATAGTCTCAGTGTGGGGGTAGCCGGCACCGGACGTATTGGTCGTACAGTAATTGATCGCTTAAGAGGTTTTGGTTGCCAAATTCTTGCATATGATGTGTATCCAAATGCAGACATCATGCCTTTCGTAAGTTATGTGGATTTTGATACACTGCTCGCCCAGAGCGATATCCTCACATTGCACATGCCCGCAACAGAAGCCACTCATCACATAATCAACCGGCAAAGCCTTGCGAAGATGAAAACAGACGCCGTGCTGGTCAATACTGGACGCGGCTCGCTGGTAGATTCGTTTGCACTGATTGATGCCATTGAAGCAGGATGCCTAGGCGGTGCGGCACTGGACGTCATTGAGGACGAAGTTGGCGTCTATAACCATGATTGGCAGGACAAGCCGGTCCCGAACCGTGCACTGGCCTTGCTCCAGGCTTTCCCCAATGTCATCTTAACTCCTCATACGGCCTTTTATACCGATCGTGCTGTTGAAGCCATGGTCGAAAATTCTATAAAAAATTGTTTGTTGTTTGAAAGTCAATTAGAAGCACGGATTCAGCATAAAGCTTAGCACATGTTTATCAGCATGATTTTTGAAGGAGGATTTACATTTTGAAAAAACTCAAAGTTGCAGTAATATTCGGCGGATGTTCCGAGGAATATCGAATATCCTTAAAGTCTGCCCATTCTATCATCACGCATCTGGACAAGCGAAAGTACGATCTGGTTATGATTGGTATAACTCAGGAGGGTGAATGGTTTAAATATGACGGTCCAGTTGATTCTATAATAAACGATACCTGGAATGAATGGGAGCATTGCAAGTCTGCGGTCCTATCACCTGATCGGAAGAGACCTGGCTTATTGGAGTTTAACGGAAACCAGGCCATTTACACACCATTGGATGTCGTATTTCCTGTGTTGCACGGCAAATTTGGTGAGGATGGTACAATACAGGGTTTGCTGGAGCTTGCAGGGATTCCGTATGTTGGATGCGGTGTTCAAAGCTCTGTCCTGTGCATGGATAAAGAACTTGCATATCGTGTCGTACAGGTCGCAGGTGTTAGGACTCCGCGTTTCAGTGTGCTGCATAGCAGCTCGAGCGAAGCAATATCACTGGGAAGTGCTGGACTTAACTACCCTCTATTTGTCAAACCGGCAAACTCTGGTTCATCATTTGGCGTTACAAAAGTGATCCGTGTAGATGAATTGCCAGCCGCTGTCAGTGAGGCAAGAAAATACGATAGAAAAGTTCTTATTGAGGAAGCGGTAGAGGGCATTGAGGTAGGCTGTGCCGTTTTGGGGTGTGGTGATGAACTGATGGTGGGGCAAGTCGACCAGATAGAGCTTTCTCATGGATTTTTCCGAATTCATCAGGAAGCACAGCCTGAGGTAACATCGGATAATTCTACTATACTTGTACCTGCCCGCGTTTCACCGGAGCTTAGCAGCTACATCCAGCAAACTGCTGGGACAATCTATCGTGCATTAGGCTGTTCGGGTCTTGCCCGCGTTGACATGTTTTTGACACCTGATAAGCAGATTGTCTTGAATGAGGTTAACACTATGCCTGGCTTTACTTCCTACAGCCGATATCCCCGCATGATGGCGGCATCAGGCATCGGCATCGCGCAAATCGCAGACAGGGTTATAGAGTTGGCAATGCAAAGCACAGAAAAGGAGAATCCAAGATGAAAACACTAACGAAAACAATTACTTTTCAGAAGCAGGATATATATAAGGGTGACTTGATTCTAGTCAATGGAGCACATCCTATCAAGGCGGAACCGTTGCCGATCGAGCTTACACAGGTGCGTGCGGACTTTCCGGAAATTACTTTGCGTAAGCGGGCAACTGAAATGCTCAACCGGCTCATCAGAGACATTGAAAGTACACATCAGATCGTACCGGTTAGCGGATATCGCAGCGTATATGAGCAAGCCTCGATCTACGAGGAGTGCTTGCGGGAGGAAGGTGTAGGATATACCACTGATTATGTTGCAATGCCCAACTGTAGCGAGCATCAGACCGGTCTTGCCATTGATCTGGCCGAAAACAAGCCGAACATCGATTTTATCTGTCCGGATTTCCCGTATACAGGCATCTGCCAAACCTTCCGTAAGAATGCCGCTAGATATGGGTTTATAGAAAGGTATCAGGAAGGAAAGGAAGCGAGCACCAATGTAGCCAAAGAACCCTGGCATTTTCGCTATGTGGGCTGTCCCCACGCACAATTGATTACAGAACAGGAAATTACACTGGAAGAGTACATAGAGAGTTTGAAAAGGTGGCAGGATGGCTCAAAGTGGCGCTGCCAGGTAGATGAAAGGGAATATGAAATATTCTTTGTTCCAGTGGATGAGGCTGACCTGATTTCGGTTGCCCTACCTGAAAGCGCTTGCTGTCAGGTATCAGGTAATAATGAGGATGGCTTGATTATCACCCTTTGGCAGAAAACTGGTTAATATTTTTATTAAAATATTAACATTGATCAAACAGAATATCCCCAAAAAACCAGTTACAAATGAACTCAAGTTAATGAAGTAAAATGAGGAATTCTTATGAAAAAGTTATTAAGCGTATTATGCCTCATTCTGGGAATGTGGTGTATGAGTCATACATACACCGGTTTACTCAACGTTTCAGTTCCTGCCTATAATCTTCTGGCAACTGGAAGCCTCGAACAGGAGCCAAGGATCAGTGCAGAGTCAGCTATATTAATCGATCAAGAAAGCGGACAGGTTCTCTACCAGAAAAATCCCCATACCCAGTTGTATCCTGCCAGTACCACCAAAATCCTCACCGCATTACTAGCTCTGAAATATGGTGACTTGGACGATGTGGTTACAGTCGGCAATGAAGTAAAGCTCGTGCAACCTGATTCCAGTAAGGCAGAATTATCCGTGGGACAGGAAATACGCTTATCAGACTTAATCTATGGACTAATGCTTCCATCAGGGAATGACGCCGCTTATACGATCGCTGTCTATGTAGCTGCCAAAGCACATCCTGGCGAAGATCTGAGCAGCAGGGAAGCTGTAGCGGTATTTGTAGATCTAATGAATGAAAAAGCTCGTGGCCTTGGAGCACTGGAATCACATTTTAATAATCCTGATGGATATCATGACGCAAAGCACTATTCTACTGCCAGTGATTTGGCTATGATTGCAA
The DNA here is from genome assembly GCA_964510795.1 of uncultured Syntrophomonas sp. Lineage (GTDB taxonomy): Bacteria > Bacillota > Syntrophomonadia > Syntrophomonadales > Syntrophomonadaceae > Syntrophomonas_B. Next base: position 81,153 of record CAZEDT010000003.1, read on the forward strand.
AGGCTGCCATGCAGTATCCTTTCTTTTGCCAAGTGGCAGCAACTGAATACTATCATTGTCGTTCACAGGATACCCTAGGCGTCGAGCACGCGCAGCATGATTTTAGTTGGCAGAGCACCAATCTCCTGCTTGATCCAAGCAGTCCATACTACTACCCAGGAACAACCGGATTAAAAACCGGCCATACGACAGAGGCGGGCTATTGCTTAGCCGCCTCAGTTTCGCGAGACAATCGCACGCTTATATCCGTGATTCTAAATGCCAGTGAAACAGGAATATGGAGCGATACCACAAAAGTGCTCAATTTTGGTTTCGGTAACCAATAAATACAGAGGGATAGGGTTGTTGACAACATTTGAAAGTTGCACAATCCTCTGTAACGTAATCTGTTGCGGCCTGTGGCAGCAGCCGGTTTGTGGGCAGATCTCCGTATTTCGTCATCATCTTAACGATAGGATTGTGAACTGCAGACTTATTCCTGGTTTCTCCAGACCCCGTCTCCTGAAACCTGTGCTAAACAATGACGAGCAAATATGAGGTTAAAAATAGCAAAACATATTGACATGAGATTTAAAATGAGTAACATAATATTTACGATTAGCACTCAAGAGGCAAGAGTGCTAACAGATGCTATGGGTTCTAAATGACTCAAACTCTGCACTGTGCTAATACTATTATGTACTTAGTTTGTATTTCGAAAGGAGAGAATGTTTTGACCAAGAAACAGTTTAAAGCAGAATCTAAAAGACTGCTGGATATGATGATAAACTCTATCTATACTCACCGGGAGATTTTCCTGCGAGAACTTATTTCCAATGGCAGCGACGCAATTGACAAAGTCTATTACAAAACTTTAATGGATGAATCTTTGAACTTCGAAAAAGATAGCTACTATATAAAAGTGGTTCCTGATAAGAACAACAGAACATTGATAATTTCTGATACCGGGATTGGAATGACGCCAGAAGAATTGGACGATAATCTAGGGGTTATAGCCAAAAGCGGATCTTCAACCTTCAAATCAGAAACCGAACAGCAGGACGGATATGACATCATTGGCCAGTTTGGGGTGGGATTCTATTCTGCTTTTATGGTATCTGAAACGGTTACGGTTATAAGTAAAGCTTTCGGCAGTGATACGGCTTATAAGTGGGAATCTAACGGAGCAGAAGGTTATACTATTGAAGCTTGTGACAAAGAATCAGTGGGTACTGATATAATCCTGAGAATCAAAGAAAATACCGAGGATGAACAATTTGATGAGTACCTGGAGGAATACCGACTCAGGTCCATTATTAAGAAATACTCTGATTTCATTCGCTATCCAATTAAAATGGATATAACCAGGAAAAGACTTAAAGAGGGCAATGAAGAAGAATACGAAGACTATACCGAGGAACAGACTGTAAATAGTATGGTGCCCATATGGAAAAAGAACAAAAATGAACTGAGCCCCGAAGATTATGATAACTTCTATTTTGAAAAGCATTATGGCTTTGACAAGCCAATCAAACATATTCATATCAGTACTGATGGTATGGTGAGTTATAATGCTATTTTATTTATTCCGGGGAAAATGCCCTATGATTTTTATACCCAGGATTATGAAAAAGGCTTGGAATTGTATTCTAATGGCGTTTTGATTATGAATAAGTGTGCTGATTTATTGCCGGACTATTTTAGTTTTGTCAAAGGAATGGTTGATTCGGAAGATCTTACTCTGAATATATCCAGGGAGGTCTTGCAACATGATAGACAATTGAAACTTATCGCTAAAAACATCAAAACTAAGATAAAAAATGAATTAAATGGCCTGTTGGAAAATGAAAGAGAACAGTATGAAGAGTTCTACCAATCCTTTGGCAGACAATTGAAGTATGGTATGTATAGTGATTTTGGAAGTGACAAAGAAGTCCTGCAGGATTTGTTAATGTTTTATTCGTCCCAAGAGAAAAAGATGATCACTTTAGATGAATATGTTTCCAGGATGCCTGAGGAGCAAAAATATATCTATTATGCCGCTGGAGAATCAATAGAAAGACTCGAAAAACTGCCTCAAACTGAACTGGTAGCCGATAAAGGCTATGAGATACTATACTTTACCGATGATGTAGATGAGTTTGCGATCAGAATGTTAATGACATATAAGGATAAGGAATTTAAATCAGTATCCAGTGGTGATCTGGGTATAGAGACAGAAGAAAATGAAAAGTCTTCAGATTCGGAAGATAAGGAATATAAAGAATTATTTGAACATATGAAAAATATTCTGGCAGATAAGGTTAAGGATGTTAGAGCCTCAAAGCGGTTAAAGAATCATCCGGTGTGTCTATCGAACGATGGTGAGCTCACGATTGAGATGGAGAAGATACTTAACTCAATGCCCAATAATCAGAATATAAAGGCGGATAAAGTTCTGGAAATAAACATACATCATAATGTTTTTAAATCATTGCAGGAAGCATATGAAAATGACTTAGATAAGGTGAATCTATATACCGATTTATTATATAATCAAGCGCTTCTGATTGAAGGATTATCCATAAATGATCCGGTGGAGTTTACCAACAATATCTGTAAAATTATGATATAGCTAGATAATGTGGATGACATGGATGGCCGCTAAGGGACTATCCATGTCACAATACTGGAAACTGTCTTACGAAGCAATAGATCCCTGCCAGCTTTCTTCACTATTAAATTGTTATTAAACCTAAACGATGAATTATTATGTTTAAAACCAAATAGTTTTTTTCAACAGCATCTGCCTAAGGGGAGATGCTGTTTACATAGATGCAATTCATTTAAACAGTACTTTTATATGGAGCATATCATCCCAGTAATAGATTAACGGCATATTATTTCCATAAGAATTGAATTATAATAAAGGAAGTATTTTACACTGGTAAAATGTGTCTAAGGAATAAAATGTTAGTTACTTCGTATACATCGGTCCAGTAACCCATCCTGCTTAACCTTGCCAATTGTTTTAAACTCAAAAAAGTGAGTTGGAATCGCAATTCATTTACCTAATATTTATGAATAAATGCAGGTGACGTATATGATGGATTATAATATCAAATTGAATAAAAGTACCATAGAAACTAGTGATTTAGACATTATAAACTCTAATGCCAATAGAATAGCAGCAAATTTATTATTCGTAGGACTGGCGTCTGGATCCGCAATAAATTTTATCACAGAGTTTGTTTTTAAAGGAAAAGATCTTTTAACAGTTATGCTATTTAGTATCGCCTTAATTATAGTAGGCATTTTAGCAAGACAACTGCTGAATTTTAAGCTGAATGTAAATTTAACTACCCATTTATTAGCATTAATTGCATTTTTGAGTATTCCCTTTATTGTAATACCGTTCCAAAATATTGGCGGTGGTGCCGTATGGGCAATTTCCTTTATTTTTATTATCGGTTCCCAACTTTTTGCCAATCGCACTATTTTTCTGTATATAATATTATCCTCAATTTTAACTCAGATATATATGTGGATCAAAGTTCCACTAATAATGGTTCCCGTTAACGCTGCTAACTACATAACCAAAATTGGTCTTCTAGTAATTACAATTTGTATAATAAATATAGTTAACAAAATATATGTAAGTATACTCAAAGAAAACATTTCCCAAATTAATGAGATTCAGCAGCTTGCTTATTACGATCATTTAACCGGGTTACCGAATCGATTGTTATTAACTGAGCGACTTGATAAGGCATTACTTGAGGCAAAGAGCTTAAAACAAATGCTTCCAATTATATTTTTGGATTTAGATAATTTTAAAATGATAAATGATACTCTAGGACATGCGGTGGGAGATAAATTGTTAATAGAAGTTAGCAAACAACTGGTTGAAGTATATGAATGCAATACTGTTTCTCGTTTTGGGGGCGATGAATTCATTATTGTAGTTAACAATCAAACAGATCTTAATTCTATAAACAGAATTGCAGAGAAAATACTCGATGGTTTTAATCAACCGTTTAAGCTAAATAATCAAGAATACTTTGTAACTGCAAGCATTGGAATATCACTTTATCCCACGGATGGTGAGGATCAAGAAATATTGATTAAAAACGCTGACATTGCCATGTATGCTGCCAAGGAAAAGGGAAGAAATCAATATGTTCTGTGTACCTCACTTATGAAAGAATCAGTGGGTAATAACATGATGTTAAGCAATAGTTTATATCGTGCTTTGGAAAGAAATGAATTATTGCTCTATTATCAGCCTCAAGTAAGTTGTATTACGGGGGGAATAATTGGTTGTGAGGCATTGTTGAGGTGGAACCATCCTGAGCTAGGCTTGCTTTTTCCATCCCACTTTATGTCTATTGCGGAACAAACAGGTTTGATTGTGTCTATCGGAGAATGGGTGTTATATACAGCCTGTCAACAAAATAAGTTATGGCAAGATGCTGGTCTGCCTCCTATTCGGATGGCGGTAAACTTATCTGTCCAGCAAATACATAATCCCAAACTTGTAGATCAGGTCTCTGAAATACTTCAGAAGACAGGGTTAAGCTCTGAATATCTGGAATTAGAACTTACTGAGACCATAGAAATGAAAGAAACAGTTCATGTTATAGAAGTTTTAAAGTCATTTAGAAACCAGGGTATTGGCGTTGCTATTGATGATTTCGGTACTGAATATTCTTCACTGAATTATTTAAAAAAATTACCCATTGATAGGCTAAAGATAGCCATGCAATTTATACAAGGCATAGGTGTTAGTAATAAAGATGAAGTTATTATTAAAGCGATTATTTCCGTAGCCAAAGAATTTGGCGTAAGTATAATTGCAGAAGGAGTTGAAACAAGACACCAACTCGACTTTTTAACTCAGTGGATGTGTGACGAAATACAAGGATTCTACTTTTATAAACCAATGCCTGCTCATGAGATGGAAAAACTTCTAAGAAACAGGGGGGTAGTCTCTTAGAGTTACTCCTGCTCAAAAAGCTTAAGATAATCTCCATAGCCTTCCCGATCCAAGTCTTCCAGGGGAATAAAGCGCAGGGCAGCAGAATTAATACAGTAACGTAATCCTGCAGGATGGGGTCCATCGTTAAAAACATGGCCTAAATGGGAATCTGCCTTTTGGCTTCTCACCTCAGTTCTCCTCATACCATGACTTGAGTCAGTGTGTTCAATTAATGCATCCTTCTGCAGCGGTTGGGTGAAACTGGGCCAGCCACAGCCTGAATCAAACTTGTCTCGGGAGCTGAATAAGGGCTCTCCAGATACCACATCGACATAGATACCTGCACGTTTATTATCCCAGTATTCATTGCGAAAGGGCGGTTCAGTAGCATTGTTTTGGGTAACGTCAAATTGAAGTTTGCTTAATTTTTTAGCCAGGTCCATCATCGCTACCGGATCTGGAAGATGGCTTTGAATAAATGCTTCCCGCCCGGACCTTGCCCGGTAATTTTTGTAGTGGGCAGGGTTTTTAATATGATAATCCTGATGGTAATCTTCAGCCGGATAAAAGATGGTTGCTGGCAGGATCACTGTTGTTATAGGGGCAGAGTAACGCCGACTATCATCCAGGCTCTGCTTGGATTCTTCTGCGGCTTGGCGTTGTGTTTCATTGTGATAAAAAATGGCGGTACGATAAGTGCTGCCCCGATCAGCAAACTGCCCACCAGCATCGGTGGGGTCAATTTGTTGCCAGAAAATCTCTAACAGTTTTCTATAAGTGATTTTTTCAGGGTCAAAGGTTATTTGCACTGCTTCCAAGTGTCCCGTGCTCCCGAGACATACTTCGTTATAGGCAGGATTTTCTTTATGTCCTCCAGTGTATCCGGAAATCACCTGGAGTACACCGGTAAGATTAGAAAACGGGGGCACCATGCACCAAAAACATCCTCCTGCCAAGGTAGCAAGTTCCATTTTCTGCTCATTCACATTGCTGCTCATTTTATTTCATATCCTTCCTATCATATATAAATACTCAATCTAACTGCTAACTGCTTCATTTGCTATTCTTTACTAAAACCTGAACTTATAATCTCAACAGTAAAGGCTATTTATTGAATATAACAGGAGATTCCATTTGTAAACACACCTATTCAACAATACTAAACTGGAAACAGATAATCTATTACTATTTGTTTAATAATAGGAAGCTACACAAGGGTTGGCACCTGTCTCCTGTTAAAGGAATTAGCTGGATTGAAGGTGTATTGCCAGCGGTGATATAATAATGGTAAATGATACTAGGAATTTAGGGGATTATAGGGGTTTAATCAGCTAATTTATAATTTGAGGTGAGAGGGATTATGAATAAGCATCGGTATTGGAGGGCTAAAGCATTGCTGAAGCGTAGAGCTAAAGGCGGAGTATGGCCTGAGGCTTAAGATTATACATATTTGAGGCAATAGGGAGAGGAATACAAGATTTAATGCATAAACCTAATAATGAAACTGATGATTCCTTATTGAACAACGACCTGGTAAAGGTCGTAATTACGGGTTGTATAGCTATTGTAGTAGCATTGCTTTTTATGAGCATCACCAGTATGCTCATTACGAGAAATGCCGTGGTAAACAAGCTTAAAACCAGAGATCTTAAAAACCTGGCCGCGAGTATTGGAGCGGTTACTGAAGGCAGAATAGAGAAAGCAGTGGATGCATCGCTGCTGATGGCTGATGATCCGACTGTCATTAAATGGATTCAGAGCCGGGAGCACGATGCGGAGTCAGGGAAAAATGTCCAGGACAAGATGAATAAGCTGGTTACTGATTTTGGATATGACACTTCATTTTTAGTAAGTGATGTTACTAAAAACTATTGGTCGTTTCATGGCCAGAAATTTGAGCTGTTGGACGTGGTATCGCCAACAGACCCAAGTGATGATTGGTATTTTTCTACCATTGATATGCAGAAGAAATATGAAATTAATATTGACTATAACAAAGAGCTAAATGATACTTTTGTATGGATTAATGCCCTAACAGGTGATACCCGGCGTCCTTTGGCAGTAACCGGTCTGGGTATGAATTTGAGTGCAGTAATCGAGGAGCTTATTGCTGAGGAATCAGGAAGTGATGTTAAGAATGATATCTGGTTGGTTGATGGTAAGGGGATAATTTATCTCGCCAAGCATCCGCAATACCTCAATAAGAATTTATCGAATTTTATGCCTGCGGCGTTAACCAAGGCTATAATGAAACCTGTCAATTCGGGACACGAATTCATGGTTGCTGAATATCAGGACCCAAAGGGAGAGGTTTTTGATCTTGCTTATAAAAGGATAAAGGATACTGACTGGAATTTGGTTGTACAGATCCCCAGATCGGAAAATCTCTCTTTTATCAAGGCCATTGCCATAAGCACGGTTGTAGCATGTTTTATAATTATTCTAATAATGGTGGCCATTTTTTATTGGTTGTCCAATAAGATAGCCAATCCCTATGAGCGAGCTTTGCGCTTGAATGCTGAATTAGAAAGAAAGGTTGATGAACGTACCCGTGAGCTTCAGGAGAAGAATACCAAAATACAAGATAGTATTGAATATGCCAAAATGATTCAGCAGACCATACTTCCTTCAGATTCTGAAATGAAGAGGATCTTAAAGGATTACTTTGTGATTTATGAACCCAGGGATACAGTGGGAGGAGACTTCTACTGGATAAGGGAGTATAATGAGGACTTCTTATTGATAGTTGGTGACTGTACAGGGCATGGGGTCCCGGGAGCATTGATGACTACGGCCGTGAGTGCCATGTTAAATCACATAATAGATGAACTTGAAATACATGATCCAGCTATTATACTTACTGAACTGGACCGGCTCATTAAGCAATCTTTTCGGAATGAGGATCAGGAAGATAAAGTCCCATATGGATTGGATGCCGGGGTTTTATATGTTTCTAAAGATAACGGGATACTTTTCTCCGGCGCGGGTATGTCTATTTATATTGCCGATAAAGACGCTTTATCTGTAATCAAGGGAATAAGTGGCACTATTGATTGTGTCAGCCGCAGGGGAGTAAAGCTGTTTGAAAATCACGCTATTGCATACCAATCCGGAATGGTTATATTTATGGCTACAGATGGAATAACAGATCAACCGGGGGGAGAGAAGCAATTACCATATGGGAAACGCCAGTTGATGGCTTCGATGGAATCATCCCTTCATCTGGAGATGACACAGCAGGCCCAGTATATACTCCAATCCTTTCGAAAGTACTCGGGTGATCAAATTCTGCGCGATGATATTACTGTATTGGCCTTAAGATTATAATTTGAAAGGAGCAACCTGTATGGAATTGTCCTTATACGATTTGTACAATGATTTAAAAGCAAAGAAAATATTGTTCTGCTACAGTGGTCCTATAGACCAGTCAAGTATTGAGGGAGTTGGTAATACCCTGCGCAGAAAGTTGGAAATTGATGAAGCTGGTCTTACTACCAGTATATCAGTATTCTCCATATTTATTGAACAAGTGCAAAATGTACTCAACTATTCATCCGAAAAACTAGGTGACTCGGAAGAAATTGAAAATAAGTTGCGCATTGGAATTGTTGTAATCGGACATGAGGAAAATGGAGAATATTATATTTATTGTGGAAATCAGGTTTATAACGAGGATGTAAATAAAATAACTAATAATATAGAATCGGTGAGAAATTTAAACAAGGAGGAACTCAAGGTTTTATATAAAGAACGTCGCAGATTGGAACCGGGACCGGGCAGCAAGGGTGCTGGACTAGGGCTTATTGAAATGGCAAGAAAATCTGCTCAACCATTTAATTATTCATTCGTAACAATCAATGAAGATTTTTCTTTTTTCAGCATCAAAGTGGTGGTGGGGAGGTAAGAATATGGACAATCTGTATATTGAGAAAACCAACTCAACTCCCGGCATTAACTTTGATGCCAATTCCGGTTTATTACAGATAAAAGGAGAATCCTTTCCGGAAAATGTGTCTAAGTTTTATGGGCCGGTGCTCGACTGGATTAATGAATATCTGAGTTATACTGAGCAGGAAATGAAAATCGAGTTTGATATAGTTTACTTTAATAGCAGCACCTCCAAGGTGTTTATGACCATCTTTGATTTATTGGAACAAGAGGTTGTTAATGGTAAAAATATATCAGTAATATGGCGAAGTGATCAAGATAATGAAATAGCTATAGAATGCGGTGAAGAGTTTAAAGAGGATATTAACTTATTGCCTTTTAATATTGTGGTTTACTAAGCTGGAGGATGCATAACTATTATGAGTATTTTTACTAAAGAAGAGCAAGTTATTTTGCAGGCTGAGCGAGTTTTGTCCAATCATCATTTTAAGGCCATTGAAGATGAAGAAAGTTACCGATCTTTATTGGAGGAATACCAAACCCTTTTAAAACAAATGATGCGAATGGTGAAAATGTCGGATATGATGCAATTGGAATTGAAGAATCTATCTTACAAACTGGAGGTTGCCTCGCAAACTGATGTGCTTACCGGTCTTTACAATAGGAGATTTTTTAATGAAACTTACCTGCGGGAATTGAAAAACGCATTTCGCAATAAGTCTTCCATTGCATCCTTAATGATAGATATAGACTATTTCAAAAAGTATAATGACCACTATGGACATTTACAGGGAGACGAGTGTCTGGCTGCGGTGGCAGGGGAAATTAGAAGGGTTATAAAGCGGCCCCTGGATATGGTTGCCCGTTTTGGCGGAGAGGAATTTGTGGTACTATTACCCGAAACAGGAATCGAAGGAGCCGCATGTGTAGGTGAGAAACTGTTAGCAAGCATAAGAGCACTTGCCATGGAACATGTGGATTCACCTGTATATCAGGTGGTGACGGTATCAATAGGTGCTGCTGAGCTTGTTCCGGAAGACGGATTCACTATGAACACCCTTCTGAATATGACAGATAGTGCGTTGTATACTGCCAAGACAGAGGGCAGGAACTGTCTTCGAATTTATAGAGAAGGTGAGTGCCATGCATAAGAAAACTGTGCTTATTACCGGGGCCTCCCGTGGTATTGGCAAATCCACAGCTGAAGAATTTTGCCGTAAAGGTTGGAATGTACTGGTCAACTATATGAACTCGCAAAACGAGGCATTCCAGCTTGTCACAGCGCTTAATAATATGGGAAATGGTATAGCTGAACTGTTTCAGGCGGATGTTGCCAATCGGGAGCAAGTTGACATGATGTTAGAGTATTGCATTAAGAGATTCGGCAATATTGATGTTTTAGTAAATAATGCCGGAATATCTCGCCAGACTCTATTCACTGACATTTCGCAGGGCGAGTGGGACGAAGTAATGGATGTCAATCTAAAAGGGGTTTTCAACTGTTGTCAGAGTGTACTGCCGTCCATGCTGGAACGCAAGAATGGCAGTATCATTAATGTGTCTTCCATATGGGGTATTACAGGAGCTTCCTGTGAAGTTCATTATTCAGCTGCTAAGGCGGCAGTGGTTGGCTTGACCAGGGCCCTAGCCAAAGAATTAGGTCCTTCCAATATTCGGGTTAATTGTGTTTGTCCCGGTATTATTAAAACCGATATGATTAACCAATTATCCCGGGAGGAAATTACCGACCTTGAAAATGCCACCCCACTTATGAAATTGGGCACTCCAGAGGATATAGCGCATTGCATTTACTTTTTGGCTTCGCCCGAGGCCAGCTTTTTTACCGGTCAGGTGCTAAGCCCTAATGGTGGCTTTATTATCTAAAATTCGTAGTTTAAGTATCAGCTTTCTGCACAATCAGCGTCTATTTCCTAATCTTATAGTTATAGTAAATATGCCTATTTATTGGCTTAATCGCAAACTTGCCGCTATATGTTTTCTGGAATGGTTGAATTTAATCATCTGCATTGGAGCAAGCTAGATTTGATGAAATCATTAAGGGGGGCAAGAATTCAGTGGGCAATAGTGAAGAATTATTAATTAGTATAACTAGCGGCCTGAGCCGGCTGGGTAATGAGCTGCGTTCCCTGGCCAATATAAGTGAGTACGATAACCAACGTGAGAATTATATTAACTTTTCGCGGCAGTTAAGTGAAATTAACAAGAAGATTTTAATAGATTTGGTTCAAGTACAAGATAACGAGACCTATTCTGGTATTCTTGATCGAATTTGACCGGCTTAGGCTAATCTACTTGCTAATTTTATTACTAGCTGATATTATGCTTAATAATACTTAGCATAATAAAAAGTGAATTAGGAGGAGCATTCTAATGTCAGATAATAGCCAATTTGTACTTGTTGAAGTTCTTCAGGGAACCCAGGCGGTTTCAGGCGGTTGCAATTGTTCGGGCGGTTGTTCTTCAGCTAGCAGCTGTGGAGGCAATACTGAGAATTACCAGCAGTTAGTAACTGAGATGGCTGAAGATCTTAAAAAAGCCTATGGTGATAAAATCCAAGTTAAATATGTTGATGTTGATAAAGAGGGATTGGATAACTACCCCATCATGGGCCGAGTAATGCAAATGGGTTATCCTTATCCGGTTACCTTGATTAATGGTGAACCTAAATTCGCTGGTGGGATAATGATTTCCGAAGTTAAACAAACCATAGATGATTTAATTAAATAGAAAATGTTTAAAGCAGGGCGAAAATCCTGCTTTTAATATTAACCGCAAATTTAAATAAATTAATATTGAAAATAAGAATTTACAATTAAAAACCCTATTTTCAGGTTTTTTAGATAATAAAATAACAGCATATTTGCTTGATATTTCTGAGCCCAACTGATATCATGCTCCTTAAGTATAACTATTAGTAATATTACTAAGATGAGAGGAGCATCCATATGTCCGAAATTAAGCAAACAATACTGGTTGAAGTCCTCCAGGGAACTCAAGTTGTAACCGGAGGGTGAAACTGCAGCAGCGACTGCGCATCAGCAGCTAGTTGTGGTACAACTACCAATTATGAGGATATCACTAATGAGATGGCAGATGAGTTGAAAAAGGGCTTCGGTGATCAGGTAGAAGTAAAATATATTGACGTTGATAAAGAAGGCTTAGATAAGTATCCCATTATGAATAGAGTATTGCAAATGGGTTATCCTTATCCCATTACTCTGATCAATGGGGAACCTAAATTTGCCGGAGGCATTATGTTATCTGAGGTCAAACAAAGTATAGATGATATGTTAAAGTAATCTTACGTTTAAGCAGACGATGACAGAAGTGAATATCTAGACATGAGAAAGGCCCGCGATTGAGGCGTACCTACGTACGTTGATTGAGCGGGCTTTTGTGTTTTGCTTTTGTTGTCAGCCTGAGCTGGGTGACAGCCTTCTAAATTTTTCTTACAATAATAAAATAATAATGCTTGCAAATTTCGCTTTTTTATACCGCTATATTTGTAGTAAAATCAAATAATGGAATATTTCCATTATTTCCATCATTTGCATTATTCACACCATTATTGCGGGTATTTATAATTACAGACTGCGCTTATTTAACTTTTGATCAGGAACAGACCCGATATCTTTACAGAAATAGGGGGGAGTAAAAATGTATCAGGAGGAATACCGGCGCAAGCTGACCTCGGCAGAAGAAGCTGTAAAAGTAGTGAAATCAGGGGATATCGTAGATTATGGCTTTTTCAATGGCAAACCAGTGGTTTGTGACCAGGCTCTTGCCCGGAGGACTGAACTCAGGGATGTAAAAGTCTTTTCGGCGGTAACTGTACCGCCCGTTCCTGAGGTGGCTAAGGTTAGAGACAGTTTTACCTACCATGATTGGCAGTTTAGCAAGATTTCTCGCGTGCTACAGAGTTATGGACTTTGTTACTATTCACCCATTCTCTATCATCAAGCTCCCATCTTATATAGGGAGCAAATAGCTGCCCATCGAAATGTAGCAATCTCTCAAGTCTGTCCTATGGACCGGCATGGCTGGTTCAACCTGGGACCACAAAACTCTGAAACCATGGCCAATATGGAGGTAGCTGACTATGTCATAGCTGAAGTAAACAAAAACATGCCAGTATGTCCGGGTGGCGCTGAAGAGGCGGTGCATATTTCTATGGTAGATTTTATAGTAGAAGCACCGGATGATCAATTACTTCCTGATATACCGGGGGCTGAACCGTCCGAAGACGATAAAGCCATTGCCAGTCATATAATGAATTATTTGCATGATGGCTGCTGTATTCAACTGGGCATTGGGGGTATGCCGAATGCGGTGGGCAAGATGATTGCCAGCTCCGACCTGAAAAATCTGGGTGGACATACCGAAATGGTAGTTGATGCTTATATAGATATGATAGAATCCGGTCGAATGAACGGCAATGCCAAGCAAATTGATAAGTATCGAATTGGTTTTACCTTTGCCATCGGTAGCCAACGGCTTTATGATTTTATGAATAACAATTCAATTTTTGCATCTTATCCAGTTAATTATACAAACGAACCCAGGGTCATTGCCCAGATTGATAATATGATTTCCATATGCAATTGCGTGGAAGTGGATCTCTATAGCCAGGTCAACGGCGAGAGTTCTGGCCCAGTGCAAATATCTGGCAATGGGGGTATGTGGGACTTTGTCTTGGGTGCTCAATTCTCCAAAGGGGGAAAGAGCTTTCTCTGTTTAACCTCTACCTATAAAGATAAAAACGGTGATCTGCAATCACGAATTGTACCCACCTTTGCCCCAGGTAGCATAACTACCGTGCCCCGCCAGCAGGTGGACTATATCGTTACCGAATATGGAGTAGCCCAAATGCGGGCCAAACCTACCTGGGAACGTGCTGAAAAAATGATTGAACTAGCTCATCCTAAATTTAGAGATGATCTGATAAAAGATGCTGAAAAGCTTAATATTTGGAGAAAAACTAACAAATTGATCTAGTCCCGAATGGACTGTAAGCTTTTAATTATACTGATAGAAACATAGACTAGTTATTAACTAAAGCTTTACTGACCCTCTGACATTGTCAGAGGGTTTTTTACTGCTTGGGTTTTTTGTTTAAAATGTCAAAAAATACTGAAAATATAGTATACTGTGGTTAAACTATTACGGAAATAAAGTAGGAGGTGTCGAAAATGATCGTAGGGCAAATATATTTGGAACTATTTCAACAAATATCGGGACACTTAAAAGAGGTCATAGGTAAAGATATGATGGTGTGTGTTACTGACAGAGAAAAATTTATAGCTTATTTTCCCGGCGATAAAATCGATGTTAGAGTGAACAACGGAGACCGGGTTCCGCCCAGCGACCCCATGCTCATAGCCATGGAGAGAGCACAAACGTTAATGGACAATGTTCCCAAAGAAGCTTATGGGACACCTTTTAAGGCAGTTATGAGTCCGGTATTCAATGAGAATCATAAAGTAATTGGATGTATAGGAATTGGTCTCTCAATGGAGGTTGAAGTACAGGTAATTGAACTGGCCGGAAATATAAGCTCCAGTTCTGAAGAAGTTGCAGGTGCGGTCGAAGAAATTGCTAAATCAGCAACTCAGATCTCCATTAACGAAAAACTGCTTAATGATAGGGTCATTGAGATTGGCACAGCGGTTAGAGAAATTAATGAAGTAGTCCAATTTATAAAAAGTATTGCTGATCAAACCAAAATGCTTGGACTTAACGCTGCCATTGAAGCTGCCAGAGCTGGTGATGCAGGGCGTGGCTTTGGGGTGGTTGCTGAGGAAATCAGAAAGCTGTCTGATGAATCGAAGCAAACTACTGATCAGATTAAAAAACTAACCGCCAAGATAGATAATATTTTAACAGAGACACTTGCTAGTTCGGATAAGGCTTTACGCTCCAGTGAAGAACAGGCAGCTGCTACGCAGGAAATAAACGCTAGTGTTGAAGAACTGAGCGCTATGGCTGAACATCTTAGATCTATTTCTGCGAATATGTAGGTTTAGTAGAATATTGAGCTTAAAACTGCGGCGGTTCTAATTAGAACTGCTATTTTTTTAAGGTATTTTTTTAAAATGCTGCTATATCTTGAACCCAATAGCTTTGTCTTTATTAGACTTATGGTGTAGTATAATACCAAAACTTGAGCAAAGGAAGAAATTAAATGACCCAGGATAGTTCAGATAAAAGGCAGGTAAAAACCTTTCACACAATTACTTACGGCTGTCAGATGAATTCCCGTGATTCGGAAATAATATGCGGCTTACTTGAAAATGCTGGTTATGAACCGGCAGCCAGATTGGAGAATGCTGATCTGGTTGTCTTTAATACCTGTAGTGTCAGACACTCAGCGGAAAACAAGGTTTACGGTAAACTGGGGGAGGTTAATAAACTTAAGAAAGCTCGTCCTGGTATGCTGATTGCTTTCGGCGGGTGCATGGCCCAATTACCTGAAGTGGTCGGTAAACTTAAATCTAAAGGTGTAGATATTATTTTTGGCACTCACAATTTGCATCAGTTACCTGGCCTGGTGGAGCGGGTCTTAGCCGGCGAAAAACAAGCCATTGAGGTCTGGAAAGAACATGGAGGCGTGATGGAAGAACTGCCCTCCACTCGTCGGGAAGGTGTTAGTGCTTTTGTAAACATAATGTATGGATGCAATAATTTTTGCAGTTATTGCATTGTGCCCTATACCCGGGGGAGAGAGCGCAGTCGCAAGCCGCGGGATATTATTAGGGAATTAGAGGAATTGGCTGCTGCTGGCTATAAAGAGGTAACTTTGTTAGGTCAGAACGTGAATTCTTATGGTCAGGGTTTAAATGAGATACTCGATTTTTCCGAACTGCTTAAGATGGCTGATAAGGTAGAAGGTCTGGAGCGAATCCGTTTCATGACCTCCCATCCCAAGGATATGTCAGACCGATTAATCGACACGATTGCTGAAGGTGAAAAGCTATGTGAACATATCCATGTACCCCTGCAGGCCGGGAGCAATCTGGTATTAAAGCGCATGAACCGCGGATATTCGCGTGAACATTATTTGGAACTCACCCGGAAAATGAGAGAACGTATTCCTGGAGCGGCAGTTACCAGCGATCTTATAGTGGGATTTCCCGGCGAAACAGATGCGGATTTTCTGGATACTCTCGACATGGTTGAACGGGTACGTTTTGAAGCTGCTTTTACGTTTATGTATTCAGTGCGAACCGGAACTGCAGCGGAGCAATACAGTGATCAGGTGGAACTCGCTGTAAAACAAGCTCGTTTGATGCGTTTGAACCAGGTGCAGTATGATATAGCATTGCAAATTAACCGGAGCTTGGAGGGCAGTGTCCAGGAAATTTTAGTTGATGGACCCAGTAAGACCAATCCGGATACCTTAACAGGCCGAACTCGAAGTAATCACATAGTTATTTTTTCTGGACCAAAAGACTTAATTGGTAAGTTAATAAATGTTAAAATAACTGAAGGAAAGACTTTTTCGATTTTTGGTGAATTTTCAGCCCAAACAGTGTAAAATCTAAATTCGAAGATCTACAATTATATTAACCCGGTTATCCATGTTTTGGAATATTAAGGAGGAGTAGAATTTATGACAACCGAAGACATTATCAAACTGGCATTTGAGTTGGGCAATGCCATTGCCGGCTCTGAGGAGATTGCAAACGTAAAAGTTATGCAGGCTAAATTAAGTGAGAACCCTGATGCTTATGGATTGATCATGCGCTATCAGGATGCTCAGACCAAGCTGGAAAACAAACTGGAGCAGGGCTTACCGGTTACCCCTGCCGAAGAAAGTCATATAGACCTTATGGAACAGCAGATAAATGCTAATCCAATGATTCAGGAACTTATTCAGGTGCAGGAGAAATTTGACAATCTCATGCAGGGTGTTTATTTTGCCATGAATCAGGCTATATCAGGAGAGGGATGTTCTTCAGGCTGTGATTCCTGCGGCGGCGGTTGTAATGTAATGTAGTAATACCTATTATAATGCTTATTTCGTGAAAGGCTTAGGTTGTCTAAGCCTTTCATTTATTTAGAAAATAAATATAGTGGGAAGGTTCGCAGGTATCTCTGACGAATAGATTAACACTAATGAATTAGCCGCCTGACGTCTTACTGAATGGGGGAAGGTTTTCTTGGCCAAATATACGCCTATGATTGAACAATATCTGCAGATAAAAGAGGCCCACAGCGATACTATCCTTTTCTTTCGCCTGGGAGATTTTTATGAAATGTTTTTCGAGGATGCTGTATTAGCTTCTCGGGAATTGGAAATTGTTTTAACTTCCCGTGATGGTGGAGATGGGAAAATTCCCATGTGTGGAATACCGTATCATGCGGTTAATAATTATCTGCCCCGTCTAATTACTCGGGGATACAAGGTAGCTATCTGTGAACAGGTGGGGGATCCTAAACAAGCCACCGGTATTGTAAAACGGGAAGTAAGCCGTATAATTACACCTGGTACCGTTTTGGAAGAATTTATGCTGGATGAAGCCAGGAATAACTACCTGGCAGCTGTCGATATGCAAGGCGAGACGATTGGTTTTGCCTATATTGATATATCCACCGGGGATTTCCGTGTAACCGAGATGCAGGGCAAAGATGCTAGCAATGAATTAGACAGCGAGCTGCAGCGAGTGGCCCCGTCCGAGTGCCTAATATTTTCCCGTAATGCAGAAAACTCATTATGGGATGAAGAGCTATCAGCTAAACATATTTTATGGACTCATTATCCTGATGGTGAGATTAGTCTTGACCAGGCTCGAGTCGTTCTTCAAAAACATTTTGGGCTTAGCTCTTTGGAGAGTTTCGACTTGCAGCGGTATAGCGTTGGAATCCAGGCCGCTGCCATGATTATTAGCTTTCTATATTCTACCCAAAAAAGCCAGCTGATCCATATCGACCGGGTGACGGTCTATCAAACTAGTAATTATATGGAATTGGATGCTTTTACGCGCCGCAATCTGGAACTAACCGGCAACCTTCGAGCGGGCCGTAAAGAGGGTTCTCTCCTGGATGTTCTGGATCATTGTCGGACTTCCATGGGCAAGAGGAATTTAAGAAAATGGTTGGAGCAGCCTTTAATGAGTCCGGAATCTATAAATAATCGTCTGGATGGGGTGGAAGAACTGCTGCAGAATATTAACCTGCGGGAGTCTTGTCGGGAATATCTGAATAAAATTTACGATCTGGAGCGTCTGGCCGCCAAATTAGGCAGTGGCTTGGTTAATGCCAGAGATCTTTTAGCATTAAAACAATCACTGGCCATTCTGCCTCAATTAGTAATAGTTTTAGGGGATTCTCATAGTGAGGTCCTAAAGGCCATTGCTCATATGGATACTTTGACAGAGCTGGTAGACATTATCGAAGCTGCTATCGATGAAGAAGCAGGTATTTCCGTCAAAGAAGGCGGAATAATAAAATCCGGTTATAAAGACGAAATTGATGAACTGAAAGCTCTGGCTACTCAGGGCAAGAATTATTTAATTGAATTTGAAAACCGCGAAAAGATTCGTAGTGGGATTAAAAATCTAAAAGTTGGATATAATAGAGTTTTTGGCTATTACATAGAGATCAGCAAATCGAATTTGAACCTGGTACCCCAGGATTACATACGCAAACAAACCTTGGTTAACACCGAAAGATATATAACTGAAGAATTAAAAAACTATGAGGACAAGATTTTAGGAGCTCGGGAAAAGCTATTTGAACTGGAATACCAAACCTTTTTAGATGTTCGTCAAATGCTGGAGTCCTTTATTCCGTCCATTCAGGCTACAGCCCAGGCTATAGCTAATTTAGATGTCCTGGTATCCTTGGCGCAACAAGCTTACCTGCATGACTACGTTCGTCCCCAATTATCCAGGGATGGCAGATTGGACATTAAATCAGGCCGCCATCCTGTGGTAGAACAGACTCTGGTTGAGGGCCGTTTTGTCCCTAATGATATTAGACTGGATCTACAGGAGTCGCGTTTTGCCATTATAACGGGCCCCAATATGGGAGGCAAGAGTACCTATATGCGCCAGGCGGCGATAATCAATATTATGGCTCAGATAGGCAGTTTTGTTCCTGCCGATGAAGCTCGGATCAGCATTGTGGATCGAGTTTTCACCCGGGTAGGAGCATCTGATGATCTATCCGCTGGTCAGAGCACTTTTATGGTAGAAATGGTAGAACTGGCTAATATACTTAATTCAGCTACAGCTAATAGCTTAATTATTCTGGATGAGATTGGCCGGGGAACCAGTACCTATGATGGTTTGAGCATTGCCCAGGCGGTCAGTGAATATGTTCATGACAAAATCAAGGCCCGGACCCTCTTTGCAACTCACTATCATGAGTTGACTGCCCTGGCCGAAACTAAAACTGGCCTGGTAAACCTTTCGGTATCGGTAATGGAATCAGGCGAAACGGTCAGTTTTCTTAAGAAGGTTTTACCAGGCAAAGCTGACAAAAGCTATGGTATCCATGTTGCTCAACTGGCTGGACTACCCAAGTTTGTAGTGGAGCGAGCCTATGAAGTACTGGCGGGATTAGAAAAGGAAGAAGGCAAATCCAAAAAACAGGCAGTAGAGCAGATCAATCTTTTCCAGGAAAAACCCAGTGAGATACTGGAGGAACTGGACCATTTGGACATAGATAGTCTGAGTCCACGAGAGGCTCTAGCTGTTTTATATACGTGGAAGGAAAAACGGAGAGGTTAAGCATTATAGGGGGTGAAAAAATGCTGATCGGTATTGATGTGGGGGGGACCTACACCGATGGGGTGTTGTTTGACAACTTGAGCAGCAGCATCGTCAACTCGGTGAAAGTTCCTACCCGGAACGAGGACCTGCAATTCAGTCTGCTCCAGGTACTGGATCAATTGCTGGCTGGACAGGAAACTGAAAATATACAGCGCATCGTTTTTAGTACTACTCTGGTGACTAATCTGCTGGCTACCCAATCGGCTGAGGCACCGGCCCTTCTGCTTATTCCTGGCCCCGGCTTACCTTTCAGTGCCTATGACATATTTCCTAACAGTTATTTTCTGAAAGGCAGTATTGATTTTCGCGGTCGAGAGATAGAGCAACTTGAGCACCAGGAAATCCGAGCTAGTCTTGATAGAATCCAGGCTAAAGGTATATCCAAAATTGCGGTGATAGGTAAGTTTTCCATGCGCAACCCTCAGCACGAAAAAGCCATCCAGGAGATAATTACAGAGAGCTGCCCTAATATCCAAGTTGCTTTGGGTTGTGAAACATCCGGTCAGCTTAATTTTATGCGTCGCATAGTAAGCTGTTATTATTCGCTGATGAGTCAATCAGCTTGGGAAAAATTTGTATCCGAGATAAACAAAGCTTTAACCGAACGTAGTCTACAAGATATACAGGCAGATATCTTAAAAGCTGATGGTGGCACGATGTCTTTAAATAAT
The DNA here is from genome assembly GCA_964510795.1 of uncultured Syntrophomonas sp. Classification (GTDB taxonomy): domain Bacteria; phylum Bacillota; class Syntrophomonadia; order Syntrophomonadales; family Syntrophomonadaceae; genus Syntrophomonas_B. The sequence continues at coordinate 101,444 of CAZEDT010000003.1, forward strand.
TCGATTAAATACCCCTGTGAGACTATTTTTTCCGGTCCAGCCGCCAGCACCATGGGGGCAGCGGCTCTAGCAGGCAGAAACTCAACTGCGGTAGTATTGGACATCGGCGGTACTACTACGGATATCTCCCTGCTATTAGACGGGCAACCCCTATATGCTTCCCGGGGTGCCAGCATAAATGGCCATTATAGCCATGTGAAGGCTATTTTTACCCGATCCTTGGCCCTGGGAGGGGATAGCCCCATCGTTCTGGGGGCAGATAATCAAGTTACCATAGAAACCCGGCGCCGTGATATTGCGGCTTGCTTTGGGGGAGCCGAGGCGACTATTATTGACGTCTTTAATAGTAGATATAATTTGAGTATTGGTGATCAGGCTAAGTCCGAAGATAAGTTACACTTTTTAGCGGAACAGTCTGAAAGGGAACTTGATTCCTTAATGTTATACGTGGAACAACTAGTTCTTCAGCAACTGCAAGCCGCCCTGGATGAGATATTAAAGGAATGGGAGAATGAACCGGCTTACCGGGTTTGGGAGGTAGTACACAACCGCAGATTCGAAGTTCAAGAAATAGTAGGTATCGGTGCCGCAGCTGGAGCTATTGTTCCTATACTGGCAGAACGCCTTCAGGTCAAGGCCTCCATCCATAAATATAGTTCGGTCGCTAATGCCATTGGAGCAGCCATCGCTAGACCTACGCTGACCTTAAATCTGCATATTGATACCCAGAATTCTTGTTGGTCCAGTGATATAGATGGGCTCAGCGGCATGCTTTCCAAAACGAGAGCCATGCAGATGCAGGATGCTCATAATTTAGCCCAGGAGCTGTTACATAAAATTGCAGTCCAGAGAGATGTGGGGAATTATGCGAATGAGGCTGAAATTTTCCGGGAAGAACAGTTTAATGTCATTCGCTCCTGGGATACTCAGGGTAAGATATTTGAAGTGGGAATTCAGATTAAACCTGGCTTTATAGCTGAGTATAAGGAGGGGTCGATATGAAAACCGGGGTTATATTTTTCCCAGCCTTTGATTGGGCCATTTCACCGACCCATCCCGAACGTGAGGAGCGATTGCTGTATACCCGTGACCAGATATTTGAAGAAGGCATTATGGATCTACCGCAGATTAAAGAGTATAAGTCTCGCTTGGCCCATAAAAGAGATATTGCTCGGGCACATTTCTGTGTACCCAATATAGAGGCTCAGGTCAGTGAAGCTCACCTGATATCAGCTGGTTCAGCACTGGTAATGGCAGATGCCGTTATGACTGGAGAGGTGGATAATGGTTTTTCTATCGCTCGCCCACCGGGTCACCATGCTATGACGGTTGCTCACGGCAATCGTGGTTTTTGTAATATAAATAATGAGGCTATCATGATCGAATACTTGCGAAAAACCTATGGCATCCGACGGATAGCAGTGGTGGATACGGATGTCCACCATGGTGACGGAAGTCAGGAGATGTTCTACGATGATCCCGATATCCTGTTCATCTCATTTCACCAGGATGGGCGTACCCTGTATCCAGGAAGCGGTTTTGTTGACGAATTGGGGGGGCCGTTGGCCTGGGGGACCACGATCAATATACCCTTGCAGCCCCATACCACTGATGAGGGAATCCACTATGCCGTGGATCATCTAATACTGCCTATGTTAGAGGAATTCAGACCGGAACTGATAGTTAACTCGGCGGGACAGGATAATCATTACTCTGACCCACTGGCAAATATGCGCTTTACGGCACGAGGCTATGCTGAGCTGAACCGTAAACTGGCCCCGGATATAGCTGTGCTGGAGGGGGGCTATTCGGTGGAAACTGCGCTGCCCTATATAAATATGGGACTATTGATGGCTATGGCTGGAATTGATTATAGCAATCTGCGGGAACCCGATTATGATCCCCGCAAGTTTAAAGAAACCTCCGCCAATATGGAATATATTAAAAAGTTGGTCGATACTCAGCTAAAGAATTTCAGATACCGATCTGAACAGGTGGAAAGCTTCCGGACTCGTTATGGCAAAGAATATCGACAACAGCGGCAGATTTTCTATGATACCGACTACATTAGTGAGGATCAATCCAGTCGATTAAAGATGTGTCAGGACTGTCCAGGCTGGCGCAGCATCGATTCGGCAGCCCGCCACCGAAATAATAAACAATATCGAGTATTTTGCATAAGTATTCCGATTTTTGCTTGTCCTGATTGCCAGAAAGAGGCGCTTAGAGCCTATAAAGACATGCAGAGCAACGGTTCCGTGTATGATTATATTTATTTCCAGGATCGAGCCAACGATGTTTTTATCAGTCTGGATTTATGTAGTGGTCGAGAAGAGGTAATATAGACATGTCTATCAAGCTTTTGGATGATAATCTGATAAATAAAATTGCCGCCGGAGAGGTCATCGAAAGACCTGCTTCAGTAGTCAAGGAATTGGTGGAAAACTCCATTGATGCTGGCAGTACCCGCATTAACATCAGGATTGCCGGAGGAGGATTAGAGCTTATCGAGGTGGAAGACAATGGCACTGGGATACCAGCTCAAGACGTGAGTCTGGCTCTGCAACGTCATGCCACCAGCAAACTTGCCAGCGAAGATGACCTCTTCACAATTAACACTATGGGTTTTCGGGGCGAAGCTCTGCCTAGCATAGCCTCTATTGCTCGTCTGGAGCTATATACCCGGTCTGCTGCTGAAGCCGGATCGCGAGTGGAGGTAGAAGGCGGTCAAATCCAGAAGATCATTCCATTTCCAGGTCCGGTTGGTACTCGGATTGTGGTAAATGATCTATTCTTTAACACCCCGGTAAGAAAGAAATTTCTTAAATCCCCAGTCAGTGAACAAACCCATATATATGATATAATGAGCAAGCTGGCTCTATCCCGGCCCGACATATCCTTTGCTTTGACCAATGAAAAAAAGCTTTATTTTAAGACACCTGGTAATGGTAATTTACGGGATGCCTTGATTGCCATCAACGGCAGAGATTATGCCGAACAGTTTATTGATCTTAAGATAAGCGGGGACAACTATTCTGCCTATGGTTTGGTATCCAAACCTGATTTTCGGCGTGTTAACCGTAAGAACCAGATATTTTTTGTTAATAATAGACTTATAAAGAGTCCTATGCTGGCGAGAGCAGTGGATGAAGGTTATAGAGGACTATTGTTGGCTCGTGAATATCCGGGGGTTATCATTTTTCTGGCTGTAGAGCATGCTGAAGTGGATATTAATGTTCATCCCCAAAAATCTGAGCTTAGATTCCGCGATGAGAGCCCGGTTTTTCGCTTGCTTAGCCGAGGTATACGTGATACCGTAAATGGACTTGCCTTTGCTTGGGGAGCTGATTACAAGGGGCTGGACAGCAAGTCGTCACCAGGCGACCCTGATAATCGTGATTACGATTCTTTTAAGTCTCCACTTGTTCGGCCCGAAATAGTACATGATCAATATATTCCCTTTAGTTTTAAGACGAATAATAATATTACAGTAGCAATAGAAGAAAACGAACCCACTATGGGTGAAAAAGATTATTCCTTCCGCATACTGGGACAATGCTTCAATAGCTATATCATGGTTGAGCGGGAAGGAAAGCTGTGGATGGTCGATCAACATGCCGCCCACGAGAGAATCACATATAACAGCATTAAACGTAACCAGCTTAGTGAGTGTCAAACTCAGATTCTGGCAGTACCGCTGACTATTGAACTGTCTGTAGCCGATATGGACACCATATTGGAACACCGGGAAGTTTTCAGTGAAGTCGGACTGATGCTCGATCCATTAGGTCCAGACACGGTAGCAATCAGGTCATCGCCCCCTGCATTGCAGGGCCAGGAAAACGACTTGATTGTTGAAATACTCCAAATGATAAGGGATAATCATAGGGGCGACTATAATGAAAAAGCTCTATGTCTGATGGCCTGTAAACGAGCTGTAAAAGCTGGTCAAATGTTAAGCCGTATGGAAATGGAACTACTGATGCGTGATCTACTGGAAGCAGATGATTACCTGCATTGCCCCCACGGGCGGCCAACCTTTATCGAAATTAGTCACAGCGAGCTGGATAGACGCTTCAAGAGGTAAATAACAGTTAATTATAGCTACGAGGGATAAGATATGAATTTTGTGGTGACTACTACCCAGTCTGTAAATGATCGGCAACCATTGCTGGATGTTTTTTTGCAGGAAAGTGGCTTTCCCTTTGTTGCTCGCCAGAGAAAAAGCCTGGAGATATTGACAGAAGAAAACCAGGTTGATGGGGTAATAGTCTGGGAAAAGCAGGGACCAGTTCTGTACATTGAAAACGAGAAGTTTTTTTTTCATCCCAACATGGCCAAAAATCGTATTGTTTTCTATCGCAAGAGGAATACCCCGGATTTAATGATTCGAGCCTGTAATCTTGAGCAAGGGGACAGCTTTCTGGACTGCACCCTGGGTTTGGGAGCAGATTCCGTAGTCGCTTCCTATTTTTCCGCTACTGGAAGGATAACAGGGTTGGAGCACCAGACTGCAGTGGCTTATATCATTCGCTGGGGCATGAAATTATATGAAAGCCGTATGCCTTGGTTGGAGAGTGCTATTAAACGCATCGAGGTGATCAATCAAAATCACAAGGATTACCTGTCAGCTCAGCCAGATAAGTCTTACGATTTGGTATATTTTGACCCCATGTTCCAAAAACCTATATTAAGCAGCTTGCCCATTGCCCCTTTGAGGAAACTGGCCGACCATGATCCCCTGGAGGAAGGCACTATTAAAGAAGCCTGCCGGGTAGCTAGAAAACGGGTAGTTATGAAGGAACTTTCGGCTGGCAATGAATTAGAACGGCTTGGTTTTACAAAAATAGTCGGAAGTAAACATAATAAACTCGCATATGGGGTCATAAATGTCTAAATAAGCATAAGCTTAGACAATAAACATCTGCTTAGCAAAAAGAAAAAGATCTTTGCGGTAAATTGTAAGATTAACGCATCGCAATTTGTTTACTAAGCAAATGCTTATTATATAAACAAAAGATTAGGTGTTGATAATATTGAAACTGGCGGCCATAGTCGGCCCTACTGCAGTGGGGAAAACTGTACTATCTATTGCCGTGGCTCGGGAACTTAATGCCGAAATAATATCCTGTGATTCGATGCAGGTCTACAGGGGGATGGATATTGGCACAGCCAAAGCCAGTCAGTCGGAAAGAGGACAGGTGACGCATCATCTGATTGATTTGTTGGAACCTGATAAACCTTTTACTGTAGCTGATTATCAGCGGCTAGCCAAACAGGAGATAACCAGGCTTAACCAGGAAGGCAAATTACCTCTTTTGGTGGGGGGGACCGGCCTGTACTATCAGGCTCTGGTTGATGACTATCCATTCTTCCCTATGGAATCACAGACTAGGGTACGCAGTAAACTGGAAAACATATGCCGGGAAAAAGGCCTGGAATATGTTTATAAACAATTAATCCTGGTAGATGAAGATTATGCTCAAAAAGTAGGTCCCAATGACCAAAAAAGGATCATTCGAGCTATGGAGGTCTGGGAGTTAACCGGCGAGCCTTTCTCGAAATTCCAGATAAAAAATCAATCTGCTTATGAACTAAGTGTAGTTGGCTTGTTTTTAGAACGTTCCCAACTCTATACCCGTATTGATCAAAGGGTTGATCAAATGATGACCGATGGCTTTATGGATGAAGTTATCGGCCTAAGAAAGAAGGGTTATGATCTTTCCTTGAACAGTATGAATTCTCTGGGGTATAAACAGGTACATTATTATCTACAGGGTATGTTGACCAAGGATGAAATGCTGAGGGATATTAAACGAGAGACCCGTCATTTTGCTAAAAGACAGTACACCTGGTTCAATAAGGACAAACGTATTCATTGGGTAAATGTGGAAGAAACCAGTGATGGCCGCATGTTAGGGAAAAAAATCAGATCAATTCTGGAAGGACAAAATCAGAAGGCGTAGAATATATAGTGAATATATATTAATAATAGCACGATTATTGAATGGAGGTTCTATATATGATGAATAAAAACCAGCTTAACTTGCAGGATGCTTTCCTTAACCAGGTACGCAAAGAGAAAACCTTAGTAACTATATTCCTGGTAAACGGCTTTCAAATAAAAGGGCTTGTTAAAGGTTTTGATAACTTTACTGTAATTGTAGAACTTGATGGCCGCCAGCAACTGGTATATAAACACGCTATTTCCACAGTTAGTCCCATGAAACCAATTAACATAATTGGTATGGATGCTAAAATGGATGAAGAATAGCCCGGATTAATCCGGGCTATTTCTTACCGTAGAAAGTATAACATTTCTAAATATTGCACCCTTCTAGCATTACATATGCTTCCTGTGGCTGCAATTAAGAAAACACCCTTCGGGTACTACAGATTTGACCTGAACGTCAATATTAAGGTTGATAGATAAGAAAACTAAAGAGTGTCACCACTTTGGTCTGTTTATCATATATTAGTTTAGAAATTATGAGAGTGGTGATTCTATGGCAATTTCCATGAAGTTTGCCAGTCCCGGTTTCGAGGAGCAGGTAAGCTCCCCTGAACTTGAAATTCCTTCTTTTTGTAGTACTGACGCTTTCCGAGAACTGGAACAACTGATCGGACTTAAACAGGTGAAAAGAACGATTGCAGAAATTACCGCTTTTTCATTGATACAGAAAAGACGCAACCAACAACTGCTTAAAGCCTGTCCTAACGCTTTACACATGGTATTTCGTGGTAATCCTGGCACCGGCAAAACAAGTGTAGCGCGTATACTGGGGAAAATATTTCAGGAAATCGGTATCTTAAGTAAAGGTCACCTGCTGGAAGCTGAAAGGGCTGATCTGGTAGGGGAGTATATCGGGCATACCGCGCAAAAAACCAAAGAGATGCTTAAGCGAGCTCAGGGTGGTATACTTTTTATCGATGAAGCCTATTCCCTAGCTCAGGGCGGCGAAAAGGACTTCGGTAAGGAGGCTATTGCCACCATTGTCAAAGGAATGGAGGATCATCGCGACAATCTAATTGTAGTGTTGGCGGGTTATTGCTGGGAAATGGACTGTTTTATGCAATCTAATCCGGGACTACGCTCGCGTTTTCCTATTCAAATTGATTTTCCTGACTATGACAGTGAAGAACTCTTTAGAATAGCTTTGCAGATGTACAGTGATCGTGATTATGAGTTGAGCAATAAATGCCGCTGGAAGCTTAAATGTATTTTGGATGTTTTTGTAAAAAACCACCATCCACATTGTGGTAATGCCAGGTATGTCCGTAATATGGTAGAGAAATCCATTCGTTTGCAAGCATTACGAATTGTAGATCGTGAGCACTTAAGCCGCAAAGACCTGATGACTATTGAGGAAATTGATCTACTGGTTTCCTAGCATATAGTATTAAAATTGCTCAGGGGCAAATTAAGCTTAACTATTAGCAACTAGTTGGGCTTATATTTTTGCGTAAACCTTTCGGTTTATCCCTGTTTCAGTAATCTTAAAAAAAAATCATCAGATTATTAACCATGGATTATCTACCCAACATAGGATAAAATATCTTATAATATGACACAATTCGAAATTATATGTTTTTTGTAAAACTTGGTCCCCGGCAATATACAAAACTAAGAACTGCTAAATGCAGGGGAGGAATCTGTATGCATAGTTCTGATGTGATTAAGACCGATCAAAGAGGTGAGCAATATCTTAATAACATTATTAAACGACTACAGATAAGTCAAGAAAAATTTTGGCAAATTACACGTGCAAGACCTGCAATAATTTATGTTGTCCTACCCAAGCAGGAACGATTTCTTTATGCTATTGAAAACAATGATGAGATAATCGGCTATTCTATTCAGGAATCTTTGGATATTAAGTCATATGAGCTATTTCATCCTGAATATCGTCAGGCAATCAAGGATGATTCGCTAAATCTCCTGAAGGACAAGGGCGGAATTATCCAACGTGATATTAAAATTATTTCAAAGGACGGCGGGGAACTATGGCATAATCTCGTTAAAACTTATATTGAATTTGAAGGCTATAGTGCTATTTTGGGAGTAGCATATGATATTAATAAACGAAAAATCGCAGAAGAAATAATTGTGCAACAAAATAAGCAGCTGTATTTAGCCGAAGAGAAAATTCGTTACTTGAGCTTTAACGATAGTTTAACCGGTTTATACAATCGTGCTTTTGCCACTACAGAAATTGAAAGAATGGATTCGCTGTGCCTGTTTCCCCTGAGCATAATCGTGGGTGATGTCAATTCTCTTAAACTTATCAACGATGCCTTTGGATATGACGCAGGTGATAAATTGCTTAATACCATAGCAGCTATTATACAGCAGGCCTGCAGGCAGGGCGATATTGTGGCTCGTTGGAGTGGAGACGAGTTTGTTGTTATCCTTCCGCAAACAACTCATAAGGAGGCCTATAATATTTGCCAGCACATTCAACAATTGTGTCGAGAAGTTCCCAATAATGATCCGATTCAACCTAGTATAGCCCTGGGGGCATCCTGCAAAGATATGGTTGATCAAGATATTTATGCAGTGCTGGCGGAAGCGGAAGCAAGCATGTACCGCAATAAATTGTTGGAGCGCAGCAGCTTGCGTAATTCTCTAATTTCCTCACTGGAACAAATCCTTAATGAACGGACTCATGAAACCCAGGAACATGCTTGCCGAATGCAAGTGATATCCATTGTTTTTGCCCAAGAACTGGGATTGGCAAGAAATGAAATAGATCGCCTGGTATTGCTGGCAAAATTACATGATATTGGCAAGATAGGTGTTCCTGATAATATTCTGGCTAAAACCAAGCCACTTAATCCAGAGGAATGGGAAATTATCAAGCAACACCCGGAAATTGGGTCCCGAATTACCAAGACTTCACATGATTTAATCAGCATTGCTGATGAAGTAATGTGCCATCATGAAAGATGGGATGGCACAGGATACCCAGGCAAATTAAAGGGCGAGGAAATACCTTATCTGGCCCGCATAATAAGCATTGTAGACAGTTATGATGTAATGACTCATGGACGCCCCTACAAAGCCGCGATCAGTTCAAGTGAAGCGCTGCTGGAGATAGCTAATTGTGGAGGGACTCAATTTGATCCTAAGCTGGCCATGTGCTTTTTTACGGTCTTTGATGCATTATATACTGAAGTAAGTTAACCATTAAACTACCTTTAGTTATGGCACCTTTCCATTATTAACCGCTCCCAGCACTATCCAATACTTGCATGCTCAACATAATATGATAGACTATTGAGGATAATGACTTGCCAAAGAAAGTGGTGCTAAGATAATTGGAGGCTTTAAAATTTATTCGTCAAGCGGAAAAGGAAATGGAGGATATCTTTCGACATTACGAAGAAATAGCCTTTTATAACCAACAGAAGGTGCTTAAGGCTTTTCAAGATCATCGAGTGAGAGATAGTCATTTCCATAATTCATCTGGCTATGGTTACGGTGACTTGGGCAGGGATGAGCTGGAAAGTATATATGCTCATGTTTTTGGGTCTCAGGATGCCATGGTAAGATCACAAATTGTATCGGGTACGCATGCCATCTCAGCTTGTTTAATGGCTGTTCTAAGACCGGGTGATGAAGTACTGTCACTGATAGGTAGTCCCTATGATACTCTATTAAATGTAATTGGCACTAAAAGTGCTCATCGGGGCAGTTTAATTGACCGTGGGGTTAGATATCGAGAGATTGCGCTTACCGAAACTGGGGAACCCGACATAGAAGCGATAAAATCAGGCCTAAAAGCTGATACTCGCATGGTATTAATCCAACGTTCCCGAGGCTACAGTTTGCGGCCTGCTCTGAACGTCAATCAAATAGACCAGTTGGTCAAAGTGGTTCGCCAAGTAAATCCAGAAACCATTATTTTTGTCGACAATTGTTATGGGGAGTTTACCAACCAAGTCGAACCCACCCAGCTGGGAGTTGATTTAATAGCGGGTTCCTTGATAAAAAATCCAGGCGGTGGTCTGGCTCCTTCCGGAGGTTATGTACTGGGGCGGCGTGACCTCGTTGAAGAGGTGGCTTACCATATAACAGCACCTGGTTTAGGCAAAGAGCTGGGAGCCAGTTTGATAAATAATCGTCTTCTATATCAAGGCCTTTTTATGGCTCCTCATACTGTGCTGCAGGCCATGAAAACTGCCTGCCTGCTTGCCTATGTTTTTGAGCATTATGGTTTTGATGTGTATCCACGCTGGAACGATAGAAGAGGAGACATAGTACAGGCGATAAAAATGACTAATGCCGACGAAGTAATCCGCTTCTGCCAAATTGTGCAGAGTGCTTCGCCAGTTGATAGCGATGTTAAGTTGGAATATGGGGACATGCCAGGTTATGCCGATAGGGTAGTTATGGCAGCGGGAACTTTTATTCAGGGTTCATCCATTGAATTGTCCTGCGATGCTCCACTCCGAGAACCATACACGGTCTATTTCCAGGGTGCATTAACCTATGAACATGGTCGTTATGTAACGCAGCAATTGATCAAGAATCTATTTTAATTTCAATCAGATCAACAAAAGGGCCATGTATACAGTGAAAAGATTATATTTTCTGTTATTATATTAGGCAAGCAAACCACTTTATTAATAAGATGTCAGTTGAGACCATTACCAAGTATGGGGGTTCATTAATGAATACCACTGCAGTAATAATAGCTATTATAGTTATTTTATTGGGTATTGCCGGTACAATTATCCCATTTATACCCGGTATACCATTAATTTTTATTGCCATTACTGCTTATGGCTGGTATGAAGGATTTCATGCTGTAAGTACCAAGTATATTGCCATTATGGCTAGCTTGACTGTTTTATCATTAATAGTTGAATATCTGTCCTCCATACTGGGTGCTAAATATTTTGGCTCTAGCAAAAAGGGCATATATGGAGCTCTGATTGGTACGGTTATAGGCATATTTGTTTTCCCACCTATCGGTATACTTATTGGACCCTGGCTAGGTGCCTGTGTTGGTGAATTGTTAAGCGGTAAAGATTTATCCACTGCCATGAAGACTGGCTTGGGTACTCTGGCAGGAATTTTTTCCGGGATTACTTTTAACCTCATTATAGCCGTATTAATGATGATATCTTTTTTGATAATAATCTTTTGATTGTTTGACCAAAATATATATGATAACCGAATTCAGTTAGGATTTGCTAATTAAAACTACAGGAGGTTTTTATGGATAAAGCATATATTTTACAAAAGTCCAAAGAGGAAAACGTACAGTTTATCAGGCTTCAATTTACTGATATTTTAGGTGTGATGAAGGCTATTTCAATTACGGTTGACCAATTAGAAAAAGCCCTGGATGGAGAACTCATGTTTGATGGATCATCTATTGAAGGGTTCGTCCGTATTGAAGAATCTGACATGTATCTAAAACCTGACCCTAACACCTTCCTGGTGCTGCCATGGATTAATCCCACTTCTCCGGGAAAAACTGCCCGTTTAATCTGTGATATATGTAATCCCGATGGCCAGCCGTTCGAAGGAAGTCCTCGTTATGCGTTAACCAGGGCTCTCAGTGAAGCTAAAGCCATGGGCTATACTATGCAGGTTGGACCTGAACCAGAATTCTTTTTGTTTAACCTGGATGCCAATGGGCTGCCAACTCTGGAGACCAACGATAAAGCCAGTTATTTCGATTTGCCCCCTGTAGACAAAGGGGAAGATGCCCGCCGGGATATGGTGGAAACCCTGCAAACCCTGGGTTTTGAAATAGAAGCTGCCCATCATGAAGTTGCACCTGGACAGCATGAAATTGATTTTAAGTATACCGATGCTCTGAAGACAGCTGATAATATTGTTACCTTTAGAATTGCAGTTAGAATTGTGGCTCAGCGACATGGTTTACATGCTACTTTTATGCCTAAACCTGTTTTTGGCATTGCCGGCTCGGGTATGCATATGCATTGCTCTTTATTTAAAGACGGAGAAAACATCTTCTATGATCCCAATAAAGAAGATGGGCTGAGTGATACCTGTCGTTATTTTATAGGTGGGATAATCAAGCATGCTCGGGCTATTTGCGCTATTACCAATCCTACTGTTAATTCCTACAAACGTCTGGTGCCTGGTTATGAAGCACCGGTATATATTGCCTGGTCTTACCGTAACCGCAGTCCGCTGATCAGAATACCGGCTCGGCGTGGAATTGGTACTCGCATCGAAGTGCGTCATCCCGATCCATCCTGCAACCCGTATCTAGGTCTGGCGGTTATTTTGAAAGCCGGTTTGGAAGGAATAAAAAATCAAATCGAACCTCCAGCTGCAGTTGAACAGAATATTTATGAAATGGATCTGGCTGCACGCAAAGAACAGGGTATCCTATCATTACCAGAAAATCTGTACGAAGCCGTTGACGAATTGAGCAAAGATGAGCTGGTTAAAGAAGCACTGGGCAAGCATATTTATTCCCGTTTTGTAGCTGCCAAGATGAGAGAATGGGAAAACTACAGCTCTCGGGTTTATGACTGGGAAATTGAAGAGTACCTGGAGAAGTTCTAAAGAGTCAGGTGGTTGACTTATAATATAGTATTAAGAGGCTGTCCAAAAAAACAAAATTGGACAGCCTCTTGTGGTTTATTTACTTAACTACTATATGAAATGGTGTCATGAAAAGAAAAATTACATTCTGCGTAATAGCCCGGCTACCTTGCCTAAGATGGTTAGCTCATTGGTTATAATAGGTTCCATGGCACTATTTTCGGGCTGCAATTTATAATGATCCGGCATCTTATAATACCTTTTCACAGTGGCCTCATCTTCTAACAGTGCCACCACTATTTCTCCATTGTTGGCATCCCGTTGTTCCTTAACAATTACATAGTCTTTGTCAAGAATGCCGGCCTCAATCATACTATCCCCTTGGACTCGCAAAATATAGTAATTACCATTGCCCAAAAAGTCTACTGGCATGGCCATATAACTATCAATATTCTCCTCCGCCAGTATCGGAGTACCAGCGGCCACCTTGCCGAGGACCGGAATTTGGCGTACATTAATTTCCATGGTATCTTCTGGTTCATCCTTAACAATAATAATAGCTCGTGGTTTGGCTGGGTCTCTTCGAATGAAACCCTTTTCCTCTAATTGAACCAGGTACATATGGACAGTAGAGCTGGATTTCAAGCCCACCGCCTCACCTATTTCCCGGACTGATGGGGGATAGCCCTGGTTTTTGGTTCTATCCTGGATGAACTGAAGGATACGGCGTTGCCGTTCATTGAGTGAATCAAGCTGAGCCATTCTTTACCTCCAAGTTTTTGTTAAATTATAGCATAGTGGAAGTTAAAAACAAACGTTCTAGAAAAGAATAAGGCGTTATGGAAACCGACATCATAACGCCTGGGGAATTTGCTTTATTTAGTTTAGAGGCTTCCAAAAACTATCACTATCAGCATTTTCTATACTGGTCAAAATTCTTTGCCGTGCACCGGGGTAGCGTTTATCTATATCACTAACCAGTTCTGTTATTTCATCCCGCATGGTATGACCATCAGCCGGGCAGGGATTTTTGGCTATCTTAAAGTCAATGGAATCGATGAAACTTCGAATGTCCCTCTCGGCTACATATATCAAGGGCCTGATGACAGTTATATCGATTCTATCCAGGTAGGTGACAGGTTTAAACAAGTGATAACGACCTTCAAAGATCATAGACATAATAACTGTGTTGACTGCATCATCAGCGTGGTGACCTAGAGCTACTTTATTGCAATTCTGGCTTTTTGCCACTCGATTTAGGGCTCCGCGGCGCAGGTTGGAACAAAGCGAACAGGGGTTTTTTTCCTGGCGCGTTTCAAAAACCACCTGGGCAATTTGAGTATCTTCAATGATCAACGGTAAACCCAGGGAAGCACATAAAGCTTGCATACCCTGAGTTTCAGTACCCAGACCCAGATCCAGATAAATAGGTACCAGGCTGAAATTCAGCGGGGTGAATTTTTGCAGCATAGCTAGAAAATAAAGCAGCGCCGTGCTGTCTTTGCCTCCTGATAGACCTACCGCTATCCGATCTCCATCTTCAACCAAGTGGTATTTAGAATTAGCCTTGCGTACTTCCCGAAAGATTCGCTTATTAAGCCCTTTTTTAATCATCTGTCTATGCCTAAGATTTCAATGCCGGTGGATTTTTGTAGCTCTCACTCAACAATACCACCGGATGAACTACTTCTGCATTCCAATTATTACGGCTAACTCCATACCGAAGCTGCATCATACAACTGGGGCAACAGGTGGCCAGCTTATTAGCTCCGGTTAGCATAGCATTATCCATTTTCTTGTCCAATATTTTCATGGACATATCATAATGAGTCAGGCTATAGGTTCCCGAACCACCACAGCAACGGTTAGCATCCTTCATTTCTACCAGTTCAACTCCAGGAGTGCGGCGCAGTATTTCCCTGGGTTCAGCCTTAATACCTTGAGCATTAGCCAGATGACAGGGATCATGGTAAGTCACTTTGATCTTTTTGGCATTAGGGTTGCTCGGGGGTTGTACATCCAGTACTTTAATTAGAAACTGGGTTAAATCCATCGTCTTTTCAGCAAAGGCAAAGGCCTGATCCTCAATTTTAAGACCGCCCAGCAAAAACTCCATATTCTTATGATTCAGGGCTGAAGAGCAAGAAGCACAATCACTGATAATATAATCAAAATCATAACTGTTGAAGAGCTTCACATTATGCGCTGCCAACTGCTGTGCTGTCTCCATCTTGCCATTGGCTATATGGGGCAGACCACAGCACTTGATATCCTTAGGAATAATTACTTCACAACCGTTACGAGTTAGAACATCCACAGTTGCTTTAGCAACCTCGGGATTTAAAAGGTTTGTTGCGCAGCCCAGGAAATAACCAACCTTGTATTTCTTTTGACCCCGTGCAGGATTAACCTCAGACAGCTGGTTTTTAGCGGAGAGATAGGGAACCCCGCTTAAGATTTTTTCAGCTTTGGGTAAATCACCAGGTAACATTTTAGTTATGCCCATGGTTCTTCCCAGTTTCTGAAGACCGGTTTTCTGTGCCAGCCACATGAAACGAACCGATGTTTTCAATAGTCCCGGACGGGTCCACATGGTATCGAACACCAGTTCTTTGGTTACCGACGGGTTTTTCTCATAAATATAAGAGCGTGCGGCAGCATTGAGTTCATGAATATCGATACCCGAAGGACAATTAATAGAGCAGGTCTCACACATAAGACAATTAGTTAGTCTTTCATATACCTCCGCCGATGGCTCCACTTTACCATCTCTTAACATGCCCACCATAAAAACATGTCCGCGCGGAGCCGCTGTTTCATTCCTAATTTCGGCAAAGGTAGGGCAAACACTGCGGCATTTCCCGCAACGTACGCATTTCATTATTTGTTCCTTTACGGGCGGCAATTCTTTAAATTCCATCTATTAAATCTTCCTTCCTAAAAGCCCGGTGAAAGCCCAAGGCAAGTTTAGGTAATACTAGAGGACATCCCACTACCAGCAGAGTCATCTGACAATGTTTTCTGGCTTGTCCGGAACAAGTGCACCCTGGACTACCAATATGACCTGAAGTCACTATTAAGGTTGCACTCTGTACTACATATATGACTAAAGGTCATTAATAAGGTTGCACTCTGTACTACATATATGACTTAAGGTCATTAATAAGGTAATGTTATCTTAAAACAATTTACCTGGATTCATGATTCCTTTGGGATCAAAAGCCTCTTTGGTCTTTTGCATATAATGAACGGCCCGACCATGTTCCCTTTCAGCATAAGGACGACGTACTGCTCCCACCCCATGTTCACCGGTGGTAGATCCCTGCAATTCTATGGCCAGGAGGTGAATTTCGTCTACCAGCTTAAGCGCCCGTTCCACTTCTTCAGGAATTTCAGGATTTATAACCGGGGCGGTGTGAACATTGCCATCCCCGATATGACCGTAATTAACTACCTGGATACCATATTTATCGCCTAAAGCGCGGATAGCTCTTAAGGTATCTGTCACTTTGGATAGCGGTACACTGACATCTTCTCCAGCAAAAATTCTGGTACCGTCAGCTCTTACTCGAGAGGCTGCGGATGACGTAACACTGCGTCCTTCCCAGAGCTGGGCCATACGTTTTTTATCAGTTGCCCATTCTACCGAACGAGCCCGACGACCGGCGATTTCCTTTATCTGTTCGCCCTCATAATCAACACTGGGGGGATTGCCATCAACCTCGAACAGTAATATAGCTTCGCAATCGGGCAAGTTAATATCCGGTTTAAACTCATTGACTGCTTTAATAGCTGAGCCATCCAAAATCTCAATACCTGATGGCAGTAGACCGGCCTGATATACATCCAGCACTGTTGCCGGGGCATCATCCAGGTTATCAAACACAGCCATGGCTATTCCCCGTGCCTTCGGCTTGGGCCAGCAGCGTAAACGAACCTGCGTAATAATACCAAGTACTCCTTCAGATCCAATCATTAATTTCGTTAAATTCAGGCCGGAAACATTTTTGATACACCTTGCCCGCATACCTCCGGTTGAGATAATATCGCCGTTAGGGGTAACCACTTCCAGACCCAGAATATATTGCTCAGTGGTGCCATATTTTACAGCCCTCAATCCACTGGCATTATTTGCAACCATCCCGCCGATAGTGCACATTAGACTGCTGCCTGGATCAGGGGGAAAGAAGAGGTTATACTGACTTAAGGCATCATTCAAAGTGGCATGAATAACTCCCGGGCGAACGATAACCTGCATATTCTTGGCATCTATTTCTACTATCTCATCCCATTTGGAAAGATCCAATACTATACCACCAGCTACCGCAATACATCCTCCGGTTTCACCGGTACCTGCACCTCGGGGAACTATGTTGATATCATTATCATAGGCAAAACGTACGACCTTCTGTACCTCTTCAGTACTGGTGGGAAAAACCACCGCCTGTGGATTGGAAGGTTTTAATTGAGTTAAAAAGGAACTATCATAGGAATAATACATCAAATCCAGTTCTTCGGTCAGCACTTTATCCTTACCCAACATCTTGGCCAGCTCAGCTCTGATGACGGATGAATCCATAACGCCACTCCTTCAAGGCCTAATAAGGCACCATTTTTCTTACCCCGATATTATATCATAATCTTCTGAAGGATTATAAAATTATGTTTAGTAAGGTATAATTTATAACGAATGTGTCGTAGTTTATAGATTATGCGCAGTAAAAGTGAACAGGGGGACGGTTCTCTTGTTCATCCCCTAGCACCTTAACTGGATGAACAAGAGAACCGTCCCCCTGTTCACTTTTACTGCGCATAATTAGTCTTACTGTGAAAGTAAAGTTATAATTAAAACTTAGAATGGAAGGTAATTGTTTGTGTATCAATTTGCATATGGTGATAAGTTTCTTGATGTGGATATTCCAGAGAAGCATCCGACTTCTATAATTATGCCCCGACATTTTGATGATTCCCAGGGTGGGCAAGACCTGGTGAAAAAAGCTTTAGCAAGTCCAATTGCCAGCCCCTTGCTGGAGAGTATAATTAAGCAAAAACAAGCCCGCAATGCGGTCATTATTGTAAATGATATTACTCGTCCAACTCCCTATGATCTAATTCTGCCGCCCTTACTGGCCGAAATTGAAGGGGCCGGCATACTCAGTTCAAATATTACCCTGATTGTTGCAACCGGCATACATCGTCCGCATTTGGATGATGACAATTTGGCGATTTTCGGAGCAGATATCTGTCAAAAATACCGCATTGAAAACCATGATTGTGATGAGAATCTACTGTCGCTAGGTACATTGTCCAACGGGATGGAATTAATAATTAATAGGACGGCAGCCGAGGCCGATCTGTTGATTACTACCGGAGTAGTGAGTCTACACTATTTCGCTGGCTATTCGGGCGGCAGAAAATCTATCCTGCCAGGTATTTCCGGGCGTCAGGCTATTGAGGCCAATCACAAAATGATGAACGATCCCCGGGCTAGATTAGGTAATTACGAAGATAATCCAGTCAGCGACCTAATGATAGAAGCGGCCCGCCAAGCGGGGGTGGATTATATCCTAAATGTAGTAATGCAATCCCATCATGACATTGCTTATTGTGTGGCTGGGGATATGGAACAGGCCTGGTTGGAGGCTGTAAAATACTGTGAGCAGATGAATGTTATAGAGATCACTGAAGCCGCGGATATAGTAATCGCAAGCTGTGGTGGTTATCCTAAAGACATAAACATGTATCAAGCCCAAAAGGCCCTGGATGCAGCTATATTAGCAGTCAAACCGGGTGGAACCATTATTCTGCTGGCCGAATGTCGTGAAGGCTTAGGGGAAGATACGTTCGAAGATTGGATAGATCAGGCTACTTGCCCTCAGGATATAGTTGATAGATTTCATAAAAAGTTTGAGTTGGGTGGGCATAAGGCTTTTGCTATCTGCAGAATTATTGAAACGGTTGAGGTCTGTTTACTAAGCGATCTTGATGATAAAAGGGTTGAAGAGCTTTTCTTAACTCCCATTCATTCATTGAATGAAGGAATACAAAGAGCCTTAGACAAATATAGCATCAATGCTAGTATTATTATCATGCCAGAAGCCTCTAAGATTGCCGTCAAGATTAAGAAGAGTGAATAAAGTATTTATAATTTCCATAACTATATAAACAGATCATTCAAAGGAGATTAATCTATGTATACTGAACTTCGCGACTTACTTGGCGATGAAATAATCCTGCTCAACGAACCCATGAAAAACCATACTACTTTCAAAATCGGTGGGCCGGTTGATATGATGGTTAGTCCGCGTAATACCGAAGAAATAAAGGTAATTGTTCAATACTGCCATAGTCATAGGATACCATTTATGGTTATCGGCAAGGGTAGTAACCTTCTGGTCAGGGACAAAGGTATTCGGGGAATCGTAATCAAGCTGGGCCATAATTTTCAAGCTCTGCAGATTGAGGGTGAGCAGATTTGGGCTCAAGCAGGTATTCGCCTTTCTGAATTAGCTAAAAAGGCGGGTGCCAATAGTTTAAGTGGGCTGGAATTTGCCGAAGGTATTCCAGGCAGCCTGGGTGGGGCAGTGCTTATGAATGCTGGCGCCTATGATGGAGAGATGAAGGACATAATTGTTGAAGTTGAAGCTATCAATACCGCCGGTACAGTTCGTTTGTTTTCAGGCGAGGAAATCGGCTTTTCATATCGCAAGAGCTGCTTTCAAGATAATCAGTATATGATATTATCTGCTAGTATGCAATTGGGTACCAGGCCTAAAGAGGAAATTTATGCCAAAATGCAAAATTATGCCCAAATTCGTCGAGAGAAACAGCCTTTGGAGTATCCCAGTGCCGGCAGTACATTTAAGAGACCACCAGGTCTATATGTAGGACCCATGATAGAACAAATGGATTTGAAGGGTTATCGTATTGGGGGAGCAGAAGTATCCACCAAGCACGCCGGTTTCATTATCAATAATGGCAAGGCCAGTGCTGCAGACGTTCTAACACTAATTAACAAGATACAAACCGAAGCCAGGGAAAGATTCGGAGTTGATCTACATCCGGAAATACATATAGTAGGTGAAGATTAAATCATGAAATCCATACTGTTAACTACCCTTAATGCCAAATACATTCACAGTTCCCTGGCTTTGCGTTATCTGCAGGCCTTTAGCCGGCAGGATACCTTGCTGCAGATCGATCTCAAGGAGTTCAGTATAAATGAAGTCCTTGCAGATATTATGGCGCAAATCTATAGTCAGCAGCCTGACATACTATGTTTTTCCTGTTATATATGGAATATTCGTTCCATCCTGGAAATCTGCCGGGATTATAAGAAGGTTTCCCCTGAAACCATAATCATACTGGGAGGTCCGGAGGTCTCTTATGATGCCGATAAGGTTCTCCGGGAAAACCCAGTCCTGGATTTTATAGTCCGCGGGGAAGGGGAAGCCAGTTTTAAGGAATTATTGCTGGCCCTGGATAATGAATCGTCATATCAGTTCTTACAGGGTATATCTTATCGCTCTCATAAAGAGATATGCCATAATCCTGACCGACCATTAATTTGTGATTTGGACATTGTCCCTTTTCCGTATCCAATGAATTTGGAAGACTTCAAGGATAAAATTGTTTATTACGAGAGTTCCCGAGGCTGTCCGTTTAATTGTTCTTACTGTCTGTCCTCCACCCAGAGGGGAGTACGTTATTTTTCTATGGAGCGGGTTAAGCAGGATTTAAACATTCTGCTGACTCAGGAGGTCAGGGAGATCAAATTTGTAGATCGAACCTTTAACTGCAATGAAGGCCGGGCTATAGAAATTATGAGCTTTCTTATAGATCAAGAAGCCGCCAGCAAGTTTCATTTTGAATTGGATGTCTCCTTAATTTCAGATGAAATGTTAAATTTCTTGGCCACCGTACCAGCTAACCGTTTTAACTTTGAAATTGGCATCCAATCTACTTTTCCGGCAGCTCTGCAAGCGGTGCAAAGGAGCTATAACTGGGAAAAGCAAAGCCGAAATATTCAAATACTTAAATCATTTAACAACATTCATTTACATCTAGATTTAATAGCCGGTTTGCCTTATGAGGGTTATTCGGAATTTGCTCATTCGTTTAATGATGTCTATTCCTTAGAACCAGATGTTCTGCAGTTAGGCTTTTTAAAACTGCTCAAGGGTTCAAGAATGAGGGAGTTAGCCTCAGAACATGGGCTTATATACCAGGAAGAAGCTCCTTATCAGCTCCTGGCTAATCAATATATCAGTTATTCCCAAATGATAACGCTAAAGCAGATCGAGGAAATTTTGGACAAATACCATAATTCTGGCGATATGAGGCTAAGTCTTGCATATATTGTCTCTAGCGTTTATGATAATGATGCTTTCGCTTTTTTTGAAGATTTTGCTAGCTACTGGAAAAGTGAAAATCTCTTCCAGGTAGGCCATAAAAAGGACAGGCTTTATAGCTTTTTATTAGCCTTTATTAGCCGAGAACATGTGCGTCATGCGGATATCGTAAATGATTTGCTTAAATACGATTTCTTAATGAGGAATCGCTCGGATCTTCTGCCCGCTGGACTATGGACCTATAATCCTGAGGGCATAAAAGAAGAAATTTATAGTTTTATAAAGGATGAAACTTTTAATAAAGAGCATTTAGGCAGGCACAAATTTAGCAGTCCACGTGAAATCAGGAAAAATCTGCATTTGGAGTATTTTAGATGGGACCCCGATAAGCAGTTGCTAAGTGATAAGTTTTTTAGGATAATGTTTGTCTATGATCCAGTGAAAAAGCACGCTTATAAAACTATACCCCTGGAATAAATCTTTAATATTTGATAACGTTGTTGAATACTTGCACATAATATCACAAGCTTTATGAAACTTTTTTTACACAAAATTGTATTATAAGGTAGAATTATATTAAATAAGAATATTGATCAAACTACAGATGCCAATGTACAGATAGGAGTATTATTATTATGGCACACCAGGAAATCATTGCTCGGGAAGGCTGGATATTTGTCTTTTTCTTTTTATTGATATCACCCATATTATATTTTTATACTGGCTATACTGGTGCAAGTGTAGCAATTATACTGGCATTGTTTTGCGGGTTTTTCTTCCGAAACCCAGTGCGTCAGGTTCCAGCTGACCAGGGAACCGTAGTATCACCTGCAGATGGACGTATAATGGATATAGAGACTGTCAACGAGGACAATTATCTGCATGCACCGGCCGTAAGAGTGAGAATATTTTTAAGTCTATTTAATGTTCACATCAATAGAACTCCTGTCAATGGAAAAGTTGAATGGGTGAACACAGTGCCCGGGGAGTTCCTTCCGGCTTATAAAACCGAAGCTGGAACAGTAAATGCTCGTAATTATGTAGGCCTTACTACTGAGTGGGGCAAGGTCTTGGTGGTGCAGATCACGGGACTGGTGGCTCGTCGACTCGTATGCTGGGTGAAGCCGGGTGACAGTCTAGCTACCGGAGAACGCTTTGGACTAATTCGTTTCGGTTCTTGCACTGAGTTGTATCTCCCACCTGAAGCTATGATTTCAGTCCAGGCAGGGGAAAAAGTAAAAGGGGGGGAAACCATCATTGCGAAGCTTTATAAATAAGAGTTGTGCCAATACCATCACCCTATGTAATATTGTTTTTGGGTCCTTATCCCTGGTTTATACATTGAATCAAGAATTTAGAAATGCGGCTATTTTTATTTTGATTGCTGTATTAATGGATAGTCTCGATGGGCGCGTCGCCAGAAGATTGGATATTATTTCGCCCTTAGGAAAGCAACTGGATTCTCTTTGTGATTTGGTTTCTTTCGGGGTTGCTCCAGCTCTATTGCTTTATTCACAGGTGCTAGATCCTTATGCATTCTCCCTGGGCTTAGTAGTGGCCATTTTGTATATAGCCTGCGGAGCTTATCGACTAGCGCGTTATAATGTGCTTAATATTGGTGATTATTTTATGGGTATCCCAATAACTTTGGCTGGGTCCATAGTGGCCGTGGTTTCATTTTTTGCAGCTTCCTTATCAGCCAACTTGATTTTGGGCCTTTTATTATTTTTAGCAATTATGATGGTGAGCAATATTAAAATTCCCAGATTCTAGTTTTTTGATTTTAGGGTATTTTCTTTATACTAACATGACAACTGGTTTTTATGGGCTTTTTATGGGAAGGGAGACTGCCTTATGGCGAAAATTGACTGGCAGTTGCTGGGGAAACGGAATCAAGGAATACTTGGTGAGAAACAAGCATTTAAATCAGCAGTCTTCTTGCCCTTGGTAGACATTGACTCAGAAACCTGCATCCTATTTGAAAAGCGTGCATCTGATCTAAAATTTCAGCCCGGAGAAATCTGTTTCCCTGGGGGAGGAATTGATCCTTGCGATGCCAGTCCAGCGCAGGGAGCTATACGGGAAACTATAGAAGAATTGGGAGTTAACAAGGAAGCCGTTAATCTTATTGCTCCCTTAGATGTAGTAGTCAGCCCATTTGGGGCTATTATCTATCCTTTTGTAGGCTATATACTAGACCCGCAGACTATAAAAATAAATAGTAGTGAGGTAGAAGAAATATTCTATGTACCTCTTGATTATTTATTGGAGCAACAGCCAATTGAACATAAACTAAGTATGAAATTGAATTTTCCCGATGATTATCCCTTTGAACTGGTACCTGGCGGTAAGAATTACCCTTACCGGGATGGTTACCTTCCACAGCAATTCTATATATGGCAAGATAGAATTATATGGGGCTTAACCGCCCGAATTCTGCATCACTTCTTAAACATAATTAAGGAACAGTCCCGCTAGCTTGATTATGTAAAATCTTATAATTCCCAGGTACCCCATTAGAGATGAATATTTTACAATCGTACTCCTAATTATTTTAGGAGTATTTTTCTTTTCACAACATCCTCAAACCTAACCCTTCAATACCTCACTGGATATTTAATATTTTTTGGCACTAATTATTCACGAAAGTTAAATAATATAGTCTGAAAACCCATCTATTTGTTTACATAAAAAAACATTGAATACTGTTATACTAAAATATGGCATTTAATACCACTATTTAGGACGTATAGATTATTGTTGTGCAAATTTTCTTAATAAACATAACTTTTATATGGGGTGCTTGGTTGTGAGTAGCGATGATTATAAGGTTAGCAAAAGACATGATAAGGATTTACTGACCACGGATCTGGTCCATGGCCAGTCCGACGAAACAAAGATAAGTGACCATCCTAATAAACTGCTTCAGCAAGATCAAATGGCAAGCCTGTCATTAAAATTAACTCCCGATAAAATGCTTGCATTTCTAAGTATTAACCCTGACTTCCCCGTAGAGTTTGACGATACTAACCTGCTCGATTATCTAGCCTGCCACCGCATTATTCATGGCTTATGTACTGATAGAATAAATAGCCTGATCAGATCAGCTGAGCCAGTCCATTTGATCCCTATTGCCGCCGGGACTCCCTGCGGAAAAGGTAAGAACGGTCAAGTAGTTTATTTTCATAAACTACCGGTAAAGTCACCTAGAATTGATGAACAAGGTAAAGTAAACTTCCACGACATTCAACCTAGCATTCATGTAAAAAAAGGTGATATAATTGCTGCTCAAATACCACCGACAAGGGGAAATCCTGGCTTTAACGTATACGGAGAAGAAATTCCAGGTATGTTAGGGGACGAAGGCCGTTTCAAGACAGATGGAGGTATAATCATAAAAGGCAATAAAGCCATTGCTGCTATGGACGGGACTCTGAGCTGGGATGAACATGGTAATGTATCAGTTTCTCGCTTTTATCGAGTAAACAATGATGTTAATTTCGCAACCGGTAATATCAACTTTGATGGCGATGTATGTATCAAAGGGAATGTAAAACCAGGTTTCATAGTTCATGCCGAAGGGGATATACGCATTGGTGGCTTGGTGGATAATGCAGAGGTCGTATCCAAAACCGGATCAATCATTGTTGATGGTCCCATACTAGGACGCAATCAGCTTATTATCAAAGCAGGCTGCGATGTAAAAGCACGTTATATTCAAAATGCTACGGTAGAAGCGGGCAACAGCATTTTTGTTGATGAATATGTTACCAGATCATGTTTGAAGGCGGGCAATAGAATAGATATCAGCAGAGGCAAGGGTCTCATATTAGGAAAAAACGTTATTTGCTGCAAAAATGTATTAATTGTTAACAATATAACAAATCCTGAAGAAGTCCGGATTACCATAGAAGGATTTAATCCGGATGACTATAAGAAACGTATTGCTCAAATCAATAATCAGATAGAGGAAGGGACTAATGTCTTAAGTAAACTGGCTCAATCAGTATCGAGGTATCCTGATCAGGATAAAAATCAGGAGATAACCGAGGAGTATGAACAATGGTTTGATAAAACCCGTAATCTGGAAAGGCATCTAGAACTGCTCTACCTGGACAAGCTTTCCCTCGAAGAAGTACTGAGAGATGTGGTTGGCCGAGGTATGGTTCACATACTTCAAGGGCTGGCTAGTAAGCTTGATGTAACCATAAGGGGTATTAGAACAACCATCAACAGCAGCTATGGAAAGACTAGAATATATTATGACCAGGAAAGCCGAATGATTAGAATGGATTAGACATTAGTGTTAATCAGCTTCACATTATTAGTTGCTTGATTAGATGAGTTTATATGAATCTAACATTTTGTTGCTCATAAAAATCATTTACAATGGGTAAAGAATAAATAACATATAGTGAGGAGTGATGTAAATGGCAGACGTTATTGATTACAAAATCATGGGCGAAGCTATGCAGATAGTCGAAATTGAACTGGATCCTGGGGAAGGGGTACGCGCTGAAGCTGGAACCATGATGTACATGGATCAGGGGATCGAAATGCAAACGGGTACAGGTGGAGGAATGTTCAAGGGCTTTAAACGCATTTTCACCGGTGAGAGTTTTTTCATTACTACATTTATGAATAATGCTCGTGCTAAGCAGCGAGTAGCCTTTGGAGCTCCTTATCCAGGTAAAGTTGTTACTTTGGATTTGCAGAAACTGGGTGGCAAATTCCTTTGTCAGAAGGATTCATTCCTTTGTGCTGCTCGGGGTATCGAAATAGAAGTGGCCTTTACAAAACGTATCGGTACTGGCTTCTTCGGAGGTGAGGGTTTTATTCTGCAGAGGCTGGAGGGGGACGGACTGGCTTTTGTTCATGCAGGAGGTACATTAATTGAGCGAGACTTAGCTCCTGGTGAAGTACTAAAAGTGGATACCGGATGCTTGGCAGCTTTTTCAACCACCATAGATTATGACATTCAGTTTATTGGCGGCTTTAAAAATGCCATGTTTGGAGGAGAAGGTCTTTTCATGACCAGACTCACTGGGCCTGGCAAAGTATATCTGGAAAGTTTGCCGTTGTCCAGGTTGGCAGATCGTATTGTTTCTGCCAGTCGTTACGGCAATAAAGGAGAACAAAAAGGTATCGCTGGAATAGGCGGCAGCATCCTGGGGGACTTAATCAGCGGTGAC
The DNA here is from genome assembly GCA_964510795.1 of uncultured Syntrophomonas sp. Taxonomy (GTDB): domain Bacteria; phylum Bacillota; class Syntrophomonadia; order Syntrophomonadales; family Syntrophomonadaceae; genus Syntrophomonas_B. Next base: position 127,519 of record CAZEDT010000003.1, read on the forward strand.
AGAAACTGATGAGTTAGCTTGATAAGTCTTATGGCAGACAAGCTATGAATGAGGACTACTCAAGAGCTCAATTACAGTAATAAAATTCTTAAGATCTATCCCATATCAGCAAATGGAATTACTTAAGTCAAGTATACAGTATTAAGATTACTGCATTTAAGCAGCCTTAGTTCGTATTCAATCGGGCTAAGGTTGCTTAATTTAGGTTGGGATAACTTATTTTTGATTATGCGGATGTCTGTTTCTGCCAACTAAATAACTGAAGCAACTAATTGACAAATCAGTGAGTTTAGATATCATGAAGTATGAACGTTTAGATTTATTATGAGGGAGGCGTTATATTGAAAAAATCTTGGATTATTATCTTGGCTGTTTTACTGATACTCATAGGGGGAGCGGTTAGCAGTTATAACAACCTGGTGGGTTTAAATGAAACAGTGGATAGCAATTGGGCTCAGGTGGAGAACAATTTGCAGCGTCGGGCAGATTTGATTCCTAATCTGGTTGCTACTGTCCAAGGATTTGCCAGTCAGGAAAAAAGCATTCTCAATACTATAGCAGAATCTCGCAGCCGATTAATCGGGGCGAAAGGTGTAGCTGAGAAAGCTGCTGCCAATGATCAACTTAGCTCATCCTTATCGCGCTTGCTGGTAGTGGTTGAAAACTATCCCAACCTTAAATCAGATGCTAATTTTCGTCAACTAATGGATGATCTAGCCGGTACTGAAAATAGAATTGCCACTGCTAGAAAAGATTACAATGATTCCGTTCAGGTTTATAATGCCAAAATTAAGACCTTCCCTAATGTGATTTTCGCAGGAATGATGGGCTTTAGTCCCAGGGATTACTTTAAGGCAGATCCTAATGCTAAAGAAGTTCCCAAAGTCGAATTTAAACAGTAGGTAATCTAGGTATGAATAAGCAGCTATTAAATCAAGATATTCAAACAGATGGCAAAGGTGGCATTGCTTGCGCTTCCTCGGCAACTTATCTGGATGGAAGAATAAGCAACCCCCACTGTCATCAATTTAGAATTAATAGTGCCATTCTAAAGAGTTTTTGGCGGGGGAGTATATTACTCTCCCTTTTACTAGTTTTATGCCTCTTCCTGCCAGGCACATGGTCAGCAGCGCAGTTGCCTGAGCCTACCAATGAGCTCTATGTCCTGGACCAGGCAAAGGTGATGAGCAACGAAACCCGTTCCATGATTTTGAATACCAGCCAGGAATTAGCTCGTTTGACTAAAGCCCAGGTAGCGGTAGTAACCATTAAAACCCTGGATGACCAGCCCCTGGAAGAAGTATCTTTGGGTATACTGCGTAAATGGGGTTTAGGTGACAAAAAGCTCAATAATGGAGTTTTAATCCTGCTGGTAACAGAGGATCGGCGAGCTAAAATCGAGGTGGGATATGGATTAGAAGGAGCTTTGACGGATGGCAAAACCGGACGTATTCAGGATGAATATATGCTGCCGTACTATAAAAAAGGGGATTATGATTCCGGCTTACGGAATGGCTATGCTGCCATTGTTCAAGAGGTGGCTAAAGAATATGAGGTAAACCTGGCAGTTAACCCAGCACAGCAAGCCCCTTCCAGCGAGCCTGTTAATAATGAAGACAATCTACCCAGCTGGGTAAAGATCCTGGGCATTGTGTTTATCCTGATATTAATATGGTTGGACTATCGTTTTCTGAATGGTTTTATCTTTGGCTTCCTGCTGGGAATGATTTTCCGCGGTGGCGGAGGTGGAGGCGGAGGTTTTGGTGGTGGGGGCTCAAGCGGCGGTGGTGGTTCTGGCGGAGGCGGGGGAAGCAGCCGAGGCTGGTAGCGGGTCAATTTACTAAACTACAAATGCACTCAAAAGAACCATTAGTAGCAGCGTCAGGGCGTAAAATGCCGGAATATTCTTAACATTACCTAAGTTGCATCAGTTGTTCAAAATATATAAAAAAGCATTATTGAATTAATTCGTAAACAGGAGGAAAAATATGCACGCCAAGGTGGATATCGCTATCATAGGCGCAGGGGTAATTGGATTGGCAATCGCCTATGAGTTGTCCAAAACGTCAGGAAAAACAATTGCAGTTCTAGAAAGAAATCTTAGCTATGGACAGGAGGTTTCCAGCCGCAATAGTGAAGTAATTCATTCCGGGTTATACAACCCCTCCAGTATGTTAAAGACCAGGTTATGTATGGAAGGAAATAAGCTGTTATACCAGTTTTGTCAGGAGAATAGGGTTGCCCACCGACGTACAGGTAAGCTTATAGTTGCTAACAGTGAAGAAGATTCCTCTGAGTTGGAAAAGCTATACCAGAATGGGCAAAGCAATGGAGTTGAAGCACACTATTTAACTGCTCAGCAGGTGTCGGACCTGGAACCAGACATTAATGTACAGGAAGCTCTCTACCTGCCGTATACTGGAATCGTAGATTCGCATGGACTCATGCAAAAGCTTTATTATAGCAGTAAATCTCAGCATGTAATCTACTTGTTTGATTCAGAACTAAGTGCAATTGAATACACAGAATCAGGATACCAGCTACATACCCAACGCGAAATTATTATAGCTGAGCAGGTTATTAACGCTGCTGGTTTAAAAAGTGATTATATAGCTGATTTGGTTGGCATTAACCCTGAGCAACATGATTATCGTCTATTTCCCTGCAAAGGCGAATACTATAGCCTTAGAAAGAGAATATCGATAAATCATTTGGTTTATCCCTTACCTGGACAAGGTGTACTGGGTATTCATATCACTCTTGATCTGCAGGGTAACCTGCGTTTGGGACCTAATGCTTATTATGTTGATGAACTTAGCTATTCTTTGGATGAAAGTCATAAAGAAGAATTTTATGAATCCATCCGCCGGATAATACCTTCCCTTACCAAAGACGATTTAAGTCCTGATTATGCTGGTATTCGTCCCAAACTTCAGGGACCAGATGAGCCCCTGCGGGATTTTGTGATTAGTGAAGAAAGCACCAAAGGTTATCCTGGTTTTATTAACCTCATAGGTATTGAATCTCCAGGGTTGACTTCATCCTTAGCCATTGCTCGCCATGTAAAAGAACTCATATAATATAGATCAAGCCACTAACTTAATACCTTCTCGACTTAGGTCAAGCAAATAAGGTATTAAGTTAGTGGCTTGACCTTTTCTCTTCTGTATCCCTTTCGACAAAACAAACCTATATGGATTTTTTAAACCTAAAATAATTTAGTCACTATTTAGCACAACTCAATACTTAAAATGCCAAAATTTTCAAAATTTGTATAATATAATGAAAACACAGAATAATTTGAAGATAATGGGGTGATTTAGGTGGCGAGAGATTTTCAACAAATGTATAAGGAAAAACTGCGTACTGCTGAAGAAGCGGTCAAAATTGTTGAGTCTGGTGACTGGTTGGATTACGGGATGTTTAATGGGAAACCTGTAGCTTTCGACCAGGCTTTGGCAGCGCGCAAAGATGAACTGAGTGACATCAAAATAATGGGATCGACCACTGTCCCACCACTACCGGAAATAGTAACCCGTGACCCACAGGGAGAAGTGTTTACCCTTATGGATTTGCATTTTAGCATGGTAAGCCGAATCATGCAGGAAAAGTGCCAGGGGGTATTCTATCATCCTGTTGCCTATGGTGAATCTGAGAAATACTTCTCCGATGGTTACGAAGATCCCAATAATCTGGGATCAGAAAGACGCAAAGCTTTTATTGTTCAGGTAACACCAATGGATAAAAATGGGTATTTCAATTGGGGGGTACATAATTCTACCTCTTTTGCTCAAGTATTGAGTGCTTACAATACTATAGTCGAGGTAAATAATAATTTGCCCCTTGCTCTGGGGGGGAGTAAAGAGAGTATTCATATTTCCCAGGTAAAATATGTAGTCGAAGGTGACAACCCGGAATTGGCACAATTACCTGAGGTTGAAGCCACAGATATTGACAGGAAAATTGCGGGACATGTTCTCGAACATTTACGTGATGGGCAATGTATTCAACTGGGAATTGGTGCCATGCCGAATCTCCTTGGCAAATTGATCAATGAAACGGATCTTAAAGACCTGGGTGGCTGGACCGAAATGCTGGTGGATGCTTATATGGAAATGTGGGAATCAGGAAAAATGAATGGTCTCAAAAAACAAATTGACACGGGCAAAATTAACTACACTTTCACTCTTGGTAGTAAAAAGCTCTACGACTGGATTGACAATAATCCCGCCTTGGCCTCATGCAATGTTGGCTATGTCAACCATCCAGCAAGACTGACCAGCATCGATAATCTGGTTTCAATTAACCAGGCGCTACAGGTGGACCTATATAGCGCAGTAAATGCTGAGAGTTCTGCTTTTAAGCAGATTTCTGGCAATGGGGGCTTATCAGACTTTGTAAACGGTGCTTACTGGTCCAAAGGCGGGCGAAGCTTTATTTGCCTTCCTTCCACCCACACTCAAAAAGATGGAACTCTTGTATCCAGAATTGTACCCTCCTTTGATGTGGGCTCCATAACTACTATTACTCGTCAAATGGTCAATTACATAGTAACTGAATATGGTTGGATATCATTGAAAGGAACTTCAACCTGGGCACGGGCTGAAAAACTAGTATCCATTGCCCATCCTGATTTCAGAGACGATCTTATTAAGGCTGCTAACGAGCGGAAGATCTGGCGGAGAACCAATAAAATAACTTAAACCTTGACCTGGATATAAGATGTCCATTGCTTTATGGGGGATCAAGCCAAATTGCGGCTTGGCCCCCATAATTTTTTATTTTAACAAACCTTTTATCATTTTAAAAATCTTTAGCCTAGATAACTGTTTATCACTTTATTATTTCGTTTAGTGATTAAGATTAAAAATTAATTGGTATTTAGTAATAATTTATTCCAATATATTACTAAATGTGTTAATGTATCAATTAGAGACAATAATATTACATTGATGGGGGGAATTAACATGGCAAAAGATTACCAAAAAATGTACCAGGAGAAACTGCGGACCGCGGAAGAGGCAGTGAAAATCGTCAAGTCGGGTGACTGGATCGACTATGCAATGTTCAATGGCAAACCGGTGGTTTGTGATCGGGCTCTGGCAGCACGTAAGGCTGAGCTCAGTGACGTCAAGGTTATGGGAGCAGTAACGGTGCCTCCGGTACCGGAAGTAGTTATGCGTGATCCTAAAGGTGAAGTATTCACTTATAATGATCAACACTTCAGTGTACTGAGCCGCATGATGCAGGAACAATGCCCGGGAGTCTTCTACCAGCCCACCCAATATGGTGAATCAGATATTTATGCAACCAACGGTCGTTCAGATTCCATAAGAATTGGTACTCCGGCTCGAAACCATTTTATGGTTCAGGTATGTCCGATGGATAAAGATGGTTATTTTAACTGGGGCTTACATAATTCCTGCTGCTATTTGCAGGCAACCATGGCCGACAATGTTATAGTTGAGGTAAATGAAAATTTACCTTATGCATTAGGTGGAAATATGGAGAGAATCCATATATCCCAGGTTACATATGTAGTTGAAGGGGAGAATACACCTCTGGCTGAACTGCCTGTTATAGAGCCCACAGAAACTGATAGAAAGATAGCCAGCAATGTTCTGGAATACCTGCGAGATGGCCAATGCATCCAGTTGGGTATAGGCGCTATGCCCAATATTCTGGGCAAAATGATTAGTCAAACTGATCTGAAAGACCTTGGCGGTTGGACCGAAATGTTGGTTGATGCTTACCGTGATATGTGGGAAGCCGGAAACATGACGGGTGTCAAGAAGACTCTAGACCCAGGCAAGATCAACTATACCTTTGCTTTGGGGAATAAGAGCCTTTACGACTGGGTCGAAAATAATTCAGCCATTGCGTCATGTAGTGTTGGTTATGTAAATCATCCAATACGTCTGGCTCAAATAGACAATCTAATTTCAATCAATCAGGGCCTGCAAATAGACTTATATGGTCAGGTAAATGCTGAAAGCTCGGGCTTTAAGCAGATATCCGGCAATGGAGGTATGTCTGACTTTGTTCTGGGAGCCTTCTGGTCCAAGGGCGGTCGCAGCTTTATATGCCTGCCTTCTACCCATACCAAGAAGGACGGCACTTTAATATCCAGAATAGTTCCCAATTTTGATATTGGTTCGATTACTACCGTAACTCGCCAGATGGTTAACTTCATCGTGACCGAATATGGTGTGGTATCCTTGAAAACCACGCCTACTTGGTACCGCGCAGAAAAATTAATATCAATTGCCCATCCTGATTTCCGGGATGATCTTATTAAGGCTGCCGAAGAACGCAAGATATGGCGCCGGACAAATAAAATAGAATAGGATAAGAAACAATTGCATTTAATGTATTATATTCAGATGACCACCGGTATTCCGGTGGTCATCTATTAGAATATGTAATAAATATATTTAGAAGCAATATTATTGATATAACATAATAATAAGGGAGGATTATTTTATGAGTAACACTGAACTTAGTACCGGGAATGTTGCTCCCCCACAGCCAGATCCTAAAGTTATGGAGGCTCTTATGGCTAAGGTTGCGCGAATTCAAAAAATACTAGGTTTTCTAACTTGGTCTCAATGCTTGGTTGGATTGATTTTGCTAGCTGCTCCATTGTGGTTGACAACTGCGACTGGACTTAAAGAACCCTTTGCGTTTTTAGCTCTAGCACCTTTCTTTTTGGGGCTGGCTTACGCCGCTAACTTTGCTAAAAAGGACCTAACATTTGCACGGGTAGTGTTTCGTAATAGTGCCATAGCTCAAATCGGTCTCAATGCCATAGTTTTACTCGGTATATTGCTATTTGCTCTACCTAATGCATTTTGGGTTTTGTATGCAGTTACGTTAGTTTTGGGCGGGTTACCGGGAATGGTAATATACCAGGCATTAAAAGAACAAAAACAGTAAAAAATATTTGGGGCGTCCGTGCTTGCGTGATAAGCACGGACCTTTTTTTTTTATGCAAGTAATGAATTAATGTTGGCACAAATATTGCTATATATAAATGTATATAGTTTCTGTGTAAAAGGTAGAGATAGTAATCATATCCTTTAACAAAATAGTTGTGAATAACATTTATGGGTTTTGTGAGGTTAATATTGATAAGCTACCTTTTTCTGAATTGTTATTTATAATACAAAATTACTGAGGAGGTTTTAAATGATGAACGTAATGGAAATGTTTAAATTGACTGGCAAAACAGCTGTGGTAACTGGCGGATCTATCGGGCTAGGAGCACAGCTGTCAACTGCACTGGCAGAAGCTGGGGCTAACGTAGTAATTGCTGCGCGTAAAGTAGACCGCTGTATTGAATTGGGAAATGAATTGGAAAAATTAGGCGTTAAAACTCTGGGAGTTGCCTGTGATGTCAGCAAAGAAGAGGACTGTAGAAATCTAGTTGATGCAACTATAAGAGAATTTGGAACTTTGGATATTCTGGTCAACAGCGCTGGTATTACATGGGGAGGTGACTCTATGCAATTTCCCATGAAGGACTGGCATAAGGTAATGGATCTCAATCTGCACGGACTATTCCAATTAACTCAAATGACTGGCAGGGTAATGAAGGAGCAGGGAGGAGGAAAGATAATCAACATTACTTCCTTGGGTAGCTATGGTGGAACCAAACCCGAAGAAATGGATGCAGTATCCTACAATGCCAGTAAGGGAGCGGTTAACACTCTGACCAAAGATTTGGCTGTGAAATGGGCTCGTTTTGGTATATATGTCAACGCAATTGCTCCTGGGTTCTTCCCCACTCATATGACCGAATGGATACTTGATAAAAATTCTGACGTTCTTCTGCCCAAAGTACCTTTCGGACGTTATGGTGGAGAGAACGATCTTAAAGGAGCGGTGGTTTTCCTGGCTTCACCTGCTTCTGACTATATTTCAGGACAGATTATAAATGTTGATGGTGGCGAAATGGCAATGGTACCTTAGAAGGACTAACCGTTGAAATTAAACTGCTACGCCCTTTATTACCTCGGGCGTAGCAGTTTTTCTGTTCTTATGCAGAGATAGACAAGCCATGATCCTTCCCGTAAAAAACGAAGTTTATTCGGCAGCTATATGCAATTACAGCTTCTATGAACGCTATTATAATAGATGTGTCACATAGCGCCAAAGCGAGCACTTGCTGCACAAACTGTTACATCAAAATGTACCGACCAGGGTCAATAACCACTTTTCTCATTTTGAAAAATCTTCTTAAAGGTCAATAAATTAGTTCAATTGATCTAGTCTTTTGTTGCTTTGAATGGAGGATATTGTATTTCCTTGGAGAAGTATGTAATTAGTGGTGGTAATTAGTATTATTTTAGCTTGTAACCGTTTATCACTTTCCCAGGTTGTAATAGTGAATGGTATAAACTAATATTTTACCGTAATTTGAAACCATCATGGGCGCAAATATAGCTGGGCAGCGCTCGTATCTTATTAAAAGTAGCACTAAATGAGACTGAGGAGGCCATCCTGCTTGAAGGACAAGAACAAGACGAAAAGCCAACTCATAGCCGAACTGGATGAATTGCGTATGCAAATGGTGGAGATCGAAAGACTTCCAGCTCATAGTACTAGGAATTTTAACCCGGCAGATACGGACATATATTTATCTGAAGAGATGTTTACGAAAGCTTTTTATTGTAGTCCTGATATTAATACCATTTCTACTCTGGTTGAAGGACGCTATATTTACGTTAACAATACCTTTTTAAAGGCATTGGGCTATGAAGCTTCTGAAGTCATTGGACATACCGTTCGTGAATTACGTCTTTATGATATCCCTGAAGAGCGGGACCAGCTCTTACAACTAATTATGGATACTGGCAGAATCCGCGGACATGAAGTTTGCTTGCGCAGTAAAGACAATGTTAGTCTGACTGCACTATTCTCGGCAGATATTATTGAAGTTGCCGGGGAACGGCTCTTGCTATGTGTGGGAAAAGATATTAGCGATCGCAAACGGATGGAGGAAGCATTACGGCTGTCGGAGGAACGCTTTTCCAAAGCCTTTAATTTCAGCCCTATTACGATGAGTATTTCGACCTTGGATGAAGGACTATTCCTCCACGTCAATGATAGCTTTTGCCGTGTGCTGGGCTTTAAAAGTGAAGAAGTACTAGGGCACACAGTACTAGACATAGGATTTTGGTTAGATCCTCAGCAGCGTGAATATGTAAAACAAAGCGTTTTAAAATACGGTTCAGTTAGTGACCTGGATGTTCGTTTTCGTAACGCCTCCGGTGAAACGCGAATTGGATTATACTCAGCAGAAAGGGTTGATATTAACGGAGAAATTTGTTTGCTTAGTTCCTTTTCTGATCTGACTGAACGCAAGCAAATGGAAATTGAAATTACCCGCTTGGCTAGACTGAATCTGGTAGGGGAAATGGCTGCCAGCATCGCTCACGAAATAAGGAATCCTATGACCACCGTGCGTGGTTACCTGCAAATACTAAGGGATAATCAGGATTATATTAATGAAGTGGAATCCTTTGATCTCATGATAGAGGAACTGGACAGAGCTAATGCGATAATCACCGAGTTTCTTTCCCTTGCTAAAAACAAACTGGTGGAACTAAAACCAATCAACCTCAATTTGATATTGACCAGCATTTTTCCTCTGGTTAAGGCCAACGCAATGATGCAGGATAAGGGTATTACTATGGAGCTGGAGGATGTACCCGACATGCTTCTAGATGAAAAAGAGATCCGTCAATTAATACTAAATATGATCAATAACGGTCTCGAATCTACGCCAGCAGGCACAAACATAAATATTAGAACTTTTATGGAAAGTGACAGGGTTGTATTAGCAGTTAAGGATCAAGGTGATGGGATAGAGCATGATGTGCTGGAAAAGTTGGGAACCCCTTTTTTTACTACCAAGGAGCATGGAACGGGTCTGGGTTTGGCAGTATGTTACGGAATAGCTACCCGCCATAATGCCAAAATAGACATTGAGACCAGTACCGGCGGCTCAACATTTTTTGTTCGATTTAAGTTTCGTGCGGATGAACAGGTCTAATTAGATAAGTTTACTGCTGCTTAAAGTATTACCATCAATATTAGTAGGGGTCATGAAAGATTCAAGTTAAATATTAAAAACGCCGCTAAGGACAAAAACCTAAACGGCGTTTTTTGTTATTAACATGCCTGATAAACAACCTATATTCCACAAGTCAATATGTTAACTCATTGACAGCAACTCTAGCTCAATATATAATTCAAGAATGAGGATGTGTAAAAAAATAAATATAACACAAATATTAATTAATGTCAATGTTATTTAGCCTGTGTTATTATTTTTTTTGCAAAGAGGGGGCCAGCTGATGAATTTGCCCAATATTTATCAGTTTATGGGAGGAGTAGTCAAGCAGCTTACTATGGATGAAGTACTGGCCAGCAACGATATATCCAAAAAATACGGATTGCAATTAACAACTGAACAAGCCCTGGAACTTATCAGTGCAAGAAACCGGTCTATCCAGAACTACGGCCGAGTTGAATTGGGGATAGAAGTGGTGAAAAAAATCATAGCCTCCTTTTGTGCTTCGTCCTATATTAACCATGATGATTATGCTCAGACAATTAACGAGCTTATAGAAATATTTTACTATATGAAAAACGAAACCGAAGATCGAATAGGTGATGATGAAATTATAGCTTTGATGAGAGAGTTTTTTAATAATTCCTGCCAAGGATCGCTAGAACTTCTGAAGAACAGAGAACTAACCTTGTTTGCCAGTAATTTTAGGCGTGAACTCCAGGAAGCAGAGTATGCACTGCAGAGGAGAAAAGGTGATGAAATATACCGATATTGAGAAACAAACCCGGCTTAGAAAAGAACGCCTGGACCCCAATCATTATACTATTGCCCTTCTGGAAGAGGGGAGGCGGGTGGGGCTTATAGACCAGTCGAGTCTGGATGCTATTCAAGCTGAGATCATGTTTATCTTGGGTCAATTAATACTTAAATATAATCAGGGCGAGAGCAGTTCTCTGAAAGCGGAGACAGCGCAGAGAATTTTAATGTCCATTTTTTATGCCATTGATGCATTTCTAAGCGGCTTTCAGAATGCTGATGATGCCATAGCCATCTTAAAAACTGGGAGTATTGGGGAGATATATGCTAATGGTCTTGAGCTGCTGGAGACCTGTTTGGCAGATACCAGACTGCTATACCAGCATATAGCAACCAACAAGCTGGTTATTCAAAACGAAGCGTATAATTCAACCATAGATGAAGCATTGCCAGATTTTTTCAGGAACTATGATATTCTGTTTAGTGCCCAGGATACTATGGCTAGTATCGACTATCCGCTGCTTTTTGACGATATGCGCATACAAGGTATATTTTATATCAAACAATACCTGGAAAAATTAAATTATGAAACTCAGTTTTGCAGTCTTTTTCCGAAAGAGAATGCTGATCGGGTATTGTTGAACTACGGCAGGGTATATCGCATTGATTATCGCGAGGCCTTGATAAATGTATTTGAAATACTGCTTACTAATTCTATTTTTTCCGTACTGTCGGGAAATAATGCCTTGGAAATAAATATTTCCGAATATCAATATGAATTACTACAGGAGAAATTTATTGGTTTGGATCAAACCTTTTGTTCATTGTATATAAGTGAAGCAATTGAAGTGCTATTAAACGAACTGCATTTAGATCAACCGCGGTTAAGGGATTACATTGGCAAATTTCAATCTATACTTATGCCCAGATTCTTAAATGCTTTGGACCATGACAGTCTGGCGAATGTCATTATTGTTGATAGTGAAAGCCTTCCCTCTGAGCTTACCTTTGATGAGGGGAAAAGCCTGAATGATGAGAGTTTCCGCATGGTATTTGATGAAATAATGGAATGTGCTGATACTGCAGACAAAATCGCACTAATAAGCTCAAGCATTCACTCATTAGGTGACTTTATCGATCTGCTGGAAGCCGATTGCTTATTTGCAGATGAATTTGCTAGCCTATACAATACCTTGGGGGATATGGAATTATCAATATTGGCCAGATTAGTGTTTATTGAGGAACTGAGAAGCAATCCCCAGGACTTTTCATTATTAAAAATCGAAGAACAGCCTTTGGAAATGGAGTGGCAAGTTGAATATATCAGATTTTTGCATAGTTTATGCCTCGATAGGCTGAAATCTATTGACGAATATATTAAATCATCTTTCCGAGTGACTGGCTCATGGGGATACTTGGAATAGCAAAGAGTATTAACAAATTTTCTTGCCGAATATCCATACCAACTATTAACAAATAGATTCAGGTCCTTCCAAGCTGGCCAATGATAAGTATTACTGCCTATATACTTATCGTTGGCCAGCTTGGAAGCTTTTGGGGGCAAGCAATGCTTATCCTATATTATGGAATATCTATAATGCTCTAAGCGTTATTCCTTAATTTACCTGCAGGGTACCAATACAGTTTGTCGAATTTAGGGAGTAACAAATTATGAGGAGCATATTGAGTTGGAAAAATTAAAAAGCAAGTATAATTATGGACGGATTTTACTAGTCATGCTGATGTCGCTATTCTTTATAGCAGTACCGTGGATAACTAGTGCGACTGCACAGATTCCAGAAAGCCCTCCGCGGGTTTTCCTCGATAGCAGGCAGCTGATGTTTGAAGTAGCACCAATAATTGAAAATAGCCGTACCCTGGTTCCCCTGCGAACCATATTCGAATCCATGGGCGCTCAAGTTGACTGGAACGCTAGTACCCGTGTTATTACGGCCAAAAAAGGGGATACCACAGTGATACTGCCAATTAACTCCCGGACTGCAATGATAAATGGCAGTGCCTGTACCCTGGAAGTACCCCCTAAAATTGTGGATAGCCGTACTTTGGCTCCCCTGCGTTTTGTGGCAGAAGCCTTTGGCGGCAAGGTTACCTGGGATGGGAATACCAGGACTATCTACATAAACTCCTCGGAATTTCCTGGACCACCTCCGGAACCTCAACCGCAGGAAACAATTGTAGTACTGGATGCGGGACACGGTGGTTCAGATCCTGGTGCCCTGGGAGCCAAGCTTAAGGAGAAAGATATTAACCTGGCTATTACACTCAAAGTAGGAGACTTGCTTCAGCAAGCAGGAATACGAGTGGAGTACACCCGCATTGATGATAGTTATGTTGGTTTGCAAGAACGCAGCAGTATAGCTAATAAAATTAATGCCAGCATTTTCGTATCTATTCATAATAATGCCAATGTTCTGTCCGGTCCATCAGGGACAGAAACCTATTTCTACGCTCCACAGGACAGCCCTGAGCTGTTCGCCCAGCGTGAGGAAAGAGCTAGACTGGCACAATGTATTCAAGCCGAACTGGTTAGTAAATTGAGGAGACCAAATCGCGGGGTAAAAGAAGGTAATTTATCGGTATTAAGAAACACCCTAATGCCTTCGGTACTGGTCGAAGCAGCTTTTATCAGCAATCCGACTGAAGAAGCTCTGCTGCAAACCGAAGATTTCAAAAACCGGGCAGCCGAAGCAATAGCAAATGGGATAAGATTATACATTAACAAATAAATAAGCAGCTTGTTTGATTACCGCAATAATTTATGCGTGTTCAAAAAAGCAGTTTCTTCCTGCCTTAAACATCATTGTAATTAGTGGGGTAAAGAGGTAATTGGCTGTATTTAAAAGGCTCAATAATAAAACCAATCATCCTGCTATTTTTAAAAATTCTAAAAAAGCTTCGGTATAGCCAACTAGTCAGGATGACGAGCATTGGTTTTCTGATAAAATAGTGGATTTAGAATGTATAAGCTTATTATTCATGAGAACCTCAACACCTGAGTATGGGACAATTACCTACACTCAGGTGTTGCTTTGCGTATAGAGCTGCGGAGGACGGGGAAGCAAAGTACTAAACATGCAGCGAATAAATTCTGAATAAAAAATAGAAGCTAACTAATAATGAACCCTGGAAAGGAGACATATTTTGAAAACATTATGGAAAGGTGCGGTTAGCTTCGGTCTGGTCAACATCCCCGTTAGTATGTATGTGGCAACCGAAAACAAAGATATAAAATTCAATTATTTGCACCAGGAATGTATGGCGCCAATTAACTATAGGAAGATCTGCTCAAAATGTAATAAAGAAATAAAGCCCGAGGAGATTGTGAAAGGTTACGAGTTTCAAAAAGGCAATTACGTGATTGTTAGCGAAGAAGACCTGGCTCGTATTCCGCTGGAAAACACTAAAACAATTGATATCCTGGATTTTGTTAAACTGGAGCAGGTTGACCCGGTTTACTTTGATAAAAGCTATTATCTTGAGCCTTCACCAGGTGGCGACAAGGCTTATACCCTCATCGTTGAAGCTATGAAAAAGACTGGTAAGATTGCAATAGCCAAAATAATGATACGATCCAAACAATCATTGGCGGCTCTGAGGGTGAAGGACGAGCACTTAATTATGGAGACCATTTTTTATCCGGATGAAATTAGATCTCCTGCTTCACTGGGAAAGGGGATTGGGGTAGAGAAGCTGCATGAGAATGAAATGAAAATGGCCGTAAGTTTGATTGAGAATCTTTCTATAGATTTTGATCCGACTCGCTATGAGGATGATTATCGTAAAGCCCTGTGGGAGATGATTGAAGCCAAAATTAACGGACAGGAAATTGTTACCCCCGTAGCTGAACCGCAGGGCGGTAAAGTGGTTGATCTTATGGAGGCTCTTAAAGCCAGTGTTAAGCTGGCCGAGGAACATAGAATTGATCCCAAGAAGAAGAAAACCGGCCAGGGCAAAAGGGCCAAGACAGGAACCTGAGGATGGAAGTCTTGCTAAGAGAAATCAAAACTATGGACCCGATAAATCGCAACGATGTCATTGATAGTGAAGAATTTATCTATCAGGTGAAATGGGATGGGGTTCGAATCCTGGCTGGCATTTATGGAGAAAAAGTAATACTTATCAACAAACGTGGCAATGAACGGACGGAGCAGTTTCCTGAATTACAAACCCTGCCTAAGCTTATTGGTGCGGATAATGTTGTATTGGATGGAGAGATAGTCGTACTGCGTGAGGGTAAACCCAGCTTTCCAGCAGTAATACAAAGAGATCATTGTACTAATTCTCGGAATATTGCTCATCTAACCGTTTCCTTGCCATTGGCTTATATGGTATTTGATCTTCTATATCTGAATGGAAAAGATTTGCGACCAGCACCGCTCCTGGAGCGTATCTCTCAACTGGACAAACTTTTTCACAATCAGGAGTACCTGCACCTGGTGGAAAGTTTTCCTGCAGGGACAGTCCTATTTGATGCAGTTAGAAAAGCTGGTTTAGAGGGTATAGTTGCCAAACGCAAAAGCAGTAGGTATAGCCGGGGAAAACAACATTCGGATTGGTATAAAATCAAATGTCTTCGTACTCAGAATTGCCTCGTAGGGGGATATACTTTACGAGGAAACAAGGTGAATGCTCTGTTACTGGGCGTATTCAGGGAAGGAAAGCTTTCATTTGCAGGCAAAGCTGCCAATGGACTAAGTTCTGAGCATTTACAAATGCTTTCCACCGAGCTGCCCAACTTGGAAGTTAGTTCATCTCCCTTTAACGAGGGGACTCAGCCTGGGCATCATTATATCAAACCGCAAATAGGTGTGTTGGTAGAATTCTTGGAGTGGACAGATTCCCTTCATCTGCGCTTTCCCGTAATCAAGGCTTTTATACAAGCAGCGGAGGCAGATTGCGGGGTTTAAGAGAGAAAGGAAAAAAACTGCTATGGCTAGTTCAGCAATGATAGAAATTGCAGGCAAAGAGCTGCAACTTACTAATCTTGATAAGGTTCTCTGGCCTGAAGACGGATATACCAAGCGAGATCTGGTGGAATATTATGCCGCCGTATTTCCATATATGAGCCAGCACCTAAGTCAGCGTCCGCTGGTTTTTACCCGCTATCCATCCGGTATAGAGGGCAAATCATTTTTCCAAAAAAATGCCCCTGAAGGTATTCCAGAATGGATCAAAACCTTTGCCTGGGAGGGGAGTGATGGCAGTATCAAGCATTATATCCTGGTAGAAGCACAGGCTGACCTGGTGTGGCTGGCCAATCAAGCCTGCATAGAAATTCATCCCTGGCTTTCGCAAACCGCCAAAATTGAGTATCCAAATTTCATTGTATTCGACCTTGATCCTTCCCCGCATAATTCATTTGCAGAGATCGTAAAAGTTGCCCGTGTACTGAAGCAGTTAATGGATCAGCTTGGTCTCCGGGTATATGTTAAAACATCTGGCTCCAAGGGCCTGCACATCTACCTTCCTATAGTTAACAGCTATACATACAGCCAGGTTCGCACTTATGGGCAGGCGATTGCGCAAATGATTTGCAGCATACTTCCTGATATAGCCACAACTCAAAGATCGCTGCAGCGCAGAGGTAATCGAATCTATATTGACTGTCTGCAAAACGGTCTGGGCAAAACCATTTGCGCACCCTATAGTGTTCGTCCTCGTAATGGAGCTACCGTTTCTGCTCCGATCGAGTGGGAGGAACTTGAATCCATATCCCCGGATCAGTTTTCAATTCGTACCCTCTTGGAGCGGCTACATAAAGTAGGAGACCTTTTCCAGGAGGTTTTAAAAGATCATCAAGATCTGGAGAAAAGTATTAAGACATTAGGGATAACGTTATAGTTTGTTTAGTCTACATATTTTGCGGTCTATCGAGCCTGCAGAGCCTTTCGGTCTGGTTTGCCAACCGAGGTCCGGGGGCACAGCATCGATAAATGCTACAAGTGTGCAGTAAAATATTTAACAGTTTAAAGCAGGGTAGGGGACAATTCAATAATTTTCAAAATTACTTGTACGGCCTTTTGCATGGACTCCAAGGGAATGTATTCATATTTACTGTGAAAATTATGTCCGCCCGTAAATATATTTGGACAGGGCAGCCCCATATACGACAGACGTGCTCCGTCAGTACCACCTCTTACGGGAGATACTATTGGTTCGATGTCCAAGGCATGCATAGCCTGAGATGCCAGGTCAACTATATAAATAACCGGTTTGATTTTCTCCTGCATATTGTAATACTGGTCCTGGATCTCTACAGTTATGATATTTTCTCCGTATTTTTGGTTCAAAAAGGTCAGTGCATTTTCAAACAACTGCTTACGCTGGTCAAATTTAATCCGGTCATGATCACGAATAATATATTTCATAGAAGCCTGTTCCACTGTTCCCTCCATACTGGTAAGGTGATAAAAGCCTTCCCGCCCTTCGGTAAATTCGGGTCTTTCATTTAAGGGTAGAAGACTATTTAGTTCTATGCCAACTGCTAAGGAATTTATCATCGCATTTTTGGCCGAGCCCGGGTGAACATTACGACCCTGTATCGAAACTGTAGCACCTGCGGCATTAAAATTCTCATATTCCAGCTCACCCAATTCGCCTCCATCGACGGTAAAAGCAAATGCAGCTCCGAATTTTTCCACATTAAAATGATCAGCCCCGCGACCGATCTCTTCATCCGGTGTAAAGGCAATCTTTATGGTTCCATGTTTAAACTCAGGATTATGCTTAATCCATTCCAAAGCCGACATTATTTCCGCAATGCCTGCTTTATCATCCGCACCCAGCAGGGTGGTTCCATCACTGGTAATGATAGTCTGCCCTTTATATTGGAGCAGCTTAGGAAACTCCCGGGGGGATAAAACAATGCCATGATGGTTGTTTAGAACGATATCATTACCATCATAGTTTTGATGAACTTCCGGCTTTACCGACCGACCTCCCATATCCGGGCTGGTATCCATATGGGCAATAAATCCGATTATAGGAATAGGTTTATCAGTGTTGGAGGGCAGAGTAGCCATTACATAGCAGCTTTCATCCAGTGAAATCTCGCTTAACCCTAAAGCTGTTAACTCTTTCACCAATAGTCGAGCCAGATCCAGTTGAGCAACGGTGCTGGGAGAGGTGGGGGAGTTTTCGTCTGATTGAGTGTTTATTTGTACATAGCGCATAAATCGGTCTAGTAGATTATCCATTTTTTCCTCCTTGCAGTAGATATTAGTAGTTAGTAATTATGCCCATATATGCATTTCCTTAGTCGCATAATGCTTCAGGATTTACATATTATCGAATGCTTTAGCAGCGTTAATAGCAGCTAAAAACACAAATAACATACCGGTAAAGTACCCGGCTAATGGAGCATAAGTGAAAGATGTTGTCGCTTGCCCAAAAGTAAATGATAAAGCACTTAAGAAGGAAAATATAGCGGCCCACTTTTGACATTTGCTCACAGTGTGTACCTCCAGTGATTACTATCTATAATAATTTTACACCCAATAAAAGGAAAATTGGATAATATTTATTGCCGTGTAAGAAAAATAAATCAGGTTGTGATAATGAAAGAAAAAGGAAATTAATGGTGTATTATAAATACCTGATGTAAAATGCCTTATAGGTAAAAAGTTTTTATGGTAGATCCTATCTTTTAAGATGATCGTAGGTGATCGGCCGATCGAGATTAGGCCCATAATTTAGGACCTGGGAAAGATATCTGGGCGGGGGGTATCGGAATGAAAAAGTTTCTGTTTATAATGCTTTTAATTCTACTCCTATTGTTTTGTACTTCACTGGAGGCTTTGTCCATAGACAGACCGCAGGACATAAGTATTCAAGTTAATGGTGTGCTTCTAAGCCCCGATGTTAGTCCAATCGTTCGCGACGGGCGAACATACGTACCGTTATATACAATCGTAAAGGGAATTGCCGATGAGATTCAGGCGAAATGCCATTATATATAAAACATGGGTAATAAAATTAAGGTGGAGGTTATGGTATTGAAACAGATGCGGCTTATATTGCTATTATTCTTGCTTTTCTTCCTGGCAGGTTCAAAGGAGGCATTAGCCTCAAACATTAACCAGGAAATCAGCATTCAAATGAACGGGACGGTTCTAAGCCCTGATGTTAGTCCAGTCATTCGCGACGGAAGAACATTGGTGCCGTTTCGTACAGTTGCTGAAGCTTTGAATCTTGAGGTTAATTGGAAAGCTGAAACACAGGAGATTGAGGTGATGGGCCAGGGGGTCAGTCTTAAAATGTCTATTGGGAGCCAGGAAGCGCGGAAAAATGGTTCATCGGTGTTCCTGGATGTTCCTCCCCTGATTCTAAATGGTAGAACCATGGTGCCGATTCGTTTTATTGGCGAGGCATTTGGTTGTCAGGTACAATGGATCCCTCAACTACAAAGGGTAAGTATTAGTTCTGCGCCTGCCACAATGGAGGTAGCAGGATACTATGCCCTGGGTGACCAGACTACCAGCAGCTGGCAGGATTTGTTTGGGACTGATTTTCCCCAAAGAAGCAGCGGAAACACCGACATTGTTAAGCAACTGGCACTGGGTTGGTATACCATGGATCAAACAGGTAATCTGCTCACCTCTAGTGCTACCGGATGGCAGCGACCGGATGGATGGAAAGATGTTTTGACTGCTGCCTTAGATTATAAACTTAACACAGAGATGTGCATACAAATGTGTGATACCAATGCCAAGATAAGAAATCTAATCCGGGATGAAGCGGCGAGGCAATTGGCCATAGCAAATATTATGACGGAAGTGGAACAGTATAATGGCGTAAATCTGGATTTTGAAGGTCTGGGATATAAGGACACCCCCGATGAGCTAAGTCGGGTTCGGGCAGACTATACTCTTTTTGTTAATGAGCTTGCGCGGGCTTTGCATCAGTCGGACAAGACCATAACCTTGTCTCTGCATGCACCCAATAGTGCATATCCTGGATATGATTATGCAGCATTAGGTAATCTGGTTGATCATATTGTAATTATGGCCTATGATTATGGGCCCAAACCTGAACCAGCAGATTTAGTAGAAGCGGCAATCAAGACTGCTGCTGCCAGCGTTCCAGCCCAAAAACTCTACCTGGGAATATCTGCGGTTAATGAAACAGAAGCAAGTTTAGCAGACAAAATCGGTGTAAGCAAACGCTATCGATTGGGAGGCATAGCATTATGGCGCCTTGGTCTGGTCAGCGATGGAATGTGGGAGATAATGAGAGATAGCACCAGATAATAAGGAGAGTAATTAAAGTACAGTAAAACCTATTAAGGGGAGAGGTGAGTGAAAAGGTTTCTGTTGTCATTACTCGTTTTGGTTCTGGCCATAGCAGCCGTTTGCCTGGGCAAGCCAGTTGAACCTGTTGCCTGGAAATTAGTTGAGGTTGATGGACAGGCTATACAGGTTAAGGATGGTACCCGGGCCTGGCATAAGGTTACTATCCAAAACACCGGTGGAACTACTGCAAAACATGTTGAAATGACTTTTCGCATGCCTGGCCTGGTTGAATATGGAGATGGAATTATTCTTACCTCCCATCCAAGGGGGTTATGATTGATGTTTTCTATTTCGTCTTTTACCTCTCTTGTTTCAAGTTTCATCCAAAACTTGTCCTATCTTATAGTAAGAGAAATCCATAATCTAAATGGCCTGTTTTAGATATGCCCTGATTGCACTTGTTATCAGGGCTATTTCTTAATGCCACTAAAACAGCGTTTTTTCATCCGCACCTTTTTGCATTTCCAGAGACTGCTCACTAATTCCTCTGTACAATTCTCCTACAGCAACGGCAATTATACATTTTTGTACCTAATGTCGTTCTGCTCGCCGAGTTTTTCCGCATCATAAACAATCTTACCGATTATTCACCTTAATGTTCAATACACCGGTTAGCAAAAATATTTATTTATATTAGGGATCAAAAGTGCCAAAATATCATCTTGTTTCTTTATGACTAAAGGAGATTCTATTTATTGTCAAAATAATTTTACACACCATATCACCACCTCGTATTACAGCCTGTAATACGAGGCAAAAAAATTTAACATGTAAAAACTTTTTGACAGCAACTATAAATGAGTGCATTTTGTTGTGCTTATTTTATGTTAAAACACGCATTTAAGGCAAAATAACGTGTAAAAACTGCGCTTTTATACACGAAAAGTGTCGATGATCTGGCACGGGGTTTGCACTATGATGTTTTTGACAAAGAAATATTGGTTTTGAGTTTTGCGTTTTTTATCACAAGGGTTTATTCAAAGGGGGAATGGATGAAATAAGCTGAAGCCATAGTGACAAGCACGTGTAGGGTGAATCAAAATCTGTTAAAAGAATGAAGGGGGAAATCAAATGTCGGAAAAGAAAAAAATGAAAATTGATCATGTTATATTCTGGCCGCCATTAATTCTTATTTCAATTGTATGTGCGCTAATTATTATGAACCCGGAGAGAGCAAATGAAATCTCGAATATGGCGCTGAGTTGGACCACAGATAAACTGGGATGGGCTTTTGAGTGGTATACAGTCATTCTTTTCCTTATTGCTATGTATTTAATTTTCGGCAAGCTCAAAGATTACAGGTTTGGCGAGGGTGCGCCGGAGTTTAAGACGAGTACATGGTTAGGAATGATGTTTACTTCAACTTCAAGCGCGGCGCTTATTTATTGGGCAACAATTGAATGGTACTTCTATATGCAAACCCCTCCGTTTGGAGCCGAACCCTTTTCTGTTGAAGCCTCACGATGGGCGTCTGCTTATGGCATGTATCATTGGGGACTTATCCCGGTCGCGATGTACCTTGTAATTGGAACGGCGATTGGTTATAACTTTTTTGTTAAAAAACGGAATGTCGTTAAACCAAGTGCTTCTTGTGGTGTTTTAGGCAAGCATAAAGATGGCCTAGCGGGTAAGATCATTGATATTTTGTATATCATCGGAATGGTTGCCGGGGTTGGCACATCATTAGGTTTGGGAACTCCATTGGTAGCAGAATTGATCTCCAAGATATTTGGAGTTCAGCATACCTTGTCCTTGGACGGATGGATTATTATTGCCTGGATGGCCTTATTCTCCACCAGTGTTTATTTAGGTTTACAGAAGGGGATTAAAGTTTTAAGCGATATCCGCGTCTATTTAGCTTTCGGAGTTATTATCTTTATAGCTGTGTTTGGTCCTACATCTTACATTTTAAACGGCTTTACAGATGCTCTCGGCGTTATGCTTCAGAACATGATCCAAATGACCTTGTATACCGATCCTTATGGAAAGTCAGGTTTCCCCCAGGGATGGACGATTTTCTACTGGGCCTGGTTCCTTAATTGTGTTGTTACGTATGCTATTTATTTGGTGCGTATATCCAAAGGCAGAACAGTTCGTGAATTTGGTCTGGCAGTATTAGGTGCTATTGTGCTTGGCGAAATGGTATTCTTCGCTGTATTTACTAATTATGCGATGTATATTCATCAGCAAGGAATCATTAATATTGGCTCAATCATGGAGAAATTTGGAACAGCCCGGGCGATTGTAGAAATCTGGGGAACACTTCCTATGGCCTCTGTGGTCTTACCTGTTCTTCTGGTTTATGCCTTCATTTCAACGGCCACATTTATTAACGGGGTCGCTTACACTCTGGCTATGGTAACAACCAAAGAAATAACCGAGGATGATGAACCTTCACGCTTAAATCGGGTTGTTTGGGCCCTGCTGCTGGGTGCTTTAGCCATATCACTTCTGCTCCTGGGCGGGCTGAAACCATTACAAACAGCAGCTGTCGTTGGGGGCTTACCGATGATGGTTGTATGTATTCTGATTCCGATTTCCTTCTTCAAAGAAGTTAATAAAACCGGTTGGATAACTGCAGATGATAAGAGTCAAAAGAAAAGCCAAAAAGTGAGTTAATAGAAAAGTGTACAACTAAGTTCGCAAAGATAGAATGGAGGGTTAAACAATGGATTTTAGACTTTCAGATGAGCAGGAATTATTAGTAGCTGGAATTCGGGAACTGATGGCCAGGGAAAACTGGGACAGTTACTTTGAGGAATGTGATGCAAATAGCCAATATCCCGAAAGATTTGTGAAGGAACTGTGCGATTTAGGTATTGACAGTCTTTTATTACCTGAAGAACAGGGTGGTTTTGATGCAGGCGCGGTAACTGTAGCAGCTGCCTGGGAAGAACTCGGAAGACTGGGTGCACCTACCTATGTCTTATACCAACTGACTGGCTTTAACACGATACTAAAACTTGGCACCGAAGAACAAATTGAGAAGATTATGGCTTTACATGGTACCGGCAAGCAAATGTGGAATTCGGCAATTACGGAACCGGGAGCTGGCTCCGATGTTGGAAGTCTTCAGACCAACTACACCCGCAAGGATGGAAAAGTATATCTGAACGGACACAAAACCTTTATCACCAGTAGTGCGGGGGTTCCTTACCTGGTGGTTATGTCCAAGGACGCCGAAACCGGTGCTTTTACCGAGTGGTTTGTAGATATGAAAAAACCTGGTGTTAAAGTAGAGAAGCTTTCCAAGCTGGGTTTGAAAATGGACAGCTGCTGTGAGGTCTATTTCGATAATGTTGAACTAGAAGAAAAAGACATGTTTGGCAAGGAAGGCAATGGTTTCAACCGGGTCAAGGAAGAATTTGACTTTGAAAGATTCCTGGTTGCTTGTTGCAACTACGGTACTGCCTTCTGCGCTTTTGAAGACGCAGCCAAATATGCCAATCAGAGAGAACAATTTGGCGAGAAGATCGGAAGGTTTCAATTAATACAAGAGAAGTTTTGTGATATGGCCATTAAGCTAACCAACATGCGGAATATGGTATATGAAGCTGCCTGGAAGTATGATAATGGCCAAGCGTTTACGGGTGAGGCAGCCATGTGTAAATATTACTGTGCCAATGCAGGTTTTGAAGTCGTTGATTCAGCTATGCAGGTGTTAGGTGGTATTGGTATCGCTGGTGATCATCGTATCAGCAGATTCTGGCGGGATCTTCGTGTGGACAGAGTCTCTGGCGGGTCAGATGAAATGCAGATTCTAACTGCCGGCAGAGAGGCACTCAAAAAGTATAGATAAGGATAAGCGGCTTTTATAGCCGCAGTCCTATCGAATGAACCATACGAAGAAATAAGAAGGAGGCGGTGAACATTATGACCGAATGTTGTTCACAAAGTTGTTCTGAAAGCTGTTCAAAAAGCCAACCCAAAATGCCTGCTTTTGGAAACTTACAGGGACTAAAAGTTGTGTATTCGGCAGTAGAAATTGCTGCCCCGACCGCAGCCCAGTTGATGGCAGAATGGGGAGCAGATGTTACCTGGATTGAAAATGTATTCAACGGTGACTCGATGAGAGACACGACGTATGTAAAAGAATTAGAACGTCGGAATCAGCGCAGCTTATCCCTGAATGTCTTCTCAGAAGAAGGCAGAGAAGTATTCTTAAAACTAATCGAAACAGCTGATATCTTTATTGAATCAAGCAAAGGACCAGTCTGGGAAAAGCGTGGTATTACGGATGAGTTGTTGTGGGAACACAATAAATCCCTGGTTATTGTTCATGTTTCCGGGTTTGGCCAGTATGGGGTAGAGGACAGAGTGAACCGGGCGGCTTATGACCTTACCGCCCAGGCATATAGTGGGTATTTAGCTCAAAATGGAACGGAAGAACAACCAATGGCAGCTGCTCCTTATGTTGGTGATTATTTCACTTCAACAATGGTAGTGGGATCAGCCCTGGCGGCTCTATATAAGGCTCAGAAAACCGGCGTAGGGGAGAGCATAGATATTGCCATGTATGAAGTTATGCTGCGAGTCGGAGCTTATTATATGATGGATTACCTTAATGCAGGAATAACCTATCCGCGTGCTGGTGCCAGACATCAGAACTTATGCGGTATCGGGGAATATAAGTGCCAGGATGGCTTCATTGGCATATGTCTTTATGGGGCCAAACAGAACAAGTATGTCCTTGATACGATCGGACTGGGTTATCTTTGGGGGACTGATGAGTATCCAGAAGGCACTACTGGACTTTGGCTCGATGGTCCCAAAGCAGCTCTTATAGAAGAAAAGCTGGAACAATACCTGTTGACTCAGAACGTAGCTGATGTAGAAGCAGACTTTTCGAAGTACAATATTGCGGCAAATGCTATTCTTAATTTTGATCAAATGGTAGACGAGCCCCATTATAAGGAACGTGAAGTTTTCATAGAATGGGAAACGATTGAGGGCAAAAAGTGTAAGGGCCTTAATATATTTCCCAAATTCAAAAAAAATCCGGGGCAAGTCTGGCGGCCCATGCCAACGCTGGGGATGGATACGGAAAATATATTAAGTGATATAGGTTATTCAGCCGAACGCATCCAGGATCTTAGCAACAAGGGTGTTATTAAAAAGGGTGAACAACCCAAAGGATAAATAAGTAGGATGAGGTGCACCTAAACGCACCTCATCTATAACCATAACAATGTGCCGATTTTGGCAATGGATAAAGGGGAAGGTGAAAAGATGAAAGTTATTTCATGTTGTAAAGCAGTACCTGAAGAACAGGATATTGTTATTGCCAAAGATAAACAGATATCCTTTGAAAAAGCGGAGTGGAAATTCGGTCAATATGATCTTAATGCCGTAGAAGCAGGCAAACAAATTGTTGAGGCTGCCGGGGGCCAATTATCTGGTTTATGCGCAGGGGGAAAAATCCTGGATAATTCCAAACTGAAAAAAGATATTCTTTCCAGAGGTCTGGATGATCTTTATCTGGTAGTAGATGATGCGCTGGAACAGGTGGACACCTACCAGTCGGCTTGCGTTTTGGAAGCTGCAATTAAAAAAGTTGGTGAATTTGATCTGGTTTTGTGCGGAGCAGGTTCGTCTGATTTGTATGCACAGCAGGTCGGTAATCAATTAGGTGAATTATTAGGCATACCGGTTGTCAATGCCGTAAATAGAATTACGCTTCAGGGAGACAAAATCATTGTTGAACGGGCGCTGGAACAAGCGATTGAAGTCCTGGAAATCTCCTTGCCAGCCGTCCTGTCGGTTACATCTGAAATAAATGTCCCCCGGATCGCAGGGATGAAAGATATTATTGCGGCCAATAAGAAACCGGTGACCAAATTCAGTCTGTCGGAGATAGAAGTGGATTGTCAACCGTCCAGTGTGGTATTGAGTACGCTGGCACCTGAACAGGTGGAACGACGGATGAATATCCTGGAAGGCGAATCCGACGAGGTTGTGGATGCTTTTGTGAAGCTGCTGAGTGCTGAATTGAGGTAATTTAAAAAGAGAGGTGAAGGTTTCATGACTGTAAATAATGTTTGGATTATAACCGATGATCAAAACGCCGTTGGAGAGCTGTGCGGCGGAGGACGCCAACTTGCTGAGCAGGTATCGGTGGTTTTATTCGGTGATAAAAATCAAGCGGAAGATGCTATTGCATCAGGGGCTGACCAGGTATACCTGTTTGGACAGCCTGGGGATTCAGTGATGCTTGAAGCATATTCCAAATCCATTGCTGAATTGCTGCGTACAGAAAAGGCCAATTTGGTGATGGTCTATTCTTCTATCCGCGGCAAGCTAATGGCCGGACGAATTGCGTCTCAATTAGCCACCAGTGCAGTGTCGAATATATCCGAGCTCACCGTAGAGGATGGCAGCATTATCGCGAAACACATGGTTTACGGTGGTGCAGCGATTAGAACCGAAAAAACTTTATCAGATACAGTTGTCGTAACAGTAGGAACTGGTGTATTTGAAGCCATGCCTAAGGATGCTGCCAGACAGGGTAAGGTGACCGAAGTCAATCCGGATGTAGACAATGCTGGTATTCGTGTTCTGGAAATTCGTCCTAAACAGGGTGAATTAGTAAATCTAAGTGCTGCCAAACGGGTTGTTGGCGTCGGAAGAGGTTTTGGAGCCCAGGAAGATCTGAAGATGGCAGAAGAATTTGCTGCATTAATGGGAGCCGAGATGGGCTGCAGCCGACCAATCGCTGAAGGTGAGAAGTGGATGAGCAAAGAGCGCTATATTGGAGTATCTGGCGTTTTCCTGAAGCCCAATATCTATGTTTCACTGGGTATATCAGGCCAAATTCAGCACATGGTAGGCGTAAACCAGGCAAAAACTCTGGTGGCTATTAACAAGGATAAAAACTCACCGGTTTTCAAACAGGTTGATATCGGCCTGGTGGGAGATTTATATAATGTACTGCCGCAAATAGTTGCCAAACTGAAGGCGCAGCAATAAATGCAAATGGGGTTGCTGAGAGGCTAATACCGGCTTCCCAGTAACATTTTCCAATAGGCAAGAACTAACTCTAAGGTTATCCCATCAGGGGATATATAATCGAGCATAACTATTTAAAAGAGGTGATAAGCAATGAGCGAGGATCGGTTTGACGCCATTATTGTAGGAGGAGGCCTGGCCGGCTCTACTGCGGCCTATGTTTTGGCCCAGCAGGGTTTGGAGGTTCTACTCATTGAAAGAGGTAATTACGGTGGTTCCAAGAATATGACCGGAGGTCGCCTCTATGCTCACAGTTTAGAAAAAATAATTCCTAACTTTGCTGAGGAAGCACCAGTTGAGAGAAGAGTTGTTAAAGAACGTATCAGCATGATGACTGAGAATGATGCGGTAACTATGAATTATAATTCTCCCCGTCTGGCTGAGACAGGCAGTGATTCTTATGTGGTTATGCGTGGTGAGTTTGATCGTTGGCTCTTTGACAAGGCAGAAGAGGCGGGAGCAACAGCTGCAGCAGGTATCAAGGTAGATGAATTAATTGTAGAAAATAACCGGGTTACCGGCGTTATCTGCGGCGGTGAGGAAATGAAGGCCGATGTTGTAATTCTGGCTGATGGTGTAAATTCTCTATTGGCTGAAAAAGCGTCTTTAAGAAAAAGAGTTCAGTCTTCTCAGGTTTCTGTGGGAGTCAAGGAAATCTATGAGCTGCCAGCCAAGGTTATTGAGGATCGTTTTGGCTTAAGCGGTGACGAAGGGGCTGCTTGTCTATTTGCCGGATCTCCCAGCAATGGACTGGTGGGGGGAGGCTTCCTGTATACCAATAAGGAAAGCATTTCTATTGGCTTGGTTCTGGGTCTTGAGCAAATAGGCGAGAGCGACAAAACCATAGAGGAAATGTTTACAGCCTTTACCAATCATCCTGAGATAGCTCCTTTAATTAAGGATGGCAAGCTTATTGAAAGAAGTGGTCATGTTGTACCTGAAGCCGGCTTGTCTATGGTTTCAACCTTGTATGGTGACGGCTTCCTGATTTGCGGCGATGCAGCCGGCTTTTGTTTAAACATCGGATATATGGTAAGGGGGATGGATTTGGCTATTACCTCTGGAGAATTGGCAGCCAGGGCTGTTCTTGAAGCTAAACAGAAGGGTGATTTTAGTTCCGCTTCTCTCAAAAGCTACCAGACTATGCTGGATAACAGCTTCGTAATGAAGGACCTATCGCTTTATAAGAACTTCCCGGCATTTATGGAAAACCCTCGTATGTTTAATCAATATCCTGCTATGGTAGCCAATATTATGGCGGAAATGTTTGTTGTTGACGGTCAGCCGGCAGTTCCATTACGGAAAAAGGCTTGGAAGCATTTAAAGGCGGTTGGGCTTATGAATCTGTTAAAGGACGGTCTGAAGGGGGTCAAATCGGTATGAGTATGAGCATTGAGGAAAAATTGGGAGTAAATAAATTTTTTGTTGATGAAGGGAATGCCCATATAGAGATTGACCCTTCCTATCCTGATATGAAAGAAAAAATGAAGCTTGTAAATGCCTGCCCAGCCGGTTTGTACAAGCTCAATGAAAATAAAACCTTATCCTTTGATTATGCCGGCTGTCTGGAATGCGGTACTTGCAGAATTTTATGCTTAGGCACCGTTGTTAAGAAATGGGAGTTCCCGGAAGGCACAATGGGTGTAGAATTCCGCTACGGATAATAAATAAGCAATGATATTTATTATTAGTTTAGTTAACGTTAGTATTTCATCGCTCAATAGATTAAGAATGTCTCCATAGCTGCGTGAATCTTGATTATATCGTCGTACCTTAAACGCAGATGCACTTATTGAAGAGTGCTTATTTATACACGATAATCCCATGTTTTATGCGGCTTTACTGCGGTTTTTAGGTGCGCAACTGGAGTTACTATTTTAAGAGGTGGACAAAATGGCTGATATAGTAGGGAACAAGAATTTGCGTGATATGTGGGATGAGTTGGTCCGGATTGACGACGGAAAAACTGCCTTGATCTTTCATAACGGCAAGGGCAGTGTTAATGAATTTACCTATTCACAATTTAATGATGAAATTAATAAGACAGCCAATCTTTTTCTGGATTTAGGAGTACAAAAGGATGAAAAGGTTGCCATTCAGCTTTATAACTGTTCTGAATTTCTGATGTGTTGGTTTGGACTTGCAAAAATCGGAGCCGTCATGGTTCCTTTGAACACTAAGTACACCCAAGAGGAATGTGGATATATTTTAAAAAAATGCGGGATTGCTACCGTAGTTATTGAAGAAGAGTTTTTAGCAATTTATGACCGAAGCAAACCGAATCATGATATCGGTATTAAAAATATATTGTTGGCCAGAAGTGAAAAACAATTTCCCGGTACCATAAACTTTGGCGAAAACAAGGGGGGACAGCCTACTGAATTAAAGGAGTCCAGACCTTTAAAGAGTGACGATGTTGCGGAAATTTTGTTTACATCAGGTACAACCTCCAAGCCCAAGGGTGCTGTCCTTACTCATTGCAATTTGTTATATGCAGGTATTTTTACCGCCGCACAGATATCACTGAGGTATGAGGATCGTTATTTAACTACTATGCCTGCTTTTCATGTTGATTTTCAGCTTAACGCCTTAATGCCAGTACTTATTGCTGGTGCAACTATGATTGCAGTGGAAAAATATAGCGCCAAAATGTTTTGGAAGCAGGTCTGCGACTATAAGGCAACGATTACCGAGGCTATACCAATGATGGCTCGTACCATGATGCTCCAGCCTCAAGAGGAATGGGAAAAAAACCATTGTGTTCGAGAAATGTTCTTTTATCTTCCTTATCCTTATCAGGAGAAAAAGGCTTTTGAAGAGCGGTTTAAGGTGCGATTGTTTACTTCCTACGGCTCAACCGAGTCGCTCGTTGGTGTAATCGGCGACCCTCTGTACGGAGAGAGAAACTGGCCTTCTATCGGCAAGCCAGCCTTATCCTACGAGGCAAAAATTGTTGATGAGGAAGGCAATGAGCTTCCTCCTAATAGTATCGGTGAGATCTGTATAAAGGGCGTGCCCGGCAGAACTATTATGAAGGAATACTATAATGATCCAGAAGCTTCAGCCAAGACCTTGAAGCCCGGGGGATGGTTGTATACAGGGGATAAGGGCTATGTTGATGAAACAGGCTGGTTTTATTTTGTTGACCGTAAGGTAAATATGATTAAAAGATCGGGAGAAAACATTTCTACCACTGAAATTGAAAACATCCTCATGTGTCATCCCCAAATTGCTGAAGCGGCGGTAATAGGTGTGCCTGATCCTATTCGAGATCAGGCAGTGAAGGCATTTATTATGTTTAAAGATGGTGAAGAGCTTAGCACTGAGGAAATCCTGGAATATTGCCGGGGTCATATGGCTGAATTCAAAGTGCCGTCCTTTATAGAAATAAGGACCTGTTTTCCCAGAACCTGTACATGTAAGATACAAAAAAAATTGCTGGAATAACAAACGCCAAAAAGGGGGGTGGTTAACGCAAGATCATGTAAAACCATCGTAAGAGGACCTTTTTGCTGGAATCATGTGTTGAAGAAGAAAGGATGATTAATAATGGCAATAAAAATGGAAATGGTTGGGCAAACATTTGGACCGTTCGAACGTGAATACGATTTCAAAGATTTGATTCTGTTCGGACTCGGTTGCGGTGCTGCCGCTGATGGTAAAACCGATTTGGAATATGTTTATGAAAAGGACTTAAAAATCCTTCCCATATTTGCAGCCATGCCTATCGTGGACCAGATAGTTACTAAAACTATTGATTATGGCTATAATTATGCAGGGTCACTTCATTGGTCATTCGATTTAAAATTTCACCAGCCAATGACTAAATTGTCGGGTAAATTAAGTACCCATGTGCTGCTTAATGGATTGTATGATCGTGGGCCGAATAAAGGTTTGTTAGCACAGCATATAGGGGACACCTATGATGAAACAGGTGCCAAAATATTTACCAACGAAAGCTGGGATTGTTTGATCTATGATGGTGGTTTTGGAGGACCAAAAGCACCAGTTGATATGGTGGAAATTCCGGAGAGAGAACCAGATTATGAGGTTTCGGAAGAGATCCCTAAGAATCAAGCGATAATTTACAGATTGCAAGGGGATTATCACCCTCAGCACATTGATTGGGAATATGCTCAAGAAAATGGTTATGAAAAACCAATTCTTCACGCTGTGAGTACTGCAGGAGTTGCTTGCCGTCATATCATTAAAACATTGTTTCCTGGTGAACCAGAGAGATTGACACGTTTCAAAACTCGTATTACGGCCCCACTCCTTCCAGGGTGCACCATCAAGACTCAAATGTGGAAAATGGGTGAAAATCTTATTCACTTTAGGGTCATAGATGCGGACTCAGAAAAAATTTATTTAAACTTTGCCTTGGTTGAATGGAAATAACTTGATCATCAATCCAGGGTTAAACGAGCTAACTAAGAAGAATTTTCTTTGGTAATAACATATTGAAAGGAAGCAGAAGCGAAGCCCTGATAAACGTAATGAAAATAGGGGAAATATACAAAAATAAGGAAACAAGTGCTTCACTTGGCTTCCAAAAGTATCGGCGGAACGGCAGCATCCCTGAGTCTGGCTGTTATTGACTACAGCTTAAGTGTTAATACCATTGTTATAAAGCATTTTTTTGTACGCAAAAGAGATTAACGATGGGTTACCAAAAAGGGAGATGAAGAGTATGCAATCAAAAAAAACGCTCGATGATTTTGAATTTACACCTTTTCTTAGAAAAATGACACTTTTTGCCAGTGGCGGTCCTTTCTTGGATGGCTATGTCCTGGTCATTATAGGTGTCGCTCTTACCCAATTGGGGCCTCAACTGAATTTAAATGCGCATTGGAGTGCGTTGGTCGGAGCTGCTGCATTGGCAGGGATTTTTATAGGTACGGCTCTGTTCGGTTATGTAACTGATCTAGTGGGGCGTCAATTTATGTTTACCATCGATATCATTGCAATTGCGATAATTTCCATTGCGACTATGTTTATCTCTACTCCATTGCAGCTCGTTGTCATGAGGTTTTTAATAGGAATTGTAATTGGGGCGGACTATCCGATTGCAACTTCACTGGTGACTGAATTTACACCACGAAAGTACAGGGCTCTTTCTATAGGATTTATTGCCGCAGTTTGGTATTTAGGTGCAACCGCAGCTGACATTGTGGGATATTATTTGATCGACGTAGATGGCGGCTGGCGTTGGATGCTGGGCAGCGCTTTTATTCCTTGTGTGATCCTACTCATAGGAAGGTGGGGTACTCCGGAATCACCCCGGTGGTTGGCACGCAAAGGACGCGTTGATGAGGCCCGTACAATTGTACATCAGATATTTGGTGCTGATGTTGAATTAGAACCTGAAGAAGTTACCAAGACACGCTATAGCAAGATATTTGAAAAAGGATATTTTAGCAGAATCATATTTGTTGGGACCATATGGGCCTGTCAAGTTGTGCCTATGTTTGGTTTATATACATTTGGTCCGCAGATAATGAGTGCATTCGGCTTTGGGGCAGGAAAGCAAGCGATTTTAGGTGATATCATCATTAGTATGTTTTTCTTAATCGGCTGTGTACCAGCCATGTTTTGGCTGAATTCTATAGGTCGTCGTCCCTTAATTATTGGGAGTTTTGCCATCATGAGTATGTCATTAGCTGTTTTGGGAGTTTTTCCAAATGCCAATATATGGATTGTGGTGGCTGCCTTTGGAATTTATGCATTCTTTTCCGGCGGCCCCGGCATTTTGCAATGGCTTTATCCTAATGAACTTTTCCCAACTGAGATTCGGGCTTCGGCCGTGGGTGCAGCAATGGCTTTCAGCCGAATTGGAACAGTTTTATCTACTTATGCATTACCAATTTACATGGCTAATCATGGAGTGGGACCAACCATGCTGGTTGGCGCAGCCATCTCGGTTCTTGGACTGGTGGTGTCAGTAGCTATGGCTCCCGAGACAAAAGGATTGACGTTAGCTGAATCAAGTTCGGTTAATTTAAAGGGAAATAAAATTTCATAAATCGGTTTGTAACCTTAACACTTCAGATCAGAAAGCTATCGGAAGTGTTAAGGTTATTTTCATTTTCTGATCAGATCTAGGCAGGTAATCGGCAGGGGGTAAAGGATAAGTCATTCAACGATATATAGAAAGCGGCTGGCCAGGCCCCTATCGTACATTTCCTTGCCGCTGCTGCTTTCCCGCTGGTACTTTTCGTACAAATGACCGTTCCCTTCGCGTATCATAGCTTCTTTATATTTAGGCAGGATTGTCAAAGCCTTTTCATATAAGGCATGTTCATTGGTACTGTAATCTCTTACGCTGTAGGCGAGTTCTGATTTCTGTAAACCCAAGGCCAGCCTGGTATTATTGTGATCCAGGATCGCCTTATCCATTTTATACTCGTCAAAGATGTATTGCGAGTAATACAAATACAGTCGGTTAGCGGGTACACTTTTTAGCACCCTTAGCAAGCCTTCTAAATTACTGCTGAAATAAAGGCTGTCAACTGCCAGGGTCACGGTGGGCTTCAATTTGTAATCCTTTAAAGCGTCAAGATCCCCTTCAATATAGGAAATAACTGGACTGCTTCTTTTGACTGTCGCTTCATCCAGTTGATCTATTCCAATGCCATAACAGGAATACTTTCTAACCAGATAATCTAGAATGCACCCAGCTCCACAACCCAGATCCAAAACGCTGTCCCTCTTTGATATGGCAACGGTGTTAAACAAATAATCTAGCTGTTCTTTGTCCATGGCATTAAACAGTGGCATCCGATAGCCGTATATTTCTTCACAATAATCCAGATAGGCTTCGCTGCCGGAGGCGCTGTTTATTAGCCCATCGAATTCCGCCCGGGCTCTTACTCTACTTATTTGTAACGCTTCCTTGGCTCCACTTTCGCTCAGGGCTAGCTCACCCTCGCTGTTTATCAAAAGATACCCGTTATCAGCCAGCCAAGCTATTTTTTGTTCCAGGGCTAGGTTTTCACAGCTCAGCCATTCTAATGGTTTCCTAAGGGCGTTTATCGTAACAATTTGATTTTGCATGGCAAGATTGTAAACAATGTAAAGCAGGGTTTCATGCACTTTCTTCATGGCTTCCCCCCCCTTTCGACACCACTTAATAGATAGTAACTTAAAATATGGGTTAAGCAGAATTTATTATTCGATTCTAGCAATCCTATATCCATATTATTTTGAAATTAAATTAGTAAGATCATCCAGCTTTTTTTCAATTTTTGTGACTTTATAGTGCAGGGAAATAAGAACTAGTATTATAAAAACCACGATTATGACTGATACACCGAAAGATATTAATTGCGGCAAGAGTGATGCTGTTTCAAAAGAGTTCATTGTAAGCTCCTTTCTTGACCGATATCTATGAATCATTAATTATCTATTCACTCGCTAATCTAAGTGAATTTCACTCAGTCTGTGCTGAACGCATTCAACTGCTTCGTAAGGTTTTTATATATGAATTCCTACCTCAAACCCTACTTCCTTAACTTTGTATCTCAATCTTGGAGGGCATTATATTTTTATCTCTTCTGATATTTTCTTGTTGGCTAAGTTTACCGCAAAAGGTGTAAATATGAA
The DNA here is from genome assembly GCA_964510795.1 of uncultured Syntrophomonas sp. Classification (GTDB taxonomy): domain Bacteria; phylum Bacillota; class Syntrophomonadia; order Syntrophomonadales; family Syntrophomonadaceae; genus Syntrophomonas_B. The sequence goes on from CAZEDT010000003.1 coordinate 162,271, forward strand.
TATGGATAGTAAAACTAAAACAGAAATAATAATCGAAATCAGCTGATATTCAAAATGGATATCTAAATGTCCGTTTTCCATAAACGATAAAATCATAGTTATTGCCATACCTAAAATACAGCCTAATATGACTCCAATAAATATAAAGACCATAGCTTGAGTAATTATAACCTTGATTAATCCTTTTTTATCAAGTCCCAAGGTTCTTAGTACGGCATATTCCTTTCTCTTCGTAAGCAAATTGTTCATTAATGTATTGAATATTCCTAAAAAAAGTGCACAAAAAATGATAACTAAAACAATAATAAAAAAAGACCACCTTTGTTTAAAAATCTGTTTTGACTCTTCTAATGCCTGCGAAAGTGTTCCCCATTTAATGGACGGGTACTTTTGTCTAAGAAGTTTTAAATCCTCCATGGCAGCATCTTGATTATCTGTCATAACTAGTGCTTTCTGGAAAACGCCAGGTTCGCCAATATAGTCTTTGTAACTCCAGTCAATAAGTGCTTGATCATAAACAATTGCTGGTACTGCATCTGCGATTGCACCTACCCGAATACTCTTAAAACCAGTTTGATTATCCATAGCAGCAACTGACTTGCCGTCATTTGCACGTTGTTTAACAGATATAATATCTCCAACCACCAATTTGTTTTCCTCTGCAAAAGCTTTGGTGACAACTATAGTAGTTCTTATATCTCCGTCGATTCTTGGAATCAGACCAGCATCGACCATGGGTTCCAGGTTAGCTATAGAATAACTAAGAGGTCTTAATCCTTTTTCGGTCTGTACCACCATGCTCCCATCACTTAATATCGATGTATGCTTTACTCCCTGCAGTTTATCCAAATCTGATTTGAAGGAACTATCAAGTTTGCTGTCAAGCTTATTTCTATCAGTAATAACTATGTCGGCAGGATATTGTTGTCGTAGGAATGATTCATCATTTATCCTTAAAGTTTTGAATGTATTCCCACAAAAAACAGCAATAATTATCATTGTGCTGATCGCGATAATAATAAGTGCGTTATTTCTAACTTGAGGAATTAGGTTCTTTATAGCAACGAAGGAAGCATTTCCGCCTAAAATCTTTAAAGCTGGAAGAAAAAAACCAAGTATTTGCTTTAAATAGAACATGAACAGGATATATACTCCAACCACCAGCAACATAGATGAAACCAGACCAAATAACATGCTGTTGGTATCATTTCTTGCAACTCCGTTTGAAAAAACTAAAACAGCCAGCGCTAAAATAATTACCCCCAACCTTTTACTGTATTTATTTTTACTTTCGATAACTTCATTGCTTTGCATTATCTTCAAAGGCAGTATTTTCGAGCTTTTTAATGCGGGTATCAACATGAACAACTGTACGACTACAAATGAAAGGCAAGCAATTATTATGGCAGTTAAATAAGGGAACTCTATTACAGAAGCTTTTAAGGAAAAGAGATGATTGAAAATGCCAATCAAATACTTGCTGCTTAAATATGATGCAGTAAAAGCCAATAATATCCCCAATATATTAATAAAAGTACATTGGATAAATACCAGTTTGAATGCCTGGTGAGATGAGCCCCCTAAAGCCCTGATTACCGCAAATTGATGCCTGTAATTATATAGGAATATTTGGAAATTGGATAAAATAAAAAGAGAACTCATAACCAATATAAGTGATGACAAGATAATTAAAAAAATCTTTAGGCTGGATAGATTGTTTTTCATGAATTCTTCTTCTTCAGCGATATCAACCCTCAAATCTTTGTCTATATTATGTAATTCATCAGCTACCTTCAGATTTTTGCCTTTATCCGATAACTTCAGCATGATATAGGTAGCGTCTTTTCCGTTGTTTAAAAAGCTTTGCAAAGTACTTCGGTTGATTATAAGCATATCAGGCATGGCCGAGTCTTGTTTTAGATTACCAAGTGTCTCAATTATTTTTAGATTTCTGCCACCCACATTGATTTGCTCGCCTTCTGACTTTTGCAGCCCCTCAGCTAATCCCTTATTTAAGGCAACCTCATCTTCTAATATGTCTTTATTATAATTATATCTACTCTTTGACAAGGTATCGTTTTCCACACCAACTGAATAAATTTTAAACTCATTTCCATTTCCGCAATCTATATTTAACTGACCTATAAGTACTTTTGATGCATCGTTTACGTAAGGCAATGATATGATTTTTTCAGCCATTTGCTTGTTTATTATCTTTTCTGAATCCGAATTAAAACCTACCGATATGTCCATATCCCCATACTGTTTTTGAAGTTCTTGTTTTAGTGATATTTCGGCGTTACTTGTTAATACAAATAAGTTAATAATCAAAGCTACCGACAGCATTATGCTTACTATAGACGAGATAACAACGAATCTATTGGACTTTAATAATTTAAAAGAAATATCTTTTATGGAGAAAATCATTTTCTGACCTCCAATATTTCTCTGAATTTGTCCAGAATTATACTGACATCTCCCTTTTCAGCATCTTTAATGTATTCATCAACGATATTACCATCGTGCAAGAATATAACTCTGTCCGCATAGGTTGCGACTTTCAGGTCATGAGTAACAATAATAATACTTTGATTCAAGCTATTTTTCATTTCTACAATCATATCCAAGATATCAATAGACGTATTGTAATCAAGATTACCCGTAGGTTCATCAGCTAATAAAATGGGGGGTGATGTTATTATCGCTCTGCCTATTGCTACTCTTTGCTGCTGTCCGCCCGAAAGTTCAACCGGGCGATGATTCTTCCATTTTTTTAGCCCAACCAAATCTAAAACCTGTGATGTTTTATGTATTATGGTTTTCTTTTCATTTCCTTTTAAAATAAGAGGCAGAGAAATATTCTCCTCCACGGTTAAGTCCTTGAGCAAATTATAAGATTGAAAGACAAAACCTATATTATTGCTTCTATACATGGTTGCATAAGGCTCAACATGATAATCTTTAACCTCTTTTCCATTAATAATGATTGTTCCTTGGGTAGGAGAATCCAATGCACCTATCAAATTCAGCAAGGTACTCTTACCGGACCCGCTTGACCCCATCACAGCCAACATTTCGCCTTTATATAATTTTAAATTGATTCCTTTTAACGCTTGTATCTCACTTTTTCCAACCACATAATTCTTAGACAAGCTGACTACAGCCAAGACCTCGTCATTCATTTGCATATTTGTAACCATTCCTCTCACTGGGTTCAAGCACCAAACTATTGCCTTTGTGATATTTAACTGGGCGTACATTTGCATAGCAGGTGGACTACGTAACTTAACTTTTTTAAGATAGAATAATTATTTAGGTTGCTCTGTCCGCTCAAACAAAAACCAATTTGTATTCACCCCACCAAAAGTAAAGTTTATTATATTATAAACAACTCAAGGCATAAATTACAAAAAATGGAAATACAAATTCGTGATAAGTAAATAAGAAAACTCGGCTTACGCCGAGCCTTTAGGCGACAGCGGATGCCTGAGTTTTCTTACCTATCGACCTTAAAAAACTTATACTTTCTGATACGGTAAAAAAGTTCTTGGCATTGTTATTTATAACAATGCCAAGAACTTAAACTGTGTGTTTAAGTCAAAATACTTAAGTATCAGTTTAAATTTGTAATCCTTGATCTAAAAGGGACTTCTGCAGATACAGACATAGTAGGTGCCTGGACTTGGACACTGATGAACGCTTGGTTGTAACCTTAATACTTAAGGCAATATATGGCGGTGGTAAGGTTGTTTTCATTTTTTTATCGTATCAGAAAGTATAACATTTCTTAATGTTGCACCCTTCGGGTATTACATATGCTCCCTGTGGTTGCAATTTAAGGAAAATAGGTAAGAAAACTCAGGCATCCGCAGTCGCCTAAAGGCTCGGCGTACGCCGAGTTTTCTTATAATGTACCAGCCTATTATTCGATGTGAATCTCGTGCTGAACTTCTATATCTAATCGTTTCAATTTATAATGTAAACATTGTCTGGACAGATCTAATTCTTTGGCGGCCTGGTTAATATTACCGTTATTTCTTTTAAGTGCCTGGGTCAATATATCTTTTTCAACTTGCAGCATAGTTTGTTTATAATCGTTAAACTTTGGTACGATGATCGGCAAAATATTATTCTTCAAGATTTTGTCCAGAAGGAACGCGGGTAAATGCTGCACTAACAGGGAAGTGTCTGCAGTGTCAACCATGTTCATCGCATGCTCGATACAATGACTTAATTCGCGAACATTTCCTGGCCAGTTATGGTTTTCCAGTATTTGAATTACTTCTTCTGATATATCGTCAATTTTTCTTCCCAGAATCTTATTATATTTTGTGATGTAAAACCTGGATAAGGTAATGATATCTTCCTTTCGGTCTCGTAAAGGTGGGCATTTTAAAGTGACCACAGCTAGCCTATAATAGAAATCACTCCGTAATTTTTCGGTTTCAATGGCTTCTGCAGGATCGATATTCATGGCGCTTATAATTCGAGGGTTAACAGGCATTTCTTTATTACTGCCCACCCTGCGAATGCGATTCGTTTCCAATGCTCGCAGTAGTTTGGACTGGAGAACGACGCTCATAGAATTAATTTCGTCAAGGAAAAGCGTGCCGTTTTTAGCCTCTTCAAACAACCCAGGCTTATCTTCAGCTCCGGTAAATGCTCCTTTATTAGTCCCGAACAGGATGCTTTCCAATAAGGTATCGGGAATGGCGGAACAGTTAATCGCGATAAAAGGCTCTTTTGCTCTTGAGCTATCGTTATGAATACTCTGGGCAAAGAGCTCTTTGCCTGTTCCTGTTTCTCCCAAAATCATGATCCGTGATTCCGAGCGGGCCATTTTTTTAGCTGTGTCAATTACGCTTTGTATGGCTTCTCCAGAACCAATAATGTCATCAAAACAAAATTGGGTTCCGTTGGTGTTGGTTTTTTGTAATTGATCATAAAGGGCTTTTTGAAGTTGAAATAGTTTATCTGTAAGCGCTTGTATTTTGATGGTATCGCGACTTACGGCAAAGGAGCCGATAACTTCTGATTCCGAAAAAACCGGATATATATCCATTACGAGATCAACAGGCTGACCGTAGGCTGAAGTATATCTTAATTTAGTATTTTTCAATACCCGTTTTTCAGTTATTGCTTTTACGTGTACACTATTTTCTTTACCTAATTTATAAACATCCAATACGTTTTTTCCTACTATATCGCTAACTCTGTAACCATCTATTTTTTCAAAATCTTTTGATACGAAAACCATTTTACCGGTTGCATCAACTATTGAAAAATAACAATCTTCCAAACAATCTAAAGAATTAATAACCAAATCATATTCGGCACTGACATCATTATAACTTATTAACGGTTTGTCTAAGTTTGCTTGAGATTTGGACAGTTTGTCTCTGGTCATCTAGCGCATCTCCTTAATCTCATTTTATATGTTTAAAAATGCTGAAACTCTGCTGTGATAAATTTGTCTTGATAGGCCAGATATTGGTTGTTATTCTGCTCGCATAACCGTGTCCATATTAAAATTTTAACCTATTTGTGACCATTTGTCCCTTGTATGCAGCGCTACATTTTCAAAATCCACGTCAAATTATTATTCCCATAAAATAACCAATTTTTTGCACAAACGATATACTTTATTATTTGAAGTGGTTATTGCTAGTCATTCAGGTATAGTAGTAGACTAAAGATGCGCAGTAAAAGTGAACAGGGTGGACGGTTCCCTTGTTCATCCAGTTAAAGTGTTAGGGGATGAACAAGAGAACCGTCCCCCTGTTCACTTTTACTGCGTAAATTATAAATAGTTAAGGAGACCAGGGAATTGAGATATGAAGGTAATATATTTAGACCTATTAATGAAGCGAATAGTTACATACTGCAATGCACTGTCGGTTGCTCCCACAACCGCTGTACTTTTTGTTCTATGTTCAAGGATAAAAAATATCGAGTGCGCAGCAAGGATGAGATTAAGACCGATATTAAGATGGCCAAACGGCATTATGGAGATCTTACCAATATATTTTTGGCTGACGGAGATGCCATTGCCATGGAAACCAATCAACTTCTGGAGATAGTCAGCGAACTCTATAAAACTTTTCCCTCCCTGCAGACTGTGGCCAGCTATGCCGGACCGGACAGCACGCTGCAAAAAACAATTTCTGAGCTATGTTCCTTGCGAGCGGCTGGATTGAACCGAGCCTACCTGGGGGTGGAGAGTGGTGACGAGCAAATACTTAAAGAGGTCAAAAAAGGTGTTTCAGCAGTTGAAATGCTTCAGGCCGGGCAGAATCTGGTTAATAGTGGCTTTAACCTCTTCTGCATTGTGCAGATGGGATTGGGCGGCAAGGCACGATCTCGGGAACATGCTGTCTCAATAGCCAAAATCATAAACCAAATTAAGCCTCAAAATCTTAATGCCCTGACCTTTACTCCGGTCCCCGGAACTCCGCTTTTCCGAAAGGTGCAGGAAGGGGAATTTCAACTGATCGATGCCTTTGAGACCCTGGAAGAAATGAAAACAATATTTGAAAACATCAGCATCGATGGATTGCGCTTTGTAAGTCAGCATGCTTCCAATTACCTGCCAATTCAGGGTATCTTCCAAAAAGACCGAGCCGAGATGATTAGAACTGTAGAGTATATTCTGGAGACTCGAAATAAAGAATTCCTAAGAACCGAACAGACCCGAGGCTTATAACAGTCAGTCCAGAGCTTCTATATAGTATATAAGGAAGTTCCAGGATATTCACATGGGTTCTTAGTAATATGTAAAGTCAGGTGATAAAAATGCCCATATTCAAACTGTACACCCTACCTTGTGATGAAAAATCAGTGATGTCTGCTACCAGCGACAGCTCACATCTGATGAAGATTTTATTGATATAGCCCATATGGGGAGGCCATGTTGGCTTCATGCACAAGCCCAACAATCCTGAATACTGGCATGAAAGCAGAACCCCGGACTTTTTACAAAATATCAGAATATAGATATTAAACGAAAGTTAAAAGCACAATAATGCCATTTTGGAGTCATACACCCGTCTACAGCTTCCCCATAACTTACGTAAGCTCATTTAATTAAATCCTTCATCTTAACCTCAGGATGGTGATACCTCGAATAAGCCGGTGTTTTTTTGCCATACTGCAAGGCCTCCTTCGGGCACCATTGCAGACAGGCCAAACATTGCTCACAGTTATTATGCCAGACTAAATTATCATTTTGAAAATCAATGTTTTTTGCTGGGCAAATCTCAGCACAAAGACCACATTGATTGCAGCGCTCATCAACCCAGAACTTGTCATCCATCTTAGGAACATGTGGGAAACTCATTTTGTATATACCGGTAAAAATTAGCCTCTGCCAGAGCGGCCCTTTATCAACCGGAATGTTATATCTCCTGCGAATCTTCTCAACAATATTGGCCAACTTTAAGCGAGCTTCCTGAAAAAGCTGATTCTGTTCTTCCAGTGATCCTGGGCCTCCCCAGGGGATATAGTTCGAAGGCATAATGATAGACCACCCGCTGGATAGAAATAAACCTTGGGATTCCATCTGTTTTTGCAATTGCACCAGGGTATTGGATACTTGCCCGGCATTGTTAGCAATAGCAAAGATATATTCAGGGGACATTGCTTTCAGTTCTTCTAAAAAATCTAAAACCCGACGTGGTACCCCCCATATATGTACCGGAAAAACCAGACCTATCACCGGTGAATGAATCGTATGCTTTTTGACATCCCAATCCACCATCGATATAAGCTCAGTATTGCCCAGCTCGCGAGCCAGGTTACGGGCTGCCCACAGAGAATTGCCCGTACCTGTAAAGTAGAAAATGGTGGTCTCGGTTGGTTGACTAGGGTTTGGGATTGTCTGATTCTCCATGGTACTTTTTTTCATCATATACTCCTCACAAACTTTTTCACGATTAAAGACGCGCTACTACCACAGTTAAAGAATAACCATAGTGAAGATGTTGGTCAATAACAGATTCTTGGGGGAGATTTAAATGGGAGTATGTAATTATAAATGGAACAAAATGGGAATGTAGTATAAAATAAACTGGGGTGATAAATTGCTTGGTGGTCTCCCGGTATATCGAGCATCTGGCAAATTACCAAAATATGAAAATAAATTGTAAATAACTGTTTGGGAGGGATAATCGTGGATTGTCCAGTGTGTAAAAAGCCTATGGCTGAGAAGGATTTTGGTGGAATCAAAGTAGATTTATGCGAGCTTGGGTGTCATGGAATTTGGTTTAATTGGTTGGAGTTAATGAAGCTTGATGAACAACAGGAAGGCAGCGGTCCAGATCTAGACAAGGAGTTACAATGTGAAGCAGAAACACCCATTAGACAAGGGAGAATTAATTGCCCCCAATGCTGTATGCCAATGCATGAGCATTTCTATCAGGCTAATAAATCGGTTAGAATAGACGAATGTTACGGTTGTGGCGCCTTTTTTCTTGATCCCGGGGAGTTAGCTAAGATTCGTCAAGGATATATGAATGAGCAAGAACAAGATAATTATGCCGACCAACTGATCCAGCAGATGCCTGCTTGTGCAAATTATGCAGATAATCTAAACAGGCAGGAGCATCGAACCAAGGCTATTCATAGTTTAACCCGTTTTTTCAGGTTGTCCCACTATATCTAAACCGTTAAAGATACAGGCCAGGCAGATCTCAGTTTTAATAATACAAATTATGCTCAAAGTCCCAGAGTAGCTTGGGTTTGATACCCTGGGGCTTTGCAAATTCCCTCATTTATCACCATTCTCCCTGAACTTCTGCATACTTATGGTCTACATTAAAGTCAGCTTTATCAAAATACATGCCATTGGCACCAAAGGTGGTGTCTACATTAATCCAGCGGCTTTCTTCAGGCGAATAAACCTGATTCCAGGCATGGTCACCCCATGTAATTCCGCTGTAGCCCAATCCGGAAATCAGACGTACCTTTAAACCCACCGCGCGGCACATAGATATATATAGGCTGGAATAATCAAAACAAATTCCTTTTCTAGTATTAAACGCAATAACCGAACCAGAAGAAATCCCCGCAGGTAACTTGCTGATCCTGGCAGCCTTGTCATAATCATATTCTATATTTTGGCTCACCCATTTATATATTAAATAAGCCTTTTTCTGGCTGTCCTGCTCACTGCCCACAACCATGATCTGTTGCTCTAGTTTGGCAAGACTTCCAGAGTCTCCGGGGTCAGAAATAACCTGCTCAGTGGTTGTCCTAAATGAATCATTCACAAGAACGGGGATCTGCTTGGCTATATTTGAGTTAAGGGCCGGATATACCGCGTTCTTATATAAACTTTGATAAGCAATTGACTCATTCATCCACCTGGACAAAAGCGGAAAAGAAAAATAATAAGCATAGAAGTTGAGCAGCAGACTAAAAATGAAAACTAAGAACAATGCCTTCGGTAGCTGTGCAAGAGCTCCAATAATACGTCTTAGCATAGTACCCATGGATTCAAGCAGTGTATATAAACGGTTGGCAAGTGAGTCGAGAAAAATTTTCCGGGGCAGACTGGTAATAAGACCCAAAACAGAACGTAATAGAAGAAGAATTACTGGTACGGTAATTATATAAATCATAACGTCCTGTCCATATAGCAATATATCCCGCTGCTATTTTCAAAAAATACCCTTCGGGTCAGGTAGATAGAAAGTAACAGTGACAACAGAAATTCTAAACTATCAAGTAAGGACCATAACGAAAACTTGATTCTATCTCTGGAAAAGGGTTCGCAAGCACCCTTGTATAGGGGTAGTATAAAAACGACTGCTAATATTACTGTTAGGACATTTATTTTTAACAATATACTCACCTTTGTAAAATAATTATTTCATTATATTATACCTGTCCATTCTATGATTGGCTTATCCATTTAATCCCATTGTCGGGTCTAGTTTCATTGTCTATCCCTGGGCAGTCAATATATGTTAATATATAACATTACAACGTTACTCCTGTCAGAATGCCATTTCCATTAATGGTTATGTTCTGCCGGCAGAAATGTTTCACGTGAACCCTCATGCCCACAGGACACAACCACCGATGAAAATGAA